>JAABTH010000043.1 GCA_011389985.1 Bacillota bacterium
GCCGTTTAGCAGTGCAAGGCCCTTTTGAGCCTGAGAGCCAAAAAGATAAATTAGACTAATCCTATTCATTTTTGATAATCTTTCAAGATCGGTTTTACGTTCCATGTTATACCTCTCAACGTTAGTTTATGCATTAGTCTTCTATCATTCAACACCATTATAAATGAAATATTTGTAATCAACAAATTAATTTGGAAGTTGCGAAATCGACAGCTTTTACTTCTTTTGGCTGATGATCATTAAATCGTCGAGCATTAGCGGACTTGTTTAGCTCATAATGTTGCTGCATAACATTGCAAAATGCAACATTGAGTGATATCATTTATTTAAGAGTAGCAATTCAAATAAGGGAGGCAGATCTAATGTCGACAGCAATTAGGATATCCGAAAAGCTGGCTGAGGAAGCGAGAAAGTATAGTGCTGTCGAGCACCGCTCGCTAACCGGACAAATTGAATACTGGGCAATGCTTGGCAAGAGTATGGAAGAGAATCCCGATTTAACCTTTGATCTGATCAAAGAAATATTGATTGGCATTGAAGAACTGGAACGCGGCGAAAAAACTGAGTATCAGTTTGGGTAGTAGCGATGAAAATATATCAATCAGGATCATTTGCCCGTAAAGTAAAAAAACTGACTAAAGCTGAAAAAGCAGATTTAGATAGTGTTATACAAGAGATAGCTTCACGTCCAGGCCTTGGTGTTGAAAAGAAGGGTGATCTTAAAGGAATACTTGTTCATAAATTCAAATTGCAGAAAATAGAATACTTGCTGGCTTACAGGGTAATTGAAGTAAGAACGATTGAACTGATTATGATCGGCCCACATGAGAACTATTACCGCGACTTAAAAAGCTACCTCAGAAAACAATGAATAACACATATAAAAGTACATAATAAAACCAGGTCCCAACAGACCTGTGGTGTCACCCTCAGAATCTTCTTCGCCGGCCATCTGCAGTCGTTCTCATTCGTCTCTACAGACGATTTCCTTCAACCTCCGACCGGTTCTTGCAGATTCTGTGCTACGGTTTTCCGGCGCTTCCCGGCTCAGTTAAGGTTTCACCCTTTACTTTGCCTTTCTGCTACCGTTCCTTGTAGCTGTCCGATTCTCTTGGATAGTTCCGGCTTCCAAATAAGGTTTACGCCTTTTTTATCTTCCGGTTTTTCCCATCGACCCGAACTTGGTTTACCCTTCAGTCTCTCGGAACCTGGTAAAATTATAATAGCATGACCACTTAAACTTGTCAATAGTTTTTTGAAAACTTTTTATAAAAAATTAATTGAATCATTTTGCTTTTGTAGGAAGCATTTTGGAAGAGATGAAATATCTTTTGTTTTGCTACTTTCAAAGAGGGAAAAAGAAAGATATGGCTAATAGTATTAGTAACAAAATACTTCAAGTAGCTATTAGTGACAGCTTTGAACAAGGGGCTTTATAAAATGACTGATTTAACAACTGAATCAAATCCAGCTGAAATGAATAAAGGTACTGTTGTTGCCATCAGGGGTAGCGTAGTTGATGTTGTTTTTCCTGCCGATATACCGGCTTTGCATAACATGCTTACAGTAGGCCCTGAAAGTAATATTATTGTCGAGGTGGTATCGCACCAGGGTAAAGATTTGGTCCGGGGCATAGCTCTTTCGCCAACCAGGGGGTTAAAACGCGGTGATCCTGCCATAGATAGCGGCGACATGATCCGTGTGCCTGTCGGCAAAAAAATACTGGGGCGCATGTTCAATGTTTTTGGAGATACAATTGATGAAAAAGATCCGATTACAGGTGCCGAATTAAGGGGCATTCATCAGGAACCGGTTTCAATATCTCGCAGAGTTACCTCCTCGGAGATTTTTGAGACAGGCATTAAAGCAATCGACCTGCTTACTCCGCTTGAACGGGGAGGCAAGGCCGGTCTTTTCGGTGGCGCCGGTGTCGGCAAGACCGTTCTAATTACAGAGTTGATTAACAACACCGTTGGCAAGCATGAAGGGGTAAGTATCTTTTGCGGTATCGGTGAACGCTCACGTGAAGCTGAAGAACTCTACCGCGATATTCAGGAGGCAGGAGTGCTCGATAATACAGTAATGGTCTTCGGTCAAATGAATGAACCGCCAGGGGCCCGCTTCCTGGTAGGACATTCCGCTTTAACCATGGCCGAATATTTCCGTGATGAAGCCAGGCAGGATGTTTTGCTTCTCATTGACAATATATTTCGTTTTGTTCAGGCCGGTTCCGAGATGTCAGGTTTGCTCGGTAAAATGCCTTCGCGGGTAGGTTACCAGCCAACGCTTTCAACCGAAATCGCCGAACTGCAGGAACGCATATCTAACACTGCCACCGGGGCTATTACCTCGATACAGGCTGTTTACGTTCCGGCCGATGATTTTACCGATCCTTCTGCAACTCATACTTTTGCCCATCTTTCGGCATCAATCATCTTATCCCGTAAACGTGCAAGTGAAGGCCTTTATCCGGCAGTTGAACCTCTTCGTTCCTGGTCTAAAATGCTTACTCCCCTGATCGTTGGTGAGAGGCATTACCAGGTTGCCCAAAAAGTTCGGCGAACCCTGGCCGAGTACGAAGAGCTGAAAGATATTATTGCCATGCTTGGTTTGGAAGAGCTTTCGCAGGATGACAGGCATGTTGTTAACCGTGCCCGGCGGCTTGAACGTTTTCTCACCCAGCCCTTTGTCACAACTGAGCAATTTACCGGCATGAGCGGCCGCGTTGTCGATCTCGAAGATGCCATTGACGGCTGCGAGCGAATTTTAAATGATGAATTTGCCGAACGCTCTGAATCCGATCTCTACATGCTCGGCAAGATCGGCGAAATTAAATCGAAAGAGGGCAAAAAGTAATAAACTGAACCTGAGGAAAAGTCTGCTGAAGATAAATAAGTGGAGGTGTTCTTCCTGGATTTAAAAATTCTTTTACCATCCAGGGTGCAGGTTGAAACAGAAGTGGAAAAAGTTTCAGCCGAAGCGCAGAATGGGCACTTTACCCTTCTGCCCCGGCACATTGATTTCGTAGCAGCTCTGGTTCCAGGTATTTTTTATTACCTTACCGCTGATGGCACAGAAAACTATGTAGCGCTTGACGATGGAATTCTGGTAAAACAGGGAGACCAGGTATATGTTTCGGCGTCGCGTGCGGTGCCGGGTGATGATTTGGAGCAACTTGAAGATACAGTTGAAAATGAACTTAAAGTGCTTGGCGAAAATGAAAAGAAGACGCGCGCTGTAATGGCCCGTTTAGAAGCTGATACCCTGAGGCGCTTTACTCATTTGGGAGGAGTACGCTGATGAGCAGCGATAATAAGAGTGACAATAAAAATAAAGAGAAGAGCCTGCCGGGAACAGTAGGTCGCAAAGCAGCTCGTCGTATTAAAGCGCGGCGGAACCGTGACCGCGGTGTATGGTTTGGGCTTGGCCTCTTTGGCATGGTAGGCTGGACAATCGCAATCACAACAATTATCGGCATTGTCCTCGGTCTATGGATTGATCGTATCTGGCCAAGTTCCTATTCATGGACCTTAACGATGCTCTTTATCGGCCTGATTGTCGGCTGCATCAATGCATGGTACTGGGTAAACAAAGAAAGCCGTCTTGATGACGATGAGGAAGAATAAAATAATTAAGGTGAAATATTTAAAGGAGGTTCGCCATTCTGAACTGGATCTACCTGTTACTTTCACTGCTGGCCGGCTGCCTGCTCGGTGCTTTCTTTTTCGGCGGACTCTGGTGGACTGTCCAAAAAATTACTGAAAGCAGCCGTCCATACCTGATCTCAGTTATCAGTTATATCGTACGTATTGTTGTGGTTCTGGCCTGTTTTTACCTGCTGCTGCAGTCCGGTTGGCAGAACCTGCTTGCCGCGATGATCGGGTTTATCACTACCCGCACCGTGCTTGCTTATAAAATTAAACCGGAGAGGAGGCTTCCCGGCAATGACCATCAACCCCGATGAAATTATTCTTTTTCAGATGGGCTGGTTTAAAATAAATGCCACTATCTTTTATACCTGGTTGATTATTATATTTATGACTCTTGGCTCATGGCTCGTTACCCGAAAAATGACCAGCGAAGGGCCGCTATCGCGCTGGCAGAACCTGTTTGAAGTAGTTATTGAAGTTATAAACAAACAGATACGTGAAGTGAGCCGCCAGGATCCAGGGCCTTACTTGCCCTTTGTCGGCACACTCTTTCTCTACATCGCCATTTCCAATATTCTGGCCATTGTTCCCGGTTATGTACCTCCAACCGGTTCGCTGTCAACCACGGCTGCCCTGGCTATCAGCGTATTTATAGCAGTACCTGCTTTCGGTATTGCCGCCCGGGGTGTTGCAAAATATTTCAAACAATATCTGCAGCCCACATTTTTTATGCTGCCTTTTAATATTATCGGTGAATTAAGCCGCACCCTGGCCTTAGCAGTCCGTCTTTACGGTAATGTGATGAGTGGAACGGTAATCGTGGCAATCCTGATTACAATTACTCCACTTATATTTCCGATAGTTATGCAGGTGCTGGGTTTACTTACCGGTTTAATACAGGCCTACATATTTGCAATTCTGGCCATGGTCTATATTGCCTCGGCCAGCCGGGTTCAACAGGAAATGGAGCAGAAAAGAGAGCAACAATAAGGAGTGAAAAAATATGGAAAGTTTAGATTTAATTGGTGCAGTGTCTATAATAACAGCCGGTTTAACCATTGCCTTTGGTTCAATCGGTCCTGCATTAGGTCAGGGGCGTGCCGTGTCACAGGCCCTTAGCTCAATCGCCCAGCAGCCTGATGAAGCGAACACTATCACCCGGACACTGTTTGTCGGTTTGGCTATGATTGAGTCTACCGCCATCTACTGTTTTGTGGTGTCGATGATTCTTATTTTTGCCAATCCCTTCTGGAATTACTTTCTTTAATTTAAGGAGTATGGCAAATGAAGCCTTACAAACGGGAGAATAAAGATGATAATTGACTGGTATACTATTATATTTCAAATTATTAATTTCCTCATCCTGGTTTTCCTGCTGCGTAAATTTCTTTACGGGCCAATTGTTAAAATGATGGAAGAGCGTGAAAGGAAAATTATCGAACGGGAAGAGGAAGCAGAAGCCTTCAAGAAGGAAGCAGAAGAGGAAGTTGAAGCATACAGCCGCAAGAATGTAGAGCTAGAGCAGCAGAAAGAAGAGATTATGGATAAAGCGCGTTCTGCAGCAGAAGAAGAAAAAAATGAACTGCTAAATGAAGCCCGCAGTGAAGTAGATCAAACAAGAAGGCGCTGGGAAGAAGCTCTTGAGCGTGAAAAAGAATCTTTTATCGTAGAACTGCGCCGCCGGATAAGCCTGCAGGCCTGCTCGCTTGCCCGTCACTGCTTAGAAGATTTAGCCGACGCCCGGTTGGAAGAGTTAATCTGGAAGCATTTCATGACAAAAGTTGACGAGCTTGCCGAAGAAGACCGCAGGGAACTTGAAAAAGGTCTTAAAGATGATCAATATAAGTTGAACCTGCTCAGCGCTTTTGATGCTGACGATTCCAAAATAAAAGACCTTAAAAAAAGACTTGAAGAGATATACCCCGATTCGGCAGAAGAATTGGAGCTTAAATATAAAAAAGATTCGGAGTTAATCTGCGGCCTTGAAATAGAAGCAGGCGGCTACAGGGTATCCTGGAATATTGACAGCTATCTCGAGGGGATGGAATCCGACATCCTTAAAGAACTTAATCAGACCGGTTCAGAGGAAGAAGATGGGGAGGAACCTGCCGTTGACCAATCAGAAGACAGCTGAAAGTTCTCTTCTCGCAACGCTTAAAAACGTCGTTGAAGATGCAGATCGCGCTTTAAACAGGGCCCTTGAAGAAAGCTCTTCTTCACCGACGGTAGAAGAAAGCGGTACCGTAGTATCTATCGGCAGCGGAATTGCCCGCGTTTCAGGTTTGGCCGGGGTGCAGGCTGAAGAACTGCTCGAATTTCCCGGCGGCGTAACAGGCATAGCCTTTAACCTTGATCAGCATGAGGTTGGGGTGATTATGCTTGGCAGCGATGAGCATGTATTTTCGGGTTCCCGGGTAAGCCGTACCGGGCGCGTGGTTGATATACCCGTCGGCGATGCCCTGCTTGGCAGGGTTATCGATGCTGCGGCCAATCCGCTTGACAACAGGGGCGCCGTTAATTTTACCGAAAGACGTCCTGTAGAGCAGGAAGCTCCCCCCATAATGGCCAGGTCGCCAGTCACCGAACCTTTGCAGACCGGTCTTAAAGTAGTAGACGCTCTTATTCCTGTTGGGCGGGGCCAGCGCGAGTTAATCCTTGGTGACCGGCAAATCGGTAAAACTGCAATAGCCTTAGATACTATAATCAATCAGGCAGATAAAGATGTGGTCTGTGTGTACTGCTCAATCGGTCAGCAGGGCGCTGATGTGGCTAAATTTATTGCCCAGCTGCGCAAGTACGAGGCAATGGCCTATACAACAGTTGTCGTTGCTTCCGGTGACGGCCCACCCGGCCTGCGCTTCATAGCGCCTTTTGCCGCCACAACAATTGCCGAGTATTTTATGGAACAGGGTCGCGATGTTTTAATCGTATATGATGATCTCACCCTGCACGCCCGTTCATACCGCGAACTTTCGCTTTTACTTGAGCGTCCTCCCGGACGGGAAGCCTATCCGGGTGATATCTTTTACCTGCACTCACGCTTGCTTGAGCGTTCGACTCACCTGCGGGAAGAATACGGCGGCGGTTCACTTACCGCCATGCCAATCATAGAAACGCAGGCCCAGAACCTTTCGGCCTATATTCCAACCAACCTAATCTCAATTACAGACGGGCAGATCTATCTTTCTCCCGTACTGTTCCAGCGTAATCACCTGCCTGCAATTGATGTGGGTAAATCTGTTTCACGCGTGGGCGGTAAAACACAGCTGCCGGCATACCGCACTGTTGCCGG
>JAABTH010000044.1 GCA_011389985.1 Bacillota bacterium
CATAACTATATGAATTCTCAGGGTGATCGCGGCCTTAAAAAAGAGCTGCAGAACCGTGTAAAAACCCTGGAAGATGAGAAGAAAAAAATGGAAGACGAGTTAAGAAAGCAGCAGAAAGAACGTGAAGAAGCCGCTGCGAAAGAGCACGCCTCATTAGAGGATGAAAAAAGAAAATTGGAAGACGAGTTAAGAAAGCAGCAGCGAGATCGTGAAGAGATGGCTGCGACAGCGCATGATCGTTAAAAGGCACAACTAACGTTGTTACATTCCTGGGGGCGGTTCTACTATTATTTGTCGCCAGGTTAGTTAAGTCCAGATAAGAAACCTATTAGTTAATGAGAAAGTGGCTACCAGTTGTTTGCACTGGTTTAGGGAGAGTAAACTATGAATATTGGCGTCTTTACTGATAGTTTTCGCCCATATGCCAGCGGTGTTGTCAGATCAATAGAACTTTTTGCACGTGAGTATACTAATCGTGGACACAAGGTTCATATATTCTGTCCGGAATATCCTCAGATACCTTCTTTGAAAGAGGAAGGTGTGTATCGATTTATTTCAGTACCCTGGCCGACCATGACCGACTTTTCGTTGCCGATCCCTATATCTACAAATCTAAATAAAAAAATTGAGCAACTTGGCCTCGATATAATCCACGCCCACTCTCCTTTCCTGCTCGGCAGGTTAGGGGCAAGGGCGGCAAGACAACATAAACTACCCCTTGTCTTTACATTCCATACTCTTTATGAGCAATATGTGCATTATTTTCCTTTTTTTAAAGCTACTTCGAAAAAGGTAATAAAAGCAATTGCCCGTAATTTTTCCAATAGCTGCAATGTAGTTGTTGCTCCTACCCAGTTAGTAGAAAACTACTTACGGAGTATCGGTATAGAAACAGATATTGTTAAAATACCAACTGGCATTGATATGGGTGAATTTAAAGACCTTGACAGGGACTGGTTAAGAAATAATTACGGAGTTAGACCGGAAGAAAAAGTTCTCTTATTTGTCGGACGTCTTGGTAAAGAAAAGAATGTTGCTTTTTTGATAAAATCGTTTCAAGTGACATTGAAAAGTATTTCCGATTGCCGCCTGGTGCTTACAGGTAAAGGCCCACAGGAAGGGTATTTACGTCAACTCTGCCGGCAGTTGGGTATTGAGAATAAGGTTATTTTTACCGGAGAATTGTCGCGTCAACAAATAGTCCACTGTTATGCCAGTTCAGATTTATTTGTTTTTCCTTCTGTAACAGATACCCAGGGTCTGGTGATAGGGGAAGCAAAAGCGGCTGGTGTTCCGGTAGTCGCAATTCGTGCTTTCGGACCGGCAGAGATGGTAAATGATAATGAAGATGGTATTCTAACCGAACTCTCACTTCCCGCCTTTACTGAGGCAATTCTCAAACTATTAAAAGACAGAAATTTGTACGCTCGCATGAAGAAGCAGTCTTTAATAAATGCTCCTCTTATTTCTTCTGCGATTTGTTCAGAGCGTATGCTTGAGGTTTACCAGGATATGATCGACCTTCGTACTTCTGCTACGCAAATAAGGAAGCCTTACAGCGAGAGGAATCTTGAGAAAGATAACCGAACCCAGCAGACTGGGTGAAACCTGAAAGCTTCAAAATTGGTTTAGCTATACAGTTGAATATTCTAATGTTTAGGGAGACAATTATATCCTGTCTAATCTGTTAGTCAGGGGTTCAAATTCTTCCAGGTGCATCAAATAAGAAAAAGGCTTCAGGGCAGTTTAAATTGCTCTGGAGCTTTAGTTGTTTCTGTCAGGAGAACTATATTTAGAAGGTATTGATCAGGCCGAGGGAGTACTGCATGAGAAGGGCTACATCAATTACATTTACTTCACCGTCGCCATTAACGTCTGCTGCTGCGAGGGCGTAATCATCAAGTGCTGTAATCAACAGCACGTGCTGCATAACCAGCGCTACATCCTGAACGTTGATGATGCCGTCTTCGTTAACATCACCAAGACCGGGTAAACCAATTTCGCCTTCAGCGGCATTAACGGTGACAAGGCAGCTGGCAGATTGGCTGCCGTCAATAGTTTTAACAGTAATTGTTGCTGTGCCACCGGCTACTGCAGTCACCATTCCATTGGCGTCAACCCTGGCTATAGAACTGTTGCTGCTCGACCAGCTCAATTCGCTGTTGGTAGCATCGTCTGGGTTTATCGTTACAATCAGGGCTTCTTTATCGCCCACATCAAGGGTAAGGCTGGTCGGGTTAAGAGTGAGTGATGTAACCGGGTTTGAGTTGGTTTCAGGTGTCCAGGAAAGCCATTTTTCGATCATTTCCCGGTTAAGATCATTTAGATGAGGCCCGCCGCTGAAGTTTCCTGGTGAAGCAAAAGAGTGTACTGCCACAACCCGGTAAGTATCTGATTGCTGGTTATACGATAGAACAGGGCTTCCGCTGCTGCCGCCGCTGGTGTAGGCATCATAGAAAAGGCAGTGGGTATCATAACTGATTAAAGTTCCATCAGCTTTCCACATTCCCATCGTATTGGCATCTTTTACGATGCCGGGGTAACCGATAACAGTAACAGCTGAAGGGATATAATTGAATTCAAGGGGAACATAAGTATTGATTTCGCTGAAGGTTTTTTCAAAAAAGAGAGCAGCATAATCAAATTTAATTGATTGGTTGCGATCGTTATTATTTTCATGAAAAATGAAGCTTTCATTTGATTCGGCCATTACCGGGCTCAGCGTGCCAAAGGGTTTCACAGCGTTTGGCCATACTGTTTCATATTGAGCGGGAGAAAATTCTATTTCGTCAAACCAGCCGCCGAAGTCTCCGTTGTATACGTTGTGAGCATTGGTAAGGACTACATAGGGGCTGATTAGAAAACCGCTTCCCCTCAAGTAATCGCTATTAAAGTCAATTGTTAAAAAGCCGGTATTCCAATAAGGATATGTAACAGTTTTACTTCCGCCAATAGCAGTACGGTTATCAACCATAGTCTGTCTTTCAATTTCCCGGGTAATAACGGTGGTCTTTGGCGCGAATGATTTGTCAACTTTGTTTTCGGGAAATGAATAAATACCGGTATATGTAACTTCAGATTGCCCAGGTTGGCCGTAATTCTGGTATTCAATCATCCACCGGCGGGAGGCGGTAAATAAAGCAGTTGATTCAGCTTTGCTTAAGAGTTTTCTTTCCGGTTTCAGCAGCATGACATAAGTTGAATCACCACTGTCGAACTCCTGCCATTTATACAGATCGCCATCTATAAACTGCATAACCAGGCGTGCCGGTGCTGTTTCAGTTAAATTCAGGGTTGAAGCAACAGCGGTTTCTGTTTGCGATGCAGCGGGAGCGGCTAAAACAAGAAATATGAAGAAAATGACCATAAAGGCCACGATCTTATGCATATTAATCCGGGGTTTTAGCACAATGTGACCACCTTGTCTCCGAAGAAGGGACAGAGATTTATTAGATATAGGAATTATAGCAAAATTCTTACATGAAAGTCAAGTTATTCTTGTCCAATAACACAGGGGGACGGTTCTTTTGTGTTGTTTTCCTGCCTTTTTTTATTGTTATCAAACAGGTTTATGTAAACTTGATTTGAGATTCTGAAAAATTCTTGTTAAGAATCAAACCAGAGAGCTGACACAAAAAGGTGAGGCTTTCAGCCCCACCACAAATATTACACTCAAAGTGATACTTCATATGTTATTGACATTAGCGAGATATATTACTTGATTTTCCTTTTGAGCATAACCCCTCCAACAGT
>JAABTH010000045.1 GCA_011389985.1 Bacillota bacterium
TTTTAAGGCCACGATCACCCTGAGAACTCACATAGTTATGGATGCCGCGATAGATACCCAATGAACCCATAAATAGTGCGCCTGCAACTGCGGAACCGAGGATCAGCATAAACAGGGTAAGGCTAACCTGCCCAAAAAAATAATTTACAGTAACAACCTCATTATTAATCATCGCCGCTGCAGCGATAATTAAGCCAATTAGTAGTGCCATTACAAGAAATATCACTCTCATTATTCTATCTCCTTTCCATATTCAAAACTCTGTCAGCGCCGGTCATAATTTTCTCTTTTAAGTAGATAGTCGATTGCGCCTCTTACCGCGAGGTGCATACTCGTAAGAGGCGCAACTCTTCTATCGCCCTAACAACAATTGACCCGACTCTCTTTTTCTTATCTTGCGTTTACATAATAACAAGAATTATGCTAAGATAGCTATTAGCAATATACACATTTTTCAATATTTATGATTTTTCGGCGGGATGGTTAAAGAAAAACTTCTATCAACCTGACGTCAAATAACTCTATGCCTGCTGTTTGTCAGCAAGTTTATCTTTATACATATTTTCTTCAGCCTCTTTAAGTATTTCTAGAAGATCATTTTTGGAGTTGTTCTTGATAGCATATCCCAAGGCCAGCGAAAGAGGGATGTCTTTGACATAAGATACTGTGCAATTCTCATCTATTCTATGGCATATAGCCTTTACATCTTCTTCTGTAGTTTGCGGCAGAAAGATAACAAATTCATCCCCTCCCCAGCGGGAAATAATATCCTCACCGCGGCAAGAGCTTCTTAATATTTCGGCTGTTTGCCTTAACATATCGTCTCCCACTGAGTGCCCGAGAGTATCGTTAACCTTTTTAAGACCGTTTAAATCAGCCATAATAATCCCAATAGGCAGCTGCCTTTCAGTATCCAGCCTCTGCATTTCTTTTTCCAGGTAGACCCGGTTGTAAAGCCCTGTGAGACCGTCGTGAAAACTTAAGTACCGTATCTTTTCTGCTGCAAGGTTTTTTGTATAGGCATTTGATAATAATTCTGCTACAATTTTTAAAAGCATTACATCATTTTCTGTCCACACTTTTTTCTCTTTCACCGCATCAAGACCAACAAAACCATAAACAATACCGTTTTTCATCAATGGAATAGATAAAAGAGAGCGTATATCCTGAGCTTTATAGTTTTTCTTATCTGCTTCTGCCTCAGATGGAAGGCTGTCCACATCCGGAATATTGACATATTTTTTGTTTTTGATCTGCTCTGCCGACCAGGGAAATACCTCTACCGGTACATTTTGTAACCGATCCATTTGCGCTGCAGTTCCATCTGAGCACCATTCGTAAGTGTTGCTCGTTTGTTTGCCATCTTCAGAAAACTGGATCACATAACTGCGATCAATCTGAAAAAATTCGCCGATCTGCGCCAGGGCATAGTTAATACTTTGCTCTAATTGTTCTGAAGGCTGGCTTGCAAAAACAGAGGATATATCGGCAAGCATATTTTCAAATTTTAATTGATATATTAAGAAGTCTTCCGCTTTTTTACGCTTGGTTACATCAGAAAAGACCATGATCACACCGAACTCTTTATCTTGATAATCTCGCATAGGGGCTGCGCTATCGGCAATATAGCGCTTTGTTCCATCACGGGCAACAAGAATAGTATCGTTTGCCAGGGCCTGCGTTCTTCCTGTTTTAATCACATTGTACACGGGGTTAGACACCAGTTCACCGGTTTTTGCATTTACAATATTAAGCACTTCAGATAAGGCTCGGCCCAATGCTTCTTCCTCTGCCCAACCGGTGAGCTTTTCTGCTTGGGGATTCAGGCGGGTAATCTTCCCGTCGGCATCGGTAACAATAACACCATCACCAATAGAGTCCAAAGTTGTAGAGAGCTGATTATTGCTTTTTTGCAGCTCTTCGTTAGCCTGTATTTGCTCAATAACACGACTTAAATGCTCCGCTACTGTTTCCAGCACCATTTTTTCTTCTTTGATAAACATATCCCCGTCATTGGTGTGCGGTTTATGGTAGCAAACCTCGATGGTTCCGACTTGTTTGCCGTATGATTTCAAAGTCGAAGCTATTATCCAGGAAGTCTGTTCATAGTCCTGTGTTTTGAATTCACTTCCTTTAAAGGTAATACGAGCTCCCGCATTTTCAGGATATTGAAAAGAGGGGGGTAAAAGCTTAACCGTTTCCTCCAGTATTTTTTCCAGGTCGTTATTTTCCTTACGAAGCAATAGTGAAAAATTATGAAGGCAGTTTAGTTCCTTGGTTCGTTCTTCTTTTTCTTTGCGCGCGGTGATATCCTGACAAAAAGCGATAACTCTGTTACTATCAATTATAGCTGCAGCTAAATTAATCCAAAAAGGTTCCCCGTTCTTCTTGCGGACCATAATGTCATCTTCCGCATAACCTTCTGCTTTTAACTTTTCGAACACTTTCATGCCCTTTTCCATGAATTCCGGGGCAAGAAAGTCTGGGATACTTAGATTCAACAATTCTTCTTCTGTATACCCGCTCATCTGGCATGCTGCCTGGTTGACTTCTACGTAATGTCCTTCAATATTTGTTACAAAAACACCAAGAGGAGATTTTTCCATGTAAGCCCTGAACTTGGCTTCGCTTTCCCGCAAGGCATTCACTTTTTGCTTCAGCTTATTCTCTGCCCGGGATAATAATTCCGGGGCTCGGGAAACTGCCATAGAATGGTGATTTATTTTATCATGATCCATCTATTATTTAACCTCCCTGAAAAACATCTCCACCACTTGTGGATCGAAGTGCGTGCCACTTTCCTGGCGAATATATTTAAGGGCTTCTTCTCTGCTCCAGGCTTTGCGGTAGGGACGATCGCTGGTCAGGGCATCAAAAACATCCACCACGGCAAAGATGCGCGCCACTAAAGGAATTTCCTCTCTCTTGAGCCCCCGGGGATAACCTGTGCCGTCCCATTTTTCATGGTGGCAGTAGGGAATATCCAGGGCAGGGCGCAGGTATTCGATGGTGGAGAGCATCTCAAA
>JAABTH010000006.1 GCA_011389985.1 Bacillota bacterium
GTCCGTCTATACGAGACTGCTGCCGACCTGGCCCTGGCTTTCAGCCTTACTTCCAGTTTGCGCGGTATGAGTCTTAACAGTGATACGGTAGCGGTGGGGGAAGTGGGTTTAACGGGTGAGATTCGCCCGGTCAGCCGGATTAGCCAGCGTATTAATGAAGCGGTGAAACTCGGGTTTAAAAGATTTGTCCTGCCCCAGGCCAACCTGGATGAAATTAAAAAAGAAGTGGCAAAATACAAGAGCATGCAGCTCGTAGGTGTAGACAATATAAAGGAAGCAATTGGTATAGCCCTATTGCAGCAGGCTAAATAATTCAAATTTGTGTCTGAACATGACTTCAGGTTATATCAGACTGTGGATTTTAGCCAAAATCTGATTGAAAGTTTGATCGGATAACGAAGCGACATATTCAATCTTACGTTCACGCCAGTCCATGCTTTTTACCTGGTCTGATAGAACCGCACCGGAGATAGGTAGTTCCGGTGGTAAGATTACTTCGAATGGGTAACCTTTGATGGTAGATGTTATGGGGCAAAACAGGGCAAGGCCGACTTTTTTATTGTAAGAAAAAGGTGAGATGCAAACTGCCGGACGTCTGCCTGCCTGCTCATGACCTGTTTGTGGTGAAAAATCGAGCCAAACAAGATCACCACGGGCTGGTGCATAGGGTTGTGATCCTACCATACTTCTTTACCCCGTGGTTTTCCTGTGTCTATTACATAATGGACATTGTGTTCGTTAACCTGATCCAGCAATTCATCAAGGTTTTCGGTTTCATATTCTTTGATCGGTTCAATATTTAGCAGACCGTCTTTAAGGGTCATATCCACCTGGCTGTTTTCTTCAATATTTAATTCCCGGGCAAATGCTCTTGGAATTCTTAAGGCCAGACTGTTGCCCCATTTTAGGACTTTGGTATTCATTTATATCACCCCCAAATAGTATATACAATGATTATACGTTACTCAGCTTATTATTTCAAGAAGATCACTCAAAAAAGAGGCCGGTTTTGTGAACAAAACCGACCTCTTAGGTGTTTTATTATGTTAGCTGAAACGCTTTAAATGCTTTTGATTAAAGAGCGCGGCGGTAGATCTGCTCGTATGCTTCTACAGTCAGATCGCGCGGGTTGCCGATGGTCTGAGGATCGTTAAAGGCCTCCTGGGCCAGGCGGGGAATATCAGATTCCTTAATGCCAAGTGCGCTCAGCTTGGGAATACCAATATCTTCAGCAAGTTCACGGGTTGCCTCAACTGCGGAGAGGGCAGCTTCGCGTTCGGTCATGCCGAAAGTGGGTACGCCCATAGCAAGGGCTATGCGCGCATACTTGGCCGGTTCGCCCATCCAGTTGTATTCCATCACAGGAACCAGGGTTGAGCCTACGGCAATGCCGTGGTGAACAGGGAAAATACCGCCCATAGTTTGGGTCATGGCATGCACGGCGCCTGCGCTTTCAGCTCCGTAAGAGAGGCCGGCCAGCATGGCGCTCATCGCCATGTAATAACGGGCTTCAATGTCTTGGCCGTAGGCAACGGCGCGGCGCAGGTATTTGCCGGCATACTCAATAGCCATAAGCGCTACTGCATCGGTAGCCGGTTGGGCATAGGCACAGGTGTAGCACTCTACAGCGTGACAGAGGGCATCCATTCCGGTGCCGGCTGTAATTTCTGCGGGCAGGGTAAGGTGCAGCAGCGGGTCTACCAGGGCCAAGTGTGCGGCAATCAGCGGGCCGCCAACGTTAAACTTGTATTCACGGGCCGGGTCGGTAATAACGGCCCAGAGAGTTACTTCACTGCCTGTTCCTGCCGTGGTGGGGATACAGGTCAGCGGTGGAATGCGCTTGCTTAGTTCTTTTTTGCCTTCAGCGCACTCGTACTCGAGCACCGGTTCGCCGTGGGCAATTTCCACACCGATAGCCTTGGCGCAGTCCATGGAGCTTCCACCGCCAACTGCTATAAGGCCGTCGCAGCTGTTTTTCTGATAAAGCTCGGTTCCGGCAGCTACCGTGGCCAGGGGTGGGTTAAAAACAACCTGGTCGTAGAGCACGTAGCTCACAGAGGCATCCTTAAGCGGTTTTAAAACCATGTCAAGCAGGCCGGCCTTGACAACACCCTGGTCGGTAACAACCAAAGGTTTTTTTACTCCCAGGGTGGCAAGCTCGCCGGGCAGGTGGTTAACCGCGCCGAGAGCGTGCTTCATTACTGTTGGTACCTCGAAATAGTGCAGCTTGTTTAAGTCTTTCACTGAGGATTTCCTCCTTTGTTATATGTGAATGTTGTGGCTATTAATCTATTGGTCTTTCCACCAGGGGGGGCATGTCGTCCAAGCTAAGTTCCTTTAGTTTCGCCTCTGTTGGTTTACCTTCTGCATCCCAGCCGCGGACACCGTAATATTCATCAAGCAGCTGGTCGAGATCTTCTAATGAGATGCGGGCACCTTCATAAGGTCCTTCAGGCAGCGGCTCCTCGGTAAAGCGCCTGGGCAGGGTATCATCTGCGCGGGTAAAGCCTTCGCGTAGGTTAAAGAGCCTGATCTGATTCCAGACGCGCTCGCCAAGCTCCAAAAGCTTCTTAACATCATATTCTTCACCGATGGCAGCAGCCAACATGTCTGCATAGGTTTCTTTAGTAATGCCGTAGGTTGCGAAATCGCATTTGACAAAAGTATCGACAGCAGCAAGGTAGTTCTGCAGGTGGGCAACGATTTCGCCTTTGTCTTTCAGGCTCAGACGCTCAACCGGTTCGCCGTTCCATTCGCCGCCGCATTCATAGAGGATGGGAAATGCGCGCTGGTGACATCCGCCGCGATCGGCGGTGGCCAGGGCCAGGCCCATACCGGGTACACTGCGTGGGCCCCAGGCCGGGCTTTCAAGTCCTTTAACGTGAACCGCAAAATCTGTTGCACTGCTGCCAATTGCTTGTGCCGCTTCTTTTACTCCCCTGGCCAGAATATCGCCAATCCCTTTTCGCGAGGCAATGGCTTCAAGTAGGAAATCAGCTGATGCTGCATCTCCGAATTTAAGTTCAAGCCCGCCGGTGTCGTCAGAGGTGATCAAGTTTTTCTGATAGGCTTCAATCGCAAAGCCTGCCACTCCGCCAGCGGACATGCCGTCGAGACCGAGAGCGTCGCATTTCTTGACAAGATATGCAACTTCGCGGATATTGCTGAGACCCAAGTTGCTGCCGATCAGTGAAGCGGTTTCATATTCAACAACATCTGAGATCAGCCCTCTGTGAGGTCCGGTGCCAATCTTTCCGACTTTACCGCAGGCGATTGGGCAGCCGGCACAGGCTACATTGCGGAACCAGAAATGCTTGCGCTGAGCTTCGGCATTAAGACCGGCCGCGCCTTCAAATGTACCGTTATAATAGTTGTTGGTTGGCAGCAGCTGCTCGTCATTGGCGAAATCAATTGAAGCAGCGGTGCCGTCAGTGGTGAAACCGGCAATTGTTTCATCTTCGCCAAGTTCTTTGTAGGCCTGATCAACAGCAGCGCTAAATGCCTGTGGGTTGGCCGGTTTAACTAATTTATTGCCGCGTAAGACAAGCGCTTTTAAATTCTTGGAGCCCATTACTGCCCCGGTACCTGCACGCCCGGCATGCCGATTATATTCGCAGTTGATCAGGGCAAAGGATACTTTTTTCTCGCCGGCAGGGCCGATAATGGCTGTTTTTACAGTGTCATCACCAAGTTCATCTCTGATCAGATCAACTGCGTCAAAGGTTTCCAGGCCCCAGATACCCTCAGCCGAGCGGGTTTCAACTTTACCGTTGTCAATCCAGATGTAACTGGGCTCTG
>JAABTH010000007.1 GCA_011389985.1 Bacillota bacterium
CGCAGTAGCGGATCTCCTGGGCAAAATGGCCGCCGAAATAGGAGTCGGCAAATGTGCCGGTCAGTGGCGATTTTGTTACCACGCAGCCGCGCATGGCCGGAGCCAGAGTTCCGGTCAGGGGACCGGGCATAAACATCAGGATGTTTTGCGCAGAGAGGGGGTCAGTTCCGGCAGGAAGAAGATCGTAAAGGATCTTTGCGCCGAAACCTTTTCCGCCAACATAATACTTTGCCAGTTCCGGATTAAGTTCAATCTCTTTGCTTTTCCCTGAACTTAAATTGATATAGAGAAGTTTTCCCATGTAGGCGCTCATTTAACCACTGCCCCCTTTTTTTCAACTAACTGCAGGGCCCGCGGCACGCAGTATTTAACGCAGAGAGGGTCGCCATTGCACATATCGCATTTGTCAGCTTTATGGTCAGGGCCGATCTGGATCATATTGTCGGGGCATGCCTCGACACATACTCCGCAGCTTGTGCAGGTCTCCTTGTCAATCAGTACAACCCCGGTCTCTTCCGACCTGCTGATTGCGTTAAACGGGCAGGAATTAAGGCAGAAGGGGTTTTCACACTGGGTGCAGACAATCGGTCTGTTGACCAGGTTTTCATTCTCACTTAATATTTTCAAACGTGCCGCACGCGGATTATAGCCGCCGACAGCCCGGTTTGAGCAGACCAACATGCATGCGCCACAACCGGTGCATAAATCAAACTCGCCTCTAAGGTAAAACATTGGCATTCCTCGTTTCATCTTTGCTTAAAGTTCGTCAACCTCTTTATACCACTTTACCTTGTCGCCAACTTTGCTGCGCATCTTCCAGGCCAGCGGTTTCGGTTTGCGTTCAACATAGTCACTTATAATGGCAATACGTTCTTTTATTATATTTTTCGCTTCATTGTCAAAAAGATCTGTTTTGGCTGTAATGGCCAGCATTTTATCGATATTGCCGGTCACTGTTCGCCAGAACCCCCATTCAGAGGCCAGTATTTTAGCGATTACGGGGCCGTTAATCTCCTCGACATCGGTTTCTCCAACTGGATGTTCTGCGAGAAGCATCATCGTATCGACGATATCTTTTTCATTGATTTGAACAATCTGCATCTTTTCAAGAAAAAGTTCTGCCAGGGGTATTGTCAAATCATCAACATTAAGCCGGTCACGAAGTTGTAAAACATGGCAGTAATCGAGTTTGTCAAAGAATATATCCGAATGCATCCCTGTTTCCGGGTTATCAAAAACGAGGCGGTCGCTGCCATACAGAGTGGTGATCATTTCATCGTCTTTGTAGCCCAGCTCAGCGTAAGCTTCGATGATTTCTTTGTGATGTTCGCTTTTGGCAACAAAGTCAGTATCGGTGAAAACCCGGCCCCATTTTTTATGGATATAATTATATTTGGGGCAGTGCAGGTGAAAAGCCAGCGCTCCGATTAAACGCAGGGGAACGCCCTTCTGTTCGGCCTGATTTATAATTTTTTTCGCTTCGGCAATGAACTCGCCGGCGTCTTTTCCTGTATAGATGGACATCATACACCTCCTTTCTGTTTTACGAAGGGGCTGAAGAGAAAGGGGATGAGGGCCGGGGCAGGGAAATCATTGTGCCCTGCCCCATTTAAGTTCAGTTTCTTCCTCATCCTACCTTCACCCCCCGGAGAAGGGGTTAAGGCACTTCGGTAGCCTAAACCAACAGAACTTACCTGTAATCTCTCCTGATCAAATAGAGGGATAGTGTCTTTATCCCGAGGTCAGGACGTACTTTTTGACTCCTTTTTTGTCCATTTCAATGATTGCTCCGAGCAGGGTACTTTGTTCATAGGAACTGCCCGGGTTAACCACGAAGGTTTTTTTCATCCGCTTAATGCCCCGTCCTTCATGAATATGGCCGGTCAGGGCCAGCGGAGGCTGATACTTTAAAATTACATCGCGAACTGAAGTACTGCCCACCGGGATAAGTGAGCGACCTGCATATTTCGGACGTAAATTTTCATCGAGCTCCGGCGCTTCATCAAGGCCTGATCCATATGGAGGAGCATGTAAATTGAAAACGCACCTGCTCATATCAGTTACCTTTGAAGCCATGGCCTCAATTCTTTCCAACAGTTCTTCCTCGCGGCACTCCCGGTGGGTATCCCAGGGAGTGGGGTTCGACCAGCCCGAACTGAGCATATTGTAGTGGCCATCGAGATCCAGAATCTGACCCTCGGCCATGGTGATTGTTTTTGATGAAGCGAGCACGTCATCGAGTTCGAACATATCGTCGTTACCCGGGCATACGAAACACTTCATACCTGTACCGGCCAATTTTTCATCGGCAAAGGCCACCCATCGTTCAGCCATCATCAGCACTTCGTCAACAAAAAGTTTCTCGACTTTTTCTGAATCGGCACTAAGCTCTTCAAAGCGATCATCGCTTATTTCGATGGGGTAATAGCCGCGGTCTGAGATGTTTTTTGCCATTCTGATTTTGTCCTTTTCGTCTAGCAGCATCTCTTCTTCGAGGAAGTTAACCTTGTAAAGACCTCTGCTGTCTTTAATAAAGGGAACAAGGGCTTTACCGGTCATGTCGCCGCCTAAGATCAGGATATCGGCATTGTAAAATTTGCCGGCGTTGATGAACTTTTTCCAGCAGATCTCTGAACCGTGAACATCGGTTGCAAAAAAAATGGTAGTCATAAATAATCCTCCAGATAGCTTAAGTCGCCATTTACTCGACGGGAATGCTCTTGTGAATTTCGTCCAGGTTAATACCCTGTTTGCGGCGGTAAATTTTGGAACCCTGATATATTGCGATCGAAATCAGGTAAAGCACCGCCATATAAATGTAAGAAATGGGTTCATTAATGCCGTAAACAGAATCTGTTGCCCACATATAGAAGAGAAATAGCAGAAAACCGCCGAAAATAATACCGGTAACCGTAATCAGCGGTAGGCCGAAGATTTTAAGCCTGGCGATCGGTGAAGCTTTGTAAAGTTCAGGATCTTTGTAGGGCAGAATAATTGCCGCTACTGTAGTGCCTAAATAGGTTACAGCAATAACCACGGTAGAGTTAAGAGCCAGTGTTTCTAAGTTTGCGGTATAATGCATGCCGGCGCTTACAATAACACCGCCGATAGCCATTACCGCCAAAGCATTAACCGGCGAGCGGAATTTGGTCGACACACGGGCCATCCACTCGGGCAGGATACGGTCAAAGGCAGCCGCAAAAATAACTCTGGTAGAGGAAAGGAAAACAGTTCCGCACCAACCAAAGAACCAGGCGCTCATCGAAATTAGCAGCCACATTTGTAACAGCGGGCTGTCGGTAAGGAAGCTGACCAGCAGGGCCGGGTAGGGATAAGCGCCAAAGGGTGAAGTTCCTTCATAGTAAGTAAAGTTGGCTGCATTGTAGAAATCCCAGCCGATAACTTTGGCAATAAGTCCAAGAACGATTAAGGCAAGAATAGTAGTGGCGATAAGACCAGCAGCCATGCTCCAGAAGTTGCGCCTGAAGTCGGAAGCGCCGCGGACTTCCCCGTAAAGGGTGGCGCCCCAGTTAGGCCAGAGGTTGAAGAATACAACCATGGGAATCAGGGCCATGCTGGCTCCTACGGCTATTTTGTTTATAGGAAGGGCGGTATAGCCGCCTTCCGCTGAAGCGGCCAGAACCTGCTGATAGACATTGCCGCCGCCGCTGGCGAAGAAGTTGTTGGCATAATGGTTAAAGCCTTCAATAAAGTCGGCGCGATTATTGACAAGCATCATAATAATCATGGTTGCCATGCCAGCCATGCCGAGATAAAAACAGAACTTCTGAATGCGGGCATACCAGCTCATGCCGAGGCTTACATAAATGAATGCAAGGGCAATAACAATCAGTGATGAAACGAAAAAGCCATTGGTACTGATAAACCAGGCTGCAGCGTTTGTAAAGCCTGCGCTGCCTGTCCAGCCGCCAAGCATGCCAAGGATAGGGGCGAAGACGTTAAAGGCTAGCATGTTTCCGTATAGCGGAACCCAGTGCCAGAGGATCCAGGCCCAGCCGGTAATGGAGAGTACGAACCCGATGCCTCCACCCAGGATCCGGCTCTGCCAGACATAGTCCCCGCCGGCGCGCGGCATCACTGCTACCAGCAGACCGTAAACAAATACTTCGAAGATAATAAAGATTCCACTTATTACTATAGCTGTAAGCAGGTTTGCTTCGGGAATGTACGGGGCAAAGGCAAAAATATAAAAGCCAAGGGTAACCAGGTTGATTGAGAAAAATGCGTAGACAAAGCCGTCAAATACCGACCAGGAGCGAACAAGGCCACTGGCTTTGCGAACAAACATACCAGGTTGTGACATAATCTTAAACTCCTTTTCTCAAAAAAGTGATTGGGGGATAAACCGCCATAAAGCCTTTAAATATCTTACCGACATTTTGGGTGGTTAGTTTCACCTCCTTCTTTCAATGGAGACATAATATTCCGGCAAGATCTAATTGATCTTTAAATTTTCTTTCGAAATTACCTTTGTGAGATGCGCCGAAATATTTTGACGAATTAGTGCAAAATGCACAAGATGCTATGGCAACACAGCAACACAGGGGGACGGTTCTTTTGTGTTCAAATTACAACACAAAAGAACCGTCCCCCTGTGTTGTTTATTGGGTAGAAAGGCGGCGGCTGATTGAGGCAAGCAGCAGGGGAAATGTATCGATTTTATCAACATCCTGTCCCAGCAGTTCTTCTATTTTCTGAAGGCGGTAGTTGAGGGAGTTGCGGTGAATATGCAGTTTGTCAGAGGTTTTGGTCCGGGAAAAGTTGCATTCCACGTAGGCTTCAAGGGTTTGCACCAGTTCGCCGCCCTTTTCGTGGTCGTATTTGAGAAGAGGTTCATAGATCTGTTCGTATAATTTTGGGGTGTTGGCGGTAGTCATAAATCGCTTCACCAGGTGGTAAGGAGTCATATCGGCGTGGGAAAGGGTAAAATCGGTAGAATATAACTTTTTGCCAATATCAATTGTTTCCCATGCTTCCATATAACCGGCGCTGATCCTTTCAATATCGGGGCAGTAATCGCCTACGGCCATGTAAATGGGAACACCATCCATCCTTGAACGGATTGTTTCTTTAGTTCTGAGCATTATTTTCTTGCCGTAGTCCCGTGCTGAATCAGAGGTTAACTTATCGGGAACGCGAACCAGCATGACCAGGCTGCCCAGGGCTTCAACGATAACACCTTCAGCACACTCTTTTTCAAGTGAATAATGGAGCAGGCGATACAGTCTTTTGCCAAGTTCTTCTATGCCCGGGTTGATTCCGTTTTCCGTGTCTCTTCCATAATATATACTCTCTTTGTTCAGCTCGATCAGAATAACAAAGTAACTGCCTGTAGCATCAAGCCCGAACTGCCTCGCTCTTGAGATAATGTTTTCCCGGTTTTTTATATTACCCAGCAGCAGTTCGTTGTAAAAATCAAGTTCGCTTTTTCGCTCGGTATCTTTTATTGCCTTTTCTTTCAGAGTATCGAGGGCAATGGCCATTGCTCCTGCTTCCATTGCTATCTTTTCAGATTTTTTGAACTTACCTTTGAGGTTTGGAACAATTAGAACACCGTAAAAAGTGTCTCCAGCGACGACAGGGAAAAAGAAGTCAAGGTAATCTGATTCACCCGAACCGTGCTGGTAGTATGAAGGTTTTTTGTTGAGCAGCAATTCTGCCAGCAGGCCACCGGGGTAAAATGAATCGAGAGGCAGGTTTTTCCCGCTTTGCTGCCATTGCTGAAGTAGGGGTGGCAGGGTTTCGCTATATTCGGTTGGTATGGCTGCATTAAGCAGCATTAGCTCGGAATCGGCCATAAAAACAGGGTTTTGCAGCAGGGTAGTCAGCGAAGTGAGAAGTTCCTGCAGGCCTTTGCCTTTAAGAACGATGTTTGTCATCATGCTGTGTACTTCTTGTGCATACTCGAGGGCCTGTACCTGCTTGTCGAGGATGCGGCTCATTACCGGTACTATAACGTCTATATATGAACAGTCGGGCATTTGAAGCAACGGCAGGCTCAGCTCATCGGCTTTTTTGATTAATCTTTCATCTATGTGGGATATGTATCGTTCGGGTGAGAAAATAATCAGCGCTGCTCCTCCACAGGATTTAATATCCTCGAGCATCTGCAGCTGTGCGGAGATACTGTCTTTTAGAGCGTAAAAAGTAGTGGAAAGCAGCGAATCGCGGCGAAACCAGATCGCCGCGTCGGGAACATCTATAATGTCAACAGCTCTGATGATATTGTCCAGACCGGCGCTTCCGGCGACAACTGTTGCCTCGACCAACCCGCCAATTTGCAAAGCATCCCTGACCGTTATGGCCATTTGGTTATACTCCGTTCAAAAGGTTAAGACAGTAAAAAATGACCCAGCATGCTGATTCTCTCATGTTCGTTACTAATCAAATCGTCAAGTTTATAATCAAGAGTGTTGCACAATGCTGTTAAATAAAAAAGGTGCTTACCGAGTTCTTCGGCAACCACTTCGCGGCAGCTCTCGCACAGTTTTCCCTTGAGGTGAGAATCCATTAATTTACCGCATTCCTTGAGTGAATCTTTGGCCGGGTACTGTTTTTTGTTGGCGCTAATTGAGATGCAGCCACAGTCTGTTACCGCTTTAATAATGCTGCGGTTAACCCTGGCGGTTGATTCCTGGTACTTTGAAAGGCAATCAAGGACACTACGGTGGCGAATTAACACTTCTGAAACCATATCCTGAAACTCGCCGACTCCCTCGTTCTCTTTCACCGGTAATTCACCTCGTTTTCTATAAAGGGCTCTGATAAAGTCATTATACGTTTTATTTTCCGGTTGTGTCAACAGCGAAAAGGCTTATTTTACTCGCTATTATGACAATCATTTCATCTGTTTTTGCCTATCTTATTTTGGCTGTTGTAATATGGATTCGGATATGTTAAACTAATTGTTTAATTGACACCTGACAGGGGCTGTGTTACTATATTTTTAGGTAATTATCAAGGGGGAGTGACTTTGTTCAGCGTAGGGGATCGAGTTGTTTATCCGATGCATGGCGCAGGTGTAATTGAGGCAATTGAAGAGAAAGAAATACTTGGTGCCAGAAAGAAATATTATGTTATGAAACTGCCGATGGGTGAGATGAAGGTTCTTATCCCCACCGATAGTATTATGCAGGTTGGCCTGCGCGGTGTAATTGAAAAAGATAAGGTGCCCCAGGTTTTTGTAGTTCTCCAGGGCGAGATGCCTGAAATGTCTGCAAACTGGAACAGGCGTTATCGTAACCATCTTGAGAAAATCAAGAGTGGAGATATATTTGAGGTTGCAGAAGTTGTCCGTAATCTGATGCTGAGAGACCTGGAAAAAGGTTTATCAACCGGTGAAAGCAAAATGCTTGAAACTGCACGTCAGATCTTGGTAAGCGAACTAATCCTCGTCCAGGGTATGGAACATACAGATATTGTTAATGTTCTGGATGACATTTTCGAACAAACTCCCAAGTAGAATTAAGTTCCACATATTTTTGCTTCACGGTCTTTTGGCCTTGCTTCCGGGGAAAGCTTTAAGTTATAATGTTCCGAAGAGTTCCCGGGTTTTTTTGTTTTTTCAATAAAGCTTTACTCATTAATTTTAACGTAAGGAGGTGGAAAAATGGCCAGCAAGATTTTACGTGTTTTTGGAACCTTGCTTGGGATGGTGCTCGGTGTTTATCTTTTTGCCGTACTTTTGCCGGTAATTTCATTCTTTATTGATATACCGGCCGGTCTTCATTTTACTCCCGCAGCTATAGGTTATTATGCAATAGGCGGTATTTTGCTTGGACTTATATTTTATATTCTTACTCCCGTTTTAATTAATATTTTTAACCGACTCGTTTCCTGGGCAGACACTAAACTGAAGGTAGTACCGACGCAGGACATTGCTCTTGTTGCTTTGAGCATGATCATTACACTTTTAATTGGTTTGCTCTTAAGTTATCCGATCTACCGCATTCCTGTAGTGGGGGTATTTATCTCCCCTGTTATAACCCTCTTCCTTGTTTTTATCGGTGTAAGGTTTGTCTTAAACCGGAAAGAAGAGTTTACATTTTTATCTTCCCTTTTTAATCGCAATATTCGCAGCGGGGGACGTGAGAATGAGGTTTTTAAGATTCTTGATACCAGTGCAATCATAGATGGTCGTATTGTTGATATTTGCAAAACGGGTTTTATGGAAGGGGTTATTGTTGTTTCGGGCTTTGTTTTAGAAGAACTTCGCCATATTGCCGATTCTCCTGATTTGCTTAAAAGAAATCGCGGACGCCGCGGTCTCGATGTGTTGAATAAGATTCAGAAAGAGATGGACATACCGGTACAGATTTATGAAGGCGATTTTGAAGATATAGCAGAAGTGGACAGCAAACTGGTCAAGTTGGCAAAAACTATTAACGGTAAGATTATCACCAATGATTTTAACCTGAACAAGGTTTGCGAGCTTCAGGGTATATCAGTTCTTAATATAAATGAACTTGCCAATGCGGTTAAACCGGTTGTGCTGCCTGGTGAAGAAATGGTAGCGCAGATCATTAAAGATGGAAAAGAAGCCGGGCAGGGGATCGCTTACCTTGATGACGGGACCATGATTGTTGTCGAAGGTGGCCGTCGTTATATTGGAGAAACAATAGAGGTTTTGGTAACCAGTGTTCTGCAGACAGCGGCCGGTCGCATGATTTTTGCCAAGCCGAAACAGGATGCTGAGAAATACAGCGGGGTAAAATAAGGAATGAAAGCTGCCGCCATCATAGCTGCAGCCGGGGCTGGGCTGCGTATGCAGAGCAAAACCCGTAAACAATACATTTGCCTGGCAGGCGTTCCGGTATTGGCCCGCTCTGTTAAACTTTTTCTGGGTCGTCCTGATTTTGATGCAGTGATAATTGTCATACCAACTGGTGAAGAGACAGAGGTAAAAGCGCTTCTTGAACCTTTTTGTCCTTTGCAAGAATTACTGTTTGTTGAGGGCGGAAAAACCCGAAAGGATTCAGTAAAAAATGGTCTTACCGCTCTACCGGCAAAAGCCGGGCTGGTTTGCATTCATGATGCGGCAAGGCCGCTGGCATCTGCTGCCCTACTAGAAAAACTACTTATCACAGCGGCGGAATTTGGCGCCGCTGTACCTGTAATACCGTTAAGTGACACTGTTAAAGAGATCGATGATGAAGGGTTCATTACGGCAACGCCGCCGCGTGACAAAATGCGGCTGGTCCAAACTCCGCAGGTTTTCCGGCGCAATTTAATTGAAAAGGCATACCGGCAGGCTTCAAAATTTGTAACAGATGATGCTTCGCTCGTTGAAATGGCCGGGTTCAAAGTAAAAACTGTTCCGGGGGAACAGGCTAATTTTAAAATCACAACTTCCCTTGATTTGGCGCTGGCGAATCAGTTTTTGAAGGGAGATCTGAAATTTTGAACCGGGTAGGAAGCGGTTTTGATGTTCATCGTCTGGTTGAAGGTAGGCCTTTGATCATAGGTGGCGTAAAGATTGATTATCACCTGGGTCTTGATGGCCACTCCGATGCCGATGTGTTAATCCATGCCCTGATGGATGCCCTGCTCGGAGCGGCCGGTCTTCGCGATATCGGTTATTACTTTCCTGCCGATGATGAAAGTAACCTGGGAATCAGCAGCCTTGAACTGCTCCGGGAAGTAAAAAGGAAGCTCGATCAAAATTGCTGGGAATTAGTCAATGCCGACCTTGTTATTATTGCGGAGGCCCCCAAAATGGCGCCATATATTGAAACAATGTGTCACAATATTGCCGGAGCGCTTAACGCTGCAAGATGCCGAGTCGCTGTGAAGTCGACTACAACCGAAGGTCTTGGATTTTGTGGCAGGGGCGAAGGTATTGCCGCCCAGGCAGTAGCTTTACTTAAAAAAGCAAATGAACCGGGACCGGCCGGGTGTGAAGCAGAGTAGCGTTATAATCGGTCGGTTTACCCCCGGTCGGCAGAATAATAAAAACGGAGTGTGCAATAGTGGCGATAAAAATTTATAATACCCTTACACGCAGAAAAGAAGAATTCAAACCCGGAGATCCACCCAAAGTAACCTTTTATGTATGCGGGCCCACTGTTTATGATTACATTCATATCGGCAATGCCCGTGTTTTTATTATCTTCGATGTCGTCAGGCGGCACCTGCAATACCGCGGCTTTGATGTTAAACTTGTTCAGAATTATACCGATATAGATGATAAAATGATCAACCGGGCCAATGACCAGGGCATTACTGTGCCAGAGCTGGCCGCTCGGTTTATCGAAGCTTATGAAGAAGATGTTTCAGCGCTGCGCATAAGGCCGGCTGATGTAAAACCGCGGGCAACTGAACATATTCCCCAGATAATTGAGCTGATTAAAAAGCTTCTTGAAAACGGTTTTGCTTACATCAGTGACGGAGATGTCTACTATGACACTGCAAAGTTTGCCGATTACGGCCGTTTATCTCAGCAGAAGCAGGATGAATTACTGGCCGGAGCCAGGGTAGAACCCGGCGAAAAGAAGCACAGTCCCCTTGATTTTGCCCTCTGGAAACAGAAGAAGGAAGGCGAGCCTTCATGGGAAAGTCCCTGGGGTGAAGGGCGCCCGGGCTGGCATATCGAGTGCTCGGCCATGTCAACTCACTACATGAATGATACCCTGGATATACATGCCGGTGGTGCAGACTTGGTCTTCCCCCACCATGAAAATGAAATTGCCCAGACCTGGGGTGCCGATAAAAGGCCCTTGGCCCGCTACTGGATGCATGCCGGTTACCTTAATATAGAAGACCAGAAAATGTCCAAATCGCTTGGTAATGTCCGCACGGTGCGCGAACTGGTTGAGCGTCACGAACCGCTCGACCTGCGTTTTCTGATACTTTCAGCCCATTATCGCAGCCCTCTTAACTTCAGCGCCGACCTGGTTGCCCAGAGCAGGGCCGGCCGGCAGAGGCTGCAGGAGATGATTGCAAACGTTCTTGATGTTTTCGGTAATGCCGGTAATTCAGACAGTACAGATGAAGAAAAACTTCGCATGGCCCTAAATGATGCTAAAAAACGCTTTGTTGAAGCTATGGATGATGATTTCAACACCGCTGACGGCCTGGGAGTTCTTTTTGATCTGGCTCGCAGCTGTAATATTTATTTAAAAGAAGCGTTTCCATACAACCGTGAACTGCTTAAAGAAGTGGTTCGTTTTTACCACGAGATTAATGATATTCTTGAAATACTTGATCTTTCTGCTCCGGAAGAAATTGATGCAGAAATAACTGAGCTGATTGTCCGGCGCGACCAAGCCCGGGAAGCAAAAGACTGGGCTGCTGCCGACCGTATTCGCGATGAACTAACCGGGCGGGGCATAATTCTTGAAGACACTCCGCACGGCACCCGTTGGAAAAGAAAGTAATTTAAGGGCAATCGGGGTTCCAAAAATTTTGATGTCAGATTAAGCTATTAAATATTAAGCTTAGAGTTGCCGGAAGTTAAGGTACAGCAAAATCTGGAGGTGTCGCATAATGGCCTATATACGGGAAAGAACAATTGAATCGGCCTGGCGGATGGTGTTATGGAACTGTGCCCGCTATGGCTACAGTTACCGGATCAAAAAGGGTAGTTACGAGGGACAGCTGCGGAAACAACTTGACCATCTTGCGGTGGTAATTGAAGAACCATATACCCGCCCCCTGGCGGTATGGCTGCCTGAAAACTGCGGTATACCCGCGCCGACCTCGGAAGAGAGAATTCAACAGTACTTTTACGATTACCTGGCTACAGATACCAAAACTGAATTGGAAGATTATACTTACGGGCAGCACATTGCACCGCAACTGCCGAAAATAATAGACCTTTTAAACCTTTCAGGCGGGGCTACAAACCAGGCCTGTATGAATATAGGGGGGCAGGAAAATATCGACCTCGATGATCCCCCCTGCCTGCGGGTAGTTGACTTCAAGGTAGTTGACGGACGTCTTCACATGACCGTCTTTTTCCGTTCATGGGATATCTTCGTCGGTTTTCCTGAAAATCTCGGCGGACTTCAATTGCTCAAAGAATATATTTTAATGCAGCTTAAGTTTCCCGTTGAAGATGGACAGATCACCGCCTATTCATCGGGAGCGCATATTTATGAGCAGTATTTCTCGCTTGTAAATGTGTTAAACGCACATAAATGCTAAATGGGAGGAAATGATGAGCAGGTCTGAGCGATCTAATCCCGGTAGTAATTTTCATGGTGATGAGAATAGACATAGCGAAGAGCTTGTTGTCGGTCGTCAGGCTGTGCTTGAAGCTCTCAGAAGAGGCAAACCTTTAGGTATAATGTTGGCCGAAGGCCTTAAAGGGAAAATAATAGATGAAATAGTCAAGCTGGCCCGTCAAGGCAGGGTGCCGCTTAAAAAGCTTTCCCGCAATGATTTATTAAAAGAAGTTGGCGATCTTACCGGTAATCAGGGTGTGGCAGCCCGCGTTTCGCCTTTTGAGTATGTGGAGCTTGAAGAGCTGATTGCTTTATCGAGATCAAAAGATCGCGATCCCATCCTGATTATGCTCGATCACCTCGAAGACCCGCATAATCTTGGCGCAGTAATGCGTACTGCTGATGCTGCGGGAATAAGCGGTCTGATCATACCTTCTAACCGGGCGGCCGGGGTAACCGCCACGGTGCGCAAGGTTGCCTGCGGCGCCGCGGAAAGAATGCCTGTTGCCATGGTTGGGAATCTGAATCAGGCGGCAGAGATTCTGAAAAAAGAAGGGTTCTGGCTGTATGGGGCCGAGGCTGACGGTGATGAAGATTATTACCGCGCTGATTTTCGCCGTTCTCTGGTTTTGGTTATCGGTTCCGAGGGCAAGGGTTTGTCAAGGCTGCTTCGCCAGAAATGCGACCTTACCCTATCTATCCCAATGCCGGGCGCCGCATCAGGTTCACTGAATGTTTCTGCTGCTGCTGCAGTACTGATCTATGCTGCTCTTTCACAGAGAGAGGGGTGGGTGCCTTGATCGCTCCAATCCTGATCGTCGACGGTTATAATATCATCGGCGCCTGGGATGAATTAAAGAGTCTTAAGGCCAGAGATCTGGGCAGCGCCCGGGACCAGCTGATATCAATTCTTTCAGCCTACTATCCCTGGTGTTGGGAACGCATTATTATTGTTTTTGACGGGCAGCGCTTTGCCTGGGAACATTATGACGGGGTCGAGGTTGTCTTTACAGAAGGAAGGCAAACGGCAGATACAATGATTGAAAAGCTCACAGCAGGACTTTCGCCTTACTACAGTGTAGAGGTGGCTACATCAGATTTTGCCGAGTTTCGCGCCGCCTCGAATCTCGGGGCTCTGGTCCTTTCTGCACCCTCGCTAAAAGAGCGTCTTGAGGAACAAAAGCGCAGTTACCGGAGCAGTTTGAAAGATCCAACTTCTACCAGAGGTATTATGCTGAACGACCTGCTAAACAAATCAATGCTTGATACTCTCGAAAAGCTGCGGCGCCTGTAATTTGATACACGCTAAAACGCTTGACCCTATAGGTGCTTTGGGTTATAATAACTTGGAACGCCAGCAATATTCCCACCATAAGATATCAAAACGGAGGCGATAGGTTTGAGCTTTTTAGCTCATGGTTTGAAGTATTCCTGTCAGACAGAAGCAGACTTCGAATTCCGCAGTGATGAAGATATCGTTATGGAGGCTAAGAACGGCGATGTAATCGCCCTTGAATTCTTAATCAATAAGTATAAGAATTTTGTCAAAGCCAAAGCGAGATCCTATTTTTTAATTGGTGCCGATCGTGAAGATATAATTCAGGAAGGCATGATTGGCCTGTACAAAGCGATACGCGATTTCCGGGATGACAAACTTTCATCCTTTCGGGCATTTGCTGAGCTTTGTATCACCCGTCAGATAATCACGGCGATTAAAACTGCTACCCGTCAGAAACATATTCCACTGAATTCTTATGTTTCGCTGAATAAGCCTATTTATGACGAGGATTCTGATCGCACCCTGCTTGATATTCTTTCCGGTACCAAGATTACCGATCCTGAAGAGCTGATGATCAACCGTGAAGAGTATAATGATATCGAATATAAGATGGGTGAGATATTAAGCGAGCTTGAGTGGAAAGTGCTGACCCTTTATCTCGAAGGTAAATCTTACCAGGAAATTGCTGTTGATCTTGAACGTCACGTTAAATCTATCGATAATGCCTTGCAGCGGGTCAAGCGCAAGCTTGAGCGTTACCTGGAGGTTCGCAAGAGCTAGGGAATTAAGCGGAATAATTAATTTATATCTTACACTGACGGTTTCCCTGTTTTTTAAGGTAGTTTTTTAAAGAGGTTTTAAGCGGTTGACTTTTAGATAATGCCAGTGTATAATCAGTATCGCTTAAACGCGGGTGTAGCTCAATGGCAGAGCCCTAGCTTCCCAAGCTAGTCGCGTGGGTTCGATTCCCATCACCCGCTCCATCGACGACGCGGGGTGGAGCAGTCTGGTAGCTCGTCGGGCTCATAACCCGGAGGTCGCAGGTTCAAATCCTGCCCCCGCAACCAAAATAAGGAAATCGCAGTCCGCGGTTTCCTTATATGAATGAAAAAGGCTTTATATGCTCACGTAGCTCAGGAGGTAGAGCGTATCCTTGGTAAGGATAAGGTCACCGGTTCGAGTCCGGTCGTGAGCTCCAGCGGCGGCGTAGCTCAGTTGGCTAGAGCACACGGTTCATACCCGTGGCGTCCGGGGTTCGAATCCCTGCGCCGCCACCATAATTTTATCTGCCGGTTGTTAGGCCGGTTGGAATTTGCCGGTGAAGGAAAACCACCTGAGCATTTTTTCTTTAACTCTTAGGAGGTGTATTTAGTTGGCTAAGCAGAAGTTTGAGCGGACGAAACCGCACGTTAACGTAGGGACGATTGGTCACGTGGACCACGGTAAGACCACGCTGACGGCGGCGATGACTTATTGTTTATCGAGCGCCGGTTTTGCGAGCAAGACCTCGTTTGACGAGATTGACAAGGCGCCGGAAGAGAAAGAAAGAGGCATAACCATAGCGACAGCGCACGTGGAATATGAAAGTGAGCATCGTCACTATGCCCATGTAGACTGCCCCGGACACGCAGACTATGTCAAGAACATGATTACCGGAGCGGCGCAGATGGACGGAGCGATTTTGGTAGTATCGGCGGCAGATGGGCCGATGCCGCAGACCCGCGAGCACATCTTGCTATCGCGTCAGGTCGGTGTTCCTTACATCATCGTCTTTTTAAACAAAGCCGATATGGTAGACGACCCGGAACTCTTAGAACTGGTAGAAATGGAAGTAAGAGACCTGTTAAGCGAATACGAATTCCCCGGAGATGACACCCCGGTAATTATTGGTTCAGCCCTTAAAGCCGGCGAATGCGGTTGTGGTGGCAGAGAATGTGAATGCTGCAAGCCGATCTGGGACTTAATGGACGCGCTTGACAACTATATACCGATGCCCGAAAGAGAAAAAGACAAACCCTTCTCGATGCCGATCGAAGACGTCTTTTCGATTACCGGCCGTGGCACTGTCGTAACCGGCAGAGTTGAAAGAGGCCAGATTAAAGTAGGCGACGAAGTAGAAATTGTTGGATTTGAAGAAAAGCCCCGCAAGACCGTTGCTACCGGAGTTGAAATGTTCCGCAAGCTGATGGATTACGCTGAGGCAGGCGATAACATTGGCGTACTGCTGCGCGGGATAGACCGTGAATCAGTAGAGCGCGGCCAGGTATTGGCCAAGCCGGGGACGATCAAACCGCATACCAAGTTTAAAGCCGAAGTATACGTGCTGAAGAAAGAAGAAGGCGGTCGTCACACACCCTTTTTCCAGGGTTACCGTCCGCAGTTCTACTTCAGGACAACTGACGTTACCGGTAACATTACCCTTCCGGAAGGGATGGAAATGGTCATGCCCGGCGATAACGTCAACATGGATATTGAACTGATCACTCCCATCGCCATGGAAGAAGGTTTGCGTTTCGCTATCCGCGAAGGCGGCCGCACCGTCGGCGCAGGCGTGGTTACCGCTGTAAGCGAATAAGTAAGGATAAAAAGTAAGACAGTTGCAAATCAGAATTATATAATAAGCTAACAGCTCTTTAATTAATAAAAAAAGCAGTTTCAAAGCTGCTAGCAAAGAATATTTAGTTAGGGGGCGGGACCGAAAACCCTGCCCCCTGATTATGCCCGAAATGTTGACATACAGGAACTTGATGTGGTAAATTGATATTTACGAGTTCAAGAGGCAGGTGGAGGAGTTAAAATGCGTGTAACAGTACATTTGGCCTGTGCGGAATGCAAAGAGCGGAATTATACAACTAACAAAAATAAGAAAAACAACCCGGACCGTATTGAAATGAAAAAATACTGCAGCCGCTGCAAGGTTCACACCTTACACAAGGAAACAAAATAAGCAATAAGCTGCCGGCCGATAAGCTAATAACGGCCGTTCTCAGAAAGAATACGGAGAGAGGTAATCAGCAGATGCGTTTTTTTAAGAGAATCGGAAAATTTTTGCATGAAGTCAGAGGCGAGCTAAAAAAAGTTAACTGGCCTAACAAGCGCGAATTCACTGTTTTTACCGGCATAGTTCTATCAACGGTATTGGTGATTGGTGTTTTTTTCTGGATCCTGGATACTACCTTCCTGGCGATTCTGCAGTTGGTTATCCGCTAGACTGATGAATCAAAGGTACTATAGAAGGAGTGTGACCGGGAATGCCACTGCATTCCCCTTACTATGAGCGCTGAAACAAAAACGGGAGCTGAAAACGGTCTCGGGCAGAACCCCGAAAATGAAGCTAATGAAACCGAAGAAAGCTCAATAAAAAAAGACTGGTATGTTATCCATACCTATGCCGGCTATGAAAAAAGGGTAAAAACCAACCTGGAGCGCCGTGTTGACTCAATGGATATGAAAGATAAAATCTTTCGGATCATGGTGCCTACAGAAAAGGAAATTACCAGTAGAAGCGGGCAGAAAAGAACTGTGGAGAAAAAAGTCTTCCCCGGTTATGTTTTGGTTGAAATGGTAATGAATGATGATTCATGGTATGTAGTGCGGAATACCCCGGGTGTAACCGGCTTTGTCGGTCCGGGTTCAAAACCGGTTCCGCTAAGCGAAAAAGAAATAACCCACATTCTCCGTCAGGTTGGTGTGGTTGAAGGTAAGCCGAGAATCGATTTCGACATTAACCAGGTTGTCAGGGTTGTCAGTGGTCCGTTTAAAAATTTTGAAGGCAAGGTTGAAGAAATTAACAGGGAAAAAGGTACTGTTAAGGTATCTGTTTCGATGTTTGGACGTGAAACGCCGGTGGAACTTGAGTTTCACCAGGTGATTAAATTTTAATCAGCGCTGTGTTTCCCCAACGGGGATAATTACAGCCGGGAGGTTTGTTTAATGGCTAAGAAGAAAAAAATAATTGGTATGACCAAACTACAGATACCTGCCGGTAAAGCTACACCTGCTCCCCCGGTTGGTACCGCCCTCGGGCCGCATGGGGTAAATATTATGCAGTTTTGCAAGGAGTTTAATGAGCGTACTGCTGCTGACGCCGGTCTTATTATTCCGGTAGAGCTTACAATTTTCGAAGATCGCTCATTTACCTTTATAACAAAAACTCCGCCGGCAGCGATTCTTCTTAAAAAGGCCGTAGGCCTTGAGAAGGGGTCAGGAGAACCGAACAGACTTAAAGTTGCTACAATTTCGCGGGATAAGGTAAAAGAGATTGCGAGTCAGAAAATGGAAGATTTAAACGCCTATGATGTTGATTCCGCAGCAAAAATTATTGAAGGTACTGCCCGCAGTATGGGTATTATTGTTGAAAAATAACTTTTAAATTATCAGGTGGGAGAGCTAAAAGCTCGCTGACCACGGGAGGTTAACAGGATGCCTAAAAAGGGTAAAAAATACGAGGAAGCCCGCAAACAAATTGATCGGGAGAAAAAGTATGAACCCGAGGAAGCTTTGCGCATGGTCAAGGATTTTAGCAAGCGCAGTTTTGATGAAACTGTTGAGCTTGCAGTACGCCTTGGTGTAAACCCGAAACACGCTGATCAGCAGATCCGCGGTTCAGTTGTCTTGCCACACGGCACCGGTAAAACCGTTCGCGTTGCGGTTTTTGCAAAGGGTGAGAAAATTAAGGAAGCTGAAGAAGCCGGTGCAGATTTTGTCGGCGCTGATGAACTGGTTGCCAAGGTTCAGGAAGGCTGGCTTGATTTTGATGTTGCCATTGCCACACCCGACATGATGGGCTCTGTCGGCAAACTTGGTAAAATGCTTGGACCCCGCGGCTTGATGCCTAACCCGAAAAGCGGTACTGTCACCTTTGACATTGAAAAAGCAATCAATGATATTAAGGCCGGTAAAGTTGAATACCGAACTGATAAAGCCGCTAATGTTCATGTGCCTATCGGCAAAGTTTCATTTGATCATGAAAAACTGGTTGAAAATTTTAGCGCCGTTATGGATGTTTTAATTAAAGCCCGCCCGGCATCTGCGAAAGGCCAGTATGTTAAATCGGTAACTGTAAGTTCTACCATGGGTCCCGGTATCAGAAGCACTGCCGGCCCTGATCTTAAGATATAAGGCGATAAATTAAAATAAATAGATGTTTCTTCCGTAGACGCCAGGCACTAAATGGTTTAATGGCTTTCAGAGGCCGCCTGTCCAGGAAAAGATTGCACCTTTAACCACTATTAAAGTCGGTTGTACCGGGGCTTTCCTTCTGCGGAAAGTCCCGTTTTAATTTTTAATGATAAAAAGATTACCATTTGTAGTTGTTGAGGAGGTGAAATATTTGCTCACCAAAAAAGCGAAGGAAAAAATGCTGCAGGAAGTTACCGAGGAACTTAAAAAATCCGAACTGGTTATCGTAACCGACTACCGCGGTCTTAATGTAAAAGCAATTAGCGCTCTGCGCGGTAAATTAAGGGAGCAGGACTGTGCTTACCGTGTTACTAAAAACACCATGAACCGCCTGGCTTGTCGTCAGGCCGGCGTTGAGGAACTGGAGAACCTGTTTGAAGGTCCTACGGCTATTGCTTACTCAAATGCTGATCCGGTAGCCGCAGCAAAAGTTTTTAATGATTTTTCAAAGGAAAACGAAGCACTGGTAATTAAAGGCGGCCTGCTTTCAGGGCAATTGCTTGATCCGGAAGGAGTTAAGGCTTTAGGAGACATTCCATCGCGAGAAGTATTGCTTTCAAGGGTTGTTGGCGGCTTCCAGGCGCCAATTTCAGGTTTGGTAGGCGTTTTGCATGGCACATTGGGTCAGCTGGTATACACAGTAGATGCTATACGTCAGCAAAAAGAAAGCGCATAAATAAGAATTTACAGTTTTAAATTTATCAGAAAAGCAGATCGTGATTGCTAAAAAATAAACATATTGAAGGAGTTTAAAAATAATGTCAAAAGTTAACGAAATTATGGAATTAGTAAAAGGTATGACAGTTCTCGAGCTTTCCGAACTGGTTAAAGCTTTGGAAGAAGAGTTTGGTGTAACCGCTGCCGCACCGGTAGCAATGGCTGCTGCGCCGGCAGCTGCAGCAGCTGAAGAAGAAGAGAAAGACGAGTTTGATGTAGTTCTTACCTCTTCCGGCGAGAAGAAGATCCAGGTTATCAAAGTTGTCCGCGAAATCACCGGATTAGGTTTAAAAGAAGCGAAAGCTCTCGTTGACGAAGCACCCGGTAACGTTCAGGAAAAAGTCAATAAAGAAACCGCTGAAGCAACGAAAGCAAAAATTGAAGAAGCAGGCGGAAGTGTCGAACTTAAGTAAACCGCTTTGCAGAATCGCTTAACTACCCAGCCTCCTTTCGGGATGACCGAAAGGAGGTTTTTTATGGATAAGATATTGATTAGATCGGTAATATCTATTAAAATATGTAAATGTATGCTATTCATTAAAAATATTAGTAATATCTATTAATATCAAGAATAGTATACATAAAATTGCTTAATTAGCTGGGGAAGGAGGTGAAAAAGAGAGTGTTAAAATTATCCGGGAGCGGTTTATTTATAAAACCACTCCAAATATTTATTGCAGTTAGCCTGTTGTTATTAAACCCGCTCAACGCTATGGTATACGCTAACAGTAGCGAATGCAGCACAGATGAAGTTACAGCATCCAATGAAACTGAAGCAGGTGCCGCCCTGGTTAGCGAGGTCACCGAAACGGTGGTCGATTCACCGCTCGGGAATAATCAATCACTGGCAATTTCTGATTCACAGGTTGCGGGTGATCATAAAAGTATCAGTGAGCCTGGCACAGATGCTTTCGTTGAAGATAGCGACTCAAATGAAATCGCTAACGAAGACGAAAGCGTTTTTGTCTGTAATAACGGTGATTCAGATAATACGGATATTTATCGTGATGATTGCTGGGAAATGTGTGAAGGAAATAATGATGCTAATGATGATCCTGTGGTTGAGCCAGGTAATTCTTATGTTGCTGTAGTAATTCCAGAAGATGGCACGCAGGTTATAGCAGATGAACCGACCAGGCTTACTGTTACTTTTAGCGAATTGGGAAGCGCTTCACTTGGCTCGGCCCAGCTCTCCATACCTGACTCGCTTTCGGTTGATGAAGCTGCTGGCGTTGACATTACAGAGGGTTGGGGTTACCGCTGGGATGATCCGGAAGAAAACAGCCCTTTCAGTAGGGCGTTGTCGATCTGGGCTTTACTGGATACCGGTTACCTTGGCAGGAACCATTCTGTATCTGCTACCTTTACCGCTAAAGCAGAGGCAGATGAAACACACAGTTTTGAAACCAAAGCCTGGCAGAATGCGGCAATTGATGCCGATAATCAAGGTTCTGGACCGGGTAGTGCGGTTAATAATATGGCAGAAGGTTACAATAACCCGAAAATAAATGTTTGGGTTAACAGCGCAGATGACCTTAACGAAGTTCGCGATAACCTTAACTGGCATTACGTGCAGACGGCAGATATTGACCTGAACAGTTACGCAGAAGGTCAGGGCTGGGAACCGATAGGATCTGGTGAGGCCTCTTTTATCGGCAGTTACAACGGAAGCGGTTATGAGGTGGATAAACTAACGATAGATCGCGGTAATAAAGACTGCATCGGCCTATTTGGAAAAGTAGGTGGAAGCGCTGTGATCACCGATCTGTCATTAACAAACATTAATATTACCGGGGTTCAGAATGTTGGGGCGCTCGTTGGTTACTTGGAAAAAGGGATAATCATGAACAGTTTTGCTGAAGGAGATTTAGCTGCTTCAGGTCTATTTGCCGGGGGTCTTGTTGGACGTAATGATTGGGGAACCGTCATTGATTCACAGGCCGCGGTAAATGTAACGGGGAAGCAGTATACCGGTGGTCTGGTTGGTGGAAACAGGTTAGGCGGCTACGTTATAAACTGTTCGGCTCATGGAGAAGTTAACGGTACAACTGATGTCGGCGGGCTGGTGGGATCTAACAGTAACCGGGTTGAAAATAGCCATGCCACGGGCGATGTGAGTTCTGAATTAATTGGCATAGTAACAACCGGTGGCCTGGTCGGCCATAACCGGGACCAAGGAGAAATAGTAAATTGCCATGCAACCGGCAATGTTAATACTGCCGGAGGTGGTTATGTTGGTGGCCTTGTCGGTCATAATGCTTATGCATCAGTATTAAACAGTTATGCTTCAGGCTCTGTAACCGGATTTACTTTGGTTGGAGGATTGATCGGTTTTAATGATTTTAACGGGGTTTTAAAAAGCAGTTTTTCATTAGGAAATGTTACGGGAAATAGTGTTGTCGGCGGCCTGGTCGGTTATAACTTAAGCCTTGTAGAAAACTGTTATGCAGCAGGGTTAGCCAAAGGCGGATCAAGTTTCGTTGGCGGACTGGTGGGAAAGAATTTGGCCAGTTCAAAAGTTAAGGGAACTATAATTAACAGTTATTACGCTGTTGAGTCTGGTGGCCCTGCAGATATTTATGGCGAGCATCTTAATACCGCTGACATGAAGGAAATAGCTTCATTTACAGGTTGGAGTATGGCAGAAACTGGAGATTTCGACCCTGATGATGTTAAAGAGTGGTATATTTTTGCAGGGCAGGCCTTTCCAAAACTTTTTTGGCAGTATGATATTTTGACAATCAAAGCGGCCAGCCATCAGAAAATCTATGGCTCGGCTGATCCTGTGTTTTCTTTTATCTATGCTGGTTTCAGGCCCGGGGATAATGAGCAGATGCTTGACGGAAATCTGACTGCTAACCGGGAGCCAGGTGAGAGTGTGGGAAGCTACATTGTTAAATCATCAGGAGTGACCGCGCTATGCAACAGTTACCTGCTGGTTTTTGAAGACGAACTGCTTGCTATCACTCCGAAAACCTTGGTTATAAAGGCTGACAGTTTTAAAAAAGAGCATGGTCTGTTTTACAAATTTGAAGGCTCGGAGTATAGTTCTACAGGGTTGGTTGAAGGTGATCAGCTTTATTCAGTATTACTTGTCAGCGCCGGAGCAGATGAGAGCGCTGCAGTAGGAGATTATCTTATCTCGGTCAGCGATGCTCTGGGTGTGGGACTTGAAAACTATAATATCCTTTATCTTGATGGAACTTTAACTGTTTTTAAGGCAGGTATTACTAAAGCTCCTTCATTCGGGACCCCTGCTCAATCTTTCCCTGCTTATGAATATGACTGTGCATTACCGCCAAAGTTTAATTCAATCCTACCCCTGGTTTTTGTACCCGAAAATTTAAAGCACATTCAGCAGCCGCTCATCACTACAGCTTTCATTAAGGAAGGTACAGCAGAAGATCTTGCTACCGCTGCTGTAGTATACGAGAAAACCAGGCAGCAGTTTGAGGTAAACAGTTATAACCTGTCAGCCAGAGAATCAGCAATTGTCCAGGTAGAACTTGCAGTTACGAAAGCGGCTGTGTATGCGCTTGATTACCTGCTTACAGCAGAAAAGGGCCTTCTTGATCTAATTGCTGAAGCTTATGCCGAGGCTGTCGAACTCTTCTATGAGTACAAAGAATTCCTGACAGAGGAAGAATCGATGCTGGTTAAAGATTTACTAACTGCCGTGGAAAGGGTTCTTTTAAATGATGGATTTATTGCGGAGGTTACCCTTACGCAATAAATTGCAAAATACTATACTTAGCTTTATTATCTGTGACGAGTTTGGTAAAAGCCGATTCGTCACTTTTTCTACCTTTATGTCATAAATTATTTGACAAGATAAGAATAGAAAAATTCTTTCACTTTATAAAAATAATCGCTTAAGACCGTTGACACCCCCTTTTCCTTGTGATAATATCTTAAGATGTCTAGTACTACCACTATGTGCTTTTTTAAGAATGATTCAGTCAGTCTTCTTGAATAATTTACATACCCTTAGGAGTAACAGTAGTAACAGGGCTGTATTATGATTTCAGCCCGATTTATCTCGGTTTCTAAATCATAAACCAGGTAACAGGGGAGTGATTTTTTTTAATGTCCAGTAGTGTTGCAGCAGTTAGTAACAATCGTCGTTCCTATGCCCGCATCACCGAAGTTCTTGATTTACCAAACCTGATTGAAGTTCAGAGCAGTTCCTTTGAATGGTTTTTAAGCCAGGGATTAAAAGAAATATTTGAAGATTTTTCTCCTATCCAGGATTTTACCGGCAACTTGGTTCTGGAATTTTTTGACTATACGCTCGGTGAACCGAAGTATTCGGTTGACGATTGCAAAGAGCGTGATGCCACCTATGCCGTCCCCCTCAAAGTGAGGGTGCGCCTGATCAACCAGGAAACCGGTGAAGTTAAGGAGCAGGAAGTTTTCATGGGCGATTTTCCGATGATGACTGAAAACGGCACCTTTATTATTAACGGTGCTGAAAGGGTTATCGTCAGCCAGCTGGTTCGTTCGCCGGGGGTTTATTTTAAAAAGCAGCCTGATCCTACCGGTAGCACAGGCAAAGAGCTTATCAGCGCTACAATTATTCCGAATCGTGGAACGTGGCTCGAGTTTGAAACAGATGTATCAGACAATATTTTTGTCAGGGTCGACCGGACCAGAAAAATTCCGGTAACAGTCCTGCTAAGAGCAATTGGTTACGGCACTGACGAGCAGATTCTTGAGCTTTTGGGAAATGATTCGCGCCTGGCAGAGATTATTGAAAAGGACCATACCGATTCTGAAGATTCGGCTTTACTTGAGATATACAAGCGTCTCCGTCCCGGTGAACCTTTAAATGTTGATAACGCCCGCTCGCTTTTTGAGTCGCTCTTCTTTGACGGTAAAAGATATGATTTTGCTCATGTCGGCCGCTTTAAGGCCAATAAAAAGCTTTCAATGTCTAACCGTTTATTCGGCCAGGAACTTGCCGAAGATATTGTAGATCCCCTAAGTGGTGATGTTATTTACCCCGCGGGAACGGTTATTGATGAAGAAGCTGGCAAAATCATTGATGAACACGGGATAAAGCGAGCTAAAGTCAGGCATCGCGATGAAGTTCATCTTGTGATCGGTAACGGTACGGTTGAACTCTCAACCAGGCACCTGGTTGTTGCCGATATTATTGCTACAGTAAGCTATATTCTCAATCTTTTTGACGGTATCGGCTATATAGACGATATTGATCACCTTGGGAACCGACGTTTGCGCAGTGTTGGTGAACTGCTGCAGAACCAGTTCAGAATCGGTTTGTCGAGAATGGAAAGGGTTGTCCGGGAGCGGATGACCATCCAGGATGTAGAAGCAATCACACCGCAGGCTTTGATCAACATCAGACCGGTAATTGCTTCAATCAAAGAATTTTTTGGCAGCAGCCAGCTTTCGCAGTTCATGGATCAGACCAACCCGCTGGCCGAGCTTACCCATAAACGTCGTCTTAGCGCTCTTGGTCCGGGCGGCTTAAGTCGTGAGCGAGCCGGGTTTGAAGTGCGCGATGTACATCACTCTCACTATGGTCGGATTTGCCCGATTGAAACTCCTGAGGGACCGAACATTGGTTTGATTGGTTCACTGGGCACTTATGCCCGCATTAACAATTACGGTTTTATTGAAACTCCTTACCGCCGCGTTGATAAAAAAGAAGGGCGGGTAACTTCTGAAATAGTCTACCTTACAGCCGACGATGAAGACCGTTTTGTAATTGCCCAGGCGAACGCTATCCTAAATGATGATGGCCGTTTTGCAGCCAACCGGGTTGCCTGTCGCTACTATTATGATACGGTTATGCGAAGCCCTAACGATGTCGATTTTATGGACGTTTCACCGAAACAGCTGGTTAGTGTGGCCACCGCTCTAATTCCGTTCCTTGAGAACGATGATGCCAACCGCGCCCTGATGGGTGCGAACATGCAGCGCCAGGCTGTGCCCCTTTTAAAGACCGAAGCACCCCTGGTGGGAACCGGCCTTGAATACAAGGCTGCTGTTGATTCCGGGGCAGTGGCAATCTGTTTGAATGACGGAGAGGTTGTAAGGGTTACAAGTAATGAAATCATAGTTCGTCGTGCTGAAGACGGTGAAGGCCAAAACTATATCATCAACGGACGAACACGTGAGAAATTTGAAACAGATCGCAAGCCAGGTCTTGATAACGGCCTGGATATATATGTATTGCAAAAGTTTAAACGTTCCAACCAGGGTACTTGTGTTAACCAGCATCCCATTGTCAGGCACGGTCAGACGGTAAAGGTCGGTGAAGTTATTGCCGATGGTTCATGTACGAGCAAAGGTGAGATGGCTCTGGGCAGAAATGTGCTGGTGGCGTTCCTCCCCTGGGAAGGTTACAACTATGAGGATGCAATACTGATCAGTGAAAAACTTGTTAAGGACGATGTGTACACTTCTATTCATATTGAAGAGTACGAGTCGGAAGCCCGTGACACCAAGTTGGGTCCTGAAGAGATTACCCGCGACATACCAAATGTTGGTGAAGAAGCGCTAAAAGATCTTGATGGGCGCGGTATTATTCGAGTCGGCGCTGAAGTAAGAGCCGGTGATATTCTGGTCGGCAAAGTGACCCCCAAGGGTGAAACAGAGCTGACTGCAGAAGAAAGGCTATTAAGAGCAATATTTGGCGAAAAAGCGCGTGAGGTTCGCGATACTTCTTTGCGTATACCTCACGGTGAATCCGGTATAGTAGTTGATGTAAAAGTCTTTAACCGTGAAGAGGGCGATGAACTTTCTCCGGGAGTTAATCAGCTGGTGCGAGTTTATGTGGCCCAGAAGCGGAAAATTTCTGAAGGAGATAAAATGGCCGGCAGACACGGTAACAAGGGTGTAATCGCCCGTATTCTGCCTGAAGAAGATATGCCCTTCATGCCTGACGGCTCTCCCCTGGAGATTGTTCTTAATCCTCTCGGGGTTCCTTCAAGGATGAATATCGGCCAGGTGCTGGAGGCTCACCTTGGCTGGTCGGCAAAAGTTCTTGACATTGAGATTGCCTCACCAGTTTTTGACGGAGCATCGGAAGATGATGTATTTGCCGCATTTTCCGAGGCCGGACTTCCCGAGAACGGCAAAACTATTCTTTACGACGGCCGCACCGGTGAGCCTTTTGATGAGAAGATTACAGTAGGATATGTTTACATGTTGAAACTGGCCCACCTTGTTGATGATAAAATTCATGCTCGTTCAACCGGTCCGTACTCGCTGGTTACACAGCAGCCGCTTGGCGGTAAAGCCCAGTTTGGCGGGCAGCGTTTCGGTGAGATGGAAGTTTGGGCTCTTGAAGCCTACGGCGCGGCTTATACATTACAGGAGATTCTCACTGTTAAGTCTGATGATGTCGTCGGACGGGTTAAAACCTATGAAGCAATTGTCAAAGGTGAGAATATTCCTGAACCGGGCGTGCCGGAATCATTCAAGGTTTTAATCAAGGAGCTGCAAAGTCTCTGCCTAGATGTTCGTGTCCTCAGCGAGGAAACAGGCGAGGTGGAGATTAAGGAAGGTGACGACGATACCGATTATCGTCGCCTTGATGTAAATATTGAAGGAATGGAATCAGATGAAGACGATCTTGACCATTTCGTTTACCGTAAGGAATCTGCAGCCGATCCTACAAATGCAGAAAAGGTTAAATCAGGTAAAGTTGAAGAACCCGCCACTAAACCCGCCACTAAAGATGAAGATATTGTTGTTACAAGCGGGGAAAAAGAAGATCAGGTAGTGGTTTCGAAGGTAATAAAACCTGATGAAGTCGAGGAAGTATCCCTCGAACAGCTTGAAGAACTTGAAAAAAATGATGACGATGAAAGTGATGAAGAGCTGAAACCGAAGCGTGCGTCGAAAAAACCAAGAATTGAAGAAGAGCCGGATGAAGAACCGGACGAGCTTGATGAAGACGAAGAAAACATCTACTAGTAGCTCAGGCTGACCCCTGGCGAAAGGAGAGATCTTTTTGTTGGATGTTAATAATTTTGATGCCTTAAAAATTGGTCTGGCTTCATCTGAACAAATTAGAGCCTGGTCGAGAGGTGAAGTCAAGAAACCGGAAACAATCAATTACCGGACTCTCAAGCCGGAACGTGAAGGGCTCTTCTGTGAAAAAATATTCGGTCCGCAAAAAGACTGGGAATGCCATTGCGGCAAATACAAACGGGTTCGTTACCGCGGTATTGTTTGTGATCGCTGTGGCGTTGAGGTAACCAGGGCTAAGGTGCGCCGGGAGCGGATGGGCCATATTGAGCTGGCCGCTCCGGTATCTCACATCTGGTATTTTAAGGGAATTCCCAGCAGGATGGGCCTTCTGCTCGATATGTCGCCGCGGGCTCTTGAAAAAGTACTCTATTTTGCCGCTTATGTGGTAATTGATCCCGGTGATACCTATTTAAGCAAGAAACAGCTTTTGACAGAAGTCGAATACCGCGAGTATTTCGAAAAATACCAGGCGCTTTTTAAAAGCAATAAAGGTTTCAAGGCCGAGATGGGTGCAGAAGCGGTTAAAAAACTATTAACCGGCCTTGATCTTGAAGAGATTGCTTTAGAATTACGTGAAGAGCTGGCTACATCAAGCGGACAGAAAAAAGTGCGCGCAATTCGCCGTCTTGAAGTGGTAGAGGCGTTCAGACAGTCTGGAAACGATCCATCCTGGATGATCCTGGATGCTATACCGGTAATTCCACCCGACCTGCGGCCAATGGTTCAGCTGGACGGTGGACGGTTTGCAACATCAGATCTAAATGATTTATACAGAAGAGTAATTAACCGCAACAATCGTCTGAAGCGGCTTCTTGATCTTGGCGCTCCTGATATCATTGTCCGTAATGAAAAACGAATGCTGCAGGAAGCTGTTGATGCATTAATTGACAACGGCCGCCGCGGCCGCCCGGTAACCGGACCCGGTAATCGCCCCCTTAAGTCACTCAGTGACATGCTTAAAGGAAAACAGGGACGTTTCCGTCAGAACTTGCTTGGCAAGAGGGTTGACTATTCAGGTCGCTCGGTTATTGTTGTTGGTCCCGAGTTAAAACTTTACCAGTGCGGCTTACCGAAAGAGATGGCTCTTGAACTATTTAAACCCTTCGTGATGAAGCGTTTGGTCAGTGACGGCCTTGCTCATAATATAAAGAGCGCAAAACGCATGGTTGAAAAGGTGCGTCCCGAAGTATGGGATGTTCTTGAAGAAGTAATTAAAGATCACCCTGTGCTGCTCAACAGGGCGCCTACCCTGCACCGTCTTGGTATCCAGGCTTTTGAACCTGTCCTGGTCGAGGGGCGCGCAATTCAGATTCACCCTCTGGTTTGTTCGGCTTATAACGCTGACTTTGATGGCGACCAGATGGCCGTTCACGTGCCGCTTTCTGCTGAAGCCCAAACTGAAGCGCGTTTATTAATGCTATCAGCACATAATATACTTAATCCAAAAGAAGGGCGTCCGGTAACCACCCCTACCCAGGATATGGTGCTTGGTTGCTATTACCTTACCCTTGAAAAAGACGGGGTAAAAGGTGAAGGAAAAGTTTTCCCCGATACGGATGAAGCAGTAATGGCTTATGAACTCGGTTATCTTGATCTTCATGCGCGTATTCTTATCAGGGCTGCCGGTTTTAAAGGTCGGGATTTTGCGCGCCGTAAAAAATATATTTTAACTACTGCCGGCAAGGTAATCTTTAACGAGGTCTTTCCGAAAGACTTCCCCTTCATGAATAATGCTGACTTTAACGATTCTCTGCCTGAAAATACTTTTGTTCCAATTAAAGGCCTTGATCCGACACAGTTGCTTAAAAACCAGCCGCGGAATAAGGCGATAAAAAAAGATTTTCTGGCGGAACTTATTGCCCGCTGTTATCGCATGTATGGTAACACTAAGACGGCAGAAATTTTAGACCAGGTTAAAAAACTCGGATTCCATTATGCTACCCGCGCCGGGGTTACTGTCGCGGTCAGCGATATTCTGGTTCCGGAGCAAAAACAGGAAATTCTCAAAGATGCTGAAGAAAAAGTGGAAACTACTGAAACTCAGTACTCACATGGCCTGATAACGGAAAGCGAACGTTATGATCGGGTCATCGAGGTTTGGGGCAAGGCAAAAGACCAGGTTACAAAGGCCCTGATGAGTGGTCTTGATGAGTTAAACCCCATCTACATGATGGCTCATTCAGGGGCCCGTGGTAATGAATCGCAGATAACGCAGCTTGCCGGAATGCGCGGTCTTATGGCCGACCCGACCGGTAGGATTATTGACGTTCCCATTAAGGCTAACTTCCGTGAGGGACTGACAGTTTTGGAGTACTTCATTTCAACGCACGGCGCCCGGAAAGGGCTCGCCGATACGGCACTAAAAACTGCCGACTCAGGTTACCTTACCCGTCGTCTTGTCGATGTTGTTCAGGATGTTATTGTCCGTGAAGATGATTGCGGCACCGGTCAGTCTATCGGATTAAGCGAATTTCTCGAAAGCGATGAGCCACTTGAGGAAGCAGTAAATCGTTTGATTGGTCGCTATACCATGGAGCCGGTTTATCACCCCGAAACAGATGAGGTTGTAATACCGGCTGATACCCTAATTACGGAAGAACTGGCTGTGAAAGTTGCTAAACTTAATATTACCGAAGTGCGATTCCGCTCGGTGCTTACCTGTAAAACACGTCACGGAGTTTGTGTCAAGTGTTATGGACGCGATCTCGCTAACGGAAAGATTGTTAATGTAGGCGAAGCCGTCGGCATTATAGCCGCCCAGTCAATTGGTGAACCAGGCACTCAGCTGACAATGCGTACTTTCCACACCGGCGGTGTGGCCGGCGACGATATTACCCAGGGTTTACCCAGGGTTGAAGAGCTTTTTGAGGCTCGTAAACCTAAGGGACAGTCGCTGATTGCTGAAATTGCCGGTGAAATTGAACTAATGGAAACCCGCTACAAGCGTGAGATTAGATTAACGGCCGAACATGGTGAAAGCCGGGTCTATCCGATACCGTACGGAGCGAGGATAAAAATTGAAAACGGTCAGAATGTAAATGCCGGTGATGAGCTTACCGAAGGTTCGATTAACCCACATGAACTGCTTAAAGTTAAGGGTGTGCGTGGTGTTCAGTTATACCTGCTTAAAGAGGTACAGTGGGTATATAAGATGCAGGGTGTTGATATTAGCGATAAACACATCGAGATCATTGTGAGGCAGATGCTTAAGAAAGTTAAGGTAGAAGATCCCGGTGATACAGATCTTTTGCCAGGAGGAATGCTTGACAGTCATGTCTTTGAAGAGATAAACTCAGCCGTGGTTGAAGAGGGCGGACAGCCGGCTTTAGCCCGCCCGCTGTTGCTTGGCATTACTAAGACATCTCTTGCTACCGAATCGTTCCTGTCTGCGGCTTCATTCCAGGAAACAACCCGGGTGCTTACCGAGGCGTCGATTAAAGGCCGCCAGGATCAGCTGCTGGGTTTGAAAGAAAATGTTATTATCGGAAAGCTAATCCCGGCAGGAACCGGTATGACCCGCTACCGCAACATAAATGTTCACCCGCTGGGTCTTGAAACCGAGGCGGATGAAGAAAATGTGATTGATATCGATCACGTGATTGACTCTGAAGAAACAGTTGTATCGGCGCAAACCGATAACCGTTCTGAGAGTATTGAAGAAGATCCGGAAGTGCTCGAGGATTAATATTTTTGGACTTTAATTGGACTTTAATAGAAGTTTTAATTGACAAGCCTATGCTGCGGTGATAGAATCTTAAAGTGCGTCTGAAGGCGTGCCTGGGATAGGTATGGCAATAAGGAGAGTGTGCCTTTCCGGTGGAAGATTTACTAAAGAATACCAAACATAAAGTGGTTGGTACAAAACAGACGCTTAAAGCCCTGGAAAAAAGGGAAGCAAGTATGGTTATCGTTGCCAGGGATGCAGAAGATAAAGTGATTCGACCCGTAATTTCTCTGTGCGAAGCGAATAATATCGAAGTTCAATATGTAGATTCGATGATTCAGCTCGGCAGGATATGCGGAATTAAAGTAAAAGCGGCAGTAGCTGCCATTACTGAATAAAAAGGAGGTGGACTAATGCCGACAATTAACCAATTAGTTCGTAAGGGCCGCAAGCAAATGACCAAAAAATCGTCTGCTCCGGCGCTTGAACGTTCCCCGCAGAAAAGGGGCGTTTGCACCCGTGTTTCGACAACCACACCAAAGAAACCGAACTCGGCCTTACGTAAAATTGCCAGAGTCCGCCTGACCAATGGGATTGAAGTAACCGCCTACATTCCAGGGATTGGGCACAACCTGCAGGAACACTCAGTGGTCCTTGTCAGGGGTGGAAGAGTAAAGGATTTACCTGGTGTGCGCTATCACCTGGTAAGGGGAGCTCTCGATGCGGCCGGTGTTGAAAACAGGGCGCAGGGACGTTCGAAATACGGCACAAAGCGGCCGAAGGCGCAGTAAATAAGTAAGGAGTGGATGAATTAAAATGCCACGTAAAGGTCCTGTATCGAAACGGGAAATTTTGGCTGATCCGGTATACAACAGCAAGCTGGTAACCCGCTTTATTAATAAGCTAATGTATGACGGTCAGAGGGGTTCCGCCCAGGAAATTATCTATGATGCTTTTGAAATAATCCGGGAGAAAACCGGTAAAGAGCCGCATGAAATTTTTGAAAACGCTATACGTAATGTAGCTCCTGTGCTTGAGGTTAAGCCGCGTCGGGTTGGCGGTGCCACATATCAGGTTCCGGTTGAAGTCAGCACGCATCGTAAAAACATTTTGGCTATCCGCTGGGTAATCGGTTTTGCCCGCAACCGTGGTGAGAAAACCATGGCCCAGAGACTGGCCGGAGAACTGATGGATGCTGCCAATAACGCAGGCGGTTCGATTAAGAAAAAAGAAGATACGCATAGAATGGCTGAAGCCAATAAGGCTTTTGCCCACTACCGCTGGTAGAAGCAATTTTATGATCCGGGCGGTTTAATCATGAAAATCAATCGATGTCAGGGTTTTGAGTTTATCCGGATTTCCGGTTCTCTGATTTCTGACTACCGTCTTTGGAAGGAGGGATGAAATGAGCAAGGAAGCACAATTGAGCCAGATTAGAAATATTGGTATTGCTGCACATATTGATGCCGGCAAAACAACAACAACAGAGAGAATTCTTTTCTATACCGGGCGTTTGCACCGGTTGGGTGAAGTGCATGAAGGAACAGCTACTATGGACTGGATGGCTCAGGAACAGGAACGCGGTATTACGATTACTTCGGCTGCAACTTCCTGCCGGTGGCGCGATTTTTTAATTAATATTATCGATACGCCCGGGCACGTGGACTTTACAGTTGAGGTTGAACGTTCATTGCGTGTTCTTGATGGAATGGTAGCAATCTTTTGCGCCAAGGGCGGGGTTGAGCCGCAATCGGAAACTGTTTGGCGTCAGGCTGATCGATACCATGTACCGCGATTGGCCTACATAAATAAAATGGATGCAGTTGGCGCAGATTTTTTCAGTGTGTTGGGCCAGCTTCAGGACAGGCTTCATGCTCATGCCCTTCCGCTTCAGCTTCCGGTTGGTACTGAAAGTGAATTTGCCGGGGTTATTGACCTTATTTCAGAGCGCGCAATTATATATGAAGATGATCTTGGCACGCGCAGTAACGAGAGCGATATTCCTGAAGATATGTTAGAATTGGTGGCTGAATATCGGGAGAAGATTCTTGAAGCAGTTGCTGATGTAGACGACTCTTTGATGGAAAAATACTTTAGTGGTGAAAAAATTAGTTCTGACGACATATATAAGGCATTGCGCAAGGCGGTTATCCATGATAATCTTGTGCCTGTTTTGTGTGGTTCATCATATAAAAATAAAGGTGTACAGCTGCTGTTGGATGCTGTTGTTAACCTTATGCCTTCACCAGTTGACGTTGGCGCAGTAAAAGGGTTTAATCCCAACAACGGGGAGGAAGATTTTCGCTTGCCCGCAAATGATGCGCCTTTCGCTGCCCTGGTTTTTAAAATTATGGTGGATCCCTTTGTCGGTAAATTAGCTTTTGCCCGGGTTTATTCCGGTACGCTTGAAAAAGGATCGGTAGTCTACAACGCTGCGCGACAGAAGCGTCAGCGGATAGGACGCCTGATTCGCATGCATGCCAATTTCCGGGAGGAAATTGATCGCGCCACAACCGGTGATATTATTGGGATAATTGGTCCAAAAGAGATCAGTACCGGCGATACACTCTGTGCGCTCGATAAGCAGATTGTTTTAGAGAATATTCAATTTCCCGAGCCGGTTATTTCTATTGCTATCGAACCAAAAACTAAAGCTGACCAGGATAAAATGACTGTTTCTATGCAGCATCTGTCCGAAGAAGATCCGACTTTCCAGATTTACAGCGATAAGGAAACGGGACAGACAATTATATCCGGGATGGGCGAGCTTCACCTGGAAATCATAGTTGACCGTTTGCTGCGCGAGTTTAAAGTACAGGCTAATGTCGGCAATCCGCAGGTAGCTTACAAGGAAACTGTTTTAGGTGAAACATCTGCTGAAGGTAAATTTGTCCGTCAGTCAGGTGGACGCGGTCAGTATGGTCACGTTGTAATTGAGCTTTCACCGCTTGAATCAGGTGGCGGATTTGTTTTTGAAAACAAAATTGTTGGCGGAGCAATTCCGAAAGAGTTTATCCCTTCAGTGGAAGGCGGTTTGAAAGAATCAGCTTTAAACGGTGTTCTCTCCGGTTACCCGGTTGTAGATATCAAGGTTGTCTTGAAAGACGGTTCTTTCCACGAAGTCGATTCATCGGAAATGGCATTCCGCATTGCCGCTTCAAAGGCGCTTAAAACTGCGCTATCCAAAGCGAAACCGGTACTTTTGGAACCGGTAATGAAAGTTGAAGTTACCGCTCCCGAGGAGTATGTTGGCGATATTATCGGAGATTTTACCAGCCGTCGCGGACGTATTCTCGGCACTGAGTTAAAAAGCGGGCTGCAGATAGTCAGGGGTGTAGTGCCTCTATCCGAAATATTTGGATACGCTACCGAACTACGTTCGCATACTCAGGGCCGTGGAGTATATAATATGGAGTTTTATCGTTATGAAGAGGTACCACAGAGCATTGCTCAAAAAATTATCACTCAAAGCGGTGCTTAATAATAGTTGGAGGTGTATTTAGTTGGCTAAGCAGAAGTTTGAGCGGACGAAACCGCACGTTAACGTAGGGACGATTGGTCACGTGGACCACGGTAAGACCACGCTGACGGCGGCGATGACTTATTGTTTATCGAGCGCCGGTTTTGCGAGCAAGACCTCGTTTGACGAGATTGACAAGGCGCCGGAAGAGAAAGAAAGAGGCATAACCATAGCGACAGCGCACGTGGAATATGAAAGTGAGCATCGTCACTATGCCCATGTAGACTGCCCCGGACACGCAGACTATGTCAAGAACATGATTACCGGAGCGGCGCAGATGGACGGAGCGATTTTGGTAGTATCGGCGGCAGATGGGCCGATGCCGCAGACCCGCGAGCACATCTTGCTATCGCGTCAGGTCGGTGTTCCTTACATCATCGTCTTTTTAAACAAAGCCGATATGGTAGACGACCCGGAACTCTTAGAACTGGTAGAAATGGAAGTAAGAGACCTGTTAAGCGAATACGAATTCCCCGGAGATGACACCCCGGTAATTATTGGTTCAGCCCTTAAAGCCGGCGAATGCGGTTGTGGTGGCAGAGAATGTGAATGCTGCAAGCCGATCTGGGACTTAATGGACGCGCTTGACAACTATATACCGATGCCCGAAAGAGAAAAAGACAAACCCTTCTCGATGCCGATCGAAGACGTCTTTTCGATTACCGGCCGTGGCACTGTCGTAACCGGCAGAGTTGAAAGAGGCCAGATTAAAGTAGGCGACGAAGTAGAAATTGTTGGATTTGAAGAAAAGCCCCGCAAGACCGTTGCTACCGGAGTTGAAATGTTCCGCAAGCTGATGGATTACGCTGAGGCAGGCGATAACATTGGCGTACTGCTGCGCGGGATAGACCGTGAATCAGTAGAGCGCGGCCAGGTATTGGCCAAGCCGGGGACGATCAAGCCGCATACCAAGTTTAAAGCCGAAGTATACGTGCTGAAGAAAGAAGAAGGCGGTCGTCACACACCCTTTTTCCAGGGTTACCGTCCGCAGTTCTACTTCAGGACAACTGACGTTACCGGTAACATTACCCTTCCGGAAGGGATGGAAATGGTCATGCCCGGCGATAACGTCAACATGGATATTGAACTGATCACTCCCATCGCCATGGAAGAAGGTTTGCGTTTCGCTATCCGCGAAGGCGGTCGCACCGTCGGCGCAGGCGTAGTTACCGCTGTAAGCGAATAAGTAATTTAAGTTAAGTAGCGATGAAGTAGAAGGTTGCCGGCAAAGCAGTCGGGGAATTTTTACGGAGCAGCTCTGATTTAATCAGGCGATAAGGAGGATTTGTTCATGGCTAACCAAAAAATCAGGATCAGATTGAGAGCTTTTGATCATCATTTACTAGATCAGTCTGCCGGTAAAATTGTTGAAACGGCGCGCCGCACCGGTGCAGATGTATCCGGCCCGGTTCCTTTGCCGACAGAAAGAAGCCTTTACACAGTTATACGTGCGCCGCATAAATATAAAGACTCCCGGGAGCAATTCGAAATGCGCACTCATAAGCGTCTGATTGACATCTTAGAACCGACACCGAAGACAATCGACGCTTTGATGAGGCTTGATTTGCCTGCCGGTGTTGACATTGAGATTAAGCTCTAACTGATAGACGGGAGGTGCCTTAAATATAATGACTAAAGCAATATTAGCGCGTAAAATTGGAATGACCCAGATCTATGATGAGCAGGGACGTGTAGTGCCGGTTACTGTTCTTGAAGCCGGACCCTGCCGGGTAGTTCAGGTTAAAAGTACGGATTCAGATGGTTACAACAGTATTCAGCTTGGATTTGTTGATCAGAAAGAGCAACGGGTAAATCGCCCCATGAAAGGACACTTTCAGCAGGCCAAGGTAAACCCACTGCGCTTTCTTCGCGAATTCCAGGTGGAGGATCCCGGCCAGTATAAACTAGGCCAGGAAATCAAAGCTGATCGCTTTTCTGCCGGTGACTATGTTGATGTTAGCGCGGTTGCCAGGGGAAAAGGTTTCGCCGGTTCAATTAAAAAAATGGGATTCAGCAGGGGCCCGAAAACGCACGGTTCTCATTATCACCGAGGCCCTGGCTCTCTGGGTTCCGTAGCTCCGGCGCGAGTCTTTAAAGGCCGAAGATTACCGGGACGTATGGGCGGTTGGCGGCGTACTATACAGCGCCTGCTGATTGTCGATTCCGATGCCGGTAAAAACCTGCTTCTTGTCAAGGGTTCAGTGCCCGGACCAAGAGGCGGCCTTTTAGAAATTAAAGAGTCGGTAAAAAGCCGGTAAACGGATAGCCCAAAGAAAGGAGATGCCCTGAATATGCCTAAATTATCTTTATACAATAGAGACGGTGAACAGGTAGAAGAGATCGAATTAAACGACGGTCTTTTCAGCGCTCCGCTTAAGCAGGGGGCACTTCACCAGACAGCCGTATCACAGGCGGCCAGGCGTAGGCTCGGTACTGCTTCAACCAAGGACCGCAGCGAAGTTAGAGGCGGCGGAGCAAAACCATGGCCGCAAAAAGGAACAGGACGCGCCCGTCACGGCAGCACACGTTCGCCCTTGTGGGCCGGCGGTGGTGTTACTTTCGGACCTCAGCCAAGGGATTATAACCCGAAGGTACCGAAAAAAATGCGCCGCGCAGCGCTTAAATCAGCTTTAAGCGATAAGGTAAATGAAGGAAAAATGGTTATAATTGATGACTATGCCATTGACACACCGCAGACCAAGAAAATGGTTTTATTACTTGAAAATCTGAAGGTCAGCGGAGGAGCCCTGATAGTATTGGATCAGCCTGATCTCAATATTATCAAAGCTGCACGCAATCTGCCCAGGGTCAAGACAGTCATAGCCCGGCAGTTAAATGTGCTTGATATTCTTACTTACAACTACCTGGTAATGAATAAAACCGCGCTGCAGCAGGTTGAGGAGGTGTTTGGCGGATGAGAGATGCAAGAGAAGTAATCATTCGTCCCCTGGTTAGTGAGAAATCTTCCGACCTGATGGAAGAAAATAAGTATACTTTTGTCGTTTCCGGCAGAGCAAACAAAATTGAAATAAAACGTGCCCTTGAAGAAATTTTTGACGTCAAGGTAAAGGCAGTCAACACAGCCAACTTCAAGGGTAAAAGAAAGCGCCTGGGTCGTTATCCTGAAGGCAAACAACCCAGTTGGAAAAAGGCTGTAATTACCCTGGCCGAAGGCAGCAAACCGATAGAGCTGTTTGAAAGCCGCTAGTAGAAGGAGGGAAACATAAATGGCTGTTAAACGTTTTAAACCCACTTCACCGGGGCGGCGGTTTGCCACCGTATCAACGTTTGAAGAAATTACAAAGTCGGAGCCGGAAAAATCACTTCTGGCACCTCTGAATAAACAGGCCGGACGCAACTCGTACGGCAGGATTACTGTCCGCCACCAGGGCGGAGGGCATAAGCGCGCTTACCGGATTATTGATTTTAAACGTAATAAAGATGATGTGCCGGCTAAAGTTGCAGGTATTGAGTACGATCCGAACCGGACAGCAAATATTGCCCTGCTCCATTACGCCGATGGCGAGAAGCGTTACATTCTTGCTCCATTGGGTCTTCGTACCGGACAGACAGTAATTTCGGGCGTTAAGGTTGAAGTCAGGCCTGGTAACGCAATGCCGCTGCGATCGATTCCCGTTGGCACATTTGTTCACAACATTGAAATGAAGCGGGGTCATGGCGGCCAGCTGGCCCGTTCGGCCGGAACTGCCGCACAGCTTTCAGCGAAGGAGGGGGACCAGGCTTTTATACGCCTGCCTTCCGGTGAGGTAAGATTGGTGCCGCTTGAGTGCCGTGCAACTGTGGGGCAGATTGGCAATATTGAGCACGAAAACCTTACTATCGGTAAAGCCGGACGCAGCCGTTGGCTGGGTCGGAGGCCGACAGTTCGCGGTTCGGTTATGAACCCCTGTGACCATCCGCATGGTGGCGGTGAGGGTAGAGCGCCGATCGGCTTGAAACGACCGGTAACTCCCTGGGGCAAACCGACCCTGGGTTACAAAACCCGCAAGAAAAATAAAGATTCGGATCGGCTTATTGTCCGCCGCCGTAAGAAGTAGTCGGAAGGCGCGTCCGGAATCGCCTGGTGCGGTAAACGGCGTGATTTCCGCCTGAAAGGGAGGTTATCTTAATTGTCACGTTCACTGAAAAAGGGCCCTTATGTTGAGGGCAGCTTAATGAAAAGAATTGAGCAGATGAACGAAAAGGGAGACAAAAAGGTTATTAAGACCTGGTCCCGCCGTTCGACCATATTCCCTGATATGGTAGGGCACACCATTGCCGTTCATGACGGCCGCAGACATGTGCCGATTTACATCAGCGAAGATATGGTTGGACATAAACTTGGAGAATTTGCTCCGACCCGAACCTTCAGGGGGCACGGGCACCATACCGAGCGCTCTACTACTTTGAAGTAGGGCTTAAGGAGGCAAGGATATCAATGGAAGCAAGAGCACAAGCCCGCTACGTGCGCCTGGCGCCGCGAAAAGTTAGAGCTGTTGTCGATCTTATTCGTAATAAAGATCTTGATGAAGCAATTAGCATCCTTCGCTATACACCGCGCCGTGCTGCCGAAGTGGTTACCAAAGTGGTTAAATCTGCGGCAGCCAATGCCGAGAATAACCTGGAATTAAATCGCGGCAATCTTTATATCGATAAAGCTTATGTTGATGAAGGTCCAACCTTGAAACGGGTTCAGCCGCGGGCCAGGGGCAGGCGCTTTCTGATTTTGAAAAGAACCAGCCATATAACGGTTGTAGTCAAAGAGAGAAAGGGGGTCTAGTTGTGGGACAAAAAGTTAGCCCCATCGGATTTCGAATCGGAGTAATCCGTGATTGGGATGCCCGCTGGTTTGCCAGTAAGAACTATAAAGAGCTCTTACATGAAGATTTACAGATCAGGGAGTATGTCCAGAAAACTTTGCAGAGCGCTTCGGTGTCACGTATCGAAATTGAGCGGGCAGCGAATAACCTGAGGATTAATATTCATACCGCCAAGCCGGGTATGGTAATCGGCCGCGGCGGTGCCGGTGTTGAAGAGTTACGCAAGAAGCTCGAAGCGATGACTGATAAAAAAGTGCACTTAAATATTATTGAAATTAAGAAGCCCGAACTTGATGCATTTCTGGTTGCTGAAAGTGTAGCATCTCAGCTTGAAAGACGTATCGCATTCAGAAGGGCTATGAAGCAGGCTGTATTCCGCACTATGCGCAATGGAGCCAAGGGCATTAAAATTGCCTGCAGCGGCAGGCTTGGTGGTTCCGAGATGGCTCGTAATGAGAGCTATCATGAGGGAACAGTGCCCCTGCAAACACTGCGCGCCAATATTGACTATGGTTTCACTGAAGCAAAAACTACTTATGGTCGTATTGGAGTAAAAGTATGGATTTACAAAGGGGAGATTTTACCCTCGAAGCCGGGTAAGGATAAGCCTGCGGAGGAGGTAGACGCCAATGTTAATGCCTAAGCGGGTTAAATTCCGCCGTCAGCACCGTGGTCGGATGAAAGGCAAGGCCAAGGGTGGCACCGTTGTTCAGTTTGGCGAATACGGTATGCAGGCCCTCGAGCCTTCATGGATCAGCAGTCAGCAGATCGAAGCGGCTCGTATTGCAATGACCAGGTTTATCAAGAGGGGTGGAAAAGTATGGATTCGCATCTTCCCCGACAAACCTGTTACTGAAAAACCGGCTGAAACCCGAATGGGTAAAGGTAAAGGTTCCCCGGAATACTGGGTAGCTGTGGTTAAGCCGGGAAGAATAATGTTTGAACTGGCCGGGGTTAGTGAAGAACTTGCCAAAGAGGCAATGCGCCTGGCGGCGAATAAGCTGCCGATTAAGACCAAGTTCGTGAAAAGAGCTGAATCAGGTGGTGTATCCGAATGAAAGTAAAAGACGTGCGTGAATTTAACGAGCAAGAATTGGAAGAAAAAGCTAAAGAGCTGAAGGAAGAGCTTTTTAACCTGCGTTTTCAGGAAGCCACCGGTCAGTTGGAAAATTATATGCGCATTAAAGAGGTCCGCCGTAGTATTGCCCGGGTTAAAACCGTGCTCAGGGAACGGGCCCTTAGCTGAGCCTGAATAGGAAGGGAGGCCCATCGATTTGGAAACTGGAAATCGTAAAGTTCGCAGCGGCCGTGTTGTTAGCGATAAAATGGATAAAACCAGGGTTGCTCTGGTTGAAAGAAGCACCAGACACCCATTATATGGTAAAATTATCCGCCGGTCGAAAAAGTATAAATTTCATGATGAAGCAAACGAATCCCGAGTAGGCGATGTAGTAAGAATTGTAGAAACCAGGCCGCTTAGCAAAGATAAAAGATGGCGCCTGGTGGAAATCGTTCAGCGATCGAAGCTGTAGGCAGATTCCCTTTCCGGATAGCCTGCCGGTTGGGGAATGAAAGGAGAGGCAACGATGATTCAAAGCGAAACAATCTTAAATGTAGCCGATAACTCGGGAGCAAAAAAGGTCCTTTGCATCAGGGTCCTTGGAGGATCGAAGCGAAAAGCAGGCCATATAGGCGATATAATTGTTGCTTCGGTTAAAGAGGCTACCCCGGGTGGAGTTGTTAAAAAAGGCGAAGTGGTCAGGGCTGTAATAGTGCGGACAAGAAGCCGGCTTAACCGCAGAGATGGCTCTCACATTCACTTCGATGAGAATGCTGCAGTTATTATTAATGAACAGAATAATCCGCGGGGGACTCGAATATTTGGCCCTGTTGCCCGTGAGCTGAGGGAAAAAGAATTTATGAAAATTGTATCCCTGGCCCCGGAAGTGATTTAGTTGTTCATTTTGGAGGTGGCGAAAAACCGGTGGAAGTAAAAAAGATGTCTGTTCGCCGGGGAGATAAAGTTTTAGTTCTCTCCGGGAAAGATAAAGGTAAAAAAGGTAAAGTGATCGCCACTTTTCCCCGCCTCGGCCGGGTAAAGGTGGAAGGGGTCAACATGATTAAAAAACATGCCAAGCCGACCCGAAAAGTTCCCCAGGGGGGAATCAGGGAGATGGAAGCGGCGTTTCCGGCGTCTAAGGTGATGGTTCTCTGCCCGGCTTGCAGTAAACCAACCCGGGTAGCCAAAAAAGTTCTTCCTGATGAGCGCCGGGTTCGTATTTGTCGGAAATGCGGCGAATCGCTGGATAAGTAAGGAGGGTTAAAGCGCTAAGATGTCACGAATGAAGCAGAAATACCTTGAAGAAGTGAGGCCCGCCCTTGTAAAGCGGTTTTCCTACAATAACGTTATGCAGGCGCCGCGGATAGAAAAAGTAGTAATCAACATGGGTTTGGGTGAAGGAAAAGAAAACCCGAAAATACTGGATGCAGCGGTAAATGAACTCTCGATTATAACCGGTCAAAAACCGATTATAACCAGGGCGCGTCGGTCAGTGGCCAGTTTTAAGGTTCGTGAAGGTATGCCTATTGGCTGTAAACTGACTTTGCGCGGAATCCGCATGTATGACTTCCTGGATAAGTTTTTTAATATTGCACTTCCCAGGGTCAGGGATTTCCGGGGTATCTCGCCGCACTCTTTTGACGGGCGAGGAAACTTTACCATTGGCATTAAGGAACAGTTGATTTTTCCCGAAATCGAATATAGTCAAGTGGAACGGGTTCTCGGCATGGATATTACTATAGTAACCAGTGCTGAGACTGACGAAGAAGCACGCGAGCTTCTTACTTTGATGGGGCTGCCTTTTAAGGCTGCTTAAAGAAGTTTTCGCGGAAGTATAAGGAGGAAAAGGATGGCCAAGAAATCATTAATTGCCAAGGCCAAGAGAGAGCCCAAATTTGCGGTTCGCGGTTATAACCGGTGCCACATTTGCGGTCGCCCGAGGGCATATTTACGTAAATTCGGCCTGTGCCGCCTTTGCTTTCGTCATCTGGCCAACGAGGGAAAAATACCGGGAGTTAAAAAAGCCAGCTGGTAGGATGATGAAAGAATGAGAGGAGGTTGTGATTGCCAATGATGACAGATCCGATTGCCGATATGCTGACACGTGTGCGTAATGCCAACAATGTACGGCATAAAACTGTGGAAATCCCTGCTTCGAATGTGAAGCGCTCGATTGCGGCGATCATGAAGCAGGAAGGTTTCATCAAAGATTATGAGTATATTAAGGACAACAAACAGGGCCTTTTACGTGTTCATCTGAAATACGGGCCGAACCAGGAAAAAATTATAAGTGGCCTGAAAAGAATCAGCAAACCAGGTTTGAGGGTTTTTGTTAAGAAAGATGAACTGCCCAAAGTCTTAGGAGGTCTCGGAATAGCTGTTATTTCTACCTCACAGGGCTTAATGAGTGATCGCCAGGCCCGGGAAACCGGTAAAGGCGGCGAAGTTTTATGCTATATCTGGTAGCATAGCGAGGAGGTTTACCGATGTCTCGAACCGGTAAAAAACCCGTCATTGTACCCGCTGATGTAGAGGTACAGCTAGACGGTAGTAATATTACGGTTAAAGGTCCCAAGGGTCAGCTTTCACAAGATTTGCCCAGGGAAATGATTATCGAGCAGGAAGAGAACAAAATCCTGGTAAAAAGGCCTACCGACAACCCTCAGCACAGGGCGCTGCACGGTCTGACCAGGACGCTTATTGATAATATGGTTGTAGGTGTTACAGAAGGTTACAGCCATAACCTCGAGTTGGTTGGTGTTGGTTATAAAGCTGTTCTTCAGGGAAAGAAACTGGTTCTTAATATTGGCTTCTCTCACCCTGTTGAATTTGATCCCGGCGAAAATATGGAGATCGAAGTGCCCAGCCCCACTAAAATCACAGTCAGGGGTATCGATAAGCAAAAAGTAGGCAATCTTGCCGCGGTTATTCGCAGGACCTACCCGCCTGAGCCTTATAAAGGTAAAGGTATACGTTATGAAAATGAAACTGTCCGTCAGAAAGTCGGTAAGGCGGGCAAATAATCGCCTGGAGGTGTAAAATAGTGCTTAAGGCAAAATCACGTTTGATCAACCGGAAGCGGCGCCACCGCAGGGTGAGAGTTAAAATAAGCGGTACGCCGGAAAGACCCCGGTTAAATGTTTTCCGCAGCAGCAAACATATTTATGCCCAGGTGATCAATGATTATACTGGAGAGACCCTGGCTGCCGCCTCCAGCCTGGATCCCGAGCTGCGCAAGGAGTTGTCTTACGGTGGCAACAAAGAAGCAGCCCATAAAGTCGGGACTCTGCTTGCTCGCAAAGCAGCCGATAAAGGCATAAAAGATGTTGTTTTTGATCGGGGCGGTTATCTTTATCACGGCCGTGTGAGAGAACTGGCCGAAGGAGCCCGTGAAGGCGGGTTAAACTTTTGACAAGGGGGTGTTGCAGGGGTGTCAAAGATCGAACCATCACAGGAATTAATTGAAAAAGTCGTTAAAGTAAATCGTGTGGCCAAGGTCGTTAAAGGCGGACGCCGTTTTAGCTTCAGCGCCCTGGTCGTTGTTGGTGATCAGAATGGTGTTGTCGGAGCCGGTATGGGTAAAGCCGGTGAAGTTCCTGAAGCTATCCGCAAGGGTATTGAGGACGCGAAAAAGAATCTGATCCGTGTTCCCATGGTTGGAACAACAATAACCCATCAGGTAACAGGACGTTTCGGCGCCGGCAAAGTTTTACTCAAGCCCGCTTCAGAAGGTACCGGAGTTATTGCCGGTGGACCTGTACGTGCGGTCCTCGAACTGGCCGGAGTCAGGGATATCCTTACAAAATCTCTCGGCTCTTCCAATGCGATCAATATCGTTAGTGCAACTATTGAAGGATTAAAGTCGCTCAAGAGAGCTGAAGAAGTGAGTAATCTGCGCGGTATTGAAGTAGAGAAGCTGCTCGGTTAAGGAGAGTTATTAGTTATGGCGAATAAAAAAATTCAAATTACCCTGGTCCGCAGTCCTCTGACCTGTAAACCTAATCACCGCCGTACAGTAAGGGCGCTTGGTTTAAGGAAGATCGGTCAGAGTGTCATTCATGATGATACTGATGTAATCAGGGGTATGACCAATACAGTTAATTATCTGATTAATGTTGAAGAAAGCAAATGATTTAAGAAGCGGCATAGAGGGAGGTGTAGCCAATGCGTTTACACGAACTAAGGCCTCCTGAGGGAGCCAGGAAAGCGGCTAAACGTAAAGGAAGAGGAATGTCCTCGGGATTGGGTAAAACATCCGGTCGCGGACAAAAAGGACAGAAATCCCGTTCGGGTTCCGGTATCCGCCGTGGCTTTGAAGGCGGGCAGATGCCATATTTTCAGCGTTTGCCTAAGCGCGGATTTACCAATATATTTAAACAAAAGTGGAATATTGTTAATGTTAGCGACCTGAACGTATTTGATAAAGGAACAGCGGTCACACCGGAAATGCTCGTTGAAGCGGGTTTGATCAGAAATATGCGCGATCCGCTCAAAGTGCTCGGAAACGGTGAGATCGATCGTAAACTTGAAGTTAAAGCAAATCGTTTCAGTAAGCAGGCACAGGATAAAATTGAAGCAGCCGGCGGGAAGGCAGAGGTGATTTAAATTGCTGGAAACAATTCGTACTGCCTGGCGGATTAAAGAGCTCAGACAACGTATCCTCTTTACTCTGGCCATGTTTGTGGTTTTCCGGGTTGGCTCTGCTATTCCGGTGCCAGGTGTGGATGCATCCTTGCTGGCTGAGTTTTTCCAGCAAGATACAATTTTCGGTTTTGTCAACATTATCGGTGGCGGAAACCTGGAGAATTTCACCATATTTGCACTGGGTATTATGCCTTACATTAACGCCTCTATTATCATGAACCTGTTGACAATAGTTATCCCAAAACTGAAAGAGTGGAGCCAGGAAGGTCCGGAAGGCCGGAAGAAAATTTCACAGATTACCCGATATGGAACAATCGTTATTGCTGTAATACAGGCCCTTGGTCTTGCAACCCTGATTGCCGGTGAAGCTGTTGTAGATAAAACAACTCTATCTTATATAACGATTATCATCTCAATGACTGCCGGAACTGCTTTTCTGATGTGGATGGGTGAACTGATAACTGAAAAAGGTATCGGTAACGGTATATCACTAATCATTTTTGCCGGTATTGTAGCCGGATTCCCGATTGGTGTGGCTATGGCGGCAGAGCAGTATCGTTTTGGGCAGATCAACATGCTGATCATCGGCATAGTCGTCTTGGTTCTTCTCGGTCTGATTGTCGGTATTATTGCTCTCGATCAGGGGCAGCGCAGAATCAATGTTCAGTACAGCAAGCGTGTGGTCGGACGTAAGATGTACGGCGGCCAGGCGACACACATCCCGATGAAAGTAAACCAGGCAGGGGTTATTCCTGTAATCTTCGCGTCAGTGCTTTTGAGTTTTCCTCAGACACTGGTCAGCTTCATTCAGCATCCGGTGGCGCAGAGAATTGCTGACATGCTTAGCTGGGGAAGCAACCTTAACCTGGTGTTATATATACTATTAATTATACTGTTCACCTATTTTTATACCGCAGTGCAGTTTGATCCTTTCCAGGTGGCAGGTAATATCAAGAAATACGGCGGTTTTATCCCGGGTCTGAGACCCGGTCGCCCGACAGCCGAATACCTGGCCAGGGTAACATCAAGACTGACTACAGCAGGTGCATTTTCACTTGCCTTTATTGCGGTTTTCCCGATATTACTGGAGAGATTGTCAGGTATGAGTATAGTTTTTGGCGGCACCGGGCTGATTATTGTGGTCGGTGTTGTTCTTGAGACATTTAAGCAAATTGAAAGCCACATGCTGATGCGCAGTTATCGTGGCTTTATGAAGTAGTGAACAAGGATGATCAAGTTTAAATCAGCCAGGGAAATTAGTATGATGCGCGATGCCGGCAAAATTGTTGCCGAAGTACTTGCGGAGATGGACACAGCAACCAGGGAAGGCGTAACCACCGCTATGCTTGACAAGATTGCTGAAAAAATTATCCGTAAAAGTGGAGCAGAACCGGCTTTTCTCGGTTATCATAATTTCCCGGCTTCAATCTGCACCTCTGTTAACAATGAGGTGGTTCATGGAATTCCCGGGTTGCGCAGGCTCGAAGAGGGCGATATAATCAGCATTGACGTTGGTGCCCGATTAAAAGGTTACTATGGAGATGCAGCGGCAACTTTTCCGGTTGGTAAGATATCATCTGAAGCTCGGAAATTAATTGATGTAACCAGGGGATCTCTGCAAGAAGCTATCAAAACAATGCAGGTCGGAAAAAGGCTCTCTGATGTTTCTTGTGCGGTTCAGGCTTATGTTGAGCACAGCCACTTAGCGGTGGTGCGTAATTATGTGGGCCATGGAATCGGGCAGGATATGCATGAAGAACCACAGGTTCCGAATTTTGGTCTGCCGGGACGCGGCCCCGTGCTTCAGCAGGGAATAGTACTGGCCATCGAGCCAATGGTTAATCTAGGCACCTGGGAAGTTAAGGTCCTTAAGGACCAATGGACAGTAGTAACTGCCGATGGAAGCCTGTCTGCTCACTTTGAGCATACAGTGGCGTTGGGCGAAAACGGGCCCGAGGTGCTGACCTCTTCTGACCCGAATTAAGGGGGAGAAGCTATGGTGGAACTGAAACCGGGACAGCTGGTCCGGTCTTTGGCCGGCCGTGACAAGGGAAAGCATTACCTGGTTCTCCGGGAGCTCGATCAAAATAATGTTCTTCTGGTTGACGGGCGCAGCCGACCAATAAGTCGGCCGAAAAAGAAGAATAAAGCCCATCTTCAGCATTACGAGCGCCAGGTAGAACTGGGCGAACCGCCTGAAGTCGACAACATCAGCGACAGCCATATAATCAAAGCACTTAAAGATCTGATGCCGGCAGGCGGTGTTTCTGAAGAGGAGGTTTAACTGGTAACATGAGCAAGAAAAAAGATGTAGTTGAAGTTGAAGGCACAGTAGTTGAACCGTTGCCAAATGCCATGTTCCGGGTCGAGTTAAAGAACGGGCACAAGGTTCTGGCTCATGTATCCGGCAAAATAAGGATGAATTTCATTCGCATTCTGCCGGGCGACCGGGTCTTAATTGAACTATCGCCTTACGACCTGACTCGGGGGCGCATTACCTACCGTTACAAGTAAGGAGGTCTGTAATCATGAAGGTGAGGCCTTCAGTAAAAAAAATGTGTGAGAAGTGTAAAATAATCCGGCGCAAGGGCAGGGTTGTGGTTATCTGCCAGAATCCGAAACACAAACAAAGACAGGGATAACCTTTAAACTTAGCCTTAGCCGATCCTTGTCATTTTGGGGATTAACTTAAAGGAGGTGCTAATCGATTGGCCAGAATCGCAGGCGTAGACTTACCGCGTGACAAAAGAGTTGAGGTTGCGCTGAGTTATATTTATGGAATAGGCAGAAACCGGGCGATAGAAATACTTTCGCATACCGGGGTCAGCCCCGAAACCAGGGTTAAAGACCTGACTGAAGATGAACTTGGCAGGCTGCGTGAATTTATTGACAAAAACTATAATGTGGAAGGCGATTTACGCCGGGAGGTTGCTTTAAATATTAAGCGCCTGGTGGAAATCGGCTGTTACCGTGGCATCAGGCACCGGCGCGGAATGCCCGTACGGGGGCAGAAAACTAAAAACAATGCCCGCACCCGTAAAGGTCCCCGCAAAACTGTCGGTATTCGCCGCAAAACTTAGGATCCATGGAGAAGGGAGGAAGTAACAAAAATTGGTCAAGAAAAAAGTTACCCGCACCAAACGTCGTGAAAGAAAAAATATTGAGCGCGGGGTTGCACATATTAAATCGACCTTCAACAATACTTTTATTAGTATAACTGATGTAGACGGCAATGCTATTTCATGGTCCAGCGCCGGAAACGTTGGTTATAAAGGATCCCGTAAATCAACTCCATTTGCCGCTCAGCTTGCTGCTGAAGCAGCCGCAAAGGTAGCTATGGAGCATGGCATGAGACAGGTGGAAGTATTTGTAAAGGGCCCGGGGGCTGGCCGTGAAGCGGCAATCCGCTCACTGCAGGCAGCGGGGCTTGAGGTCAACGCAATCAGAGATGTAACTCCAATTCCGCACAATGGGTGCCGTCCACCAAAGAGACGAAGAGTATAATTTATTTATGAGGAGGTGTAGCATAAGCTAATATGGGACGCCATACTGAAGCAGTTTGCCGTTTATGTCGCAGAGAAAATGATAAGCTTTACCTTAAAGGAGATCGCTGTTTTTCAGATAAATGTGGAATAGTACGTCACGCTTACCCCCCTGGAGAACACGGTCAGGGTCGCCACAAGTTTTCAGAGTACGGGCAGCAGCTGCGTGAAAAGCAGAAAGCCCGCCGCATTTATGGTGTTATGGAAAGACAGTTTCGCCGTTACTTTAAAGAAGCCGACCGCCGTAAAGGTGTTACCGGTGAAATATTAATGCAGCTATTGGAGAGCCGACTTGACAACACAGTATTTCGCATGGGTTTGGGCCGTTCACGGGCAGAATCAAGGCAGCTTATAAATCATGGCCATTTTCAGGTTAACGGTCGTAAGGTTGATATCGCATCATACCTGACAAAGGTTGGAGATGTTATAACCGTTAGGGAAAATAGTAAAAGTAAGCCGGTCTTCAAGCTTATTGCCGAAGACAGAGGACAGCAGGGAATCGTAGACTGGCTGGAAGTTGATCACGAAAAGCTTGAAGGGCGAGTCTTAAGGATTCCTCAGCGCGATGAGATCGACGTGCCTGTTACTGAGCACCTCATTGTCGAACTCTATTCACGCTAAGTGAACAGTTAACCCTCAATAAATCAAGCGAGGAGGGTAAATCGAAAAAATTATGATCGAAATTGAAAAGCCGAAAATAGAATGTATTGATAGGGATGAACAAAATAATTACGGCTGTTTTGTTGTAGAGCCTCTTGAAAGAGGTTACGGAACAACACTGGGTAATGCTCTGCGCAGGATTCTTCTTTCATCTTTACCCGGCGCAGCAATAACCAACGTTAAGTTTGATGGCGCTCTGCATGAATTTTCAAACCTTCCCGGTGTGCTTGAGGATACAATTGAAATAATCCTCAACCTAAAGGCAGTGTCACTGAAAATATATACTGAGGAGCCACAGACCCTGATCATTGAAACTGATAAAGCAGGTGCGGTTAAAGCCAAAGATATCAAGGCTCCGGCCGATGTTGAAATTCTTAATGAAGATCATCATATCTGTACTCTTGAAGAAAGTTCAAGACTTTACATGGAGATGACCGCTATTAACGGACGGGGCTATGTACCAGCAGAGCGTAATAAAGCACCACAGCAGCCAATCGGGGTTATTCCTGTTGATTCGATGTTTTCACCGATACGAAAAGTAAATTACCATGTTGAAAATACCAGGGTTGGTCAGATAACTGACTACGACAAACTTACCCTGGAAGTATGGACAGATGGAAGCATTAGGCCAGATGAAGCAATCAGCCTGTCGGCAAATATCTTAAATACACATATAGCGCTCTTCGTCAATCTGACTGATACAGCCGACAAGGTTGAGATTACTTCAGACAAGCCGGAAGAAGATCGCGAACGAATTCTTGATATGACAATAGAAGAACTGGACCTTTCTGTACGTTCGTATAACTGTCTGAAACGGGCAGGAATAAATACGGTGGGAGAGCTTGTTCGCAAGACAGAAGAAGAGATGATGAAAGTACGCAACCTGGGCAAAAAATCGCTGGAAGAAGTGGAGCATAAGCTGATAGAGCTTGGTTTCGGCTTCAACAAGAGCGGAGAGTAAGCCTTCAAGGAGGAAATAAAGTATGCCATACCAGAAGCTGAGTCGTAAAAGCGGACCAAGGCGAGCCCTGTTGCGCGGCCTGGTTACATCTTTTTTAAAGGCAGGTCGTGTTGAGACTACAGAGGCCAGGGCAGCGGCAATTAGGCCGCTGGCTGAAAAAATGATTACCCTGGCGAAAAAGGGCGATCTGCATGCCCGCCGTCAGGCTCTGGCCTTTTTAATGGAAGAAGATGTAGTTACCACCCTGTTTGAAAAAACTGGTCCAAAAATGGAAGGCCGTGAAGGTGGCTATACCCGTACAATACCGATTGGACCTCGCCGTGGAGATGGCGCGCCTATGGTAATTTTAGAGATAGTATCTGAGTAATGCTGAAATGGTTAAGCATTCTGAAACAATTATCGAGGCCAAAGCTCTCGATTATAAGTACCAGGGAGACGAGTTTGATGTATCTCCTGCCTTAACAGGGATAAATATATCAGTACGCAGGGGAGAATACCTTGCGCTTATTGGCCCTAACGGTTCAGGTAAAACAACACTACTCAAGCTATTTAATGCCCTGCTGGTTCCCTCTAAAGGAGAGGTTCTGGTTGAGGGCATTTCAACCGTTGATCACGATTATGTTCCCCATATCCGCAGAAGCTGTGGGATGATTTTCCAGAATCCCGACAATCAGCTTGTTGCGACTACCGTAGAAGAAGATATAGCATTCGGGTTGGAAAATTTAGCTCTGCCCTCTGCCGAAATTCGGCAGAGGGTTACAGAGGTAGCGCAAAAGCTTCACCTCGACAAGCTCTTGCTGCATCCGCCTCACTTGCTTTCCGGTGGTGAAAAACAGCGAGTGGCCATTGCCGGGGTGTTAGCCATGCAACCTCACTGTATCCTTATGGATGAGCCAACTGCTATGTTGGATCCTGCAGGCAGACGCGAGGTACTGGATACAGTTATGAAACTGAACAGGGAAGAGGATCTAGCCATAATTCATGTTACTCATTTCCCCGGGGAAGCAGCTCTTGCTGATCGTGTTGTTGTCTTAAATCAGGGCCAGATTGTAAAAGACGGGCCTTCAGAGGATATTTTGACAGATCTTAAAATGTTGCACAGATATAATCTGCAAGGACCGGCAGCAGTTGAACTTGCTTCTTTATTACGACTGGACGGTTTTAATCTGCCACCGCAAATACTTAGTAACCGGGAGTTGGTTAAAAGCCTGTGTCAATACGAACGGAAAAACTGACTCACATTTATATGCCCGGAACGCCCTTTGCGGCTAAAGCTTTGCATGACGTAACATTTGAACTGCAAAAGGGGCAGGTAGCCTTACTGATAGGCCCCAGCGGTTCGGGTAAATCTACCCTTATTCAGCATCTCAATGGTCTGCTTAAACCGACATCCGGGCAGGTTTATTTTGACGATCAGTCTATTGAAGGCAGTAAAGACAGGCTTCTTAAACTGCGTAGAAAAATAGGTTTGGTATTTCAATTGCCTGAAGAACAGTTCTTTTCTGAAACGGTATATGATGAAGTTGCCTTTGCTCCCCGAAATCTTGGTCTGGCCGAAGAAAAAATAAGAGATTCGGTATATGATGCGCTGAACTTGGTTGGTCTTGTTGCAGAAGAAATTAAAGATCGCCATCCATTTAATCTTAGCTCAGGTCAGAAACGTCTTGTTGCAATTGCAGCTGTATTATCACTAAAACCCGAGGTATTAATCCTTGATGAACCTACAGCAGGTTTGGATCCGGCAGGCCGCCGAAACCTTTTCAACTTACTGGCCGGTTTTAACCAAAAAGAGGGCATGACAATTATAATAGCAACCCACCATTTTGATGAAGCTGTTGCCCTGGCCAACCATGTTTTAGTATTAAAGCAGGGCAAACTATTATTAAATGGTTCACGTGACGAAGTTTTTGCCAGGCGTGAAGATCTGGAAAAACTTGGGCTGGCTTTACCATCAGTCACTGAATTAATGCAGGATCTTGCTGCTGAAGGTTTGCCGGTAAGGACAGATCTATATACCATTAAAGAAGCGCGAGAAGAGATAAACAAAATGAAGGAGAAGCAGCAGTAATGAGCAGAAGTATTACCCTGGGTCAGTATTTGCCTGGTAACAGTTATGTCCACAACTTAAACCCACGTCTTAAAATACTGGCGCTTCTGCTGCTGCTTGTGTTACTTTTCAGCCTTAAAAGTTTTACAGGTTTAATTACATTGCTGGCGATGGCTATGATTCTTCTATTTATGGCACGCATACCTTTTCGCTATTTCTTAAAAGGATTAAGGCCAATTTTGTATATTGTGTTGTTTGCTCTAGTTATCTATATCTTTTTTACTAAAGGTGGCGTGGTACTCCTTCGTATCGGTTCTTTTACAATCGAATCAGAAGGAGTAACTGAAGGCTTTTTTGTTATAACGCGTCTTGTCACACTTATTGTATTCTCGCTTATCGTAACACTAACCACAACGCCTCTGTCACTTACTTATGGAATGAGTTACTTTCTTAAACCCCTGAATAAAATCGGGTTGCCTACAGATGAAGTTGCCATGATTATGGCAATAGCGCTTCGTTTTATACCAACCCTCATGGAAGAGAGCCAACGTTTGATGCGTGCGCAGGTATCAAGGGGGGCGGATTTTGAAACAGGTTCGATATTTCGCCGCGCGAAGAGCCTTGTGCCGTTAATTGTTCCCCTTTTTGTAAGCGCTTTCCGGAGAGCAGATGATCTTGCCCTTGCTATGGAGGCTCGTGGTTATCGCCTGGGAGAGATCCGCACTCGTTTACATGAAGATATAATCTGTACCCGTGATTGGTTAGCGCTTCTATTTGTGGCTGTCTTAATTGCCATATCATTTTACTTCAAACTTTGATCTTGCTTAATCAATGTTCGCAGTTTATACGAGACGCTTAAGAAGCATACTCGAGTAATCATGAAATTTAGCAAATGACGGGGAGAAGCAAATGCCCAATATACTAATTGTTATCAGTTATGACGGCACTAATTACAGCGGCTTTCAGATTCAGGCTAATGCACCAACGATTCAGGCGGAAATTGAGCGTGCTCTTGCGGTTATCTATAAGGAGCCAGTGCGGATTGCCGGTGCCGGACGTACAGATGCGGGGGTGCACGCATATGGCCAGTCAGCCAGCTTTAAGGCACCTTTTACAATAGAGACCGATCAGCTTCCCAGTGCTTTAAATTCTCTACTTCCTCCGGATATAGTAGCATTAAAAGCATATGAAGTTCCTGAAAGCTTTCATGCACGCTTTGATGCCAAAAGCAAAACATACAGTTATAGTATTGATCGTGCCCCTTATTCACAGGTGCTTTCAAGGTTATATAACTGGCATATGCCTGAACCGATCAATATGGAAAAGCTTCAAAGAGCGGCTAAGATATTTGAAGGTACTTATGATTTTAAATCTTTTCAGGCTTCAGGCGCCCGGGTTACAGATACTACCAGAACAATTTACCGGGTTGATATTGAAGAGAACTGTGATAACCGGCAGCTAAAGCTATATATAAGCGGCAGCGGCTTTCTGTACCGAATGGTTCGCATGATTACCGGAACAATTATCCGGGCTGGAAAAGGTGATCTTACACTTTCGGATATCGAAACAGCTTTGACCAGCCATAATTCTAAAGTTATGGGTCCAACAGCTCCGGCGCATGGTCTCTGCCTGGAAGAAATAATATATGATATATTTTAAAAACCGTAAAAAACAATTTTAAGAGGCTTTGTTTAGCTTGACAGGGTAGCCCCGGTATATTAAAATGTAGTTTGTGGCTTTATGGAAGAGTTTAAAGGAGAGGGTAGAAATGCGCACTACTTACATGGCTAAACCTCAGGATATAAAACGCAGCTGGTATATCATAGACGCCGCCGATCGCCCACTGGGCAGGGTGGCAACTGAAGCAGCACGTTTGCTGAGAGGAAAGCACAAACCAGAGTTCACTCCGCATATTGATACCGGAGATCATGTGATCATTTTGAATGCTGAAAAGGTAGTTCTGACAGGCCGTAAACTTGAGCAGAAATTCTATTACAGGCATTCCGGTTATCCCGGCGGGTTGAAGAAAATTGATTACGCAACCATGCTTGAAAAACAGCCTGAAAAAGCATTATACATGGCTGTTCGGGGCATGCTTCCTCATAATCGTCTGGGGAGGGCAATGCTTAAAAAATTACGGGTTTACAGAAACAACCAGCATTCTCACCAGGCACAGCAACCACAGACCTGGGGAGCAAATTCGGATGAATAAGACGGAAGGAGGCCCTGGCTCTTGAGCGAAGTCCAATATATAGGTACCGGACGCCGTAAAGAATCGGTAGCACGAGTAAGAATGCTGCCGGGAAACGGTAAGATTATAATTAACGGAAAAGAGATGGACCAGTATTTCGGCCTCGAAACATTGAAGCTGATAGTCAGGCAGCCTTTAGTGGCCACCGAAACCGACGGAAGCTTTGATGTTATCGCCAAAGTCGAAGGGGGCGGTTTTTCGGGACAAGCCGGTGCTATAAGGCACGGTATTGCGCGCGCACTGCTTCAGGCTGATGGCGAATACAGGCCGGTTCTTAAGAAGAACGGTTATCTCACCCGCGATCCACGGATGAAAGAACGTAAAAAGTGTGGCTTAAAAAAAGCCCGCCGCGCACCTCAGTTTTCAAAACGGTAAATTTTCTACCATTTTCTTATTGCTAATAAAAAACCCGCTGCAGGATATTCAATCCATCGGCGGGTTGATTTATAATTTTTTTTACACTCTTTCTTTAGCCGGAGCAAATAGCATTTTCATCTGGTTCATATATCTGTAAACTGAATTTGTCAGGATATTTTGGGACTGGATTCTGATAATACTCTTTCACTATGATCATATCTCTTTTAAAACAACCCGTTGGCATAAAAGCCGGGCCTATATGAGCCAGTTTTTTTGAATAATCGAGTGAACTTAAAACCAGTGGAACCTTTGCTTTTAATGCGGCGTAATAAAAACCGGTCTTCCATCTTTTGGTTAATTTGCGGGTACCTTCCGGAGATATCATAATATGCAGATTATCTTCATGAGAGGTTATTAAATCGGCAATAGCATCGACCATAGAGTTATTTTTATTTCTTTCAACCCCGAGCGCGCCGGAGTTGTTGAATATCTTACTCAGGAAAAAATTATCAAGCCATTCTTTCTTAAGAAGGTATTTAACAGGAAGTTTAAGTCTATAAAAGCCGGCCATGGCAAACAGGAAATCAAAATTACTGGTGTGGGGTCCGGCAACTACTATAGATTTTTTAATATTTTGTGGTATTTCCCCCCGGACTTTCCATCCGCAAATCCTGAATAAAAACAGGGTAAAATATTTAAGCAATGATTTTCCTCCTTATAAAAACAAAGTTTTTTAATTTTAACATTAATAATGTAAGAATACAATTAAGTGATTTTTTCTGGCGGATAGCTGCAACAATACAAGCAAAAGGATATTAAACGGAAGGTAAAGAATGAAAGCTGCATAGAAAACGTTCTGAAGGAGATGAGCTGCTTGCTTAAAGTAAAACCTGGAATATGGTTTATTGAAGGAGAAAATCGGGGTCGTTACCCTTATGCCCACTCTTTATATATTGAAGGAGATAATAACATACTGATTGATACCGGCGCCGGCGCTGGTTTGGAACCTTTAACTGAAAAGACAAGCCATGTTTTGTTAACTCATTATCATCGTGATCATGTTACTTTTAACCCTTTATTTCATAAAGCATTCTTTGCAATTCATAGCAAAGATGCCCCAGGGGTCGAATCACTGGAAGGTTTTTACCAGCTCAGCGGTCTTGACCGGGTTGAACTAGAAGCATATTGGAAAATGGTCAGACAGTCCGGTTTTACGGCAACTAAAATTGCTCACTACCTGGCGGATGGCGATATTATAGATAACGGCCGATTTAAGCTTAAAACACTTCACCTTCCCGGTCATACAGCCGGACATTGCGGTTTTCTGCTTGAGGATTACGAACTAGTTTTTGCTGCTGATATTGACTTAACTTCATTTGGTCCATGGTATGGCAACATTGACTCTGATCCGGATCAATTTCGTCAATCGATTAAACTTTTGCGTTCACTTAACCCGAAATTATTAATAACCGGTCATAGCAGGCCAACAACAAGCAGAATCAGTGAAAAACTATCTCTTTACGAAAGTGTTTTAGATCAGCGCGAAGAAATAATCATAAATGAGTTGAAAAAAACTCCCTTAACTGCTGATCAACTGGCCGAGAAAAGAATAATTTACCGGCGCCATAACGGTCAGGAAATTCTTTTCTTTTTCGAAAAGGTCATGATCAATAAACATCTTGAAAGCCTGGCTAACCGGGGAGTTGTTGTTAAATCAGATGATCTGCTTTATACCCTGGCTTAAGAGCCTGTTGACCATAATTTGGTTAGTTGTCAAACCGGCTAAACTCAATTATAATGAATTTAGAGTTATGTTAAAAACAAACTACTCAGGGACCGTCTATATCGGTCCGAATTTTTATGCTGCTGGTACAAATTATAAAGAAGGTTACAATTATGGAAGTTAAAAAATATATTGCTGGTAAATTAAATAAGGGTGCTGTCCATGTTACCTTGATTGATCCTGCCCGCCAGGCCCCTGAAGCTGCCGGCAGATTGGCTGAAACTGCTCAGGAAGTTGGAAGCGATCTTATTTTTGTCGGTGGCTCGTCAGGAATTACCCAGAGGACACTTTCTGAAACTGCGGAAGCGGTTAAAGAAAGAGCTTCTATACCGGTTCTCTTCTTCCCAACCGGAACAGATTCAATATGCCTAAATTTAGATGCATTTTTATTTTTGAGCCTGCTTAATTCTCGTAATTCACAGTTTGTCAGCGGAACTCAGTCAAGAGTTTCTTCATTGCTTAAAAGACTTGATGTAGAAGTTCTTCCGATAGGCTATATTTTGGTTGAGCCCGGCATGAAGCTTGGTGAAATTGGGGAGGCTGATTTAGTGGCCAGGGATAACTTCTGGCAGGCTATTGGTTATGCCCTGACCGCACAGTTTATGGGAATGTCCTATGTTTACCTGGAGGCTGGTAATGGCGCTGCTCAGCCTGTTCCGGCTGGTATGATCAGAGCTGTAAAGCGTGAGGTTGATATTCCCCTGATTGTCGGTGGAGGTATCCGTACTGCTATTGATGCCCGCCGGGTTCGTCAGGCAGGGGCCGATATTGTTGTAACAGGCACGGTAATTGAAACTGCCGGTTATCGGGAAAGGCTTCGTTCAATTTTAAGCGCACTGAAAGATTAGAAGGACAGGAAAGAGAAATCAGGTGTAAAAGAACAGGGAAAAGCGCGGAATGTTACTCTGTTATTCAGTTCACGAGTTTGGTTCTATTTATTTGCAGGATTAGTTGAAAACGGGGCAGGCCTGATGGCCTGCCTGATCATTTCCTTGCGCATTCTCCGCCGCGTCCTGTAACTGTCTCTAAGGCATGGTCAAGCACGGGATTTATCACCGCGAAACATTCAGTTACTGCCTTGGGGCTTCCGGGCAGGTTTATAATTAATGTGTTGCCGCTAATTCCGGCCAGGGCTCTAGATAACATTGCTTTTGCTGTAACAACTGATGTTTCGCGGCGTATTGCTTCCGGTATTCCCGGTACTAGGCGGTCGATTACATCGAGGGTTGCCTCTGGAGTAACATCGCGTGGGCTTAAACCAGTGCCGCCAGTGGTGAAAACAGCATCTATACCTTTGCCTGCCATATTACGCATGACCTTGGCCAGAGCTACTCTGTCGTCAGGCACAATTACATAATCAACCACATCGCCGAAAGGAAGCAACAGTTCAGTAATAGCAGGGCCGCTTAAGTCGTCTCTTTCGCCTTTGGCTCCCTTATCACTGGCGGTGATAACACCAAATTTATATGCATGTTTAATTACGAGCTTGTCGCCAACTTTAATTTTACCGCCGGTTAAAACCTCAGTAAAAATGCCTTCTTTGGGCATTACGCAGTCGCCGGCCTGGTAATAAATTGCACAGCGAGTATGGCATTCTTTGCCAATTTGGGTGACTCTTATAATTGAATTACTACCGGCCTGAAGTCTGGTGCCTAGAGGCAAATTGACCAGGTCAATTCCCCTGGTTGTAAGATTTTCAGCGAAATCGCCGGGTCCGACATCAAGTCCTTTGGTTGTCATTTTGGCAATGCTTTCTTCTGCCAAAAGGCTTATCTGACGGTGTCCAAAACCGGCATGAGCGTCGTTTTCAAGCCCCTGTCTTTTTATCAAAAGGCTTTCACCTACATTGGTTTTTCGTTGACCTTTTTCGGGGCTGGTGCAAACTGCAATAATTTCAGCCATTATAGCTGCTCACGGCAGTAATGACCGGAGCGCCCTCCTTTCTTTTCAACCAGACGTATATTCTGTATAATCATATTTTTGTCGACGGCTTTACACATATCATAGATAGTAAGGGCGGCAATACTCACACCGGTCAAAGCTTCCATTTCAACACCGGTCTGTCCGGTTAACTTTACCCTCACTCCTATTTCAATTTTCGGCTGCGGAGTGTCAACAGGCTCGAAATCCACTTCAACACCTGAAACTCCAAGTGGATGGGCCATAGGTATCAGCCGTCCGGTTTCTTTTACGGCCATTATTGCGGCAACCTGGGCTACCCCGAGAACATCGCCTTTGCTCATACTTCCTGCTTTGACCTTAGTGAGGGTTTCAGCAGACATTAAGATTTCTCCGCGGGCATATGCTTCCCGTAAAGTTTGGTCTTTGGTTGAGACATCAACCATGCGCGGTCTGCCTCTTGAATCAAAGTGAGTTAATTTATCGGGACCAACCTGGTTGGTCTTTTTATTTTCAAAATACTTAGCCATAATAAAATTTGCCAGAGCCTCGCTATCTTCAATATTAATAACTGGAATATCAATCTGCAGATCGAGTCTGTCGCTTACAACAGCAATTGTATTTTCATTCAAGAGTGGATCAAAGTTAATATTACTGCGCAGCACTTCAATTTTGGGCCTTCTGCTACTTTTATTTCCTTCTACTATTAAGAGGTCAAAGTCTTTAAGTATTGATGCCGCAGCCTCAATGCCGCTTTTACCCTTTTCAGATCCTGTTAAAACATAGTTCTCAGGGGTAGTAACTCCTGCTATATCGGCACCGGCCCTGGCAAAACGCCAGCTGTCTTTTCCAGGCAGGTCAAAATCATAATGCTGCAGATTTCCTTTTAGGGCAGCTACGAGCAGACCTTTTTCTTTCAAAGCCGGTAGAAGCTTTTCCACTATAGTCGTTTTTCCAGTCCCTGATTGAGCAGCAACAAGGTGAATAATTACAGGCGGCATATTAGTTTCACTCCAATCTTTGGTTACCGTTTTTACATCAGTTTAGTGGTAATCTGACTCCTATTCTTATCCTCCCGTTTTTGACATGGAGCGCATTGACCCCGGTTTTAACGATCCGCATTTGCCATCGCAACCCATCTGATGTTCAACAGGTTTGTTATTCAGCACTTCCTGAATCAACTTTTTTAAAGCTTTGTGATCGTCAATGAAAGGTTTTACCGATTTTTCGTCCTGCCAATAGAGGCAGGCTTTTAAGTTGCCTTCTGCAGTAAGTCGCAGTCGGTTACAGGTATCACAAAAGTGTTTGCTGATCGGATGAATAAGTCCGATTGTGCCCTGCCCGCCGGGAATAGTATATGATTCTGCAGGTCCGGCACCGCCGGGAAGAGGAACCGGGGTTAGTGGAAGCCCTGCTTTCGCCGCAATTTCCTCAATATAGGTAAGGGGCAGATAGTGATCTCTGTAACCGCAGTCATGATCTCCAATGGGCATGTATTCAATGAAACGCACATGCAGCGGTTTACTCCTCGCAAGCTCTAAAAAATCTAGTATTTCGTCATCATTTATTCCTTTCATCAAAACAACATTTAATTTAACGGGATGCAGGTTAAACTCGATTGCAGTGTTAATTCCACTTAATGCCTGTTCCAGCTTGCCGCAGCGTGTAATTTTATTAAATTTTTCCGGTTGCATTGAATCAAGGCTGATATTGACACGTTTTAGCCCGGCTTGTTTAAGCTTTGCAGCATATTTATCCAGGAGAATTCCGTTTGTTGTCATGGCCAGATCGTTAATCCCCGGTATGGCTGTTATGCTCCCGATTAGGTCTACTACACCCTTACGGACCAGGGGCTCACCGCCGGTTACCCTGATTTTACTAATTCCAAGCTCGGCTCCGGCACGGACAACCTTGAGGATCTCTTCATAACTTAATATATTCTCATGAGTAATCTGTTCGATACCTTCTTCTCCCATACAGTATATGCAGCGAAGGTTACATCGATCAGTAACTGAAATTCTTAAATAATCATGTTTCCTGCCCTGTCCGTCAATTAATGGCATTATTACAGCTCCTTTTTACCGGCATCACGCATACTGTATCCACCCATTGCTTCCACCTGTTCTTTAAAAAAAGGATCTTCGATTATTTCTAGCAGGGTTTTACAATCTTTGCTTTTGAAAAAATCGTCGCTCATCAAAAGGTCGTACCTTTCTTCAACCAGGGGAATAAAATCAAGATCGAATGCTTTGGCGGCCGGCAGAATACCTAAACCAACCTTTGCTGTTCCGGCTTTAACAGAAGCGGCAACGTTTAAGTGAGTATGCTCTTCGCGTTCGTAGCCATATACCTGGTCGGGTTTAAAACCAGCTTCTCCCAGCATGTGATCAAATAGTAGGCGAGTACCTGCGCCACGCTGGCGGTTGACAAAGCCCAGCTTATTATTGACCAGGTCGCTGATATCTTTTAACTTGTCAGGATTGCCTTTCGGTATAATCCAACCCTGCATTCGGTAGGCCAGGTTAACCAGGTGTAACTTTTGCCCTGGCAGTATTTTATTAATATATGGCAGATTATAGGTTTTTGTTTCAGGATCAAATAGGTGTATCCCGGCCAAATGAGCCTGGCCTCTTCCTATTGCGGCTATGCCACCCATGCTTCCTAAGTGTGAAGAAGAAAGATTCATTAGGGGGTTACGTTCTTTAAGGGTAGTGGCAAGCAGATCAATTACAAGGTCATGGCTTCCGGCGGCCAGCAGGTTATGCCTGAGTTCGTTTTCAGGGCGGTACAATTCAAGTTCTACGGTTTGATCCTGTTCATAGCCAAGTGAGTTGGCCGGAATAACTAAAAGGCCATCGGCCCGCACCAGGGACATTGTAACGCCTGCTCCCCTGGTTAGAGGGTTGGCAATGAAGCGATCTTTTACATAGCCTATTGTCATTCTTACATACTCTTCGACACCTGTTTCTGATACAACCCGCCTCCCCAGGATTACACTAAGTTTTTGGCGTTTCGGAACCGGAAGGCCTAAATAATCAAAGATAAGTGGTTGCACAAACCATTCCAGGCTCATGTAAGCCGAAACGGGGTAACCGGGTAGTCCGATTACAGGTATTGATCCAATTTTACCAAGTATAGTAGGTTTACCGGGTTTTGTAGCCACTCCATGCAGAAATACTTCACCCATTTCTGCGATAACCGGGTAGGTGTAATCTTTTTCTCCTGCTGATGATCCTGCATTAATAATGATCAAGTCAGCTTTTTCAGTCGCTTCAGATACAGACTGGCGGATTTTTTCGGGTTTATCCGGGACAATGGAAAAAATAACAGGTTCAGCTCCCCATTCAAGCAGGTAAGATGCAATAACGGTGCTGTTAAAGTCAGGAATGCTGCCCTGGCCTCTTTCAATACCGGGATCAACCACTTCTGATCCGGTTGGTATTATTACTGCTACCGGTTTTGCCTTAACCTCGATTTTGGTTATACCGCCTGCTAAAAGAGCGCCTAAATCAGGCGGTCTCAGTTTGTGCCGCGCTGGAACGATAAGTTCGCCTGTAACTACGTCTTCTCCTACAGGGCGAACATGCTGCCATGGTGTGGCCGGGGCAATAATTTCAGCTTTTAGGTCAGATAGAAGCTGGATATCTTCGATTTTTATCACAGCGTCGAAACCGGGAGGAAGGGGATTTCCCGTGTTTACGTTAATATATTTATCACCGGAAGTAAGTTTAAGGGGATTCTGATCAGAAGCGGAAAAAGTCAATTCTGCCTTTACCGCTATGCCATCCATGGCAGCAGCATGATAACCGGGCATGGAAAGCCTTGCAAAAACAGGCTTATTGGTCACACGACCAAGCGCGTCGGTAACTCTTACTGTTTCCGGGTGTCCCGCGATGGGAGCATTATTTAGTAATAATTCAAGTGCTTTCTGCCGGGGAGTATTGCTTAAGTAAACTTTTCTCATTGTAGCGCTCCTTCATCTTGTTCTAATCCCATAAAATAATCTCTACGGGGGTGCCTTCAATCAAGCCTTCGCTTTCAGCCGGAATAACCAGCAAACCATCAGCTTCAGCCAGTGTTCGCAGCATTCCTGATCTTCCGAAAACCGGGATAGCCGTAACACCCTTATCATCAGGCTCCAAGATAACTCTTACATATTCAGTACGCCCTGAACGTGAGGAAATATTACGGCTTAATACAGCCCTGACGGTTGGGCTGAATAATTTGTCTTTATGTCCTGCCAGGCGGTGTATAATTGCTTTGCCGAATATAGCGAATATATTCAGAGCAGAAACAGGGTGGCCCGGCAAACCAAGTACCGGCTTTACGTTGCAGTTAGCAATTAATGTAGGTTTACCTGGTTGAATGGCAATACCTTCAACCAGAAGGCCTGGTTTGCCCAGTTCGTTCATGGTCGCGGCAGTGAAATCCCGGCTGCCGACAGAACTGCCGCCTGAAAAAACCAGGAAATCAACTTTTTCAAGCATTGATTTGCTTTTTTCTAAAAAAATATCAAATATGTCCGGAAGAATTCCTCCATATACAATGTCGGCTTCCAACTGTGAAGCCAGGTAAAACAGTGCCGGTGCATTGCTGTCGCGGATCTGTCCAGGTTTGAGACTGGCGCTATGGTAATCAACAAGTTCGTCGCCGCTGGAAAAAAAACCTATTTTAGGGCGGCGATAAACATTTACACTGGTTATGCCAAGGGAAGCCAGCATGCCTATTTCCGGCGCACGAAGACGATGGTTGCTGGAAAGAACCGCGGTGCCTTTTTTTATGTCTTCTCCCCGGTGTATTACATTTTCACCGGGGGCAACCTGGCGGAAACTTTGAATCAGTGAACCGGTTGCTTCAGTGTCTTCTATCATGATGACGGCATCGGATCCTTCAGGCAGCATCCCTCCTGTATGAACCAGACAGCACTGTCCTTCACGGATCTGCGGCGCTGTTTCACCCATGAGAACTTCACCTATGCACTCAAGCATAGCCGGTATACCTTCTCCTGAGCCAAATGTGTCACGGGCAAATACTGCATACCCGTCAACAGTTGATCGATCAAAACTAGGTACATCTTCAGTAGCGCAGATAGTTTCAGCCAGAGAGCGGCCCCCTGATTTTTCAAGAAGCACTTCTTCCGGTTCAAGTGGCAAAAAGTTATCGTTGATCAGTTTAAAAACATCTTCAGGGGCTGTGACCCTCATAAGTTTCATCAAAACACCTCGGTTTATTACAAATTAGCTGCAATTGAAAAGCCACCCCTCCAGATACATGGAAACGTGGCCTGTCGGCATAGTCTCCTTTCCAATTACGGGAGGCAGGAGGATTTCTCCCCCAGCCCAGGCCTGTCACCATAGCGGGCTTAATGCTGTAGGTAAAAAGGCTCGGAGGCTGCTATTAATATACAGCAGTATTATAACATATATTGTTGATTTCGGCATTTCAATACAGCAATTTGTTTAAACAAACTGCCGGCATCGGGAGCGTGAAACTCAAGGACAGGATTGTTGTGAAAGAAAATGTGCTGGTAATGATCGAAAGTGTGCTAGTAAGGATAAAGAATTAAACCCAGAATAGCGCCCAGGCCAATGAAATAAAGCGGGCTGATTCTAAGAAGCAGGCTTAATAACAATACCAGTCCGAATACAAACGCAGTGGGCAGATCGATAATTGCATTATGGCCAAGGGTATATGAAGCCAGAAGGATTAGGGCAATCAGGGCGGAGCGTAAGCCGTTTAAAAAACTTTCAGTCTTGGGATTTTGGATTACCCTGAACAATATGCGAGATAAAAGAAGCAGCAAAACGAGTGATGGAGTGATTACTCCCAGCGAAGCAACAAGTGATCCTGTAACCCCAACCAGCCGGTAACCGATAAATGTAGCAGCGTTGATTGACACAGGGCCTGGAGTCATTTCGGCAACTGCAATGATATCAAGAAATTCAGCGGGGCTGAGCCAACTATGAACATTTATAACTTCGGCTTCCATTAGGGGAATCATCGCATATCCTCCACCAATGGTGAAAAGTCCAACCTTTAGGAAGGACCAATAAAGTGATAAAAGAATATTAACCATCGGCATTACTCCTGCAGATAATTAAACCGGCCAGCCCGCCCGCAACCAAAATCAGAATCGGGTGAAGTTGGGTAATAATTGCTATGGCAAGTAAGGCTGCGCACAGTAATATACCCCGCCAACCGTGCAATATGTCACGGCCCATTTTAACGGCGGCAAATGCGATTAGAGCTACCACGGCGGGCCTCAGACCATAAAAAGCCGCCTGAACATAAATATTATCGTGCATTATGGGATAAAGCCAGGCGGCAATTATTAATAAAATAATTACTGACGGAGCTGTAACGCCAAGGGCTGCAACCAGACCGCCGGCAGTACCGCGCAGTCTGATGCCAATCTGAATAGCGCTGTTCAGGGCAAGCTGTCCGGGCATCCCCTGGGTGATAATCAGTATGTCAGAAAAAACAGACTGGCTTACCCACTTTCTTTTGTATACTACTTCTTGTTGAACAACCGGCAATATGGCATAGCCACCACCAAAAGTAAAAGCGCCCACTTTAAAAAAGGTGAGCATAATTGTCAATAGCGATTCTTTTTTATCAGTTGATGACTCAAGGGCCGGCAACAGGTTGTCCTCACTTTCTTTTTCTTTTAAAAAGATGTTTAAAGCTGCTTTTCATTGTTATTATTGCTTAGGGACTCATCTTTAGGATCAAGTTCCTCAAAAACGCGTATAATCGATTGAAGTGAAACTATGAGGTTTTCTCTTTCAGCCGGGTCTAAATGCTGAGCCAGGTTATTAAACCTGTAGGAGCGCCTTTCAAAAACGAGTCGTGAAAGTTGTCGGCCATATGATGTTAGAGTAACCCTTACCACCCGGCGGTCTTTATCATCACCACGTCGTTTAACCAGGTTAAGGTTAACCAGCCTATTTACAAGTCGTGTTGCTGCGCTTTCAGCCAGGTATATTTCCGAGCTTAACCTACCCATTGTCAGATCATCATGAATATAGAGGACCAGAAGTGCATTGACTTGGCTCGGAGTGATCCCCAGTCCGGTTAGCTCACGGTTTTCCTCTGCGCTGAGGTAATGCATGATTTTAGGAAAAATAGCCTGGATGGCTGAAGTAAATCTTTCAGGATCTCTGTAATCACTGCTCATTTATTTTACTCCTTAATGTCAGAGGCGTTCAGGTCTGTGACAAAACTTGATCATAGGTTAGGCTATTTGCATAAATCTGTCAAGTTTTACCGTTTGCATCTTTTCAACTATTGTTGACAGTTCGTCTATTTGGTATACTGATAACAGGTAATTACTCTGACGGCCGGAGTTAATGACGGCCCTAACCCTCAACATTCAAACCTCCGGTTTTAAGGCAGGTGTTTAATTTATGCTTTCAATAATTGGTATTGCTCCCCATCCGCCGATCATTATTCCCGACATTGGCCGCGGCGAATTAAGCAAAGTGAGCAAAACTATAGACGGTATGCAGCAATTAAGTCAAAAAATTAAAGATAAATCACCGGAACTGTTAATTTTCATCACTCCACATGGGAATGTATTAAGAGAAGGTCCTGCTCTGTTAACCGAAAAGTATCTTACCGGTAATTTTGGACGCTTTGGTTTTCCGGACCTAAAAATGGAATTTGAAACTGACCAAAAATTGATTGATATCCTGCGAGAAGAAACATCTTCAGAACCAATTCAGCCGGTTTTCCTTGACAATGAAAATCATGCTATTAAGAATGATAATGCTTTAGATCACGGTGTTATGGTGCCTCTTTATTACCTGAAGAAGGCCGGAGTGAATCTGCCAGGTTTACATATAACATTTAGCTTTGACGCAAACAGAGATTTGTACAGTTTTGGTACTGCCCTCAGAAAGTCTATCGATAAAAGAGGTTTAAATACTGCAATATTAGCCAGCGGCGATCTTTCGCATCGCCTTATTCCGGGCGCCCCGGCCGGCTATACACCACGCGGGGTTAAGTATGATCAATTATTGATAGAATTGCTTCGTGAGGGAAAGGTAGAAGAAGTATTAAATATTGATCCGCATTTAGTCGAAGATGCGGGTGAATGCGGTCTGCGTTCTTTCATAATTGCCCTTGGCACAATCGACGGTCAGGAATTCAGTACCGATATTATTTCATACGAAGGTCCTTTTGGGGTTGGTTATCTGGTTGCCTCAATCGAACCGTTAAATAATAAAGGCGATACTTTGGCAAACGATGATAGTGAGAAGGTAAAGAGTCTTCCTGAACCGAATCCGGCATATTTCGCCCGCCAGGTTTTGGAGAGCTACTACAGATATGGTCATATTCAAGAGCCTCCGGGCGAGTTGTCTTCACATTACCTGGATAAGGCAGGAGTCTTTGTTTCACTTAAAAAACAAGGAAGGTTGCGCGGTTGCATAGGGACATTTGAACCGGTCAGAAAAAACCTGGCCGCAGAAATTACCGCCAATGCTGTAAGTGCGGCAACAAGAGATCCCCGGTTTTCACCTGTTCGTGCAGACGAATTGCCTGAACTAGATGTATCTGTTGATCTTTTAAGCCCATTGGAAAAGGTTAGCAGTGAAAGTGAGCTTAATCCGAAAATATATGGGGTGTTTATTCGCAGCGGTCACCGCACTGGTCTTCTACTGCCGGATCTCGAAGGAGTAGATACTGTTGAAGAACAGCTTGGTATTGTCCGTCAGAAAGCAGGAATAAGACCTGCTGAAACGGCTGAATTATTCCGCTTTAAGGTTAGTCGCTACAGGGAATAAATCTGGGATAAGTTTGACGGATTCTATTGTTTCGTGAGGAGAGATAATTTGCACAAAGCGCTCTATTACCAGTATGAAGAAAATAAAATTCGCTGCCTTCTTTGTCCGAAATATTGCCTTCTTGGAGAAGGTCAGGTTGGGGTATGTGGAGTGCGGCTGGTTGAAGAAGGAGAACTCTATACGGCTAATTATAGCTGCCTGGCTGCTGCAAACTGGGATCCTGTGGAAAAGAAACCCCTGTATCATTATTATCCGGGTTATAAAATATTATCGCTTGGAACTATAGGTTGTAACTTTCACTGTACATTCTGTCAGAATTGGTCTCTGGCCCGTGGCAAGCAGGAACAGTGCGTAGAGATGATCAAGCCAGCGGCCGTTCTGGCCATGCTTGAACGCGAAGGAGACCCGGAACAGGTCCTGGGTGTAGCTTACACTTATAATGAACCGATGATCTGGTATGAGTTTGTTCTTGAAACTGCAAAACTTTTACACAGACATGGTTACAGGAACGTGCTTGTTACCAACGGCTATGTAAATCCTGAACCGCTGAACGAACTTTTGCCTTATGTTGATGCCATGAATATTGATGTTAAAGGTTTTTCTGACCGTTTTTACCGTAAGTACTGTAAAGGTGAGAAAGAGCCGGTGATCAAAACAGTTGAAACTGCAGTAAAACACTGTCATGTAGAAATAACCTGCTTACTGATTCCAACCCTAAATGACGATATTGCCGAGCAGGAAGAACTGGCCCGTTGGATGGCCGGCCTTAGCCCGGATCTTGTTTTACATTATTCGCGTTATTTCCCGCAATACAAACTTGAATTGCCACCAACTCCTATTAGTGTCATGGAAGAATCAGTTAAAACCGCCAGGAAATATTTACGTTATGTCTACGCCGGTAATATTGATTTGCCTGGAGCTTCTGATACATCCTGTCCGTATTGTAATAACCTGCTTATTTCCCGAAGCGGTTACAAGACGACGATTACGGGTGTTAAAGATGGGCACTGTAACAATTGTGGCAATGCGGTAAAAATAATTATGCCTGAAGTGAGCGCTTAAATTGATTTATTTATCCAGAGTTGAATAATTTAGTGCGGGATAATAACCCGGGGTTACCTGGTTAAAATCTATCGACTAAAATTTTTGTGAATTTGTTTTGGCAGCGTATCTAATATTTGAAGGTATTACTGCTTATTAAAGCGAATAATAACAAGGTTAACCCGGAAAAACAGACAGCCTGTATAAGCTGAAAAACCTACAGAGGATCTAAAAGATTGTGGCCATTTGGGAACGTATTATTGCAGCAGTTTTACAGTTAAATGTTGAATGGCGTGATGTTGTTGATATAGTGATCATGTCATATGTCTTCTATCGTTTGATCCTCATAATCCGCGGAACCAGGGCGGAACAACTGGTTAAGGGCCTCATAGTTCTTCTACTGGCTATGGTTGTGAGTGATCAGGCTGGCCTCGATACACTTCACTGGACTCTCAGACAAACGATGACTGTTGGTCTTATAGCTATTCCGATTGTATTTCAACCGGAGTTAAGGCGCGCCCTTGAGCATTTAGGCCGGGGGAAAATATTTAAATCGACCTATTGGAACTGGAGCGTCCAGGATTTTGATAACATGCTTGATGAACTGACTAAGGCTATTGCTGTTTTGGTAAAAAAAAGAATTGGTGCTCTCATGGTTATCGAACGTTCTACGGGTTTAAAAGATTGGATCAACACCGGAATACCTGTTGAAGGTGTAGTAACGGCTGAACTTCTAATTAATATATTTTTCCCGCGAAGTCCCTTGCACGATGGTGCAGTAATCATCCAGGAGAACCAAATAGTTGCCGCCGGTTGTTATCTGCCACTGACTGAAGATCCGAATCTTGGCAAAGAACTTGGTACCAGGCATCGCGCAGGAATTGGCATTACAGAGAATTCAGATGCTGTTGCGATAATTGTATCCGAAGAAACAGGCGTTATTTCTATTGCTCATGACGGGGTCTTAACCCGTTATCTCGATGAGAAAAAATTAAGGGCCGTGATTGCCGAGTTGCTGTCACCTGAGCAAAGCGAGGGTTTTAACCTCTGGTCATGGAGGAATAACAAGTAACTATGGAGAAGTTTTTACGCAGCAATAACTTAGCCCGGATTATAGCAATATTTCTTGCTGTGATTCTCTGGCTTTTTGTTACAGGAGATAAGATTACCCGTACAACACCCACCCGTATATCATACGAAGTGCCTTTGCAGGTAGAAGGCCTTGCTCCGGAATATGTGGTCACTGATATTCCATCAAGCGTTGAAATAATGCTTGAGGGTTTGCCCGAATATTTTGTTGATCTTACCCTGGAAGAAATATATGCCTTTGTGGATCTAAGCGGGTTAGATTCCGGAAACCACCTTATTCGTGTTCAGGATAAGCCGCCACGTGGTTTAAACACTGTTCTGCTTGATCCGGAACAAGTCAGGGTTTCGATTGAAGGGTATATCAGTGAGGATTTCGAGTTGGAAGTAGAGATAATCGGTGAACCTGCAGACGGTTGGAAACTTGCCGATTACTCAATTGTACCTGAAACGGTATTGATCGGCGCTCCGGAATCGATTTTTGAGCAAGTTGCCCGAATGGTCCTTCTGATAGACATTACCGGTATGCGTCTCATTGAAAGTGTTGAGTTAACTCCCGTAGCATATAATGAAGAAGGAAACAGGGTTAATGGTTTGGTTATTGATCCTTCCCTGATTACAGTGCGTCTTGAATTTGAACGAATTGTTGAACCGGAACAGCCGGAAGAACAGGAAAATGAGGAGTAGAGAACCTTTTTTACCTTATTAAGGAGGCATTTTATTGGGTAAACTATTTGGAACAGACGGAATCAGGGGAGTGGCAAACAGAGATTTAACTCCTGAGCTTGCGTTTAAGATTGGAAGAATAACAGCCTGGTTGCTGGGCAGTGATCATAACAGCCCGGTTTTTTTAATAGGTCGTGATACGCGCCTTTCCGGTTCAATGCTTGAAGGTTCATTAACGGCCGGAATTACATCAGCTGGTGGTGAAGTAAGGCTGCTGGGAATTGTATCGACACCTGCTGTGGCCTATCTGACCAGGCACCTTAAGGCATCCGCCGGGGTAGTTATATCAGCTTCTCATAATCCTATTGAAGATAACGGTTTAAAGATATTTGACAGCAGGGGTTACAAATTGCCCGATGCTTTGGAAAACCAAATAGAGGAGTATTATTTTAATGAACCAGATAGTTTGCCCAGGCCGGAAGGTCCTCAGCTCGGCCAGGCCCGAATTGATCAAGATGCTTTGAATAATTATATAACCTATCTTCAAGGCATTTCAGTACCTTTAAAAGGACTTAGTATCGCCGCTGATTGCGCTCATGGAGCTGTATGCCGGGTTGCCGGAGAACTATTACAAAAACTTGGTGCAGATGTGATGATGCTCCACGATGACCCTGATGGAAACAGAATTAATGTCAATTGCGGAGCGACGGATACTGCTGATTTGCAAAAAGCGGTCATAGATAAGGGGGCTTCGCTGGGTCTCGCATTCGATGGCGATGCCGACAGGCTTATAGCAGTTGATGAAAATGGCGCTATTGTCGATGGTGATGCGGTTATGGCCATTTGCGCTCTCGATATGGTTCAGAAAGATCTACTCAGTAAAAAAACTTTGGTAACAACAGTCATGAGTAATGGCGGCCTTGACATATTGGCAGAAAAACACGGAATTAATGTAATCCGTACAGCTGTTGGTGATCGTTATGTCCTCGAAAAAATGGTTGGAGGTGGCTTCAACCTGGGTGGAGAACAGTCGGGCCATGTAATTTTTTCTAATCATGCCACAACCGGCGACGGTTTATTAACTGCTTTGCAGCTTTTGAAAGTGGTTCAGGAACAACAGAGACCGCTATCTGAGTTGGCTTCGGTTTTGGAAAGACTTCCCCAGGTACTGGTTAATCAGAAAGTTGGCACTAAAGAGGGTTGGTCAGATAACAAAAAAATTAAAAAAGCGATTGATCAGGTTAATCACGACCTGGGGCACCATGGTCGTGTTCTTATCCGGCCATCAGGAACAGAACCTAAGATCAGAATAATGCTTGAAGCACAATTGCCAGAGAAAAGTTTGCAGGAATATGCACAATCTTTGGCTGAAATAATTGCTGAAGAACAGGCTTAAAATGATTCAGGGCAAAAGATTATTTGGCTGTTAAGTTATTTATAGCGGGGGGAGACCTGTACTCCTCCTTAATTCTGTGACGGAAGTAGTTCTAACTTTTATTTTATACTGCCTCTGAGACTTACATAGGTATAATGATCGATAAGCATTTGAAAAGAGTAGGTTTTTACTTACATATACAGGTAAACAGGGGGTTATAGAATGTGTGGCATAGTCGGTTATGCAGGCAATAAAGAAGCTCTGGCTGTTATCATAGATGGTTTAAAAAAACTTGAATATCGTGGGTATGATTCAGCCGGTGTAGCATTTCAGAAAGGCAATGATCTGGTCATTACCAAGGCGGCTGGTTCTGTTGCTTCTCTTGAAACAGCTCTGGGAGAGCAGAACAGCAGTATTAATGTTGGTATTGGCCATACCCGCTGGGCAACTCACGGGCGCCCAACCGATGAGAACGCTCATCCTCACAGCAGCTGTTGCGGAAAAATAGCGCTGATTCATAATGGTATTATAGAAAATTACCGGGCGATCAGGCAGAGAATGACAAGCGAAGAAAGCCATAAATTTATTTCTGAAACAGATACTGAGGTGCTGGTTCACCTGGTTGAAGAAAATTATGAAGGAGATCTCCTTCAGGCTGTGCGCACAGCGCTTAAAGATGTTAAAGGATCTTACGGGCTTGTAGTTATCTCATCTGCTGAACCGGGTCGAATGATATGTGCGCGTCAGGACAGCCCCCTGATTATCGGCCTGGGTGAGGGAGAAAACTTTATTGCTTCTGATATCCCAGCTCTTCTCGCGCATACCCGCAGGACAATTGTTCTTGAAGATGGAGAGTTTGCTTCAATTACTATGGATAAGGTAGAGGTATTTGATCATAAAGGCCAGCCTGTAGAAAAAGAAGTCTTAGAAATAACCTGGGATATTGAAGCGGCTGAAAAAGGTGGCTATGAGCATTTTATGCTCAAAGAGATCATGGAACAACCAACCGCGGTAAAAGAAACAATGCGGCAGCGTATTGATGTCGAGAAAGGGCGAGTTGATTTAAGCGAATTGGCGTTTACATCATCTCAGCTTGAATCACTTGATAAGGTTTATATTGTAGCATGTGGCACGGCCTATCATGCCGGTCTTCTTGGAAAGGCAATAATTGAAAAGCTGGCGAATCTGCCGGTTGAGGTTGACGTAGCCTCTGAATTTCGCTATCGTGAACCATTGTTTAAGAAAAACCAGCTTGTTATAGTAATCAGTCAATCAGGCGAAACGGCAGACACCCTGGCTGCTCTGCGCCTTGCCCGCCAGAAGAGTTTACAAGTTTTAGCAATAACGAACGTTGTTGGCAGTACAGTATCCCGTGAAGCTGATCATGTTCTTTATACCTGGGCCGGGCCTGAAATAGCAGTGGCATCTACGAAAGCATACTTAACCCAGTTAATATCAATCTACTTGGTTGCGCTCTACTTTGGAGAGGTACGGGGGGCAATCGAAAAGGAATATCTGTCTGAAATAGTAAAAGGTCTTAACCGCTTACCGTCTCAGCTTAAGGATGTTCTTTCTGAAGAAAGTGTAAACAGGCTTAAGGCTTACTGTGAACACCTGGCAGGATGGGAAAGCGCTTTTTTCGTCGGGCGTAACCTCGACTATCCTGTTGCCATGGAAGGAGCCTTAAAATTAAAAGAGATATCCTATATTCATGCTGAAGCTTACCCTGCAGGAGAACTTAAACATGGTCCCCTGGCTTTGATCGTGGAAGGTATACCGGTCATAGCTTTAGCTACTCAAAAAGCTGTCCTAGATAAAACTCTGAGCAATATCCAGGAGGTAAACGCTCGCGGTGGTGCAGTATTTGCCATAACCCAGGAAGGATTTGAAGATGTCTCACGACAGGTTGAGTCTATATTTTATCTGCCCCCGATTGAAGATATATTAGCGCCTGTATTAAGTGCTGTTCCTACCCAGCTGATTGCCTATTATGCAGCAATAGCGCGCGGGAGCTCGGTTGATAAACCCCGAAACCTGGCAAAAAGCGTAACGGTGGAATAGCCCGATGAGAAAAAATTTGCATGAGCTTGCCTGGAAAAGAATAAATCAGCAGCGAAGGAGATTTATATGAGAGAGAAAATCGAAGCCGATATAAAAACAAATTTCATTTATACTATGATCAGAGATGATCTGGAAAAGGGATCACTTGGTAACAACCCTGTTCATACCCGTTTCCCTCCCGAGCCAAATGGCTATCTTCACATCGGACATGCAAAGGCAATTCTGTTGAATTATGGCATTGCCAAAGATTTTAATGGATTCTTTAACCTTCGCTTTGATGATACCAATCCGATCAAAGAGGAACAGGAGTTTGTCGATTCAATAATCGAAGATATTCGCTGGCTTGGAGCTGACTGGGACGACCGCCAATTTTTTACATCAGATTACTTCGAAACAAAATATGAATTTGCTACCCGGCTTATTAAAGCAGGCCAGGCATACGTCTGTGATTTGAGTCCGGAAGAGATTAGAGAATACAGAGGCACCCTGACTGAACCGGGGCAGGAAAGTCCATATCGTAACCGCTGCACGGAAGAGAATCTCGATCTGTTTGAAAGAATGCGCCGGGGCGAATTTCCCAATGGCAGCCGGGTATTAAGGGCTAAAATAGATATGGCTTCGGGCAATCTGAACATGCGCGATCCCGTGCTTTATCGTATTTTGCATGCTGATCATCATCGCACTGGAGACAAGTGGTGTATCTATCCGATGTATGATTTTGACCACCCCTTTTCCGACGCCCTGGAAGGAATAACTCACTCGTTATGCTCTATTGAATACAGTGATCATCGGCCTCTTTATGATTGGATCGTAGAAAATGCTCTCGAGCTCATGCCTGATGAGATCAAGTTTCGATCCCGTCAAACAGAATTTGCGCGCCTGAATATGACTTACACCGTAATGAGTAAGCGTAAATTAAGACGTCTGGTAGAAGAAAAATATGTTTCCGGCTGGGATGACCCACGCATGCCCACAATAGCCGGCTTGCGCCGCCGGGGGGTAACCCCAGAAGCTATAACGGACTTTCAGGATAGAGTAGGAGTATCAAGGGCTGACAGTACCGTTGATCTTGCCCTCTTTGAGCACTGTATCCGTCAGGATCTGGAAACAAGGGCCCCGCGTTTGATGGCAGTGTTAGATCCGCTTAAAGTTGTAATCACAAACTGGGCTGAAGGAAAAACTGAAATGGTCGATATGGAAAATATGCCCGGAGACGAAAGTGCAGGAATACGTCAGGTTCCATTTGCTAGAGAAATATTTATTGAGCGTGACGATTTTATGGAAGAACCGTTAAAAAAATTTTTCAGGTTGGCTCCTGGTAAAGAGGTTCGCCTTAAAGGAGCGTACATTATTTGTTGTGAAAAAGTGATAAAAGACGAAAAGGGCAACGTTACCGAACTGCACTGTAATTATGATCCCCGGACTAAAAGCAATGAAGATACAAGCGGCAAAAAAGTAAAGGGAGTAATTCACTGGGTTTCGCAGAATCATGCGGTTAGAGTCGATGTTAATCTTTATAATACACTTTTTACAGTGGAGAATCCTGAAGAAGACGATGAAAAAGATTTTACGGGTCACATTAACCCTGAATCGCTGATTGTATGTAAAAATGTTCCGGCCGAACCGGCGGTTAATGAAGCTCTTCCGGGAAGCCGTTTCCAGTTTTTGCGGAAAGGATATTTCTATTATGATCCGGTTGCAAGCAGAGAGGGCTCACCTGTTTTTAACCGCGTTGTAGCTTTGCGTGACAGCTGGGCTAAATTTAAAAAGTAATTACATCAAGCTTTCTTCTTATTTTAGGTTAAGTGAAAGCATGCAAGTTGGTTGTTCTTAAATCAGATAAAAAAATGTTATGTTTTTGAGGGAAAGGAGTATATATGAATATGGCACATTATGATCTTTTAATTCGTGGCGGTCAAGTTGTTCTGCCTGATGATATCTTGCATGCTGATATCGCTGTGAAAGACGGGAAGATAATCGCTTTAGCAAAACCGGGTGAGATTGACAGCGCCGTCGAGGTTATTGAAGCAGATGGATTAACAGTTATGGCCGGGGTAATTGATCCTCACGTGCATATGAGAGATCCGGGATCAAACGATCGCGAAGATTTTATAACCGGAACAAAGGGCGCTGCTGCCGGTGGTGTTACCACAATCCTTGATCACCCTAATACAGTTCCTTCAATCAGCAGTGTTGAAAATCTTTGTGCCAAACGAGATCATCTGGCCCAAAGAGCAATCGTCGATTTTGGTCTTTACGGAGCAGCCGGTGCAGGCAATTTGGATGTTATCGTTAAGCTCGCTGAGGCAGGGGCGGTGGCATTTAAAACTTTTCTGCATGGCGCTCCTGCCGGTCGTGAGGAAGAATTTGTTGGCCTTTGTGCCACAGATGATGGCGAGCTCTACAGTGTACTGGCTGCAATTGCCAAAACCGGCTTAATGTCTATTATCCATGCCGAAAATGATTCAATTATCAACAGTTTAATAGCACAGATGAAAGAGAATGGTGATATCTTAGGAGACGCTCATGAACGTTCACGCCCGGTAGCAACGGAGATGGAAGCAGTAGCCCGTGTAACTATTCTCGCCCAGACTGTCGGATGCCGGGTTAACATTGCTCACCTCAGTTCCGGTTCGGCAGCAAAGATGATCAGGATGTTTAAGGATAACGGTTATACTCTCACTGTGGAAACCTGCCCACAGTACCTTTTTGCCACGGTTGAAGGATTGAACAAGTACGGGCCTTATGCCAAGATTAACCCACCGCTCCGATCACAGGAAGAACAGAATCTGCTCTGGGAACATGTTCAGAATGGCACCATCGATATGATTGGCAGTGACCATGCCCCTCACCGTCCGGCTGATAAAGAAAAAGGTAAAACCAATATTTTTGATGCCGGTTCGGGACTGCCCGGAATTGAAACAATGCTGCCTCTTTTTCTTACTGCAGTTAACCAGGGGCGAATTGATCTCAACCGCCTGACAAAGATTATGTCCCTGAACAGTGCAAAAAATTACGGATTATACCCGCGTAAAGGTGTTATTCGTCCCGGTTCAGATGCTGATTTTGTCCTCGTCGATTTGAATAAAACGCATAAGTTGGAAAAAGAAAAGCTTTTCACCAAACAAAGAGAGCAGGCTCTGCTATTTGATGGTTTCGAAGCAAAAGGCGCTCCGGTGATGACAATTATAAGGGGCAGCAGGGTTATGGAAGAAGGAAAAATTCTTGTCGACCCGGGTTTTGGTAAATTTCAGCCTGGACCGCTTTTTAAAGGATAATCTACTCTTTTTTAAAGGAGATTGGGGGCAGTAGTAGCGTCTCATTCCTAACCGGTGAGACAGACCACTGTCCCCGTTTCGTTTTAAGATGGTAAAAGTGAAAGTTCATGAATTTTAAGTTACAATGTTATAATAGCACCAGGCTGATGAGATGTGACGATTATGATTACACTGAGGTGAAGAAGATGTTAACTGCCGATCAATACCTTGATTCATTACGACAGTTGAATTTTAAATTATATCTTTTTGGAGAACAGGTTGATAATGTAGTTGACCACCCAATAATTCGGCCATCTTTAAATGCTGTTGCAAAAACATATGAACTAGCTGAAGAGGCTCAATACAAAGATTTAATGACAGCCGAATCAAGCCTGACCGGTAAGAGGATTAACCGTTTTACCCATCTCCATCAGAGTAGCGAAGATCTGATCTTGAAAGTTAAAATGCAGCGCTTACTGGGGCAGAAAACTGCTGCATGTTTCCAGCGCTGCGTCGGCTTTGATGCCTTTAACGCAGTTGACAGTGTTACCTATGAAATTGATAAAGAACTTGGGACAGAATACTATAAACGTTTTAGGACATTTCTAAAGCGGGTCCAGGAAGAGGATCTTGTTGTCGACGGGGCTATGACAGATCCTAAGGGAGACCGTTCACTGCGTCCATTTCAACAGTCTGATCCTGACATGTACCTTCATGTAACCAAGCGTTTAAAAGATGGCATAGTTGTCAGGGGGGCGAAGGCTCATCAAACTGGTGCGCTTTCCTCTCATGAAATACTGGTGATGCCTACCGTGGCCATGGGAGATGAAGATGCTGCCTACTCTGTCTGCTTTGCACTGCCAAGTGATACGAACGGGATTATCTATGTTTACGGTCGTCAGTCTTGTGACACCCGCAAGTTTGAAGAGGGAAGCATTGATATGGGTAACTGCCGTTACGGAGGGCATGAATGCCTGGTTATCTTTGAAGATGTTTTTGTCCCCTGGGAGCGAGTGTTCATGTGTGGCGAACATCAATATACAAGTGCTCTGGTAGAGCGCTTTGCCGGTTATCATCGTCAGAGTTACGGCGGCTGCAAGGTTGGAGTCGGAGATGTCCTGATTGGGGCTGCTGCGCTGGCGGCAGATTACAATGGGGCAGCGAAAGCTTCTCATATTAAAGACAAAATAATTGAAATGCTTCATCTCAACGAAACTCTATTTGCCTGCGGAATTGCCTGTTCCAGCCAGGGCGGTCCAACAGCTTCTGGCACCTTCCTGATAGATCTCCTGCTTGCCAATGTCTGCAAACAAAACGTTACCCGGTTCCCCTATGAAATTGCCCGTCTTGCAGAAGATATAGCAGGTGGTTTGATGGTTACAATGCCTTCGGAAAAAGATCTGCGACATCCTGAAATCGGTGCTTATCTGGAAAAGTATCTTAAAGGTGTTAACAGCGTACCGACGGAGGATCGCTTGAGGATTCTCCGGCTGATTGAAAACATGACTCTCGGTGCGGCTGCGGTAGGTTACAGGACTGAATCAATGCATGGAGCCGGCTCGCCACAGGCACAGCGAATCATGATTCAGCGACAGGGCAACCTTGATCAAAAGAAGAAATTGGCCAGAATAATAGCTGGGATTGAGAAAGAATAACCAGGTTAGCATTCGGATATTCTGATTAAAAGGGGAACATGAAAGAGTACACAATAAATTGCGGTGATCAGAAAATAACTTTTTCCCTGATCAGGAAGAAAGTAAAAAACGTTAACCTGAGAGTAAAAGCAGATTCAACGGTTGTTGTTTCCGCTAACAGGTCTGTACCTTATATTTTTGTTGAAGAACTGGTTAGGGATAAAGCGCCGTGGATTATTAAAAATCTGGCGCGGATAGATGAAAAAAAACTATTAAATATGGAGAGAAAATATATTACCGGGGAAATAATCAACTACCTGGGGAATAATTTTATGCTGCAGGTATTTCAGGCAAATCATGCCGAGAAAATAGAGTTAAATGGTAGGATCATCGCACTTTTTGTGAAAAATAGTGAGGACATTGAACGAAAGCAAGCTTTGATCAGAAAATGGTACAAAGAACAGGCAAAGATAGAATTGGGCGAGTCTCTAGAAAGAATTTATCCCCTGGTTGAAAGTTTTGGTATAGAGAAGCCGACTATTACAATACGAACAATGAAAACAAGATGGGGTTCCTGCTCCTGGAAGAGGGGTAAAATTACTATCAATACGGAATTACTTAAAAAATCACGTGATTGTATCGATTACGTTGTCCTCCATGAACTTGCTCATTTCAAATTTCACAAGCACGATGCAGATTTTTATGGTTTTCTGTCGGCCCTGATGCCCGAGTGGCAGGTTCGAAGAAAACTTCTAAAAAAAGAAACAGGGGTAGATGATTAATTAGCAGAAGATATTTGTCTGAAGGGATGTGTCAGCTAAGTGAAAGCTGACCAGGTCCGGCGATCAAAAATTGCAGAACAGTACAAAGGCAGGTTTAACCTGACTGTTGACTAGATCGAAAGCAATCTGAAAACTGAATTAAATATTCTATTCGTCTTCGCCGTTTTTCAGAAGCTCAATTTCATTCTTCAGACCAATAACCTCTTTCTTTAGGGCGCCTATCTGCGCCAGTGCTGCCAAAGCAAAAACAAAGGCAATCGGTGCCAGTAAGCCGATAACTTCCATATAATCTACACCTCCTTATTAGCCTATTTTACGCGCTTTCATTGCAATTCTCATTACTTCTATTGTGCATTTATCAGGTTTTTTATTTCAGTAAACTCTTCGCTGTTTCCATTTCCCCTGCCAGTAGTAGAAATAGAGGATTACCGATTCGGCGGTGTCTGCTATTGCATAAGAAATCCAGACGACGATTATCGGTAAATGAAGCAAATAAACCGCTGTTATCAGTAGTGGCAGCTGAATGAACCAGCGGGCGACCAGACTGGCTATAGCGTAAGGGCTGTTGTAACCTGATCCCCCAAAGCAGGCTGAGAGGGCAAAGGTAAATCCCAGCGGAACCAGTCCGGCGGCAGCGCATTTTAGGAGTGTTGAACCCATTGTAATGATCTCGGGCGTGGCATCAAAGATTGCAATGAGCTCTTGGCCGAAAACAATACAGATTGACCCAAAAGCGAACATGAATAGAGCTCCGAAAAGGCCGGCAGTTTTTGCCGAGTGAATAGCCCGGCCCAGATTGTTTATGCCGAGATTTTGACCAATCATTGCCGATGCCGCCATTTCCAGGCCGAAAAGGGGAATAAAAGCAAAACCAATTATACGTGTGCCGATTCCACCGGCAGCGAGAGCATGAGTTCCGTAAAGGGCAACAAACTGCAGTACAACCAAGCCAGAAAGGTGGCGAAGAAGGGAATGCACTCCAATTGGCAAGCCGATTGTCATTAACTTTACATCAGTAGGCCAGTGTAATCTGAAAAGCCCCCTTAACATTGGTTTAACCCCTATTTTGCCGCTAAACAGGTAGATTATTCCGATCAGGAATGCCAGGCTCTCCGCAATCACCGTTGCAACAGCAGCCCCAAAAACCCCCAGTCCGGCGCCGGGGAAAGTTGTGAAGGGCACTGTGTCAAAAATTAAAAGCGGGTCTAGGATCAAATTGAGTGCACTGGAAAAAAGCATAATTTTCATCGGTGTTTTGGCATTACCGGTGCAGCGTAGGACTGTGCCGATAGAGTAGGAAGAAAACATAACCGGCAGAAAAAAAAGACGTAAATATCCGTAATCGGTTGCCGCCTCAATAACGGCGGGAACGTCTGAATAGAGATTTAGAATGGGTCGCATGAAGATGGCAATTAAGGCTGCTGCCAGGAAGGCTACGAAAAACTTAAAGGTGATTGTTTGTTCAATAGAAACTATGGTAGCTGCTTTATCTCCACGGCTGTGGTTTTGTGAGATCAGTGATATCGAACTCTGGCCGATGACGTCATTAAGTGCGCTTACAACCCAGAATAAGGCCGAAAATACTGTAACTCCGGCAATCGCTTCTGTGGAGATCATGCCAATCCAGAAAAGATCGACCAGGTCATAGACCATATAAAAAGCCATTCCGAGCATGGAGGGAAAGGCCAGGGAAAAGAGGGTTCCGGGTATGCTGCCTTCAGTAAGAGACAAAGGTTGTTTGCGCATATATCATGTCCTCTGCAGGGAAAAATCATCTTCCGCTTGAAAATTTCTGTTAAATCCGCAAGATAATGTTTACAAATCAACACCCTGTAACCGGATATATTTAGTTGTAAAGGTTACCTACTTACAGCTTATCTTTAACTGATTTAACTTTCTGGGTGATTGAGCCTGCCTTGTCGCGGCGATCGTCAATTTTAATGTAAGTGCTTACCCTGAGAGCTCCTTTTTTAAAGGGAACTTCATGAAGGGATCTTATTACTGCCAGGATGCGGTCCAGGTCACCTTCAATTATCGTTCCCATTGCTGTAAGTTCATAATTAAGGTCCTTACCGCGATTCTGAAGTTCTTTTTCGCAGGCAGCAACATATTGGCTTAAACTTGTGTTTCCTGTTCCTAATGGAACAATTGAAATTTCAACAACAGCCATTTCTTCCCCCTCCTTTTACTGGTTATTTCTTCATTTGGCGCTTTTAACCTGCAGGAAAGCCGATCTAATAATGTATATTTCAATTTTAATATAATGAATTTTGTCCTTGACATTCAGCAGATCAGTTTGTAAAATAACAATTGAGCAACTATTCATATGTTCAATTATATGTGAGGTGATTACAGGATGCGGGGCAAATCAGATGAAAACCTTCGCTGTGATTGCAGTATTGTCCACCAGGATATTGTTAAAAAAGTTCAGGGAAAAATGCCGCCGGAAGAAATGCTTTATGATCTTGCCGAGCTGTTCAAGGTTTTTGGAGACTCAACCAGGATAAAAATCATCTGGGCTTTATTCGAAGAAGAGATGTGTGTATGCGACATCGCTTATCTGCTGAATATGACTCAATCGGCGATATCTCACCAACTGAGGGTGCTCAAGCAGGCACGCCTTGTGAAACCACGGCGCGATGGTAAGAATGTCTATTATTCACTTGATGATCAGCACATAGAAGAAATATTTAACCAGGGTTTAAAACACATTAATGAATGAAAAGCATCCCGGAGGATGATCTGCACATGAGTAAAAATAGCAATACAAGTTGTTCTGTTAATGGTAGTTGTGAATGTGATCTACCGGTAAGCATCATAAATTTACGAAATCCACAGCAGATTATTTTATATCTGGCCGGGGTTTTATTATTTATCGCCGGAATAGTATTTTCACCCGGAGGATATCTTGAGTTCAGCCTTTTTGCACTCTCATATCTTATATTTGGCGGAGGGGTGTTGCTCAGAGCTGTCCGTAACATTGCAAAAGGCAGAGTATTTGACGAAAACTTTCTGATGGCAATTGCTACGCTGGGTGCATTTGCTATTGGTGAGTACCCCGAAGGAGTAGCAGTCATGGTGTTTTACCAAATTGGCGAGCTGCTGCAGGATAGCGCTGTGGGGCGATCACGAAGATCAATCGAACAACTCATGGATATCCGCCCTGATTATGCCAACCTAAAAGAAGGTGAGCAAACTCGAAAAGTTTCTCCCGAGCAGGTAGCTGTCGGATCATTTATTATCATACGTCCCGGTGAGAAAGTTCCCCTTGATGGTTTTATCGTTGAAGGCAGCTCTGCCCTCGATCTATCTGCGCTCACAGGAGAATCGCTTCCGCGTGAGGTCGAAACCGGTGACGAGGTGCTCTCCGGTTCAGTGAATAAAACAGGATTGCTTAGTGTCAGGGTCACCAGGGAATACATGGACTCCACGGTGAGCCGGATATTATCACTTGTGGAAAATGCATCCTCCCGTAAAGCCCGTACAGAGCAATTTATTACTCGTTTTGCGGCTTATTACACTCCTGTTGTAGTTATAGCAGCATTATTTCTGGCGTTCATACCACCACTTGTTATTCCCGGTCAGGAATTCCAGGTATGGACATACAGAGCGTTGGTCTTTCTCGTTATATCCTGCCCCTGTGCGCTGGTCATATCAATTCCGTTAGGATTTTTTGGCGGAATTGGAGGAGCTTCGCGAAAAGGTATCCTGGTCAAGGGCGGCAATTACCTGGAAGCATTAAGTCATGTCGAAACAGTCATTTTTGATAAAACTGGAACGCTTACCCATGGAAAATTTTCTGTTAATAAAATCGAACCATCTGGTGGCTACAGCACAGGTGAGTTGCTGAAGCTTGGCGCAGCTGCTGCTTATCACTCCAACCATCCTGTTTCAGTATCAGTTCTGCAGGCATACGATGAACAGATAGATGAAAAAAGCTTAAAGAATTATGAAGAGATACCCGGTCGGGGGGTAAAGGTTAGCTATGAAGGCAAAAAGATTCTTATGGGTAATGGGAAGATGTTATCTGAAAATGGAGTGGAAGCATTAAATGATTCTGATCATAAAACCCGTGTTCATATTGCTCTTGATGGCCGCTATGCCGGCAGTATCGTAGTTGCTGATCAAATCAGGGAGGATGCAGAGTCAGCTATCAGGCAGCTGAGGGATTTAGGAGTAAAGAAGATAGTATTATTGAGTGGAGATAAAAAAAATGTGGCTGATGAAGTCGGTCGCAGGCTTAAACTTGATCAGGTTTATGCCGAACTTTTACCGGATCAAAAAGTAGGAATAATCGAAGAACTGGAAAGGCAAAGCACCACCGGCAAGAAACTGGTCTTTGTTGGTGATGGTATTAATGATGCACCTTCACTTGCCAGGGCAGAAATCGGGGTTGCCATGGGTGGGGTGGCATCTGATGCGGCTATAGAAGCAGCCGATGTGGTTTTAATGACCGGCCAGCCCTCTAAGCTTGCCGAAGCAATTAGAGTTGCCATGAAAACCCGGACTATAGTTATACAGAATATAGCTCTTGCCCTTGGGGTTAAAGGAATAGTGATGAGTTTGGGTCTATTCGGCCTGGCTTCAATGTGGGGGGCTGTTTTTGCCGATGTCGGTGTGGCTCTGTTGGCGGTACTCAATGCTATGAGAGCAATGAAATAAAAATAGACCAAACTTTAAATAATTGAACTGATTCAGGTTAAACTTAAGCCAGTATTCCATATCCACTATTGTAAGTTTTATTATTTTTGATGATATGTTAATATCGTACTATATAAATCAAGAGATACTAAGCAAATTATTCTTAAAGCTTTTGATTACATGAGAATTCATAAGGAGGTGGCCCGTTAAGGATTGATACGGGCACAGTAAAATGGCAAAAATTCTTATAGTATATTACAGCCGAACTGGCCATACTAAGAAGATGGCTGAAGAGATAGCTGTGGGGGTCAAATCTGTAGGCGCAGAAGCTGTTCTTTGTAATATTGATGACTGTTCGCTGGATCAGTTGCCGGATTACGATGGCATTATAGTTGGTTCGCCAACTTATTACGGTTTGGTTTCCGGGCCGATCAAAGTACTATTTGACCGAAGTATAATCCATCACGGTAAATTGGAAGGAAAAGTGGGCGCCGCATTTTCCAGCGCCGGTGTTATAGGTGGAGGCAGCGAAACAGCAGTTATCAGTATTATTCAAATGATGTTGGTGCATGGGATGGTTGTTCAGGGACAGGCCAAAGGGCACCACTATGGAGTTGTATCGATCGGAGCGCCGGATGAGGAAGTTATCGAGCAATGCAGACAGATCGGAAAAAGAACGGGAAACCTGGCAATAAAGCTTTTTGATTAATAAAGCTCAATTATTCACGACCGGTATTAAGGATTGCCTGTTTTATAGGAGGAATTTATATGGGAGTTTTTATGCTTATAGTTGTGCTGGTTTCTATATTGCTCTATTACTTTTGGAAAAAGAACCGCTGGGGTTTCGGGAAAAAATACGTTTTAAGGCAGGAAGCGCGCCGACTGCTGAATATGGATCATGCAGAAGCAGATGAAACGATTGATAGATTAATGAAAAGTTTACGGGAACGTCATCCGAACCGCTCAGAAGAATGGTACATGGAAAAATTAATTTATGATTTGGAGCGGGATCGCTAGACTGTAGGTTGTTTAGATATTTGTTATAGAATAATACAGAGGCTGTGAGATATAGCTCATTGAACAGCAGAGAGCTTATTCTGATCCCCTGTGGCGGTGCTATTAATCGATACGTCAAAAATAAGAATAAGCGGCCTTAGCAAGATTAGAGACCGTAACCAAGCGGCATATCTGTCTGCCCGGCCAGAATCTGCAGCTTTCCTACCTGCTCTTCTTGGCCTAATACGATCAGGACATCATTATTTGACAACCTGAAGCCTGAGCCTGGGTTAATCTCTGTTTCCCTGTTAGCTCTTTTAACTGCCATAACAATTAATCCTGTTTGTTCCGGGATCCTTGCCTCTGAAAGGCTTTTACCTACCAGTGATGAGTTTTTCTTAACCGTAACTTCTTCCAGATCGATTACAACCTCACCTGCCCGTGTGATAACATCTAAGAATGATACCACTGCCGGGCGCAAAACCAAAGAAGCCATTCGCGTACCGCCGATTTCGTTAGGTGAAACTACCTTGTCAGCGCCGGCTTTAAGTAGTTTTAGATCTGCTTTATCGTCAATAGCACGTGATACAATCAGAAGATCCGGTTTGATTTCCCGGGCGGTCAGCACGGTAAAAACATTATCAGCATCATTTGAAAGACAGCAAACCAAACCTTTAGCTTTGTCAATGCCGACTTTTAACAGGTCTTCTTCAACAGTAGCATCGCCTAAAACAGCAAGGCCGCCGATGTCAATAATGTGTTCGACTTTAGTCCGGTCTGCTTCAATTACAACATGCGGAACTCCTCTTTTTTTAAACTGGCTTACTACATGCTGGCCGGTTTGTCCGGCTCCACATATAATGTAATGATTTTTTAGTTTAGCTACTGAGTTTTCCATACGTCTCCTCCGTAATAAGAATCTAAATTCACCTTCAATCACAAATGAACTGACAATAGTGACGGCAAATGCAGCGATGAATAAGCCGCTTATAATAAGCAGTATAGTGAAAAGCCTGCCCGCTGTACTGAGATCATGTACTTCCCGAAACCCAACTGTTGAAATTGTAATCACGGTCATATAAAGACTGTCTATAAAGGATAAATCTTCAATATACATATAACCAATAGTGCCACCACTTACCAAAAAGGTCAGAAGAATAATTACAGCATATACTTTTTGATGTGACTCCAATATAAGACACCATCTTTCATTATCATCTGAAAGTTCATAAATTCTAAAAGAAAACTGTTTTTCCAGGATAGTCTTACATTATTCTAACACTATTTGGATTGTTTTGTGAACATATTGCTGCTTTATGTTCAATTTGAGGCTAAGTAAATCAAGTTGACATCAAATAAATTAGGTGCTAAGTTGAAGCCAGACCTGTGCCTTGTAACATTTAAGGCTTGATGAAGTAGGGAGGAAAAGGCTACAAACCATATTCTGCTGATAAGCACTTACCTGAAGAGAAAAAAGTAATGAGTGTAATATATCCTCTGGAGACTATATGCATTTCCCGATATATAGAGGGGGCTGCTGTCATGATCATTGATACAATAGAGGGAATAAAATTATGAAAATTATCGTTGATGCCGATGCCTGCCCAAAGACCGCCCTGCAAATATGCATGAAGCTGGGGCGAAAATACGGTGTACCTGTTTGGACTGTAGCCAGCTTCAACCACAATATTGAATCCGATCATCACCTTACAGTAGGTTCCGATTCACAGGAAGCTGATCTCAAGGTTTTAAACCTGGCTGAAAAAGGTGATATTGCAATAACTCAGGATTGGGGTCTTGCGGCGATGCTTATTGGCAAACAGGTAAGGTCGCTAAGTCCGACAGGCAGAGAATACCGGCCTGATAATATTGATTTCATGTTGGAAGAACGGGAGCTAAAGGCCAAATTCCGCAGGGCCGGAGGAAGGACCAAAGGCCCCAGGAAACGTACTAAAGAGGACGACCGTGACTTTTATAATAATCTTGAGGCTCTGCTAGTTTAAGTATCTGGTATTCCCTAATTTCTAAAATCCCCTGCTAATCAGGTTATGAGATTTTTGCCCGACGCAACTCCATATCTACATCCTATATCTAAAATAAAATTGTTTAGATAAATGTTGAATAACTTATAATAGTTTTCTAGCTAATTTTAACTGAATGTTTATCTTTATCCAGGTAATATTTTTCGATCTTACATTTAAAAAACTTGTCCAAATCTGCTGCCATCTCGTTGCGTGCGGATATGACCGCATTATAGTTGTAATTGGCAAATCCATCGATGGGAAAAAAGATATTATTGCTTGTTTCCGTAACCTTGCCGAAGTCGCTCTGTCGCCAGATCCATTTTCTTGTTTTGATCTGGTTTCCGGCAGCATAAACCAGTTCTCCACATTCAGGCATTTCCGGTTCTTTTTCTCCAAATGGGATGAAACTGTCACCACTTCTGCTGAAACGGATCTCTATATCTTCTGAAGTAGAATCAAGATCATGGGCGCCCATTGGCAGAGTATACTTAAGAGAGTAAGCATTAACAAGGTTGACAGCCGGGTTAATGTCCGGCAGGGTGCCTCCTTTGACGATACGCGCAGCTAAAGCTTCGACAGAACAGGGAAATTTATTAGGGTTGATATCCATCTTTCTGAAAGCTTCCCGGTAGGGTTGTATATCAGGATGTTCTTTCGGCTTTATATCAATAAATTTCAGACGGGTTAATTTTATTACTTCCTCTAAAAAAGACAATATTTCGCGGTTTTTCATGCTGTTCTCGATTCCACGGGCTACAACTACTCCAAAACAAACTTCTGGCAGCATCTCGAATACTTTGTCGTCAATGATGAAATGCATCTAACCTCTCGCTTTCGCTTTTATTATAATTTTACCATAGAGTAAGCCTTGTTATATTTTTAGGAAATAGTATCAATATGGAAAAACATGGTTATATATCAGCAAAATAGCAGAGCTTACTGTAAAGGGTCTGGCATCAGGTTGTATCTGAACAGGTTATATATAAAAACTACGAATCAGGGATATTGTCCAGACTGCAGCCGCAGGCATCGCCACAGCATTTGCCTTTGATGTTCAGTTTATCCATCAGTACTGCATAAGCGCATCCTACACCCTGGCGAACATAGATGGCTTCCTGCGGGCAATTTTTTGCACAGGCGCTGCACTCAAGGCAGGCATCACGGTCAATGATATAACTTACCTTGTTTTTAATAGCAAAGACCTGCTGTGGGCATACTTCTGTACACCTTCCACAGCCATTACATTTGCTTTGATCCAACCTGAGTGTGACTACATTTTTTAAATAACTGAATTTCATAATTAACACTCCCAAAAATATTTAATAATCTTCCCAGGTGCTATTTAGATGAAATAGGCTCCGATTAGAGCAGTCAGGCCCAGGCCGGCTGAAACAATGATCAACGGCAAAGCATAATTCATTTCTTTGACTACACCTGAAAGGGATGTATAGGTAGTTGAGCCGGTATAGTTCATACCTAAAAATGCCGGAATTATCGGCAGGGTTAAAAAATAAGCGGTGGTTTGCAGCCAACCTGAAGGGACTGCAAAAACCGTAGTGTAAACGAAGACCCAGATTACACCAAGAACCCAACCTTTCCAGGCCAGGGCACGTCCGGGAATGTAGGGTAAGAGAGCGGGAACGAGAATAGTTCCGATTAAAGCGGCGATTATAAAAGGTGCCAGATCTGAAAAGGTATGTTCTAACAGTGAAACAAGTGATGCAGATTCACTCTTAAAGGACATAGATGCGAGATTAAGTAAGAATAGAAATATAGTCAGAATTGCTATCGGTTTGAAAAGAGCAGTCAACTCAACTGTAGTTAATGTAAGACGATCGATCAGGTTAAAGCTTGGATGACGCATAGCCTGGTCTGCTTTATTCCCTTCGTTTAAAAATGAGGGAATATCTGCAGCCCGCACCGGTCCGTATACCACCTTATAACCGATTTCTTTGCGAACCCTGTGTGCGGAAACTCCTGGAGCGGCAAGCTGAGGTAAGATCAGAGTGCGATGCGATACTAATTTTTCTAATCGCGATTGATTAATCATCCGGATTAATTCTGCTGTACCGAAGCTGCCCTTGCCGGCAGCACACCATACATTAATACCTTTAGTATCCAACACTAATATCCACAGGTTAAGACCGCCTAGTTCCCGGCGCAGATAATCGAAGCTAAGTTTGTAATTTGCAGATACCAAAACAGGTGACAGGAGGTCAGGATCTCCAATGGCATAAAGGCCGGGGGTAACCGTATAATTCATTCTGCCAATGCCCCACCTTGCTTTAACCGATCCCAATAGATCCTGCCTGTCAAGAGTAGTGGCAACCCGGTAGATAAGGCCTGCTTTTGTTTCAAGACTGCCTGTCACCCAGTTGGCATTGACCGGATCTGTATATTCAACAGTTATATCTTTAGTTGAACAACACTCTGGGTCTTGCTGGTCACCGGCCATCGGCAGTTTTTTTGACTCTGTGCTCATTTATTTAATTCCTCCCGGCAGCATCTATTATTGTTTTCCAAAAGCGCATTTGCCAGCAGTTGAATGTTCTCGAGTATTTCAATATGTTTTTCTTCAGGTATGTCGGCAAAAATATCTTTATAATATAGATCATATGTGCAGTTGATGTTGTTGTATGTTTTTTGCCCCTTTTGGGTCAGAGTTAGGCTAAGGTAGCGACGATCATCCGGTTGCGCTTTGCGTTTAACAAGACCATCTCTGACCATGCCTTCAATAGTCCGGCTTATCGTGCTGGTGTCCAATGTTAAAGCTGAAGCTAAGTCAATTAAGGTAATACCGCTGTTGCAACCAATTTCCAGTAAAGCATGACACTGTGCAACAGTGACTCCACAACAGGCAGCATCACTCTTAGCCTGCCATCCCAAACTGCGCTGCAATTGACGCATATTATTACGGAATCGACGTATCTCTTCAGGTTTCACTTTAATTTGCTCCCAAATATTAATAAGTGGCATACACAACGATTGTATTTTACAACTAATTTGTTTTTATGTCAATTATTTTTTGTAATTTAATAGTGTGAGTATTTTTTAAAGGTTTTTCAAATAGCAGTTATGCAGGAAATTGGTGATGATTAGTTGAAAGTTTTTCTAATACAATATGATTTTCGGGAGCTGTTAAATGGTTACTAGACCGGCGCTTACTCAGAAGTTAAAGTCTCCACTTAAATGGGCGGGTGGAAAAAGGTGGCTGGTGCCATATTTGAAGCCTATCTGGGCTTTATATTGCGATCGCCGTCTTGTTGAACCACTGTGTGGTGGTGTGGCTGTTGCATTGGGGTTAATGCCCGGGGAAGCCTTATTAAATGATGTCAATATACATTTGATTAATTTTTTCCGTTGGATAAGCAAAGGGCTTACACTGCAGTTGCCAATGAACAATGATAAAAACCTTTATTACAGGTACCGCCATCGATTCAATGAACTCATCAGGGAAAGAAGGCATGAAACCCGTGAAGCGGCGGAGCTATTCTATTACCTGAACCGTACCTGTTATAATGGGCTTTGCCGGTTCAATAAAAAAGGTGAATTTAATGTTCCCTTCGGCAGTTATAAAAAAATTAACTATTATCGTGACTTTAATCCTTATCATGATCTGTTTCAGCGTTGGAAATTCCAATCTTTGGATTTTGAAGAAATTAACCTCAGACCGGATGACTTTCTTTATGCTGACCCTCCCTATGATGTGGAGTTTACCCAATACTCCAAGGACGGTTTTAATTGGGATGACCAGGTGCGGTTGGCAAACTGGCTTGCTTCTCATCCAGGACCAGTTGTATCATCAAATCAGGCCACTGACAGAATCGTTGAGTTATACAGGGGCTTAGATTTTGAGCTCAAAATGTTGAACGCACCCCGCCTGATCAGCTGCACGGGAAACAGAGAACCGGCCAGGGAAATTCTTGCTACAAAAAATATTTGTATTTAGTTATTGTTCATTTTATGTGATGATAACTATTTCAAAAAGGACTAGCAGATCTGCGGATCTATGGTTGAGTTTAATCTTTTGATGCATACTTAGAGTTCAGTGTTAGAGTTTACTATAAATCTTCTTCTATTCCATTCTTATAGATTAGCGGCGGCCGCTCCATCAATACCTGCATGTCCGGAGGTACAGACTCGGTAAGCCAAATATTACCTCCGATTATTGATCTTGCGCCGATTACCGTCTCGCCACCCAAAATAGTTGCTCCAGAGTAAATAATTACATCGTCTTCAATGTTTGGGTGTCGCTTGTGCCCCCGCATTTTTTTGCCAGCATCTTTCGGCAGAGATAAAGCGCCGAGAGTTACTCCCTGGTAAAGGCGAACATTTTTGCCAATTACAGTTGTTTCACCGATAACTACCCCGGTGCCATGATCAATAGCAAAACGCTCTCCTATTTTTGCTCCCGGATGAATATCTATTCCCGTTTTGCTGTGAGCATATTCAGTCATAATTCTTGGCAGTAAGGGCACCTTAAAATTATAAAGTAGATGAGCTACTCGGTATATGGTAATGGCATATATTCCGGGGTAGCTGAAAATTATCTCGTCCAAGCTTTTAGCTGCCGGATCGCCATCAAAAGCAGCCTCCACGTCAGTTGCAAGTACGTCTCTGACTTCAGGTATTTTTTCCAGCACTTTCAAGGCAATATCAAATCCTTTATCGATGCATTCCAAGCAGGTAAGGTTAAAACGATAACAATCATGTCTGATGCTGTTAACAACCTGTTCGGCCAGAACGCCGTAAAGTTCGTTTACGCTCCGGCCAACATAATAGTCCAGGTTTGCAGGGTCAAGTTTTTCCAGATTAAAGAAACCGGGAAAAATTATTTCAAAAAGTTTATCGATAATCAGAACTACCGACTCTTTTGATGGAATAGGCTCATAATCAACATGGCTGTTACATTTATGTTCGCGACAACTGCTGATGATTTTTTCTGTTATTTTTGGCAGTTTTTTTCTGTATCCGGCCATAATTTCTTCTGCATTTTCGCAGCCTGCTTCAGTTAATGTTTTTTTCTTCTCCAACTCACACACCTCCTAGCAAAATACATAATGCAATTTTAGCATTAATTAATGAATTTGTCCTTAGTTTGCAATAAACTATCGAATATAGACAGCCTAGTAAATAAGGAATACCTCTCTGTCTATTTAGAAGCAGCTGAAAGTGCGGCTGAAGAGCTCGGGATTGAAGATGTCTACGCTGAAATATTGCCGGAGTATTGGTGGGAATGTTTAATAGATATTATTTATTATGTATCTTCAAAATCATCATCCTGGTAAATATCAAGACAAAAGTTTTCCGGATTTTTTGCAACTACATCTTTATAAAAATCTTTAATAATTTGCATATCGTTTCTAAAATTACCGCTGGGCATAAAACTTGGGCCAAGAACAGCCAGTTTTTTTGAATAATCGAGATAGCTAAGAAAAATAGGAATCCCTGATTTTAGCGCTATGTAATAAAAGCCTGTTTTCCACTTGCAAGCTCTTTTCCTGGTTCCTTCAGGAGTTATTAGAATAGCCATAGTTTCATCTGAAGATCTTATTAATTCTGCAATACTGTCAACCATTGTATTGTTTTTATATCTTTCTATACCCAGGGCACCCGCTGAAAGCAATATTTTATTAATAGGGAAATATCTGAGCCATTCTTTTTTTATCAGAAATTTTATGGGCAGTTTCATCTTGTGAAATCCACCCAGAGATATGATCAGATCCAGATTGCTGGTATGAGGCGCACCTACTATAATAGATTTTTTAATATCGGCAGGCATTTTGCCGATTAGGGTCCAGCCCGATATTGTAAAAATGAAAGCAGCAATCAGTTTAAGCAAATTGTTACCTCCCCCCGGGGAATTATACAAAAGTGAATTGCTAAAGTCAAATAAATACAATTATTTCATAGTCGCAGTAAAGACTGAACTGAAAATGCAGAGGTGCATTGGTAATAATTGCTTTATGGAAGAAGAATTGCTTGAAATGAGATACATGATTACTTATCAATTATTTCTGATCGTGTTATAATATTAATGTAAGGCTGTTGGCTACTATTGAGTCTGAGAGGAGTGATTTGAATGAAATTGTTAGTTTGCACTGACGGATCAGAACATAGTCAAAAAGCTTTGGAAAAAGCATCAATACTCGCTTCAGGCCCTTTCGTTGAAGAGGTTGCGTTGATTCATGTGTATGATGGAAAAATAGATCTTGCTTCAACCTCATGGGGCGGTAGAGATTATGCCATAACCGAGGAAGACATCAGACGTTTGAAAGAGATGCATGAAGAAGAAAAAAATAAGAGAAAAATTATCCTGCAGGATGCCCAAAAAGTATTTGAAGAGAAAAATATTAAGGTCCATGCTTTACTGAAAGAAGGACATCCGTCTCATACAATTGTCGAAGTAGCAGAGGAAGAAGGATATGATCTTATAGTGATTGGAAGCAGGGGACTTGGAGGTCTGAAAAAATTATTGCTTGGCAGTGTAAGTAATGCTGTTGTGCAGGAAGCAAAGAATTCCAGTGTGCTAATTGTTAAGTAATTTTAAAGCAAAGATAAAATAAATGCTCCTGCTATTTCAAGCGGATGCATTTATTTTGGTCCAGAAAAAGTATCATTTGTTTTGAGGTTCTAATATTTAACCGACTAGTTGTCTTTTTCCCAACTCTTCCATCAACGTTTTTATAACCGAAGCAGGGTTCTCATGGATAATAACACTTGCTTTTTGGTCGTAAAATGTTGGTTCCCGATTAATTACTATAATGTTTTTACAGGGAACCGGTATTTCATTATCAGGTGACGTTTGCATCTTTGAACCGATTATGATCATTAGATCAGCCTGCTTGGTTTCTTCCTTTGCCTTGAAGAAATCAGCTGGAAGCGGTTCATCATAAAACGCTATATCCGGTTTGAGTGTTTCTCCGCATTCGGGGCATTGTGGAGGTAATTCGCATTCGCTATTATCCGAAAGCAAATCCTCAATTGCAAACTTGCGTTCACAATGTGTGCATGTTGCCGTTTTAATAGTGCCATGGATTTCAAATACTTTTTTTGAACCGGCCTCTTTATGGAGCCCGTCAATATTTTGAGTTATTACGCTTTTGATCAGGTTGTTTTTTTCAAGTTCAACAAGCGCCAGATGGACTTCATTTGGTTTGGTTTCATAAATCATACTAAAAAAAGGTGTGCCCTGATCATAAAAAGATTCTGGGTCTTCTCTGTATCTCTTAATTGTGAACTCTTCAGGATCAAGCATTGTCATCAGATTGTTTTCCTGGTTTACTGTTTCGGAATTATTATTTTCAGTAAAAATACCGGGACCGGTGAGAACGACCGGATAATCACTTTTTGTGAGCATGGCAATCACTTTACTTATACTCTCATTTAGCTCTTCCATTATTGGCCAACTCCTTCTTCATCACTGGCATTATTAATAGCAAATAATTACCGTGTTGCTTTTAATGATAACAAAAATATTGACGCATAGTCAAATCTATAAAGCTGCTTCAATTTACCAAATTATACCTTGCTGTTTTTAACTTAAAGTTGACATAGGTATTGAATAGATATATAATTATGATTGTCACGCAATATGAATAAGCAGTCGAGTATATGTTAAAAACACTTTTATCTGTTCTATTTACAGCGTGAATCATAATGACATGACAATATAAGTTTAGTTTGAGTAGTTATTGCTATTCATAACTTTAGTGACTATAAATGTAATAACATAGGAGGAATATAAAATGAGTGAAAAAGATCTTTACACAAAGAAAATGCAGGCACAACTAGACGAGTGGAAAGCGGAGCTTGAAAAACTGAAAGCAAAAGCCAATAAAGCTGATGCCGAGGCAAGAATTAAAGCAGAAAAGCAAATAAAAACCCTTGAAGGTAAGATTGATGAAGGGCAAACCAAACTCAGTGAATTGCGAGAGGCAAGTGATGAAGCCTGGGAGTCGCTTAAAGATGGCGTTGAATCTGCCTTAAAGTCTTTAAAATCAGGTGTTGATGATGCTAAATCAAGCTTTAAGTAAGAGATGATCTTATTTCAGTGAAATATTAATTGCAGGGGGCGGAGTTGTACTAAACTCCGCCCCCTGCAATTAATAAAGATTATAATCGTCCGTTTTCATCTTTCATCTAATCGTCCCTGTTAACTAGTGAATTTAATAGTATGTTATATTATCAATAAATGAGAAAAGTGGCTGTGCTGAATTGCATTATTCAGGAGGTGAAATCCACTGAGGAATATTACACTGGCCATATTAATTTTATTAACAACCGGTCTGATATACTTTTTATACGAACCGGCAGATGAAATCAGTATTTATTTAAATGGAGAACACCTTGCTATGGAGGAGCCTGTAAAAATAGCGGAAGACAATTTATTCATTCCTGCAGCAGTAATACTTGAAAAACTGGGTTTTGAAACTAGTTGGGATAGCAAGAAGAGAATACTATCAGCCAGCCTGGGAAACTTAATTTATAAATTTCCGGCTAAAAAACATGAGATAATCATAAATGGGGAAATTGTTAAGTGGAATTTACCCGTTGAAATGATTGACGATGTTACATATTTGCCTTTGTTTCCATTGACGGAAGCTTTAGGTATATTTGTAGTCTGGAATGAGAATTCAAATATACTTTATATTTCAACCCCTCATGATTATTTTGACCCCCCTAAAAATGATAGTAGTGAAGGTCCTTTGCTTAATGTGGCCTACCCTCCTGAACAGCTTCTATATTATTATGGTAACTCGTTATTTGTTTTTGGTACAACGCAATCATTCTCACCGGTTGATGTAATGGTAAACGGTGAGCCGGTAGAAATATTTGATCCGAGAACAGGAAATTTTCTGACCATGGTTGATATTCCCCGGGGTGAAGAATTTACTGTGCTGGTTGAGGCTGTTGATGCAAATGGTAAAACCGCTGTTGAGAGAAATATCTTATATCCGGCACCATGGCAGGCAATGCCTGATAAACCGCTAACCATTCATTCCACTTTTTTGATACCCGGTGAAAACCAGGTACTGAGAATAGGAGATATTTTAAGGGTTGCCTTTCAGGGCAGTCCCGGCGGCGAAGCAAGTTTTTGGATTGGCGACAGCAGCAACCGTTTCAGCATGACTGAGCTTGCTTACCCCGCAGGGCCTCCGGGTGAAGGTGGCATATATGTTAGAAGTTTCACTGCAGATGAACAGTTAATTTCTGATAAAGGCACTTCAGGACCGATGAGTATAACGGTTTCTTTAGTCAAAGATGAGGAAGAGGTTATCCAAAAGCTGCCCGGTAGTGTAACATTTTACTCCGAACCGCACTATAAAATAGTGGAAGTCAGGGAAGAAGATAAGTTAAAAAACCGAGGCTGGTTATATATGATACAGGGCAACGCTGTTCAAGTTAGCTCAGGTACTCTTGGTGGAGCCGGATATTATACCAGTGTTGTCAGATACCTGGTAGAAGGAACCAGATACGAAGCAGTTGGGATGTCGGGAAATTATTACCGGGTTAACTTGTACGGAAATGAAGAGTTTTTAATTCACGTAGACATGGTTAGCGTCTTAGAAGGTAAAAAAGTTTTAGAACCGGTATTGTCAAAAATTGAAATGACAGAAACCGGAGACAAAATTATGATAGTTTTGAATACATCTGAGCGGTTTCCCTTTCTGATCGAAGACGGCAAAGACAGGCTTGAAGTGGAAATGTACGGAATGCGAGCAGATGATAATTTAATATTACCGGATCTTATCGGTCAGATCAGAGATTTACAACTGGAACCAAATAATTCGGAGCATTCCGACTCAATGAAATTGATTATTGAATCGGATTATAATATTGCGGGATTCAGAGGCCGATGGATCGGCAATAACCTGATCATAGATATTTTCAAGCCGCCTGTTGTTGATGTCGACAACCCGCTGAAAGGGAAAACAATTATTATCGATCCCGGTCATGGGGGTGAAGATACAGGTGCGATCGGTCCCGGGGATATTCATGAAAAAGATGTGGTGCTGCCCATGAGTTTTTATCTCAAGGAAATGTTGGAAGAAGAAGGCGCTAATGTTATCATGACCCGCAGCGAGGATGTTTTTATTAATCTTTATGATCGACCAGAACAGATTGATCAATACAATGCAGATTTTTTCATCAGCATTCACGTAAACGCTCATGCGCATAATGCTCAGGCAACAGAAATACATGGTTTGATGACCCTTTATAACTATGCTCATAATGAAGAACTTGCAGAAATTATGCTTAGTACTATGGATGAGTTAACGGAGCTGCCGGCGTTCAGAACCTGGAGAAGAAATATTGCCGTAACCAGGCATCCACACATACCAGGCGTTTTGGTTGAAGCAGGGTACCTGATGCATCCAGAAGATAATTGGTATATCCTCCATCCCCGGGGGCAGAAAGATCTTGCAGCAGCTATGAAAGAGGGCATAAAAAAATACTTCCTAAGCTATAGCGTTAGGCCCGCCAATTGACCGGAAGATCAAACGGCGGGCGCATCATAAATTTTGTATGTTAATAGTCTTTTACAGATTTCCTTTAAGTCCCAATTCTTCTGCCGAAGCTTGCATCCCCTTAATTGTTTCATCCATGATCTCAGTTAAATCCATATCCAGCATAGCTGCCCCTTTTTCAATAATACCGCGGTCAACACCGGCAGCAAAATTTTTGTTCTTATACTTTTTCTTGACCGAACTGACCTTAAGATCCAATATACTTTTACTCGGACGCATCAGGACTGTAGCAACAATTAAACCGGTTAGTTCATCGATAGTGTATAAAACTTTCTCCATTCTTTCAACCGGTTCTATATCTGAGCAAATCCCCCAGCCGTGGCTTACAACGGCTCTTATATAATCTTCAGGCCATCCTTCTTCTGTCATTATTTCTTTTGTTTTGCTGCAGTGTTGTTCCGGATATTTATCATAGTCGAGATCATGAATCAGTCCGACAATCCGCCATTTTTCAGGATCTTCTTCACCAAACTTTTTAGCAAAATGACCCATAACTGCTTCTACTGCCAGGGCATGTTTAATCAGGGCATCGCTCTGATTGTATTTTTTCAATAAGGTCATTGCATCATTCCGGTTAGGTTCTTTCAACATCTTAGTTATCACTTCTTTCTTTTGTTATTATTTTACTGTGCATTTTTTTATATTTCAAACTGCATCAAAAGCATCCTAAATCATATCGCGCTGATTGATCTTTTTCTCGAAATAAACTTAAATATCCTGCCTGAAAAAGCATCTTAAGTTAAAATGAAGATGTCATATGTGACAATTGTTGAGTGCAGGCCGTCTGCATGTTATAATCTTAACAGATTTTACATTTATATAAAGTGCAGGGTGTCAGGAGGTATGCCTCTTGACATCTTTTTAATGCAGCAATTATCAAAACATATCGCGAGGATATTACAGATGAATAATTCATTACTGCTAAACTGGATTAAAGAAATGGCCCAGATGTGCAAGCCCGAAAAAATAGTTTGGATTGATGGAAGTCGGGAACAGCAGGCAGAATTAGAAAAAGAAGCTATTTCTACAGGTGAGCTAATTCAATTAAACCAGGAAAAATGGCCGGGTTGTTTATATCACCGCACAGCGGTTAATGATGTGGCCAGAACGGAGAATCTTACTTTTATCTGCACCCGAAATAAAGAGGATGCCGGTTCTAATAATAATTGGATGGCGCCGGAAAAAGCCTACCGGCAAGCCGGTGAATATTTTAAAGGTTCGATGCAGGGTAGAACCATGTATGTTATTCCTTTTTCCATGGGTCCGGTTGGTTCACCTTTCAGTAAAATAGGGATTGAATTAACTGATAGTATCTATGTTGTATTAAATATGCTGATCATGACCAGGGCCGGCAGTAAAGTACTCAATGAACTTGGCGACGACGGCGATTTTACCCGTTGTTTACACAGCAAGGCTGAACTTGATGATAAAAAACGCTTAATCCTTCATTTCCCTGAGGATAATACTATCTGGAGTGTCAATTCCGGTTATGGCGGAAATGTTTTACTGGGGAAAAAATGTTTGAGTCTGCGAATAGCCAGCTACCTCGGTAAGCATGAAGGCTGGTTGGCGGAACATATGCTGATCATGGGGGTTGAAGATCCTACCGGTAATATTGATTATATTGCCGCTGCCTTTCCCAGTGCCTGCGGTAAGACGAACCTGGCAATGCTTGTGCCTCCCGAATCATACAGTGCTAGAGGATATAAAATTTGGACTGTCGGTGATGATATTGCCTGGATCAGGTTAGGCGATGATGGTCGCCTCTGGGCAGTAAACCCGGAGAGCGGTTTCTTTGGAGTGGCACCGGGAACAAATTCACAGTCAAACCCCAATGCCCTTGAAACAATTCGTCGTAATACAATTTTTACAAACGTACTTTTAACCGATGACGGCAGTGTCTGGTGGGAGAAAGGGGAAGGACCGGCACCTTTAGAAGGAACAGCCTGGGACGGCAGGCGGTGGAAATGGGGTATGACAGATGAAGATGGTTTGCCTGTGCCGGGCGCGCACCCCAATTCACGTTTTACTGCTCCTTTTAAACAGTGTCCTATAGCTTCGCCGGAATTGGAAAGCCCTAAAGGTGTTCCGCTTTCAGCCATTATTTTCGGTGGGCGGCGTTCTGAGCTTGTTCCCCTGGTTTTTGAAGCTTTTGACTGGAATCACGGAGTATATACCGGAGCTACAATGTCTTCAGAACTTACTGCGGCTCAGTACGGCAAACTCGGCAAAGTACGTCATGATCCGATGGCGATGATGCCTTTTTGTGGCTACAATATGGGTGATTATTTCCGTCACTGGCTTGATCTGGGCAAGAAGATCAAAAACCCTCCCGGGATATTCCATGTAAACTGGTTTCGCAAAGATGCAGATGATAAATTTATCTGGCCCGGGTTTGGTGAAAATCTGCGGATTTTAGATTGGATAATTCAAAGAGCCAAAGGTCGTGTAAAAGCGGTAGAAACCCCACTCGGTTACATACCGGAGCCTGGCGGTTTAAACCTGGAGGGATTAAGGATCGATAACTCAGGGTTTCAGGCTCTTTTCGAAATTGATCGCGAAAAGTGGCTAGGAGAAGCAGCCGACAACCGCCGTTTTTTTAGTCAGTTTGGTTCAAGGTTGCCCAAAGAGCTTTTGGATGAATGCACTTTTTTAGAAAAGAGAATGCGCTCTGCCAGAAGTTGATCAGGCTGTTCTTAACGAAAGATATAACCGTAAAAGAACTTTTATGCTGAACAGATCATTACCCCGGTGATAGATATGTTTTTAAATTGTTAATCTTGCCCAGTTATTCTTAACAGAGGAGAAGGCATCACACAATAAGCGGGGAGACACTTGAATGGATCAGAAGACTACTTTTATTTTAAATCTAGGGAAATATGGCGGTTATATAGCCGTGCTCTGGGTAGCTGTCAGTAACACCGATTTTGTAATCACCGGCCCGTTAATCCCTTTTGTATTTCTATTTGCTCTTGATAATATACGTACTTATTATATTGATAACAAAATGCCTTCTTTGGGTGTTCCCTCTCTTTATCTGCAAATGCTGCTGGCTTACGCTTTTCTCTTTTTAGATGGGTCAACGGTTGGAGGAATACTATTGATCATTCTCATAGCAGAAAGTCAGCTCACTTATCCTCGCCCCACCGGGGACATCATTTTCGTTCTTGCACTAATCGGTTTTACTTTAGTCAGTGCTGCAGGTTTGATCTGGCGTTCAGCGCTTGACTGGGAGAATATGGCAGCAGTTCTCATTAATGCTCTCTTTTTTATTTTCGCATATGCCGTAAGCTATATGGCCCGAAGACAGCTTGAGGAGAGGAAACGGGCAGAACATGCCTTAGAACAGTTGGATCGGTCGCGTTCTGATCTCGAGAAGGCTTATCATAAACTGGTTGAAATTAGCAAAGAAAGAGAGCATCTGGCGGCTGTTGAGGAGCGTTCCCGCCTTGCCCGTGAACTGCATGATACCCTGGCGCATACTCTTACTACTATTGTTGTCAGTCTGGAAGCAGGGAAAAAATTGCTGGATAAAAATCCGCATAAAGCGCTGGAAGAGATTGAAAAGAGCCAGGAACAGGCTCGCAGGGGGCTGGATGAAGTGCGGCTTACAGTTAAGGCTTTAAGACCGGGCGACCTTGAGAGAATGGATTTTGCTGCAGCGATCAAAGGGATAGAGCGCGATTACTCCGGCAGCGATTGCAAAATTGAATTTATCCTTGATGAAGAACTAAAACTGCCGGCGTCGGTTGAAACTTTACTTTACAGGATCATACAGGAAAGCATCACAAACAGTATCCGCCATGGAAACGCAAAAATGATGCGGGTGAGCTTGCTGTGCGAAGGTAACGGCTTGATTCTCGAAATAGACGACGATGGCTGTGGTACTAATGAAATTATTGAAGGGTACGGTTTAATGGGCATCCGGGAAAGGGCAACTGCAATGGGAGCCCGGGTATCATTTTCCAGCCATGAAAATGGCGGATTTCTGGTCAAACTGATCCTGGGGGAGATAAGCTGATGAAAGACAAGATAAAAATAGTCATTGCCGATGATCAGCGACTGATGCGAGAAGGGCTTAAAACAATTCTTGAACTGGAAAATGACATTATTGTTCAGGGTACGGTGGCTAACGGTAAAGAAGCGCTTGATCTATGCCGCAGTTTGGAACCAGACATTGTATTGATGGATATCCGGATGCCTGAAATGGATGGGGTGGAAGCAACCAGGCAAATAAGCGCAGCAGGTCTGAAAACCAGGGTAATTGTAGTAACAACTTTTGATGACGATGAACTGATCGTTCAGGCTTTGAAAGCAGGAGCAAAAACCTACCTGTTAAAAGATCTACCTTCCGAAAAATTACTGGCAGTGATCAGGGCTACCTATAAAGGTGATATAGTGATGCAGCCCGAAATCGCAGCAAAGCTGGTTGGGCGGGCTTCGGGTGAAGTGGTGTCAGCAGAGGTTTCACCTTCTGGCAACCCGCTGGTTACTCTGACCAGCCGTGAAAAAGAAATATTGTCTTTGATGGCTGAAGGATTGAGCAACGGTGATATTGCTTCCACGTTGTTTTTAAGCGAGGGTACAGTTAAAAATCAGGTCAGCATTATTTACAGCAAATTGGGGACAAATGATCGCACCCAGGCGGTTCTTCTGGCCTTAAAGAATAATTTAATTTAGCGGAGTTTTATAAAATGTGACTGTGGTCATATTTGTAGATAACTTTTTCGTGACCACGGTGACTTGGCCGGGTAAGATTCCTTGTTTACAATTAAGAAAAACAAGGGAGATGATCAGTTTGACTAAATCAGTTAAAGGCGGAATTCTTTTAATTATTGCCGGAGTATTTTTGCTCCTTAATCAGCTTGGTGTAATTCCCGGACAGGTTTTTCTTTTTCTGCTTGCGCTTGGCTTTATTGCAACTTATGTGCTCCTCGGGGCCAGAAAAGAATACGGGAATGTCGGTTTCTTAATCCCGGGAACAGTACTTCTATCTATTGCCCTCTTTGCTTCCTTTTCGGGAGCGTTCGGCGGTGACGGTTTGAATCCGGCTTTCTTTTTTATCGGTTTAAGCATGAGTTTTCTAGCTGTTTTTTTAATTCATACTTTCTGGTACAAAAAAATGGACCACGGGGAAAGGTTTTGGCCCCTTTATCCGGCAGCGGGTCTGCTGCTGCTGGCCGGTATTATCTCTCTCGGTTCATCAGGGCAGTTGGTTAAAAAAATAAGCCTCTTTAACTATCTCTGGGTTATTGTTTTGATAGGTTTGGGCATATGGTTAATTGTAAGCAGCATTCGGCGTAATAAAAAAAGGTAAATGTATTAATTAAAAAACCAGTTAACTACACCCGCCTTTAGACAGTTGTGCCTGGGTGATGCAGATACGGCTAAATCTGCTGCTGGACAAAAGAGTGTAAAGACAAGGAATTGGGTAAATGGGGATATTCAAGTACGGTCTCACTGAAATTGAATACCTAAAAAACAGGGACCAAAAACTGGGTGCCGCTATAGGCGAGATTGGGATGATCAAACGTGAAATTACTCATGATCCCTTTGCGGCGCTGATTTTAAGTGTAATCAGCCAGCAGATATCGAAGAAAGCGGCTGCAACTATAAAGACAAGGTTATTCTGCTTGCTGGATGATTTAACGCCGGATAAGATCCTCGAGACAGATCTCGTTTATATCAAAAGCTGTGGTATGTCGGAAAGGAAAGCCGTTTACATCAAAGGAATTGCTGAAGCAGCAGTATCGGGTAAAATTGATTTTCCCGGTCTGAGATTTATACCTGACGAGATTATTATAGAAAAATTAACTGCCCTTGATGGAGTCGGGACATGGACAGCAGAAATGCTGCTCATATTCTCACTCTGTCGCCCTGATGTAGTCAGCTATCGTGATCTGGCTATCCGCAGGGGAATGATCAGACTTTACGGCCTGAAAGATCTGACAAATAAAGAATTTGAAAGGTATCGTCAAAGATATTCTCCATACGGTTCTGTAGCCTCCCTTTATTTGTGGGAGCTGTCATAGTAAGGGGGTAAACCGGTTTATATGACCATTGTTTTTCCATATTCCGGCACATAAAGAGGCATATCGGGATAAAGCTTTGCAATTTTGCCTGCAAAAGATGCGGTGTTAACCGGGCTTGATACAGGTGGGAATGTATCATCAAAGTGATGCAGGTAAAGGGCCTTTGGCCGTGATAGATATATGATATAGTATTAATAACGAATATTGATAAATCCGAGATAAAGGAAAGAGGTGTTATGATGAATGAACTATTTTGGCAGTCTACTTTGCTGGTTTTTGGATATTTTCTTATATTTTTCCTGGTGGCCCAGGTAATTAAAAATAATTCGATTGTAGACATGGGTTGGGGCGCCGGCTTTGTTCTGGTTGCCTTTTTTACGCTGATCAGTCAAAGCGCTTATGTTGAAAGAAATATTCTGTTGACCATACTGGTTACAATTTGGGGTGGGCGACTGACCTACCATATCGTAAAACGTAATTGGGGCAAGCCTGAAGATTTTCGTTACGCCAAGTGGCGTGAAGAATGGGGCCGCTGGTTGGTTCCCCGTGCTTTCTTTCAAATATTTATGTTTCAGGGCTTCCTCATGCTTGTAGTTGGCTACCCTATAATTTTAGTAAGTGCCTATCCACAATCTGGTTTGAACTTTTTAGATTACCTTGGTTTGCTGGTTTGGATAATCGGTTTCTATTTTGAATCTGTAGGGGATAAGCAGTTGGCTGAATTTAAAAAAGATCCTGCCAACAAAGGGCATGTTATAAAGAGCGGACTTTGGAAGTATACCCGTCATCCCAATTATTTTGGTGAAGCAACAATGTGGTGGGGAATATTTTTACTTTCGCTTTCAGTAACTAACGGTTTTAGCGCGATAATCAGCCCACTTACTATCACTTTATTGCTGCTTTATGTTTCCGGTGTGCCCATGCTGGAACGTAAATATAAGGATAATGTCGAATTCCAGGAATATGCAAAGGTAACAAGCAAATTTTTCCCGTGGTTTCCAAGAAAATCTTAATTAATACGGAGGGAATTAATAATGCTGATTAAATATATGCAGTTATACCTGGTAACTCTTGCTGCTTTTTTTGTCATAGATATGATCTGGTTGGGCCTGGTTGCAAAGAAGTTTTACCGGGGACAGTTAGGCTTCATCATGGCGCCAAAGGTTAACTGGCCGGCAGCAATAGTATTCTATCTTGCCTTCATAATTGGTTTAATCTATTTTGTTACTTATCCGGCAATATTGAGGGACAGTGGGGTTTATGCATTTTTTTCAGGAGCTTTTTTCGGTTTTATCTGCTATGCCACCTACGACCTGACCAACCTGGCAACTTTAAAGAATTGGCCTCTTAAAGTAACCCTGGTTGATTTAGCCTGGGGTTCAACTCTCTCCGCTCTTCTTTCGCTGATCGGTTTTTTATACGGCAGGAATTTATTTTAACCTAAAAAGAATGATCAAAGGCCTGGTCGATATTCTTGACCAGGCCTTTGACATTAAGTAACCGGCTTTTTAATAATTTGAACTGCCGATTGGGAATAGAGGAAAATTGGCCCTAATGAAGTATATTTAAATTATAATATTCATTGAAAAGAGGGGAGATTTCAGATTTGATAATTGGAGTGCCCAGAGAAATAAAAAGTGATGAAAACAGGGTGGCATTAACACCGGGTGGTGCACAAGTCTTACAAGCATCAGGTCATAGTGTATTAATTGAAAAAGAAGCCGGAGCAGGAAGCGGGTTCAAAGACAATGATTACGCTTTTGTTGGCGCAGATTTAATTCAGGATCCGGCGGATATCTTTGCCAAAGCAGATATGATCATGAAAGTAAAAGAGCCTCAACCCTCTGAGTATAAATATCTAAGGAAAGGACAGATACTATTTACCTTTCTTCATCTCGGCGCATCAATTCAACTAGCTGAGGCATTGCTTGGCAGTGAAGTAACCGGTATTTCCTATGATACGGTTCAGAAGTCAGATGGTTCACTGCCACTGCTGGCTCCTATGAGTGAAGTTGCAGGGAAAATGGCTGTTCAGGTTGGAGCTTGCTACCTGGAAAAAAATCATGGTGGCTCGGGAGTATTATTAGGTGGTGTTCCCGGTGTTCCACCTGGCCATGTTGTTATAATCGGAGGCGGAATGGTTGGTTTGAATGCTGCCAAGGTTGCTTTAGGTATGGGAGCAAGAGTAACTCTTTTAGATATAGATGCAAATAAATTAAGACATATTGATGATATCTTCAGCGGCCATGTTAATACGATAATATCTAATTTACATTGGGTTAACAAGATGGTTGCTGAAGCTGACTTATTAATTGGCGCGGTATTAATACCCGGAGCTAAAGCTCCTCATATAGTTACAGAAGAGATGATTACAGGTATGAAAACAGGATCGGTAGTTGTTGATGTTGCGATAGATCAGGGTGGGTGCATAGAAACATGTGATATGCCTACAACACACAGTGAGCCAATTAATGTAAAACATGGGGTTATCCATTACAGCGTAGCAAATATACCGGGTGCAGTTCCCAGAACGTCAACCCTGGCTCTTACTAATGTTACATTACCATACGCACAAAAATTGGCTGACTTTGGTTTTGAAAAAGCGATCAGAGATGATCTGGCCCTGTATCGGGGAGTCAATACATTTAAAGGTCACATTGTGCATGAAACTGTTGCCTTATCTCTTAATCTAAAATTTGTTCAATTAAATGATCTTATATCTGCAAAATAAAATCTTGCGGGGTGCAAAATGATCTTAATAACCGGGGCAGCCGGAAAGACAGGGCAGGCAGTTTTGAATGCGCTTGTAGAGCGAGGAGAAACTGTGCGGGTTTTTGTTCGCAGGCAGGAACAGGCTGATCAATTATTAAAAAAAGGAGCAGCTTCAGCTTGCGTCGGTGATATGACCAGCCCTGAAAAAATTAGTGAAGCAATGGAAGGCGCAGTGTCTGTTTACCATATATGTCCCAATATGCATCCAAATGAAGTTGAAATCGGCCGAATGGCGATTAATGCGGCACAAAAATTTGGTCTCGAACATTTTGTCTACCATTCGGTTCTTCATCCCCAAACTGAAAAAATGCCGCATCATTGGAAAAAAATGAAGGTAGAAGAGCTGCTTTTTGAATCTGGCCTGAGATTTACAATAATACAGCCCGCCCCCTATATGCAGAATATCCTTGCCGATAAGAAATCGATATTTGATCAAGGTCTTTACAGGGTGCCATACCCTGCAGATACTAAATTCAGCATGATAGATCTGGTTGATTTGGGCAGAGCTGCGGCTGTAGTTTTAACGGAACCCGGTTATAAAGAAGCTGTTTACGAAATAGTCGGAACAAACGGTTTATCACAATTTGAAATTGCCGGCTTGCTGTCTAAAATTTTGGAACAGCCGGTTAGTGCCGAAGAAATAAAAATAGAAGACTGGCGCCGGGATGCTGAAGAAGCCGGGATGGGATCTTACCAGGTTGAAACCCTAATTAAAATGTTTAAATATTATGCCATGTATGGCTTGTGTGGTAATAATTATCTTCTCAGGCAGATTCTTGGACGTGATCCACATACTTTTACGGCTTTTATCTCACGCGAATTCTTAAAACATTAAATAACTATATTGTTACAATTACAGCAATTGTAAATAACTATAGGAGGCTCAAGTAATGTTTATTACTGACCTGGAGAAAACTGAAGAAATTGATATCACTCCTGAAGATCAGAAAGATAAAGGGCGTGCTACCGTTCGATGGTTGTTAGGCGAGCCTGAAGGAGCGCCTAATTTTGAGATGCGTTACTTTTCCCTTTCCGGTGATATTGCCACAGATTGGCATAACCACCAGTGGGAGCACCAGGTTTTTGTGGTTGAAGGAAAGGGGAAATTTAAGACAGTTGATAAAGAGGTTGAGCTATCTCCCGGCTCTGCTGTCTTTGTTGCTCCGGGTGAGCAGCACCATTTTATATGCACAGGCCATCAATTCGATTTTATATGTGTGGTACCGAAAGGCACGCGAACTTGTATGGTTACAGATAAAAGATAAAGTCCGGACAAGGGGAGAAGCTTAAATACCCACCCCTTGTCCAGTTAAAATTAATCGTCGAAATCTCCGGCAGGCCCTTTGGCGCTGGTAATAGTTTTAGCTTTTTCTTTAATTTTCTCAGCTGTCCAGTCAGCCGGGTCTTCCAAGCGTTCAACCTTAGGACCCGGGTCATAAGAGTTTTTCTTTATAATTTCTTCTATGACCAGAGGGGCAGTATCGGCAGCGTTAAAAACTCTGGTCAGAAGTTCATAAACGAACTTTTCGACCCCTTCAGCCATCCGGTCCCGGATTTCCTTTGCCTGTCCTAATATTTTATTTTCAAAGGGCAGGTTCAGTTTTTTATAATCTCCCTTTTTCAGCTGCTTGGCATCAGCATAAGCAACCATTTCAGCCCAGAGTTCTTCCGTAACTCCTGTATCCTTAACCTTAATGAAGTTACCGTTTTCATCCAAAATAGCATTGCCGTAATCATTAACCTGTACCCCCCAGGAAATCATCTGCAGGGCAGTGGCAACATTAGCTTTGGTAGTATTGGTTTTTGTAGCGATTTCACGCAGGCGTTCAGAACTATTGCCCGAAGTGCCATGCTGTGCTCCGGAAACCCGGTATCGCTCAATTGTATTGTGAATAGATGCTGTAAGCTCTACCTGGATACCGGCGTCGTTTTCCTCGATCCCATGAGTTGTTCCGTTGTTCAGGGCAATCCAGTCTGGAAAGATGCTGTTTGCATTAAGGCCCTGGATTAGAAAAAGAGCTTCTTCAGGGGTTGATAGCCCGAGCGAGCCTTTGATTTCGCCAACTTCAGTTTCAAGTCCCGCCCATTCTGGCACATATCGGTTCATTGCGATGTTTGTCAACAAATTTCGGTCATCAAGCTGATGTGATGCATCGATGGCAATAGAGGTGATACCTGCATCAAAGAGGCTCGGTATTTCTGTTTCTGCTTTAACCGCATCTTTTTGGTTTTTAATTCCATAATGATCGGCGTGAACGGCAATGGGCACAGTGATGCCCAGCTCGTTGCACATTTGATCAACAATACGGGCGATATTCCATAAATTAACAGCGCAGTATGCTTCAGCGCCTCCTTCGCTTTTAGCGATCTCAATGATAATCGCCGCATTTGCCTTTTGAGCAGCAAGCAAAGTGCCGCGGATTACCATAGCGTTGCGGCCGTTTGCTGCGATGGTCATAGCATTTCCTTTGGACAGCATCGCCCTGTCAATATATTTTCCGCTGACAATTAGCGCTTTGGAGTTGGGAAAGAGCTTAGCAATTGAAGGTGGGCGGCCGGCAGAAAGAGCATTTTCAAAATCGGGGGAGTTTTTAACCATGGTTATCCTCCTTATCCTTAATGGATCATAACTAGATAAAACTACTCATGGGGATAGGTTGCTTTTCCTTTAGATTATAATATAATTATCACATAGTCACAACTGCCCTACACCGTAACCATTATAATTTAAAGTCAAATATTCAATATTAGGAGGTCCTCTCCGAAATGCTAACAGCATTTATCTTAAAAGTTGTTAGCATTGCTATGGTTATTGTGTTTGCTCTTTCCATTTAACAAAAAGAACCATAGAAATAATGCCTTTTATAATTCCTTTATTTCTATGCATTGGAGATACCTTTTTGTAGTAACCACCCTTTTGGGGTGGGTTATTTTCTCTAAAATTATATTATACTTAGAATAGCTTAAAAAAGGCTGCCGCTTTTTTGTTGAGTATAAATCCGGAAATAATTAATATGAATTCCGAAAGTATATTTATTAATTGTGAAATATGTGTGATAATATTTACAAGTAATAGTTATTTAGTTAATAATTACAGCCGGGAGGGAAATAATGTCTACACAATGGTATGTTTACAAAAATAATCAACAAAAAGGTCCGATAACCCGCGAAGAGTTAAGTAAGCAGATTATTGAAGGTACTGTTGAACCAAATGATAAGGTTTGGACTGAAGGGATGGCTGAATGGACGGCAGCAGAAAATATCGAAGGTTTGGTGCCTGAATTGGAAAAATCGCCTCCGCCGCCACCTCGGGAGGAAATTGCACCTATCCCACCCCCGCCTCCGGCTGGTTCTGCTCCTGTTCCTCCGCCGCCTCCTGGTGCTTTAGACAGCAGAGCTGCTCAAACTGAACCCGCTGCGCCGCCGTCTTCGGGACCAGTTATACCAAATCATTCCGGTAAAAAGAAAATGAGTGGCTTGAAGTTGGCTGGTATTATTGGCGGATCATTATTGGTTCTCATCATAATTTTAATTGTTATTGCTTTATCGTCTGCTCGGAGCGCCCTAAGGTCTTCAGAGGTACATGAACAGGCTATGGCTGCGTTGCAGGCAAATCCCCAGGCTGTTAGCCTTCTTGGTGAACCAGTTGAGGTTGGTAAAGCAGTTAATGGTGAAATAAATGTTAATAACGGCAGTGGATCTGCTGCCCTGTCAATACCTGTTTCCGGTTCAGTCAGTGATGGAGATTTAAACACCACTGGAGTCAGAACATCAGGCCAGTGGTCATTGACATCTCTTGAATTGGTAATGGCCAATGGAGAAAAATTGGATCTGATGGCTGCTCAAACCGGACAGGGTGATATTTCGCCCGGGCAGTCTGGATTTGAAGCCGGCATAGGCAGTGATGAAGATGACGAACTTCCTCCAAGACAGGCTGGCGGAGGGTCAGCAAGCACAGTACCCGGTATGCTTACCTTCAACGAACCGGGCTATGGGTTTACAATGGATTATCCCGATAACTGGGATTATACGATAGATGATAATATCGTTGATTTTAGGGGTCCTTCCGGTACTGTTGAGAATGACAGTTCGGTAAAAGTTCAGATTCTTATTTCCAGTAGAATTGGCGGAACCTATTCATCTATTGACGACCTATACCAAGAACTGGAATCTCTGTATAGCAGCCTTAACGGTGAAGTTTATGAATATGAAAGCGGAGTCGATTATATCGGCGGTTCGGAGTACCCTTATATTGTAGCAGCCGCTATGTACGAATATGAAGGTGAGGAATATGTTGAAGTAGTAGCAATAATTGAGCGGGACACAGATTACTACTATCTTTATATGTATACAGTTCCTCTGAGTGCTGAAGAAGAATTCTTTGACCTTGTCTTTGACGTAATGTTTGAGTCTTTCGAGTTTGTGCCCTTTTAAAACGGACAGGGATTATCTCTCAGGCAAAGGGAATTAGTCTAAAGGCCTTTGAAACAGAGAACAACCAAGTGTTGTTGCGTACATCATCAAGTTACAATATTACAATATTAATAAATATGCAGGAGGGGTGGAAATGCTTGAAGTCTATATTAAAAAAAGTTGCCCATATAGCGAAAAACAACTTTCAGTTTTTGATAGAAAGGGAATTAAATACAAAGTTTATGATGTTGAAGCAGATCCGGCAGCAATGAAAAAAGCCCGTGAAGATTATAAAGCAGATAAAGTTCCGGTTGTTGTTGAAGATGGCATCGTGCAAAATATCGGTTTTGGTGGCGGTGGCTGAAAAATATAAGCAACGCTGCCGTGAGCAGCTGTCTATTGTATTTTGTCTAAATAATCTACTTGCAAAATTGTTTTAGAATAGTTATTATTGTTAACAAGGAATTTAATAATATAGCTAAAATTAAACATGCGGATGAACCTTGTGGGAGAGTTCCGGTTTTAGGACGCCGAAGGAGAAACCCTGCGCCTGGCGGATGCGGGGGAAACTCTCAGGCTTCAGTACCATCAGGGGACGCAGCTCTGGAGAGCGCCCGTTTTTGCGGGGCACCGACGGGGAAAGTCTCTTAATAATTAAGGGAGCAATCTCTCAGGTATCAGGGACAGAGAATAGGCCAATCGGCTTACTCTGTCCTTTTATTATATCAAGATGAAATCAGTGACAAAGGAACGTGCCTGGGCGACGGGGTTGTTAACACATTTTCGAAAACTCAATGGCAAGGAGAAAGGAAAGGTTGTCAATAACCCCGCCTCCCTGATAATAAAACTAAAGAAAGGAGGATGATAAAAATGAGTGAAGCTAAAAAAACGCCATTTTACGAAAAACATCTTGCCTTAGAAGGAAAAATTGTCGATTACAGTGGTTGGCTCCTACCGGTGCAATATACGAAGGGGTTGGTTGAAGAGGTCCATGACACCCGTCAGAGGGCTGCATTATTCGATGTTTCTCATATGGGAGAAATTTCTGTTAAAGGAAAAGATGCCCTAAATTACCTGCAAAAATTGGTGGTCAACGATGTTTCAAGATTAAAGGATAAGGCAATCATGTACAGCCCGGTATGCTACTCAGACGGCGGAGTGGTCGATGATATTCTCATCTACCGCTTAAACGCTGATAACTATTTTTTGGTAGTTAATGCTGCCAATACCGACAAAGATTTTGCCTGGTTCAAGGAAAATCTTTTGGGTGAAGTTGACCTGAATAACCTTTCGCCTGAGTATGCCCAGATTGCCCTGCAGGGTCCGGAGAGCGAGAAAATTTTACAGCAGTTAACTTCTGAACCGCTGGCAGCAATGAAAAATTATCACTTTAAGGCAGATCTTGATGTTGCCGGGGTTAACTGTATTGTATCCCGCACCGGTTATACCGGCGAAGATGGTTTTGAAATTTACTGCCTGAATGAAGGAGCTTCAAAACTGTGGGATGCCGTATGGGAAGCAGGTAAAAAACATCAATTAAACCCAGCCGGCTTAGGAGCAAGAGATGTTCTGCGACTGGAAGCATCGATGCCCCTTTACGGACATGAACTGGGCAAAGAGCTAACCCCTCTGATGGCTGGTCTGGATCGTTTTGTTGCGCTTGAGAAAGAAGTGCCTTTTAATGGGCAGGAAGCCCTGATCAAACAAAAGACAGAAGGCCTTTCAAAAAAGCTTTACGGTCTTGAAATGCTCGAACGCGGTGTACCGCGTGAAGGCTATTCCGTAAAAGTTGGTGAAAAAGAAATTGGCTGGATCAGCAGCGGATCATTTTCACCAACCCTTGACAAATTTATTGCCATGGCTTTTCTTGATCCCGAAGCAGTAGGTAAACATGATGAAGTGCAAGTCGCAATCCGCAACCGATCGTACAGGGCGCGGGTTACTAAACTGCCATTTTACAGGAGGAAAAAATAATGGATTACAAAATTATGGATGGTTTGAAGTATACCAAAAAGCATGAATGGATTCGCCAGGAAGGTAATATCGGCGCAGTTGGTCTTTGTGACTACGCCCAGGATAAACTTGGCGAGATTGTCTTTGTAGAATTGCCTGATATCGACGCCGAAGTAGAAGCAGGAAAAAGCGCTGCTGTAATTGAGTCTGTCAAAGCAGTCGCCGATCTATATTCTCCACTTTCCGGCAAAGTTACTGAAGTTAATGAAGAATTGTTAGATCAGCCGGAACTGATCAATTCAGATCCATATGGTGAAGCATGGGTTTACAAGTTAGAGATTAAGGATGAAAGCGAACTGGCAAATTTAATGGATAAGGCGGAATATGAAAAGTTTATCGTCGAGGAGGAGGAGAAATAGCGAATGGGTGGCAAACATTACCTTCCCCTGACCGATGAGGACAGGCATGAAATGATAGCAAAGATCGGTGCCGATTCGGTTGAAGATCTTTTTAGTGATATTCCGGGTTCAGTTCGCCTTAAAGGCGAATTGAACCTGCCACCTGCCATGTCGGAACCGGAAGTGCTCGGACATCTGAATGCTCTGGCGGCAAAAAACAAGCACTTTTATAACTGCATTTCATTCATGGGGGCGGGTATCTATGATCATTATATCCCTTCCATAATCAGGCATGTAACAAGCCGTAGCGAGTTTTATACCTCTTATACTCCATACCAACCCGAAGTGAGTCAGGGCTTGCTGCAGGCAATATTTGAATACCAGACGATGATTTGTCAGCTCACAGGCATGGATGTAGCTAATGCTTCCATGTATGATGGTGGTACAGCTGTAGCTGAAGGAGCTGTAATGGGTTGCGGAGCTACCAGACGTTCCAGGGTTTTGGTATCGCAATCGGTTAGTCCATTTTATCGTGCAGTAATTAAAAACTATTTTCAAAGCCGCGGGCTTATTCTTGATGAAATTCCCCTGAAAGACGGTTGTACCGACCGGAATAAGTTAGAAGAAATGCTTGGTGACGATGTGGCTACTGTTGTTATGCAGCAGCCTAACTTTTTCGGTATGGTTGAAAATATGAGCGGCATAGCTGACCTGGTTCACAACTGCAAGGCTGTATTCCTTGTCGCGGCCGATCCAATCTCGTTGGCCCTACTGCAAACTCCTGCCGAGTACGGTGCCGACATTGTTGTTGGTGAAGGGCAGTGCCTTGGTGTTCCGGCTTCTTTTGGCGGGCCTGTGCTTGGGATTATGGCTGCCCGTGATAAATTTGTCAGACAGATGCCCGGGCGTATCGCCGGCGAAACTGTTGACAGTGAAGGCAACCGAGGTTTTGTATTAACTCTGCAAACAAGAGAGCAGCATATCAGGCGCGAAAAGGCAGCCTCAAATATTTGCTCTAACGAAGCGCTGGTAGCGCTTGCCGCATCGGTTTATATGGCGGTCCTTGGTCCGCATGGTATGCGCGAGGTAGCTGAACAGTGCCTGCAAAAAGCTAACTATGCCAAAGAAAAGATAACTTCGCTTAGCGGATATTCGCTCGTTTTTCCAGGAATTAACTTCAAAGAATTTGCTGTAACCGTTCCTGGTGACCCGGCTGAATTAAACCGGAAGCTGCTCCAAAAGAACATTCTGGGTGGAGTTGATCTCAACCTGTTTTATCCTGAATTAAAGAATACTATGCTCTTTGCCGTTACCGAAAAGCGGACCTGTGAAGAAATTGATGCCCTGGTTCGGGAACTGGAGGGATGGAAATGAGAACAAGTAAAGCCCTTATATTTGAGATAAGCCGTCCGGGACGCCAGGGATATTCTCTGCCGCCCTGCGATGTTCCCGCGAAACCACTTGAACAGATCTTGCCAAAATCGCTCCAACGCAATGATGAGCCGGGTTTGCCAGAACTGTCTGAGGGAGAAGTTGCTCGTCATTATACCGAACTTTCAACCCGCAATTTTGGTGTTGATACAGGTTTTTACCCGCTTGGTTCCTGCACCATGAAATACAACCCCAAAGTAAACGAAGAAGCGGCAGTGCTGCCCGGTTTTGCCTTCATGCACCCTTGCCAGCCTGAAGAAACTGTCCAGGGAGCGCTGGAACTGCTCTATAACATGGAGCAGGGATTAAAAGAGCTGACCGGCATGGATCGGTTCACTCTGCAGCCTGCAGCCGGAGCACACGGCGAATTGACCGGTCTAATGTTAATTCAGGCCTATCACCGTAGTCGTGGTGACGACAAACGTAACAAGGTGCTAATTCCATTGTCGGCGCATGGAACCAACCCTGCTACAGTGAGTATGGCCGGGTACGAGGTAGTCCAGATACCCTGTGACGATCGCGGTCTGGTTGATCTCGAAGCGCTCAAAGCTGCTGTTGACGAAACAACTTCAGCTTTAATGCTGACCAATCCGAGCACACTCGGTCTCTTTGAAGAAGATATCATTGAGATAGCAAGAGCTGTGCACGAGGTAGGCGGCCTGCTTTATTACGACGGGGCCAATATGAATGCGATTATGGGTTATATCCGTCCCGGTGATATGGGTTTCGATGTTGTTCATCTCAACATTCATAAAACCCTGGCCACTCCGCATGGAGGCGGTGGGCCCGGTGGCGGCCCTGTGGGCGTTAAAGAAAGGCTGATCCCTTTCCTGCCAATCCCCCTGATTGAAAAGAATGGTGATCATTTCAGTTTCAATTATGATCTGCCCGGTAGCATCGGTAAGATGCATTCATTTTATGGCAATTTTGGGGTTGTGATTAAGGCTTATACTTACATGAGAATGATGGGTGCCGAAGGATTAAAGCAGGCTTCAGGCGATGCGGTTTTGAATGCTAATTATCTTATGAGTCTGCTCAAGAAAACCTACTACCTGCCTTACGATCGCTATTGCAAGCATGAATTTGTGTTATCGGCCCGACCTGAGAAGAAAAAAGGTGCCGGAGCCGGTGATATTGCCAAGGCGTTGCTTGATCGCGGTTTTCATCCCCCAACAGTGTACTTCCCTCTAATCGTGGAAGAGGCCTTGATGATCGAACCAACTGAAACTGAAAGCAAGGAAACACTTGAAGCTTTCGCCAAAGCGATGGAGGATATTGCTAAAGATATTGATGCGAATGCGGAAAAAGTTGCCCATGGCCCTTACAATACCGTGGTTGGACGCCTTGATGAAGTGCGTGCTGCCCGCAGTCCCATCCTGCGTTGGGTAAAAGAGTAAAGTATGGGATAGAGGCACCTGTCCTCTTTGCCTCACCTTTGTTGACCGGGGGATAAGCAGAAACGGATAGCTGTTTCCTGCTTCCCCTGGTTTCATTTATACAATATAATTTAAATAGATAAAGAACAGCGGGGGCTTGATATGCAAAATAAAAAGGCCACTTTAAATAGTTTGCTTGACCAGGCCTGGAAAGTCAGGCAGGCATTTTTTTCACACCAGATTGAGTTTGCTGCGCCTAACCGGACGCTAGCAATAAGTGTAACCGGTAGCAGCTGTGAACTTAACTGTGCCCACTGTAATGGTGTTTATTTGCAGAAGATGATTCCTCTTGAGCAGGCTTTAAGCCTTAAAGGCAGCCGGGAAAAAAGTTATCTTGTATCCGGTGGCTGTAACCCTTTGGGTAAGGTGCCTCTGCTCGAGAGGTGGAATGAACTTGAAGAACTGGCTTTACGCGGTCCGCTGAACTTGCATGCCGGATTAGTTAATGATGAAGAAGCAAGAAAGTTGGCAGAAATAGCCACGGTTGTTTCTTTCGATTTCGTCGGCGACGATGAAACAATTTCGACCGTATACGGGATACCGGTTACCGTGGAAAATTATCTTAATGCTTACCGCGCTCTCCAGAAGTATACCAGGGTAATCCCCCACATTTGTATTGGTTTAAAAGGTGGAGTGATAGATGGGGAGTACAAAACTTTAGAAATTTTAAAAGATGAAGCTGTAGAGGCATTCAGCTTTATTGTATTCCGGCCTACCGCTGAAACGGCATTCAGTGAATGTTCACCGCCATCTTTGGAGGAAACTGCCCGGTTTATAGCCACGGCAAGATTGATGTTTCCCCGTACCCCTCTTTACCTCGGTTGTATGAGACCCGGTGGACGCTACCGGGAACAACTTGATACAATGGCCATAAAAGCAGGGGTAAATAAAATTGTTCTGCCCACTCCGGAAGCCCGCTGTCTGGCGGAAGAGCTGGGGTTGGCAATAACAGTTTCCGAGGAGTGCTGTTCATTATGATCCGCCTTTCAGCAGGTACTGCTGCCTGTCTTGGTCTTGCTGGTAACATGATGGACGCTTATCCCACAACTGCTTACCTGCTATCGGGCAAGCGCTGTCTGATGTCATGCTCATTTTGTCCCCAGGGAGTTGGAGGTAAAGAAGCTTTAAATAGGCTTGGAAGAATCTCATGGCCGGAGTATGCCTGGGTTGATGTAAAAAAAGCTTTAAAGCAAGCAAAAAATGCAGGTATTAAAAGAGTATGCCTGCAGTCGGTTAGACATGAAGATGGCATAGAAACACTCTTGGATCAGGTAAAACTCTTAAAAACAGAGCTGTCAATACCGCTTTCACTTTCTGCCTGGGTTCGCGATAAAGTTGAAGCTCAGATACTTTTTGCTGCCGGAGTTGAGAGAATGAGCATCTCAATTGATGTTATCAATGCTGAAGCATTTAGAAAAATAAAAGGCGGTTTGCAGCAAAAAAGGCTTGATTTGCTTCTAAATTGTGCTGAAATGTTTCCCAACAGAATGAGCACGCATCTTATATGCGGCTTGGGTGAAACAGAATATGAAGCTTTGTCGATGATCGATAAACTCAATCGGGCATCTGTAACAGTCGCTCTCTTTGCTTTTGTTCCTCTTCGTGGTACAGATCTTGAAAACGCAGAACCTCCTGCCCTTGATTCATACCGGCGCATACAGGCAGGCTATTACCTTTTACGCAATAAGGACGCGGTTTTTTCCGATTTTAAGTTTACAAAAAGAAGCCTTTCTTCTTATGGACTGATGAGAAGTGAGCTGGCAGAAATTTTAAGCAGTGGAGAAGCTTTTGAAACAAGTGGATGTCCCGGCTGCAACCGGCCTTACTATAATGAACGGCCCGGCAGAACTATCTATAATTATCACCGCCCTTTAAGTATGGATGAAATTGAAACTGCGCTGCGTGATCTGAGATTGGAAAATTATTCTCCGAATGGAGGATCAAGATAATGCGCTACCAGTGGCGCCTGGTGCTCGATCCACCGCTGCCCGGCAAACTTAATATGGAAAAGGACCTTGAAATAATGGAAGAAGTAGCGGAAGGTTTTAGCCCGCCCACCCTGCGACTTTATCAATGGTCACCGCCGGCGGTATCACTCGGTTATTTTCAGGATGCGAACGAAGTAGTTGACCTTGAAAAATGTCGCCAAATGGGTGTAGATGTTGTGCGTCGCCCCACCGGTGGAAGGGTCGTTTTGCATGCTGAAGAATTAACCTATAGCATAATTGTGCCAGAGGTACATCCTTTTATTGCCAGGGGTGGAGTTATCGATGCCTATAGATCAATCAGCCGCGGTATTTTAACCGCTTTTAACCTGCTTGGTATTACTGCTTCGTTAGCACCCGAAGCAAAAAATCAGGCTACGCTTGCCCCGGGATCATGTTTTGATACACCCTCTGCATATGAAATTCAGATTAATGGTAAAAAAGTGGTCGGCAGCGCTCAGCTGCGCCGTGACGGAATTGTTCTTCAGCACGGATCAATATTATTTAGGCTGCCGGCAGAGCTGTACAGTAAAATATTAAAGAAAGACTATCGTAAAGCAGAACACGCCGGGCAGACAGAACTGGCTGAAAAAGCGGCAGGGTTACTTGATCTCGGTTTCAACATCAGTTATAAAAGGATGACCCGCGCCCTGGTTAAAGCATATTCAATGGTTATTCCTGCAGTTTTCAGCAGCCACGACCAAAAAATGTGACAAGGGGACGGGGACTTTGACACATATTGAATTAAGAATTGAGGAGTGTGAATTATGAATGAAAATTACAGAATAGTTATCATTGGCGGTGGACCGGGCGGTTACCTGGCAGCTCTGCGCGCCGGTTATCTCGGCCTGAAAACTGCTGTTGTTGAGAAAGACACACTAGGAGGTGTTTGCCTCAACCACGGCTGTATTCCAACAAAGGTGCTCAGCCACGCCGCTGCAATGAACCGTCGTTTGCAGACAGCCGGAGATTTTGGTTTTATTTTTAAGGATTATGAGTTCAACTATTCTCGCCTTCAGATTAAAAAGAAGGAAGTTGTAAGTGAGCTGGTTGGTCATATTTACGAGATGATGAAAAGTGGCGCTATTGATGTATATAATGGTGCAGGTAAAGCTGAGGACCCTAATAACGTAAAAATTGCTCTTAATGATGGTAGTGAAGTCAAGATTAAAACTGAGAATATTATACTCGCAACCGGCAGTGATGAAGTAATTCCACCCACACCGGGAATTGATCTGCCCGGAATCATGACTTCAAAAGAAGCACTGGCTCTCGAAGAATTACCTGCTTCGATGGCTGTTATAGGTGGCGGGGTAATCGCCCTGGAGATGGCTTCAATATTTATGGGTCTTGGCGTCAAAGTGACTATAGTGCATCGCAGCGAACGTTTACTGCGACGTATGGACTTTGAAATGGTCCGCAGGTTATCTACCTACCTGCGTAAAAGCGGGCTGGAAATCATGATGAATTCGCCAATCAGGTTGATTGAAAAAGTGGATACAGGATACAAATTAACTGTTGATACAAAGAAAGGCGAAGAGATAGTCGAAACGGAAAGCGTGCTGCTTGCTGTTGGACGTAAACCGGCTTTTGGCGATCAGGATCTGGAAGCCCTCGGTGTTGAATTTGAAGCAAATGGAATCAGGGTGAACAGTAAAATGCAGACAACTGTGCCAGGAATCTACGCGGTAGGTGATGCTACCTATCCAAATTATTATCTGGCTCACACAGCATATCACCAGGGTATAGTGGCCGCTGAAAATATTGCCGGCATTGAAGTCCATTTTGATGGTTCGGCTGTCCCAAGCTGCATATTTACAGATCCTGAGCTTTCAAGCGTTGGTTTGAGTGAAGAAGAAGCGAAGGAAAAGGGTCTTGACAATATTAAAATCGGTAAGTTTCCCTTTTCTGCCAACGGAAAGGCAGCTACCCAGGGAGAAAGTGAGGGCACGGTAAAAATAATATCTTCCGGCAAAGATGAAAAAATAGTTGGAGTCCACATCCTTGGGCCGCATTCTTCCGACCTGATCCAGGAAGGAACCCTTGCTGTGGCCAAAGGAGTAACTGCTGGCGAATTGGCTGAGCTCATCCATCCCCACCCGACTTTGAACGAATCAGTTTGGGAAGCTGCTATGGGTATAAATAAAGCAGTTATTCATGTAACCCGCCGATGAAAAAGCTTGGCTTTTTAGTTAACCCTGTCGCCGGAATGGGGGGAAAAGTCGGTCTAAAAGGAACCGACGGATCGGAAATTCTTGAAAAGGCCATTGCTATGGGTGCCAGGCCTGAAGCCGGGAATAAAGCAGTCCTTGCCCTGGAGGAACTGAAACCACTTGCCGGTAATATTGAGCTCTTTACCTGCCGGGGAGAAATGGGTGAAGAGGTAGCAGTAAGATGTGGCTTTCGGCCGAAACTGGTCTCCATCGGCGCCCCTGGTAGCATGTCCGAATCTCCCTCCCCTTCCAGGGTCGAGGGCTTCGGTCAGGGTGAAGAAACCACAGCGCAGATCGTTTCAGGCCCGGCCGATACCGAGGCAGCGGTTAAAATTATGGCTGAAGAGGAGGTTGATCTGCTCTTGTTTGCCGGCGGTGACGGCACGGCCCGTAATATATTCAATGCACTTGGTGAAGACGCAAACCTTCCTGTTATTGGTATCCCTGCCGGAGTTAAAATTCATTCCGCTGTTTATGCTACCACACCCCGTAAAGCCGGTGAACTGGCCCGGCTTTTCCTGCAGGAAGGAGAGCTGCCCCTTCGTCGTGCCGAAGTTATGGATATTGATGAAGAGTGTTTTCGTGAAGGGCGTCTTTCAGCGCGTCTTTACGGTTACCTTTTTGTTCCCTGCGCGGGAGATCTGATGCAGAACCTGAAAATTGGCGGAGTAACCAGCGAAGAGGCTGTTTTGGAAGCAATTGCTGAACATGTTGTTGAAAATATGGATGAAGAAACAGTTTATATTATTGGGCCGGGATCTACCACCGGTCCGATTATGCATAAGCTTGGTTTTGAAAATACGCTTCTCGGAGTTGATGTTATCCGTAAAAAAAAACTGCTCGTTGCGGATGCTAACGAGAAACAGATTTTGGAACAGATCAACGAAAAACCAGCAAAAATAATAGTAACAGTAATCGGCGGGCAGGGCTATATTTTTGGTCGGGGCAACCAGCAGATCAGCGCCGAAGTTATTAGTACGGTCGGAAAAGATAACATTATTATTGTGGCAACCAGGGTAAAAATACTGGCTTTAGATCACAGTCATTTGTTGGTTGATACTGGTGATGATCCAGTGAATGAAATGCTTAAAGGCTTCACCAGGATTATTACGGGCTACCACGAAGAATTAATATATAAAATAGGCTAGTATTTGCTCCAGCGGTTTAAACTGGGGTCCAAAGAGACGTTTCATAATATAAAGACTCGTCAACGTTGCTATATTTTGAATGCCTGGTATTTAAGCCAATAAAGTTTCATAAAAAACATAGGAGGTGCTGAAAGTGCCAGCAATTGCCATTGAGCCGGATATCTATTGGGTAGGTGTAAATGATCATATCACGGATCTTTTTGAGGGTTTGTGGCCAATCACCCGGGAAGGCGTTTCGTATAACTCATATTTAATAAATGCTGATAAAAAAGCTGTAGTTGATTTAGCCAAATCAAACAAGGTCGATGAATTTTTCGACCGTATTAGCGAAATAACGGAAATTTCCGGGTTAGATTACATAATCCTCAACCACATGGAGCCGGATCATACCGGTGTTCTGAAGCTGTTGCGTGAACTTGCTCCGAAAGCTGAAATACTTTGCTCGGTAAAAGCAGTGCCCATGGTTAAAAACTTCTTTAAAATTTCAGATAATGTTCGGGTTGTCACCGATGGTGAAGAACTCGATCTCGGAGGCAAAAAACTTAAGTTTTATATGACTCCTTTTATACACTGGCCGGAAACAATGATGACTTATGAAACAGGTTCACAAATTCTCTTCTCCTGTGACGGTTTTGGTGGGTTTGGTTCTCTACAGGGAGATATATTTGATGGCGATTATACCGATTTCGAGTTTTATGAAAAAGAAGCACTTCGCTATTATGCAAATATTGTTGCTTCGTTCAGCAGCCAGGTATTAAAGGCAATAAATCGTCTCAGCGAAATTCCGGTTTCGATTATTGCCCCCTCACACGGTCTGGTCTGGCGAAATAATCCCGGCAGAATAATCGAGCTTTACAAGAAGTGGGCTGAGTATGCCAGTAGTCATGGTGAACCTGCAGTTACAGTTATATATGGTTCTATGTACGGAAATACTTTAGCGATGATGGATTCCGTAGCACAGGGACTATCCAGTACAGGTATATCGGTCGAAATGTTCGATGTTGCCCGCACGCATGGCAGCTATATTCTTCCTTCAATATGGTCAAAGCAAGGCGTAGTTCTTGGGGCCCCTACCTATGAAGCCCGTCTTTTCCCTCCTGCCGCTCACTTTCTCGATTTAGCCGAGCGTAAAAGAATGGGGCATAAAAAGTTTGCCTATTTCGGCAGCTATGGTTGGTCAGGAGGCGCCCGCCGTGAACTTGACCAGAGAATAGAAAGTTTGAAATGGGAAATGGTAGATGCCTTTGATTTTGCCGGAGGGTCAACTCTTGACGATTTTAGAAAAGGCGAACTGCTTGGCAAGAAGTTTGGAGAACTGATTCTCAGCGGCGGGAACTGAACATGTGGGTAACTTAAATTAATTATAACATGGTTGTGATTGTTATTGAGGTTTTTGTTGCCAATAATTGGTTCTCACAATGACGTATAGCCATATATATTGCTGGCAGCCAAGTTAAATAAAGATCAAAGAGGAAGGAAAATTCTGAAATGAAAGCAGCCGAAGGAAGAGTAGGACGTGTTTTTGTGGTTCGTCTGGAAGAGGGGGATATGATTCCACGTTGTCTTGAGGAATATGCCTTGGAGAAGAATATAAAAGTTGCACTTGTCACTATGATCAGCGGCATCGGAGAAGGAAATGTTGTTTCTGGCCCGAAAGAGAGCAATAATATGCCAATAGATCCGATTATTACAGCAGTTGAAGGCGCTCATGAAATGGTTGCAGCCGGTCTAATTGCTTCAGATGAAGAAGGTAAACCGAAACTTCACATTCATGGAGCTTTAGCCCGTGCCGGTAAAGTTATTGGTGGCTGCTTAAGAATGGGAGTTAAAACCTGGCTTGTCGGTGAGGTAGTTATTATTGAGATCCTCGGAGTGCAAGGCAAAAGGATCCTTGATAAGAAAAGCAACTACCCCCTGTTAAGACCCACAGCTGCTCAATAATTTATTGAAATATTGATAATAATAGCATATTTTTTTAACCAGGGGAAAAAGATCTGGAATAACTTCACTTTTAATAAGTTTAAAAATTAATTATTAAATAGCATTTACAAAATAAAGAACGGGCCGGTTTGAATTTAATTTAAACCGGCTATATTAAAGCCATCCTTCCAAAGGCGGTGCATAAAATAATAAAAACGGTTATAATTATTAACATAAATAGCAATGTCGCTCAAGAAGGAGATGTAACTATTGCAGCTATTAGAAGGCGAGAAAGAGCAAATCCTTGCCAGTGTTGATGAAGTTTTAAAGAACAGTTCCAAACTACGTGAAGATTTAATTCCCACACTACAAAAAGTCCAGGCTAAACTTGGCTATCTGCCTGCTTTGGCTATGGAGAAAATAGCCGAAGGTTTAAATGTTCCTGCCGCAGATGTATACGGTTTGGTAACATTTTATAACCAATTTCGTCTTAATCCGCCCGGTAAGCACCAGGTAAAAGTATGCCTTGGTACTGCCTGTTATATGGTAGGTGGCGATATTACCCTGGAATCTTTTGAAAGACGGATGGAAATCAGGGAAGGTGAAACCAGTCTCGACCGGCTCTATAGTCTGGAGCGTGTGGCCTGCGTAGGTTGCTGTACAATGGCTCCGGTAGTGGTTGTCGATGAAGAGGTTGAAGGTAAAGTTACCCCAACCAGGGTTGATGGTATAATGTTGGCCCTTCAGGACGAGGAAAAAAAATCTGTTACAGAGCAGGAACCAAACCAGGGTAGAGGTGAAGATTCATGAGTAGTCTGACTCCTAAAGAACTGTACAATAAACTTTCACAAGAAGCTATTTCTCATGATGAAGCGCATCAGGAGAAAACCCGGGTTATGGTTGGAACAGCTACCTGTGGTGTCGCTGCAGGAGCACTGAAAATAAAGGCAGACTTTATCCGTGAGGTAGAAGCAAAAAACCTGCAAGATGAAGTTGATATTGTTGAGGTGGGTTGCATCGGGCATTGCTATGCCGAACCTCTTGCGATAATTGCTAAACCAGGTCATCCGGCAATTTGTTACGGACACCTTGATGATGGATTGGTGCACCGACTGGTTGAAGATTTTCTGGCTGGAGACGATCCCTCATACGAGTATGCGATGGCCGCTTTAGAGCGCAACGATGTTTTCCCTACTTTCGAAGATTTCCCCAGGGGTGTCTATGAGCAAAAACTGATTCTTGAACAATGTGGTTTCATTGATGCCCGTGACATTAACAGCTATATTGCCCGTGATGGGTATAGCGCTCTGGCCATGGCTCTTGAAGAAAAGCCGGGGTGGATTCTAGATGAGGTTAAAGCATCTAACCTGAGAGGCCGCGGTGGGGCCGGTTTCCCGGCGGGAAGGAAATGGGAAGCCTGTATTAGATCTAAGGGAGAAGAGATTTATGTTATTTGTAACGCTGATGAAGGCGATCCCGGCGCTTTCATGGATCGCAGCATACTTGAATCAGATCCCCACCTGGTTATAGAGGGTATGATTCTTTGCGCTTTTGCAGTTGGTGCCCGGAAAGGATATCTTTATATTCGGGCCGAATACCCGCGTGCTGTGACCCATGTTCAGGAAGCGATTGACCAGGCCCGGGTAAAGGGATTGCTTGGTGAATCTATTCTCGGCACTGATTTTAGTTTTGATCTGGAGATCTTCCAGGGTTCTGGTGCTTTTGTTTGTGGCGAAGCAACAGCCCTGGTCAATTCGATGGAAGGTAAAATGGGTATGCCCGAGAGCCGACCACCACGCCTGGCTCAAAAGGGTTATCGCGGTAAGCCGACTGTACTCAATAATGTAAAAACTTTTGCTTATGTGCCTTTGATTATCCGTAAAGGCGCTAAATGGTTTAAAGAGATAGGCACCCCTGAAAATCCTGGCACAGCTGTCTTTTCACTGGTGGGAAAAGTAGTAAACACGGGTTTGGTTGAAGTTCCCATGGGCACAACGTTACGTCAGTTGATTTATGAAGTTGGTGACGGTCTGCCAAACGGTAAAGAGTTTAAAGCAGTACAGATCGGGGGTCCCTCAGGTGGATGTCTGCCTGAAACTGCACTTGATGTGCCCATTGATTTTGATTCTCTTCAGGATGCGGGCGCGATAATGGGTTCCGGCGGCCTGGTTGTTATGGATGAAGATGACTGCATGGTATCGGTAGCCCGCTATTTCCTTGAATTTACCCAGCATGAATCATGTGGTAAATGTACCTTTTGCCGCCTTGGGACAAAACATATGCTGGATATATTAACCGGCATTACCAAGGGAGAAGGTGATGATGAAACCCTGAATTTACTGGAAGAACTGGCTGAAGATGTCCGTGACGGTTCGCTTTGCAACCTCGGCCGGACAGCGCCAAACCCGGTTCTGACCACCCTTAAGTATTTTCGCGATGAATATAAGGCACATATTTTAGAAGGGCGTTGCCCGGCTAAGGTTTGCCGGGATCTTCTTCTCTATTATATAGAGCCGCCCAAGTGCAGTAAACTTTGTAATGTTTGCGTTGGAAGCTGTCCGACGGAGGCAATCTTTACCCGGGATGACGGGTTGAAAGAAATTGATCAGGAGAAGTGTGTAAAATGTGATAACTGTCTTAAGGCTTGCCCGGATGAATACAATGCTGTAGTTAAACTTTCTCCGCCCGTACTGCCGTCCGAGAAAGAGAGGAAAGCAAAATGAGCGAATATGTAACTGTTAAGATAGACGGACAGGAAATTAAAGCAAAACCCGGTGAAAAACTATTGTGGGTAGCTCTCGATAATGATATTTATATACCCCATCTTTGTGGGATCAGGTCGGAGGAAAGATCAAACGCAAGCTGCAGACTCTGTTTTGTTGAAATAGAAGGAATTCCCAGGCCGGTAACCTCATGCACTAAAACCGTGGAGGATGGCATGGTGGTAATTACGAGAAGTGAAAGGGTAGATCGCCTCGTCAAAACTGCTTTTGAACTGATTCTATCCGATCATAACCTTAAATGCCGTGAATGTCCTGCCAACCGTAATTGTGTTCTTCAGGTTATTGCTAAAAAACGTAAAATTAAACTGCGTCACGATCGTTTTAAGCCGATTGCAAGAGAATATGAACTTGACGACAGCCCCGCAGGGTTTGCCTTTGATCGCAGTCGCTGCGTGCTTTGCGGACAATGCATTTGGGCTGACCGTGAAGAAGCTAAAGTAGGGGCAATCGGTTTTACCAAGCGTGGGATTAACAGGGTTGTAACTACTTTTAAAGATTTGCCTTTGGCCGAATCAATTTGCACCCAGTGTATGCTTTGTGTGGAAGCCTGCCCCGTTGGAGCGCTTTTTTATAAAAAGAAAGAACCACATACAGCTACAGCGGATAAGAGTTAAATAAGAGATTAAGCAATCTTATTGAAAGCATAATGCAAAATATCTCTTCTTTGAAGGGCGGCAATATGTGATATATTTACAAATAACTCCATTTGTGTTATAATAGATTAACAGTCTTCTACGTGCGTAGAAGACTAAAAATTTAATGGAGTTGATTTGTAATGCCTGGTTTAATTGCAATATTTAGTGAGAAAAATGATTTGACTGATTTGAATCCACTTATACAAAAGGTTGAGTTTCGCGGTAATTGTCGAGAAATAGAAACAGATGATAATTTATGTTCTATGGTAGTTTTAGGCGGTTTTAAAGGACCGAAAAATGGTAAACGGCCGGCGGCAATTGATGGTTATATGGTGGTTTCTGAAGAGGAAGGGAATGTACTGCAGGGTTATGATGGCGAAAAAAAACTTTGCGGTTTGTTAAAAAAACGAGGTTTTTCCTGTTTTGAAAATGTCGAAGGCGAATTTACAGTGGCTTATTCCGATGGTGACGGATCCCGTTTCGTAGCACGTGATCCTCTGGGTATTAAACCTCTTTATTATACCGAGAAAGAGAATACATTATATATTGCCCCGGAAATAAAAGCTTTGGTTGATTTGGCTACTCCGATTAAAGAAGTACCGCCTGGCAGTTATCTTGATCACAAAAAAGAATGGGTGCAATACTATAAATTTCCAAAGTTCAGTAAGCGTAACAATTTAACTTTATCCGAAGCAGAAGAAAAAATGCGTCATCTTCTCTGGCTTGCTGTTGAAGAGCGGATTGCCGGTGTTGAAAATCTTGGTGTATTTTTAAGCGGAGGATTAGACAGCAGCGTTGTGGCAGCTTTGGCGGCTGAAATCAGAGACGAGCCTATTTTAACTTATACGGTTGGCATAAAAGGCAGTCGCGATATTGATTACGCCGCGCTCATGGCTGAAAGGATTGGGTCTGAACATCATTCCTACACATATGATCTCGATGAAATGATTGCTGTTTTACCCGATGTGATATACCATTTGGAATCTTTTGATTGCGCCTATGTGCGTTCGTCAATACCAAATTATATTGCTGCCCGTCAGGCAGCGGCCGATGGCCGCGAAGTTATGCTGACAGGAGAAGGTTCCGATGAAATGTTTGTCGGTTACAGTTATCTCAAAGCACTGGGGTCTGAGCAGAAAATTGAAGCTGAATTGGAGGATATTTTTAAGAACCTGAGCCGGACTGGCCTGCAGAGGGTTGACAGGATGAACTCGGCTCATGGTTTGGATTGCCGCGTACCGTTTCTGAAACCGGCCCTGCTGGAGCTTGTCCAGCAATTTCCACTGGACTGGAAACTGCACGATTTTGGCAGTGAATCGATCGATAAATGGATTTTACGGCGAGCTTTTGAGGAAGAGCTTGGTGCAAAAGTAGCCTGGCGCGATAAGGAGCAGTTCGATCAGGGTTCAGGTTCGGCAAATATGCTGGCTTCAGTTGCGGAAGAAAATATCAGCGATACTGAATTTGCTTCTGAATCGGCGAAAGCTCCTGTGCCAATAAGAAATAAGGAAGAGCTTTATTATTACCGTATCTTTAGGCAGTTCTATCCTGAATCAGTTTTACCGCTGGTTGGTCGTTGGAGCAAAACAAGTTAAGGGAAAGGGACTGGATTGATGGGGCTTCGAGCAATAATATTTGATCTGGACGGGACTCTTTTGGATACAATAGAAGATCTCGCTTTTTCAGTAAATGCCGTTCTTGTCGAAAAAGGGCTCAAGGGACATCCAGTTGATGCATACCGCTATTTCGTTGGTGATGGCATCGATGCTCTTGTGCAAAGGGCATTCCCACTGGAAGTGATTAATGAAGAAAATATTAAAGATCTAGTTAATGCTGTAAAAACTGAGTATAGTAGAAGATGGTCGGATCATACCGTTCCTTATAAGGGTGTTTTTGAACTGCTCACATTTCTTGAGAAGGAGAAAATACCAAAAGCAATCTTTTCAAACAAGCCTCATGAATACGCAGTGCTTACAGTAGAAAAAATGTTGCCCGATTGGCGATTTATCAATGTGTTGGGTATTGGGCCCAATATGCCCCGTAAACCAAACCCACAGGGAGCGTTACAGATAGCAAAAGAGATGAACCTTGACCCTGGTAATATTGTCTACCTGGGTGATACGAATACAGACATACAAACCGCCCTGGCCGGAGGATTTTATCCTGCCGGGGCGCTCTGGGGTTTCAGACCGGCAGAAGAGTTACGTGAAGCTGGTGCTAAATTTCTGGCTAAAACTCCCCTGGAAGTAGCCGAACTTTTTCGGGATTAACTGGAGGAATCAATGGATCAGAAAACAGCATATGTTATAGATTTCGATGGAACAATAACAACACGCGATTTATCATCCGAGCTCGCTGCTTATTTTGGCGGCAGCGAATACATGAAAATAGAAAACGAATATAGACGCCGCAACATACCAATTAAAACCTGGTTACGCAGAATAGCCCGGCATATGCCTGACGATCTTGAATTGCTTAACAATAAGGCGCTTCAATGGGCTGTAATACGCCCCGGTTTTGAGTACTTTCTTGATCATGCTCAAAAAAATGAGTGTCCGGTAATAATTGCAAGCGACGGCTTTGGTTTTTATATTGAACCGATTTTGGAAGAACACGGACTTTTGAAGCAGATAAGCCGAATCTACCGTAATGAAACTTTTAAAGGTACAGATGGTTTAGAAGTAAATAACCCTCATGCCCATAAAACATGTGCTGTTTGCGGTAATTGCAAAGCTGCACATGTTGTAAACTTGAAAGAAGAAGGTCGGGCGGTTATTTACATCGGGGACGGCAGTAATGATCGTTTTGGAGCTTCATGGGGTGATATTATCTGTGCCCGGGACAGGCTTGCAGAAATATGCCGGGAACAAAAATTTAACTACTCGCAATGGATTGATTTTTACGATATTATAAAGGTGGGAAAACCTGATTTGCATGACAGATCTCTAGTTTCACTATGTTGCCCAATGGGTGACGGGGTTAAGTAACCGGTCAACAGGGAGGTTTCCTGATGAGTTACACCGAGCAGATTGAAAAACTTGCTGAGCTTATCATTGAAAATAAGCATTTTTATGCCTTAACCGGTGCCGGAATCAGCACCGATAGCGGCATACCTGATTTTCGCTCCCCTGGGACAGGCCTTTGGGAAAAAGTAGATCCAATCGCTGTTTCTTCTGTAGAAGTTCTTCAAAATAATCCACGTTTGTTTTATGAGGCAGGTTTTAGCCGTTTTTCCAGTATTTCACTGGCCGAGCCGAATGATGGTCATTATTCCCTGGCCAGGCTTGAAGAAAAAGGTTATCTTAAAGGTTTGATTACCCAGAATATTGATGGACTGCATGTTAAGGCGGGTTCTAAAAAAGTGTGGGAAGTCCATGGTCATTTGCGGACAGGTTATTGTATGGGTTGCAAAAAGAAATATCCTTTTGAAGAATTGGTTCAGCAGGTAGAACTAAAACGTATTCCGCCTTTGTGTCATAACTGTTTTAGTATGCTTCGACCCGAAGTGGTTCTGTTCGGCGATCCAATGCCGAATTTCTTTTTTGAATTGCAGCAAAAAATGCAGCATGAATGCGATTTTATGCTGGTTGTCGGAAGCAGCCTTGTAGTTTATCCTGTTGCTGATTTGCCAAGGATGGCCAAGAAGATGGCAATTATCAATCAGCAACCTACTGATTATGATCATAAAGCAGAGGTTGTGATAAAGGAAAACAGTAGTAAAGCTTTAAAGGATCTTTTAGATAAACTGGAAGAACGATAGATTTAAATCTATTTTTACTAACAGCCGGAGGTGCATACAGTGCCCTTAATGAAAAAATTATATTCTATTCTACTGGTTGTCATCGGCATCATCGGTGCATACCTGATCCTGACATCCGGACGCTTTCAGCTCGATCCTTACAGTATAGTGGTTGCTTTAATCGTAGCCGGCTTCATTGTTTATCTGTACCTCTTATATTTTAGAAACCAAAGTTAAAAAATGATATAATTTTTTTATGTATTAAGTATTACATGACTAAAAATCATTGGGAGTGAGCCGGTGTCCTTAAGATATGAGTTAAACCCCGAGATAACAGCCGGTGAAATTGCTGTTTTGAGGCGCCTGGTCGGTTGGGAAGCCAGGAAAAAGAAGATGGCTGAGATTATCGGTTGCACGTATATGTTTGCAGCTTGTTTTGATGATGATTTATTAGTTGGGTTTGTAGATGTTTTAAGTGATGGGGTTGAAGATGCTCTAATTCGCAGCCTGATGGTACACCCTGGTTATCAAAGACAGGGCATAGCTTTAAAACTTCTTGAAATTGCTACCGGTAATATCAAAAAGGGTAAAATTAAGACGACCAACGTTTTATTCGAACCCGAGCTGATCGATCTATATCGAAAAGCCGGGTTTAAGATTGTAAACGGAGGTTTGATAGATAATGAAGCCAAGGGGTAATGATTATTTATGAGAGTAGCTTTTTTTTTGATACCGAAAAGTGAGCTGGTTTGTCTGACCACTAAAACTACAATGCGCCAGGCCCTTGAGAGAATGGAACATCACAGCTACACCGCGGTTCCATTGATAGATGATAAAGGCTGTTATGCCGGTACAATAACAGAAGGTGATTTGCTTTGGAAAATAAAAAATTCATCAGAACTGAACCTGGCCGGCATGGAAAAAATATTGGTAAAAGATATAGCCTGTCGGGCCAAAAATAAGGCTGTACGTATTGACTCGCGTATTGTTGATTTACTTTACCTGGCGAGTGAGCAAAATTTTGTACCGGTCGTTGACGATCAGGGAGTATTTATCGGCATAGTCCGGCGCAGGGAGATCATCGAATACTGTGCAGATTTGATCAGGGAAAAAGAAAAAAACAGTGTTAGAAGTTGAAGGAGGAAGACAGATGATCCGGGAATTCCTGCATACGACCGGTGAAATGATCATGCCGGAAAGAATACGGCAGGTTAAGCCTTTCCTGGCGATGGAGATACTTGAAAAAGCCCAGTCAAAAGAAGCAGAGGGCGCTTCAATTATTCACCTTGAAGTAGGCGAGCCCGCCGGAGAAACTCCGACAGTAATTAAGGAGGCAGCTGCTGAGGCCCTTCAAAAAAATGATACTGCTTACACCCACAGCCTTGGCAAGCCTGAGCTGAGGGAAGAGATAACACTTTACTATAAAAAGACCTATGGAGTTGAAATAAAGCCTGATCAGGTTATTGTAACCTCCGGATCATCACCGGCTATGCTTCTTGCTTTTTCTGCTCTCCTGGAAAGAGATGATCAGCTATTAATGGCTGATCCATACTATGCCTGTTATCCTAATTTTGTTAATTATATCGGGGCAGAACCGGTATATGTTCCAGCCAGGGAAGAAGATGCATTTGTCCTGAGAGCTGAAGAAGTTAAGAAAAAGCTTACTGGAAAAGTTAAGGGCTTGATGATTAACTCTCCGGCTAATCCTACCGGAGCAGTTCTTGGAGATCGTGAGCTGCAAGAACTGGCGAATCTTGGTCCGTATATCGTGTCCGATGAAATATATCATGGTATTAACTACTCAGACCGTGATCACTCTATCTTGGAGTATACAGACAAAGCTATCGTGATCAATGGATTTTCGAAACGAAATATAATGACAGGCTGGCGGCTTGGTTACCTCATAGCGCCTTCAGAGTTGGTTAGGAATATGCAAAAGCTTCAGCAGAATCTTTTTATCTGTGCCTGTGCGTTTATTCAGGCTGCTGGTATTGCAGCACTTCGGGAGAGCCCTGATGTGTTGGAAAAGCGTTTCAGCGATTATAATGAGCGTCGATTATTTCTTTATGAAGCGCTGAAAAAAATTGGCATAGCGCCGGCAAAGCCTCCGGCAGGAGCATTTTACATGATGGCCAACGTAAAAAAATATACTGGTGATTCGTATGCTTTTGCCCTGCGTATATTAGAAGAAGCCGGCGTGGCGGTAACTCCTGGAATTGATTTCGGATCCTGCGCCGAAGGGTATATAAGAATTTCTTATGCCTGCTCCATGGAAAATCTTAAAGAAGGTCTTGGCAGGCTGGAAAAATTCTTTGCCGGGTTGGACACTTGACGTTAAGGTATTTACTTGTTTTTAAAGGGGCTGCCAATGGCTAATGGTTGATATAAAACGGGTAATCATTATTGCTAACGGAGATCTTGACGATCCGGATTACTACTTTAACTTGATCGGTAATACTGATTACATAATCTGTGTAAATGGCGGCAGCAGCCATGCCTTGGCGATCGGGGTCAGGCCGGACCTATTGATCGGTGATCTTGATTCTCTGCCGAACGAAGTTCGCCGAAAAACAATGAATGCAAATCCGGAGCTGCGCGAATATCCTGCCGCTAAAGATAAATCAGACCTGGAACTTGCCCTGGAGTATGCATTGGAGTTGAAACCGGATCGGATCATCATCCTCGGCGCTCTGGGAGGAGAAAGGGCAGACCATGGTTTTATTAATATACTTTTACTAAACCTTTGCCTTAAAAGAAATATTCCGGCTTTAATTGTTGATGAAACTCATGAAGTAAGTCTTCATGATAAAAGTTTTGTCATTGACGGTAATCGTGGTGACGTTTTATCGCTTTTTGCACTCTCTGAAGCAGTGCATTCAATTAGCACAAAAGGCTTAAAATACCCTTTAATTAATGAAGATCTTTTTTTCTCCTCATCACGCGGTTTAAGTAACGAATTTACAGCAGGCCAAGCCACTGTTACATTTTCTACCGGTTTGCTTTTGGCTGTAAAACTGACCCTCCGTTAGTATGCCCAAGCGCTGACAATATATGCTCTTTGTATTCAATAAACCTGGCTGAAGTCATTGCCTTTTTCTTTCAGTGAAGCGAAACCTGAAGTATTATGCTGAATTATTGTTGCTATCGATATTACCGGTATGTCGCTAAGGCGGGCAAATGTAACCTCTTCCTGGTAGCTGATCCCAAAATGAGCCTGCCTGGCAGCTACCATTTGCACAACACAACCCGGTGCCTGGATTATTTCTACTTCCAGACCTTCTACAAGATAATAACCTTCATCTATTGCTGCGTACAGACCGCTATAGTTAGTGTTGGGAGTCCAGTCAAGCAGTACAGTTACCTGTTCTGTTTTCGTACCAGTTGCCGGTTTACTTTCGCAACCTGTTAAGGTTAAACCATCAGCGATTTGCCTGCATAGTTTGCATTAGTTCCACAGCTTCCGGGTCGACCTGGTTTAATCCTTCAACCAGATTAATAGTCAAAGGGAAAAAGCAGATCAGGGCTACAATCAGTATTTTTGGCAAAAGTCCTGCGCCAAACCAGAAAGCGTCTCTTTCAAGGTGCCGAAAAAAACAATTAAGATAAATAGTTTCATACGGTTTTGCAGGGTTTCGTGTTGATTGTTCTTCAACTAAAATGATATAGTAGTTCCATCAAATATAATTCGGAGGATCATGATGATAAAAAAGAAGGTGTCGGTTGTCCGTTACGAAAAACCGCATGATTCTGTCCGTAAAGCAATTCTTGATTGTGAAGGTTTTAAAGATCTTCCCCAAAATGCACGTGTATTTATTAAACCGAATATAGTTTTTTGGACAAAGGCTTGCAATTTCCCGAAGTGGGGAGTAATTACAACCTCCAGGGTTATTGAAGATGTGGTCCTTATCTTAAAAGAATACGGAATTGAAGATATCACCATCGGTGAAGGCATAGTCGCCGACCCGAAAGATACTGAAACACCGGCCCATGCCTTTCGCTTTTTAGGGTATGAAACTCTTGGAAAGAGATATGGCATAAAATATATTAATATTATGAAGCGTCCTTTTAGACGAGTTGACCTTGGCGATGGAGATTATCTTAGTTTTAACGAAGATATTCTTGAAAGTGATTATTTAGTTGATCTGCCGGTTTTGAAATCGCACAATCAGACGGTTGTCAGTCTTGGCCTGAAAAATTTGAAAGGCACCATCAATATTGCATCACGTAAAAAATGCCACAGTCCCGACCGGATCAAGAATCTTCACTATTATATCTCAAAACTTGCAGATCCCATGCCGCCGGGATTAACCCTGATTGACGGTATTTACAGCCTTGAACGAGGTCCGGGTTTTGATGGTAGGATGAGGCGCAGTGATC
>JAABTH010000008.1 GCA_011389985.1 Bacillota bacterium
ATCCAAAAATAAAAAGCAAGGCTCATGAATTATGGCAAAAGCCAGTTTAAGCCTTTGTTTCATCCCCGATGAAAAAGTGGCCACAGGACGATCTGTCTCATTTTCGAGTTGCACCTTCTTCAAAAGATCTTCAAGCGGCATAACGAAGTTTTGATAACCTCTTAATGCTGCAAAAAACTGAAGGTTTTCCAGTGGAGATAACTGGGGATACATATTTAAATCAGGTGAAACTAAACCCAGCTTGTTTCGAAGTTCTTTAGGGCCGCAACTTTTACCATCAGTATGGTAAATCACTTTTCCTCCCGTAGGTCTTTCAAGTCCACTAATCAGCCGAAGAAGGGTTGACTTGCCGGATCCGTTGGGGCCGGTAACTACATAAATTATACCTTCCTCCAACCGCCAGGAAAGCTTGTGAAAAACTCTTTTCTTTTGGTAAACCTTATCAATCTCAGCTAACTCAATGTGCATTTTTAACTCCTTTATTAACAACACTCTCATCTTAAACGACCCTCTAAAAAGCGTCAAGGCAATAACCGGGCAGTAGTAAATAAAAACAGCTTAAAGCAGTTGTTTTAATTAAACATTCAACAGAAGCTATTGCTCAAATTATTAATGGCAGTTATAATAATATCATTAACAAGCGCCTGTAGCTCAGGGGATAGAGCAACGGATTCCTAATCCGTGTGCCGCAGGTTCGATTCCTGCCAGGCGCACCACATCAATAAAAAATCGGAGCACAATGCTCCGATTTTTTAACACACTTAATTTTTGTCAAACTAACAGGCTTTATTTAAATTGCTGCTATTCCTTTACAATAAAGGATACTTTGGCGCCAACACGATACCTGACGACTTTATCACCTTCAACTATTGCCTGCTGTGAATCTACATAAACAGTTTGTATATTGCGAACTGTTTTCGCTGCTTCTGTTACTGCAGCCTGGGTAGCGGCCTCCCAACTTTCCGTTGATTCCGCCAAAATCTCAATAACTTTAACTACCGGCATTATAATCTCTCCTTCTATACTATATTTTAACGCAACACTGCAGTGGCTAACAAAATATGAGTATTTACAATTTAAAATACTTGGATTTGACCGCTTAATATTCAAGAATGCGGGGTAATTTTTTGGCCTGATCCACCCACTTGGTTATTTCGTTTTCGGTAGGAATACGCCTGGCCAGTTTCTTGACTTCATTAACCTCAGCCATTTTCTGAGCGAGGTTCTTTGGATTTCGCCTGGCCAGATCAGGAACAGTATCAACACCTGCTGCCTCAAGTAGCTCAGAATACTCCGAACCGATACCATTAATCCGATAGAGATCGACCATGTTGGCAAATTTCAGGATCTTTTTGTCAGATATGCCTGTTTTGTCTGCCAAATCCTTTCTTTGAGCAGGTTTTTTTGAACTGAATAATAGTATATCTGTATCCTTGATTCCGGCTTTCCGAAATTTCTGGCCCATGACTTCACTTACACCTTCCAAATCCTCAATTTTGTAATTTGCCATTTCCCGTTCCTCCCATTCCCGTGGTTTTCATAACTGTTTTCGACATTTATTCAATATTTCCTCTATTATACTAATAGATATTATTTCTATAATTTACATAATGGCATACTTTTATTGCTTTAGTCTTACAAATTTTCCTTGATAAGTGTATCTGTTAGCAATAGAATAAAAACAGAGACTCGAAAAAAGGTCACTTAACCAGGGATGAACCTGAATCTCCTTCCAAGTCATCAAAAGAAGAATTATTGTTCGAAGAAATAAGGGGCATTTTAAACCGGTTTTAATTCAACTTCATCCAACCAATCCGGAATAACTGTCGCTATTTTTAATTCTTCCTGAATCTTTTCAGAAAGAGCTTTTTGCGCTTCATCTTCCCCATGAACGATGAATATAGTTTTTGGTTTATGCTCAAACTTATACAGCCAGTTTAGTAAATCACTTTGATCGGCATGAGCTGAATAAGCCCTGTTATCTTCAATGCGAGCCTTAACTGTTATTTGCCTGCCAAGCAGCTCAACATTTTTATCTCCGCTAACAATTTGACGACCCAGGGTGCCCTCTGCCTGGTAACCAACAAATAATATTGTGGATTCCGGTCGCCATAGGTTGTGCTGTAAATGATATTGAATTCTTCCTGCATCACACATGCCACTTGCCGAAATAATGATGGTATTGCTTTTCCGCTCGTTCAGCTTCATTGATTCCGCTTTTGTACTGGAGTATTTAAGATTTGGCATCTTAAGCGGATGATGTCCCTTTTTGATCATGTGGTTGGTTTCCCGGTCATACAGGTCAAAGTTACGTTTAAATATTTCCGTGGCTTTAATAGCAAGCGGGCTGTCTATGTAGATATCAATTTTCGGATCCAGGCGGTCCTGGCTTTGCAAGAGGCTTAAATCATAAAGGAGATCCTGAGTTCTCTCCACGGCAAAGGATGGGATGATCAGGTTGCCACCCTTCTTCATAGTTTCGTCAATTATTTTTTTCAGTTCTTCCGGCCTGTCAGGCATTTCCGGATGTAAACGATCTCCGTAGGTTGATTCAAGCACCAGGTAGTCAGCTTCTTCAATAAAGGCGGGATCCTTAACAAAAGGCTGGGCCGGCCGGCCCAAATCACCGCTAAAAACCAGCTTAGTCTTGCTATCATCTTCCTCGATCCATATCTCTGCGATGCAGGAACCGAGAATATGCCCGGCTTCACGAAACCTAAATTCTATCCCTGCCGCCGGTTTGTTAACTTCATCTATTTCAGCAATAGTAAATTGCTTAAGAGCATTGGCTGCATCCTGAACAGTGTAGATCGGTTCTATCACGGGTTGATTTGATTTTTCTAATTCATAGTTTTTCCTGTTAGCGTCCCACTCCTGGATATGACCGGAATCGGGCAGCATCACTTCACACAAGTCTTTTGTAGCTGAGCTGCAATATATCTTACCTTTAAAACCGGCTTTGCAAAGTTTGGGGATTAAACCGGAATGATCAATATGAGCGTGAGTTAGAATCAAAAAATCAACAGATTCAGGCCTTATTGTGTATACTGCATTATTACGATCTTCGAGCGCTTCTGAGCCTTGAAACATACCACAGTCAACTGCAAAGGTTGTCTTTTCTGTTTCGATAACGTAAAAAGAACCGGTAACCGTCCGCGCTGCCCCTAAAAATTTTATTCGCATTTATAAGCCTCCATCTCTTTGATATATCAACAATTATATGACAAACCTTATTCTCTGTATAGGAAAGCTATGCAGGAGTATAGAAAACAAACAACCGGCTCAGTTTTAACTTCAAAATTCTTTTTTCTGCTTTTTCGATCTGATCATTTATTTGCCAAATACAATAATTTATTCTGCTGCTGCAGATTCGCTATCTAAAGCACAACCGCCCTTTCTTGATTTTGCTGTTTGTCAACATTACAATATAAAGAACCTATTAAAAGGGGTGTTCACCAAATGCATCAGAAATTAAAAATTTTATCAAGCGTGCCCATGTAATCGAATTAGTTAAATCACCGGTATAATTTATTCTATTATATACTTAACTTGTTATTATAAGCTATTACTCCAGCAGGAGGTAAGTACCATGCGGGTTATCGCGGGTTATGCCAGGGGAACAAGGTTGAAAGCACCCAAAGGAATACTGGTCAGGCCAACGGCAGATAAGGTTAAAGAAGCACTCTTTAGCATCCTGGGCTCCAGGGTTATAGGGTCTGTTTTTCTCGACCTATATGCCGGTAGCGGCGCAGTTGGTATTGAGGCGCTAAGCCGTGGCGCTGATCAAGCTGTTTTTGTTGACAACAGACGGGAAAATATTGCCCTGATTAAAGAAAACCTGAATAAAACTAAGCTTGAAGAACGGGCAACAGTCATAAATTCCGATGTAACCAAAGCAATTTCATCCCCGCCACTTGAAAGTATCAGGGCGGATCTTGTTTTCTTAGATCCACCCTATAATCTTAAAGACCTTGGTAATGTGGTTAACCGCCTTTTAGAAAGCAGACTGTTAAATGCAAAAGCCCTTATTGTGGTTGAACATGCTTATAAAAACAGGCTGTGGAGCAATGCTTTTGAAATCATCAGACAAAAAAAATATGGTGACACCTGTTTATCATTTATAACTAATCGCGGATAGACCTAACTTCTTCTTCAACTAAGTTCTTCAAGAGATTCTTTCAGAACAGCAAGAAAGCGTTTATTCTCAGATTCCGTCCCATAAGTAACCCTTATGTATGTAGGGAAACCGAAAATATCACCGGTACGAATAATTACGCCTCTTTTAAGCATTGCTCGAAATAGCATTTTAGAATCTATACCAGTATTGACAAAGAAAAAATTGGCCTGATCGGGAACAGCCTTGAGACCCAACTCCGCCAACCCTTTATCAATTTGCTTACGGGCTGAGACTACCATTTCACGGCTTCTGATAACATGCTGATCATCATCTACTGCTGCAAGTGCAGCAGATTGGGCCATGGCATTAACATTAAAAGGCTCACGCACACGGTTTAAATCAGCAACAATTTCATCAGAGGCAATACCATAACCGATTCTCAAACCGGCCAATCCGTAAATTTTTGAAAAGGTGCGCAAAATAATAACCGGATAACCTTCTCTAAGATGGTATAAACCGTCACTGTGATCAGAATCATTAGTGTATTCGATGTAAGCCTGATCAAGCACAATTAATACTTTAGCAGGCAGTTTATCAACCAGGTGATCCAGATCAGTTTTTTTAATAATCGACCCTGTCGGGTTGTTGGGGCTGCAGATAAAGACAGCTTTTGTTTTATTATTAACCCGTTTTAATATTGCCTCCACATCATATAAGAAATCGTCTCCGGTAAGCGGCACGGGACGAGGCACAGCCCCAACAAGGCGTGTAGCAAAATCATACTCAGAGAAACTGGGTTCAACTATAATTGCTTCATCTCCGGGACTGAAATAGGTAAGAGTAATAAAAGAGAGTATTTCATCAGAACCGTTACCAAAAACAAACTGGCTTGGATTTACATTAAATTTTTGGGCCAATGCCTTTCTCAAATAATATGAATTGCCATCCGGGTAGATATGCATCTTATCAAGCTTTTTCTGCATTGCCTTTACCGCAAGTGGTGACGGACCAAGTGGGTTTTCGTTTGAAGCCATTTTAATAACACTGGTTAAACCCATTTCCCTTTCAACCTCTTCAACAGGTTTACCGGGAACATAAGGTTTGATCAGCTCCAGGAAAAAACGCATATCCGGTTTATTCAACATCAATTCCTCCATCCACAGTATTTTTATGCCACTTTTATTATATCCTACTTTTTCTTATTCAAACTCACTACTCCTCTATCCTCTCTTTTTTTAAATATTTTTTGCATTAGCCCCCTTGTATTATTATTTTAGTTCTGCTATAATCGCTTAATAATAAATGTAATAAAAGCTTTGAAGGGGATAAATACTCTGACATGCCGGATCAGAGAGGGGTTTTACAGCTGAAAAAGCCCCCGGCAGGATGAGGAATAAGCCACCCCGGAGCTGTTGTGCCGAAGCTTTAAGTAGCCTTAAGCACGACCGGCTGCAATGCCGTTACAGAAAATGAGAGGCTCGAATTTGGGGCAACTGGAGTGGTACCGCGGGTTTTAAGCCCGTCTCTTATTAATTAAGAGACGGGCTTTTTGATTACTTTTTATCATTAATGTTAAGAGCCCGAAAAACAGGCAGGATAAATCAATAGTTTTCTATTTATGCAATGCAAATCAAGGGAGGCTTTATCATGACCATTAATTGGCATAACTACTACGCTGACCGCACAAAACATATGACGGGATCACAAATCCGTCAATTTTTTGCCTTAACTGAAAGACCTGAGGTGATTTCATTTGCTGGAGGTTTTCCAGGAAATGAATTCTTCCCCTGCAAAGATATTTCAGCCGCCCTTGCAGCGCTTGTCTTGGAAGACGGCAAACAGGCATTGCAGTATACATCGACAGAAGGAATATATGAGTTACGAAATTATCTTGCACAGCGAATGACTCTTGAAGGCAAATCTAACAGCCCTGAAAACATTATTATTACCGACGGTTCACAGCAGGGGCTTGATCTTCTCAGCAGAATTCTTGTAAACCCCGGTGAAACTGTTCTTGTTGAAGAACCGGCTTATATTGGCGGAATGAGCGCCATTAAATCTTATGGCGGCATTCCAATCGGCATAGAAATGGACGAACAGGGTGTCCTCCCCGCCGTGATGGAAAAAACAATTGAGAAATTAATTAAAGATGGTAACAAGCCTAAACTATTTTATACGGTTCCAAATTTCCAGAATCCAACAGGCTATACAACCAGCCTGGAAAGACGACTTAAAGTACTGGATCTTGCATATCGCTATAATATTATAATTATTGAAGATAATCCCTATGGCAATCTATGTTATGAAGGGGAAGTGCCATCAAGTTATATGGCTATTGATAAAGGTGAACAGGTTATATATCTCGGATCATACTCGAAAATATTAATACCAGGCATACGGATCGGCTGGATGGCCGGATCGCAATCCTTAATTGAAAAAGTATCTTTGGCCAAACAGACCACAAATCTGTGTTCGAGCACTCTGGGGCAACAACTTGCTTACAGGCTCTCAGCAGAAGGTTATGTAGATATGCATATCAACAAACTGATTGATCTCTATAGAGAAAAACGTGATGTTATGTTAAATTCAATGAAAAGATACTTTCCTGCTGACGTCATATTCAGCGAACCAAAAGGTGGATTTTTCGTTTGGGTTAAGTTTCCAGATTATTATCCACCAAGCAGAGAAATATTAAATTTAGCTTTAAAAAATAATGTTGCTTTTGTTCATGGCGAAGGTTTTTACAGCAACATCTCTTCTGGCATTCATGGAGCCCGCTTCTCTTTTAGTCAACCTAATGCAGAAGAAGTTGAAAAGGGCATAAAGATTCTGGGCAATATTTTACAAGAATTAGGCTGCGACACAAAGCTAAAAGCAGTTGGTCATTAACTGGGAACAAAATATTTTTTCCCTGATCACTGATGTGCGGCGGCTTTTAAGATATAATAAAATCACTTTATAATTTGCAGCAAACCATTTCCGGAAATATTTACGGCGGGAGCAGTTAAAGTGAAACAATTAATTATAGTAGACAGCGGTTGTGCCAACCTCAACAGCATTTTTAAGGCATCCCGGGCAGCCGGGCTTGATCCTGTTATATCAGATGACCCGAATGAAATAAGTGCCGCCAGTGCAATTATATTTCCCGGTGTAGGCTCATTTGATCATGCCTTATCGATAATTAAAGATAAAAACCTGATTGACCCACTGAAAAAAGCGCTAAATAGCGGAAAACCTTTCCTTGGAATATGTCTTGGCATGCAGCTTTTGTTTACCGAAAGTGAAGAAAGTCTTAATTCTAAAACCAAAATAAAAGGCCTACAGGTTATTGAAGGTAAAGCTGTCCGTTTTCCAAACGACCTTCCTGTCCCTCATGTGGGCTGGAACCAGGTTGAACCGGTTTTAGATCATCCTCTCTTTACCGGCCTTGACAAAAATGCTTATTTTTATTTCACTCACTCTTATTATGTCTGTCCCCTGAATAAAAGTCACATTCTTGCGAAAACTGATTACGGTTTTCCCTTTACCTCTGCAGTTTTAAAAGGCAATCTGATCGGTGTTCAGTTTCACCCGGAAAAGAGTGGCCCTGCAGGCTTGCGCCTGCTCGCTAATTTTGGTAAGATTATAGCCGATCAATGATGGTGCACTAACATATGACAGGAGACCTTCATGCTGGCAAAACGAATTATTCCCTGTTTGGATGTGCGGGATGGCCGGGTGGTCAAGGGTACCCGCTTTATTAATTTAAGGGATGCCGGTGATCCAGTTGAAAGAGCAAATTTTTACAACAATGCAGGCGCTGATGAAATTGTATTTCTTGATATTACCGCATCAGTTGAAGGGCGCAGGGCAATACTTGATGTAATTCGAAAAACTGCTGAAGTTGTTTTCATTCCCCTCACCGTAGGCGGCGGTATTGACAACACAGATTTCATGCAGGAACTTTTAAATTGCGGCGCTGACAAAGTTTCACTTAATACAGCTGCCTTGAATAACCCTACACTTATAAAAGACGGAGCAGACAGGTTCGGCCGCCAGTGTATTGTCGCTGCAGTTGATGCCTGCCGCATAACTGATCGCCCTTCAGAAAAAATGCGCTGGGAAGTCTATAGCCACGGGGGACGTCAGCCAACCGGACGGGACGTTCTGGAGTGGGTCCAGGAAGTCGAACAGCTAGGCGCCGGGGAAATATTATTGACTTCTATGGATGCTGACGGTACTCAAGATGGTTACGATAATGAGCTCTTAGCTGCAGTTACTGCAGCTGTTAATATACCTGTTATTGCTTCAGGAGGCGCCGGCAAACTTGAACACCTGTATGATGCTTTAACAATTGGGGGAGCACATGCTGTGCTTGCTGCATCAATTCTTCATTACGGCACCTTCAGCATAGCAGATATTAAAAAATACCTGTCCTTAAAAGGACTTCCGGTTAGACCTATAATCGGTAAAAATGATTATGATTTGCGAGAGGAGTTTTAAAGATGAAAGAGCAGGGAACGTTTCGGGTTAAAAAAGGCATGGCCCAAATGCAAAAAGGCGGAGTAATCATGGACGTCACGACCGTCGAGCAAGCCCGTATAGCAGAAAAAGCCGGAGCGGTTGCTGTAATGGCATTGGAACGTGTGCCGGCCGATATTAGGGCAGCTGGTGGAGTAGCCAGAATGGCTGATCCCGAGATGGTTTTAAAAATCATGGATGCTGTTACAATACCGGTCATGGCCAAGGTTAGAATCGGCCATCTTGCCGAGGCCCAAATTTTAGAAGAACTCGGTGTTGATTATATCGATGAAAGCGAAGTTCTAACCCCGGCTGATGAGCAGTATCATATCAACAAACACCTATTTAAGGTTCCCTTTGTCTGTGGCGCAAGGAACCTGGGTGAAGCGCTAAGGCGTATTTCAGAAGGCGCAGCTATGATCCGCACCAAGGGCGAACCGGGTACCGGTAACGTAGTTGAAGCAGTACGCCATATGCGTAAAGTTATGGATGAGATTCGTCAGGTCCTTGGTAAAATCGATGATGAACTAGTTGTTATGGCCAAAGAAATGGGAGTTTCTTTAGAAATGCTTAAAGAAGTAAAAAATGCCGGATGCCTTCCTGTCGTTAACTTTGCTGCCGGAGGAATAGCATCCCCTGCTGACGCGTCTTTAATGATGCAGCTCGGCTCAGACGGTATTTTTGTCGGTTCGGGTATCTTTAAATCAGAAAAACCAGAGATCGTTGCAGAAGCTATTGTACAGGCTACCCTTCACTATGACGACCCTAAAATTCTTGCTAAAGTATCAAAGGGTCTCGGCGAAGCAATGCCTGGGTTAGAAATGTCTTCCTTAGCAGAAGCCGACAGAATGCAGGAACGGGGAATATAAAGAATGAAAATTGGTGTTCTCTCAGTCCAGGGTGCTGTATCTGAGCATCTTGATCATCTTATCCGCTGCGGAGTTGAAGCGGTAGCCGTTAAAAACATTTCAATGCTGGATGAGGTTAGAGGTTTAATCTTACCCGGTGGTGAAAGTACAACAATCGGTAAGCTTATTGAGATCTTCGGACTGGCTGAATCAATCAAAAAACGTAGTTTAGAAGGAAGTCTGGCTGTTTTTGGAACCTGTGCGGGGATGATATTAATGGCCAGGGATATTTCTGATGGAATTGATGAACAACCCCGGCTTGGATTACTGGATATTAAGGTTAAAAGAAATGCTTTCGGCAGGCAGCGAGAAAGTTTTGAAACAGAGCTGGAATTTGATTCTTTCGGGTATCCTCTTGTAGGAGTTTTTATCAGGGCCCCTATTATTGAAAAAACCGGAGAAAACGTTGAGATACTGGCAAAACTACCCGAGGGAATTATTGCAGCAAAAAAAGATAATTTACTTACGACTTCATTTCACCCGGAACTTACAGATGATATTAGAGTTCACCAGTATTTTGTTGAGATGTGCAAGAGGGTTTAACTGCATAAGACAGAATCAAAGGCATGCTTGAAACCTCTCAATTAATGAGAGGTTTTAATTATGCCTTTCACCCCAGAAGAAAAGCTATTTTTCCTTATTTTTATTATTCCCATTCAATTGTTCCGGGAGGTTTTGAGGTTATATCGTAAACCACACGGGCCGCTTCTTCTATTTCTCCGGTAATTCTTGCTGAAACCTTTTCCAGCAAATTATGCGGCAACCGGGCCCAGTCGGCAGTCATCGCATCTTCGGAATGTACTGCCCGTAAGGCAATTACAGGACCATAATGCCTGTCATCTCCCTTGACACCAACAACATCTATACCGGTATATACTGCAAAATATTGCCACAGGGTATCTGCAAGATCTGATTTAATAATCTCTTCCCGAAAGATAGCATCTGCTTTTTTTAGAAGTATAAGTTTTTTTTCTGTAATATCCCCAATAATTCTAACTGCCAGGCCGGGTCCGGGGAAAGGTTGTCTTTTCAGAATTGTGTCTGGGAGACCCAGTTCAGCGCCAACAAGCCGAACCTCGTCCTTAAAAAGTTCACGCAGGGGTTCAATTAGATCAAAACCAAGCTCTTCAGGTAAACCTCCCACATTGTGATGTGATTTTATTACTGCAGCGCCGCTCACTGAACCACTTTCAATTACATCAGGGTAAATTGTTCCCTGGGCCAGGTAAGTAATATCTCCCATTGACAGTGCTTGATCCTTAAATACTTTAATAAATTCGGCGCCAATGATCATTCTTTTTTCTTCAGGGTCTAATACCCCTGCTAATTTTTCAAGAAATTGCTGACGTGCATCTAGATGGATAAATTGACCCTTAAGTCTCTCCCGGTACAGTTTTGCGACCTGCTCTGCTTCACCCAACCTTAAAAACCCATGATCAACAAAGATGTAAACAGCTCTTTCACCTACCGCTTTATCAAGTAAAAATGCTACAACAGATGAATCAACCCCACCGCTCAAAGCGCAAACTACCTTATCGTCTTCACCAAGGGTGTGCCTGATAATTTCAACCGCATTATCAATGAAGCTACGTGGTGTCCAGGTCTGGCTGCATTCGCACACCGAAAAAAGGAAATTCTTTAAAACATTATTACCTCCGGGGGTGTGAAATACTTCGGGATGAAACTGCACACCATATATTTTCCTGTTATTGTCACCGATTGCTGCCATAGTGTTGTTTTCAGTCCGAGCCAAAACTGTAAAATTTGGAGGTGGCTTAAGAACCTCATCCTGGTGACTCATCCAGCCGCAATTATTTGCCTGATCGAGAAAAAGATCATCAGTAAAAAGCGGTTTTTTTTCAACTACATTAAAAGAAGTTCGCCCAAACTCAGGACGGGTGCCTCTTTTCACTTCTCCGCCAAGTTCTAATGACAGCAGCTGCATTCCGTAACAAATACCGAGAATTGGTATGCCGCCACTGTAAACTGCGGGATCGCATCGAGGCGCATCTTCACTGTACACAGAAGCCGGGCTGCCGGATAGGATGATTCCGGCAGGGTTAAGCTCTATTATTTTATTCCAGGAAGTATCAAAAGGTAAAAGTTCACAATATACCCCGGATTCCCTGATTCGCCTGGCGATTAGCATACTGTACTGACCGCCAAAATCAAGAATGACTACTTTTTCACGAAAACTACCGGAGTCGTCAGCCAAAAAATATTTCATCACAAATATTTATTCTCCTTTCATTTTCCGTAACCGGGGTACTCACCGGAAAAACAGGCGGTACAATAATTGCAACTATTCTTACCAACAGCCTGATATAAATCATCAGGTTCTGAAAATGTAAGGCTGTCAGCTCCTATTAACGAAGCCATCTTTTTAAAATCAGGCCCGAGAGCAGCCAATTCTTCAGCAACTGGTATATCTATACCATAATAACATGGATTTTTATAAGGCGGCGAAGCAATACATAGATGAACTTCTGCGGCGCCTAACCTTTTCAGCATTTCTGTGAGTATTCGGGCGGTTGTTCCCCTCACCAGAGAATCATCGACAACAGCAATTTTTTTTCCCTTAATTACTTCAGCAATGGGGTTGAATTTAAGGCGCACAGCAAGTTCACGACCACTCTGCGTCGGTTCTATAAAAGTCCGGCCCAGATAAGGATTGCGATAAATTGCCCACTGTAATGGAACATTTAACATTTCAGCCATGCCAATGGCTGCAGAGACACCTGAATCAGGTGATGGCACAACCATATCCAATTCGGTTTTAATTCGTTTGCCCAGTAAAGCTCCTACTTTTTTACGAACAAGATGCACATTAGATCCATCTATAATACTATCGGGACGGGCAAAGTAGACATACTCGAAGATGCAGAGCGATTTACATTCAGAGGGAGAGGTCATCTGTGAATGCAAACCATTGGAATTGATTTCAATTATTTCACCTGGTTCTACTTCACGCAGGAAAGTTGCCCCAACTGTATCAAATGCAGCTGTTTCAGAGGAAATAATATAAGATTGGCCATGGCGGCCTATAACCAGTGGGCGGAACCCGTTAGGATCGCGAAAGGCAACAAGCCTTTTACCGTCAAAAGCTACGGCAGCATATGCGCCCTCAATTTTCTTAATTGTTTTTTCTACAGCCTGGATCAAGTCATTCCGGCGATACTTGAAAAGATAGGTCAATATAATTTCAGTATCTGATGTTGAATGAAAAATATGTCCCTCTTCAAGCAATGCATTATGAAGGCGACGGGTATTTGTCAGGTTGCCGTTATGAGCAAGGGCAATACCGGACCTGTCAAATGAGCGGGCAACAAGCGGTTGGGCATTTGTGAGACTGCTCGAACCTGTTGTAGAATATCGGACATGCCCCAAAACCGTGTCTGAAGTAATCGCAGTTAGCTTCTGGCGGGAAAACACATTTTCTACCAAGCCCATATTTTTAATAACTTCAATACCGTTTGGACCACAATAAGCCATACCGGCACTTTCCTGTCCCCGATGCTGAAGGGCAAGGAGCCCTAGATAGGTGATGATTGCGGCATTGCCCGGCCCTTTGTAATTATATATCGCGAAAACCCCGCACTTTTCCCGGGGTTTATCGGCATGTTCATTATGAATAATTGTTTCCTGACCGGTTTGGCATTCCCAACCCTGCCTGTTTATGATCAGCTCATTTAGCACTCTATAATTTTCCTATTCCGGATCTTGAATAGCCTATAGTATTCAAAAACCGCTTTCTGCTGAACTTCTGCCTGTTCCATCCAGGCGAACCTTATAAACCGTATCATCTTCGGTCTGATCAAGGAAAAAGATCCAATCTCCAATAACATTGATAAATCGAACAGGTTCTGAGGCAAGTTTTACCCGCTCTGTGCCATCAAAACGTACTTTGTTCAGGGAAAAATTGTCTTCTGCATCAGCATAATAAATCCACCCTTTTGTCGCATTAATAAACCAGGACGACCTTTCATTTACAGCGGCATTTTCTGTTCCATCAGGCTTCATACGGTACAGTTTTGAACCTTCAGCTTCATTACTATAGTAAATCCAACCATCACTTATACTGATATTACTGGAAGCATGCTCATTTAACACTTCTCTGCCACCAGCATCTGATCGAATCCTATAGATTTTATTACCATCATCGCGGTTAATGTAGTAAATCCACTCATCCATGACATTAATAAACCAAGCTGAATCATCACTAAGCCTTGTCTTACCTTCGCCATCAATATTGATTTTATATAAACGGTATTCATCGTTTTGATCAAGATAATAGAGCCAACCGTCGTCGAGAGTGACAAACCAAGCACCCCCGTCAGTAAGAGCTGCTCTCCCACCGCCATTGACATCTATTTTGTAAATTCTGTTTTGATCATCCCGATTGCTGTAGTAGATCCAGCCTCCCGCTACGTTAATGAACCAGGTCGAATCAGCGCTAAGTACGGTGGCGCCACTACCATCTAGCTTGCCCTTATGCAAACTGCCTCCTTCATTTGATCGAAAATAGATCCAATCTTCCTCTGTAGCCACCAGTCCACCATTAATGATGTTGCCTGCGCTGTTACCAGTAGTATTTACGGTGGTTAATTGTTGTTCTTCCAATAAAGGTTCATTTACTTCTTCAAGCGGTTCGTCCAATGGCTCGGCTACAGTTTCGGTGCCCAAAAAACCTCCATTCCAAAGGAAATAACCAGCGGCTCCAACAGCAAGCACTAATAATAAACCTATGAGTAAAAAGGGTGAAAAACCTTTTTTCGCAACCTTCTGCTGGCTGACACTTTTGCTTTCAATAACCTGTGAAGCTGAAGTGTTTACAGCCATGCTTTCTAGTGGCACATTGCCCATCAAAGCTGATTGAAACTCTTCAACAGTTTGGAAACGATTATCAGCCCTTACAGCCAGTGCTTTTAATAGTGCTCGTTCTTCATTTTCATTCAATTCTGAACCCAGCTGGGTCGGTGGTTGCAGAGGATCATCAACTAACCTCTCAAGCGATTCAGGAGGCTGTTGACCAGTAATTAAATGATAATAAGTGGCAGCTATTGCATAGATATCTGTCCAGGGCCCCTGGATCCCTTTACTACGATACTGCTCTTCAGGTGCATAACCGGGCTTAAGTATGATTGAAAGGCTGCGGCCTTTTTCGCCAATCGCTTGACGGGCAGCTCCAAAATCGATAAGAATTACCTGTCCTTTTTTATTAATAAATATGTTATCAGGGCTGATGTCGCGGTGCAGCACGTTTACAGCATGTACTTCACGTAACGCATCCATAACAGGCATCAATATTCCCCTAGCTTGATCTATTGGCAATATGCCACCGGAATTAGCCAGATGCTCTTTGAGCGTGATTCCTTCAACATAACTCATTACAAAATATGCTGTACCATTAGCCTTAAAAAAATCTCGAACTGAGACTATATTAGGATGGCCTTCAAACTTGGCCAGTGTTCGAGCTTCCTGTAAGAATTTATCGAGACCATATTCATACTGGCTACCCATACTTCCGGAATAGGCGGATACCTGACTATGGCCGGCAGCACGAGAGGCAAGATCTTGCGGGAAATACTCTTTGATTGCCAGTTTAACATTTAAATTTAAATCCCAAGCCAGGTAGGTTATTCCAAACCCTCCCTGGCCAAGAACCCTGCCAATTAAATATTTATTCTCTAAAACTGCCCCGGGTGGTAAAAAAAGCGGAGATTCAGGCTCTGTCCCCTCGATAAAACCACAAACTGGGCATTTAAGATCTCCTTCTTTCTTCTTACTCATGCAGCCCAAACAAAGATTTTCTACTTCCAAGCGGTTCACCCCATTTGAATCTTGCTAAATATGATTTAAAACTAGTGCACTGGCTGTAAATCTTGATTAACTTCAAACCTTATTGTGGCCTACCTAGTTCACTTTATAATTTTTAGCTAATGGTAAACTTTTATCCTTTATAGAATAGCATATTACAATACTATCAACTACCCCTGAAAATATAAATTTCAGGTGGTAAAAACTCTTTAAACAAAAAAGATTGTTATTTACTGCTTACCGATTTCAAAGAGCTCATTCGGGTTTGCCAGGTAAAAGCGATCGCCGGTTTTAAGTATGTAAGGTTTCCCGGAGACTAATTTTTCACCACTGGCCAGATAGGTTCCATTGCTTGAAGAATCAATGAGAACGTAGGTATTTGTCGCTTGATCATAGCTAACTGTACAGTGTTTTCGGCTGATGCTGCCCTCCGTTTCAGGGTATGAAACCTGGGATAGAGCCGGATCCCGGCCGATCACCAGTTGGCCTTTATTAAATTTAAAACTTTGACCGGCAAATTTTCCTTTAATCCCAACCAAGGGAGCCCGATTGGCAAGTGCCTTGGCTTTTTGATTTTTAACAATCAGAAAACCAGCCAAAGCAAGAAATATAAAAACCCCAATTAGAATATAAGGATAACTTGATTCCTTATCATTAGTCACAATCGGCTCAGTTTGATCAACGGGTACTAAATCCTGTTCATATTCATCAGCTATCTCTATCGGTGGTTCAACTTGATCATCGGATATAGGAGCAGATACTGAAACATTAACCACACAAAATACAGTAATACTATTATCATCAACAGAGCGAGCTATAATCCGTGCTTCCCCTTCCTTGTGAGTTTTTACTCTCGCCTGGGGGTTTGGCGAAGTGGTTCTGGCAGGATCGATTGGAACAACAGAGGCTACCCCTGCTTCCGTTGATGACCAGATCAAATCCTGGTTCGTGGCATCTGTCGGCACAATCTTTACCGTTAAGACAACTTCTTCATTTGGACCAATGTTCAAGGCAGTTTGATCTAAAGAAAGCGACCGAACAGGAATGATCACATTCACATCACATGTGGCAGTTTTACCTCCATCAACAGTAGTTACCGTGATAGTTGTTGTTCCTCCTGAAAGTGCAGAAATGGAAGCTGTTGTTGGCCCCGTTGCTCTTACATCAACTGTTCCCATGGCACTTGATGCCCAGGTGATACTTTTATCAGTTGCATTTTGCGGGTCTACTGTTGCTGTTAAAGTCGCTGATTGGCCCACCCTGAGGGTTATGTTATTTCGATCAAGGCTTACTCTTGTTACATTAATAATACCCTGTGCCCATGTAATTGATTCAGAAGTTGAGAAAATAAAACCTGGTTGTCCTACTAAAAAAAAGAAGATTAAGATCGTAACAGCTAAAATTGCAAGCTTACGGACCACCCTTTTCACCTCACCTGTTCCTGATCGGATCGTGTATCCCATTAATCAATCAAAAAGTAATATCACTATGTATACAATGATAAATATCCCCAATATAGCAGCGCCAGCAAGCATGTACAGCTTGCCGAGGCCAGGATAGATCTTTTTATTATCCTGATTTTGATTAACCTGCTGCGAATAGTAATTCGAATCATTTTTTAAATGTATATTATCTAAATCTAAAAGTATATTTCCATTAACATCAATTAACTGATTGTTATTAAAATTGATTAAATAATTACTAAGTTGAATTACAGTCCCGGGAGAAAGAGTTACCTCACCTTCAACCGGCTTACCATTTATTTGTGTTCCATGAGTACTACCAAGATCACTTAATACCCAGCTTCCTGCTCGATTCTCAATGCTTGCATGATACCGTGAAACCATACTTTCACTGATAATCAAATCGTTATCCTGAGCTCTACCAATTCTTATTTTTATCCCTGAAGCACCAGTCTTTTTATTGACAGTTGAAGTATAAGCAGTCTGTACAGAAACTGAATCAACTGCAACAGGTGAATCCGGATAATAGTAAGGTTGCCTTTGAACTTGATAATCAGTTTTATCCCTCGAATGTTTAGAGCGATCTTCCTCTTCGGTAGTTATTGTGCGGGAAAGAGGCATTAATGCATCCTGAAAATCAGCTATACTTTGATAGCGATCTGCCGCTCTTACTTCCATTGCTTTCAACAAAGCAGCTTCTTGTTCAGCTGTAATAGTAATACCAAGCTGGTTTGGCGGGATCAGAAGATCATCATTTAAACGATCCAGCGATTCGGGTGGCATCCGATTTGTAACAGCACGATAAAGGGTCGCAGCTACAGCGTATATATCTGTCCAAGGCCCCTGTATTCCATTACTGCGATATTGTTCCTCCGGAGCATATCCAGGCTTAACGATTACTGAGTATTTACTTCCTTTTTCTCCAAGGGCATGACGGGCAGCTCCAAAATCAAGCAACATGACTCTTTTATTGACAGTTATCATAATGTTATCCGGACTGATATCGCGATGCAGAAGTCCTCCGTCGTGCAGGTAACGAAGGGCATCAAGGACAGGCATAATTACCTTAATTGCTTCATCAAACGACATTCCAGCGACTCGTTGATCAAGAAAATCAGCAAGGGTAAGCCCTTCAAGATAGCTCATTACCATGTAAGCTGTATCGTTTGCCTCAAAATAATCACGGACAGATACTATATTCGGATGCCCTTCAAAGCGAGCTAAATTTTTTGCCTCGTCGAGGAATTTAGAAAGCCCATAATTATACTGTTCAGCCTGTGTACCCTGGTAAATAGAGACTGTTTCTGTTACCGGATCACGAAAAACAAGTTCGCGAGGAAAAAATTCTTTAATGGCCAATTTTCTTTCTAAATATAAATCCCAAGCCAAATAAGTTATCCCAAAGCCACCCTGACCGAGAACCCGGCCCAATAAATATTTTTCACTGAGCAAGGTGCGCATTGCTATATGTAAAGGTGAAGCAACAGGAGTTCCTTCGATCCAGCCACAATATGGGCAAGATTCAACTTCCCCTTTTTCTTCCATACAGCCCATACATAAGTTAGTGAGCTCCATTTTTCTCTCCCCGGGTGAATCAATTCAGAATTATTCGGCCTTGTTTTCCACATCATTTACCATATTCCAATGAAATCTTTCGCTGCACATTGGTATAAACAGCAGCTTAGTTTGACCTACTTCGATAATGTCATAGCTATAGAGTTCAACAGGCATAATAACCTCTTCTTCATTCAAAAAAACGAGGCCTTTACTGTCTCCGGGAAACAGCCTGAAAGCAAGATTCTTCGGGTTAAAACTAACTACCGCATGGTTCTCTCTCGAGATAGTTTGATCGTCAACAATACTTACATCCATTTTTTCCGATCGCCCGATAAAATTTTTCTCCGCTGTTATTCTGAAATCTTGACCTTTAACTGGACCACTAATGGCCACAAGCCAACCAACCACTGGATCAATTCCCAGTTTTTGTTTATATATACCTACCGTTTTTCCAGCTTCTCCAGCCGGAGCATTTCCTGATCCCGGTCTTTTAGCCATCGTTTTTTGAATATCAATATTAAGCTCCTGAACACCGCAAAAAGGGCAAGATGAATGTTTCTTTGAATCGTAATAATGACCATTCTCACATCTGGTTAATGGTTCCATGATATATATCCTCCAGTTAATTAATAGCAAAACAACTTTAGTTTGTAACCGTTGGCTGTCAACTAGCCAAGCCTGACTGCCACTGCCGAATAATTATCATGCCCAGCTTCAGCACGTTTTAAAAGCAACCTTTCCATTTGGTTTAGCCAAGGCACCGCGCCTTTCGTTTTCTGTAAACATAACTCCATCTCAATTTCTGTTATATATTCCCAGAAACCATCGCTACACAACAAAAAAGCATCTCCATTAACAACAGTTTGTAATTCAGCCGATACTTCAAATTTTAAATTATTCCCACCATCAAAGGCAGCCGTAAGACGATTGCGGTCTTCATGAAAACGGATCTCTTCCGGTTTAATGATTCCACTGTCTGCCAGTTTTTGCGGAACACTGTGATCTTTTGTCTGGCTTTTAATAACACTCTGCTGAAAATAATAGAGACGCGAATCGCCAACATGACCCCAGAGAGCATTACTTCCATCAGTAAGTAAAACCACTAATGTCGCTTTCATATTTTTATTAGCTGCGTCGGCCTGTTGAACTGATAAATAAACCTGGCTTGTCTTTTCAATATAATTAATCAGCATTTGAGAATTAAGCCCCGGGGAAGCCTTAAAAAACCCTAGCAAAGCTTCCCCGATTGTTCTAGATGCCAATTCTCCCTTTTGGTGACCGCCCAAACCATCTGCGAGAACATAACACCCGATGCCGTCTGCTTCTACAAAACAACAGTAATCCTCGTTGTTTCTTCGGCCACCAGCCTTAGAAATCATCGCTGTCTGCAGCATCAGGAGTTATCCCTTCTTCAGTTCAAAGGATTCCTTTGGATCCGCAAGATAAAAGCGATCCCCAGGGTTAAGGTAATAAGGCTTTCCGTTTTCCAAGCGCTGATTTGATGATAAAAATGTTCCATTTGATGATGAGTCTTCCAGTATAAATTTATTTGTCCGCTCATCATAACGAATCGTAAGATGCTTTCTGCTGATCTCTTCGTCTGTCTGCGGATAAACAAGTTGAGCAAAGCGTGGATCCCGACCAATAACCAACTGTCCATCGACAAATTCAATCGACTGGCCGGCGAAGTGTCCGGAAACACCCTTGACCAGAGCAATTGGCTTTATTGGTTTTGCCTTAGTTACCGGTGCGCTTACCGGCTCAGGTTTAGCCTGTGTAACCGGTGAAGGAGTCCTTTGAGTTACAGCCCCCTGGGCACCTGCTGTTGAAGAAACGGGAGACGCTTGCTTTTTGCCGCCACCCCTGGTGGCCAAGATCACAATCATGATTATTAAAAGAGCCGCTGCCGCACCAATGCCGATAATCAAGGGTGAAATTCCAGTTTTTTTCTCAATTGCATTTGAGCTTGACGAAAGTGGTCCATCAAGGTAATCACCTCCACCGATGGATTTAACCTGGGCTGTGTAAATACCTGCTCCAAATTCATCAATTTTCTCACTTAAGTCAACCAGTGTTGTATTTGCACCTACTGAAGCAGAGTAGACACTTTGACCATCTCTGTAGAGAAATATTTCATATCCCTGTGCGCCGGAAACCGAATCCCAGCTTACAAGACCTTCAGCAGAGAGGTTGAGGTTAACTGCTGTCGGCAATGGCTGTGGTTCGACAACCACAGGTTCTTCCTCTTCAACCGGGGGCACAGTGCCTGCCTTCAAGTAAGCAATACCCCGCCCCTCAAGAACATCGACCAGAGCATTTATGTCTACACCGCCTGAAGTGCCAACTGCAACACCGGGAACATCCCTGATCGCAACGCCAACGACAACTCCATCTGTATTAAGAAGCGGTCCTCCTTCAACATCAGTATTAATTTGAACCCGATCTTCCAACACGTAACGACCGTTTACCGTACGGCTGTAAATACTCTTTATAACTGATACATCTTGATACCTGGCCGCCTGAGCATCCCGGGGAAAACCAAGAGCATAAATATCATCACCGATATTAACCATTGAACGATTACCAATTTGTAGGGGTTCATAAGGGAAAAGGTGATGTTCCGGATCAAGCCTGAGCAGTGCTATATTTGACTGCTGTAAAGGCACATAAATTGTAGCCGGAACAAAGTCATCCGCCGAACGCCAAACATAAATGTCGGCATTCTGAATCGTGCCTGCCCTCACTACATCCCAGCTGGTTGCAATGTACTGAAAAGGTGGCTGATCGCCTATTACAAAACCAGAGCCCTGCCTGATAACATTTCCCGCAACGGCTGCATTGGTACCCCTTGTCACCACTCTAATGCGCACAATACTTTTAGTAGCCTCGTCAATTGAAGTTTGAGCAGATACCGTTCCAAGGCTAAAAAGTAAAGCTATAACAAATAGAATAATAATTAAAGCTCGACATGTACTCGTTTTCTTTATCATCACCAATCATCCCTCTTCTCTAAATTATTAATTATCAAAATTGCAGGTTAAAAGTATAGCAGTTATATTATCCTGATATGGTTGCTTTTTTGCTAAAGCATGCTTTACTAGTTCTTCCGCAGTGATTTGTTCCGCTCTGTTTAAATAGCTATTTATTTCTTCATCGTCAAGTGTATTTGTCAAACCATCACTGCAGAGCAAAATATGATCTCCTGTCTGTAGTTTTAAGGGCTCACTATTGTAAGCTATTTCCATTAATTCGGATAATCCGAGAAAACTGGTTAAATATGCTCCCTCAGGGTGACTATCGGCCTCCTCCCTTGTTACAATCCCTTGCTTAACCTTATCCAACAATTGATTCTTATAGGTGTGATCCCTGTTAAGCTGAATAAGGGAAGCTTCACGATGGTGATAGATACGGCTATCCCCAGCTGCAATCCAATACATATCAGACTCGCATATCAGAGTAGCAACAATTGTTGTCCCAAGCTCAATTTCCTGCCCATCTTTGTATGCAAGATCATATACGGCAGTGTTTGATCTAAGCAGTGCACGGTGCAATCTTACTGATGGCAACTCATTAGGTTTAACCGGCATGTATTCCTTTAAAAAGCACTTTGCCGCAACACGGCTGGCTTCTTCACCGTAGGAGAGCCCACCCATACCATCGCATACTAATGCCAATACACCACTGTTATTGGTTAAATGATGATCTCCAAGATCAGAAATTGCAAAAGCATCTTCTTGATTCTCGCGATCTCCAATATGCTGATAATTAGAAGGAATCACGTGCAACTGATTACTCAGAACCGGCAAACCATGCTCAATTATTCCACTCGCTTTATTTTTTTTCTTAAATACAGAAAAACCCAACCAAAAAGCGCCCCTTTCTATGCCTAAAACTCAGGCAATAATCACACTTTAATTTTATTAAAATAATTCTATGTTGTAGACAGTATTACCTGCGACGATTATTAAATTTGTATTTAATAAAAGAATTTGCATGAGCCCCAGTTGGATAGTTAAGTCTTTAACTCTTATGGAAAACCTGCATTCTAATTGATTTATCTAACTGAATATCGTCTGGCTAAAACGATATACGTTTCCTACCAATAGTGCTGAAATCGCCTGGGCATAAAAAAATCCGGCAATAGCTAGCACCCAACCAATTACAGGGAGGATCGCTAACAAAACCATCGCGACCCAAATGGCGATAAAGATAAGAATTACCAAAACATATTGTGGTAAAACAGCTTTGATGCGCATGAAGATTTTATTCATTTGAAAAGCGGAAGCAACTTGACCACTTGCAGCATAAGTGGCCCAAGCCATGGGCAGCAAGAAAGCAGAAAGTAGAAAAAAGAATAAACTGAAAGAAAGACCAAGGGCCTTTAATAAGCTGGAAGTATTTGTTGAAGTTATAACATAAACCATTGATAAAATCATGGATGCTGGTAATAACAAATAAACCGCTTTAATAAAAAACAGGAAAAGCCCTTTTAAAAAAAGATCACCAAAATCAGTCCATTCAGGCATTTCCAGTTTGCCAGTGTATCCATTATTGATCAATCGCAAACGATACCCACCAGCAAAAAATTCAAAGAATGGGAATGATGATAAAGCGGCTCCAAACAAAAATTTAAGTAGTCCCCTACCAAATAGTGGTGCAGCCATAATTTCGGGCACTGACAAAACCATTTGTGGGTCATAAAACTCAGCGTTTGCCGGAGAGTGCTTGCTTAACTTAAATGGCAATTCAGATTCGTCAAACCAAATTAACTCTAAACAGTTACTTCCAATGACAACTTTGTCTCCAGGGTTAACCAGGGCCTGTTCTAAAACTTTTTTTCCATTAATAAAAGTTCCATTTAAACTGTCTAAATCAAAAATGTAAAAATGACCATCGCTAAGGGTTTTTATACTGGCATGTTTGCGGGAAACGCTAGAATCGGCAAGGGTAAAATATTCGTCACCAGAATCACGGCCGATTATTACTTGACCTTCTGACAATGCAACATATGCTCCTCTATCAGGGCCTTCCTTAACTTCAATGAACCAAGGCATTAATATATGTCTCCTTAGTTATATATGAGATTAATTTATCTGTAATTTACTTTATTTATCTCATGTAAATATCCTTCATACCGCGATCTGTGAAAACTAATTCTGCTATTTGTATTGCTTATTTTTGTATCAATATCTTGTAAAGCTTTTTTTAATTCTTGCTCACTTAGATTCATTTGGTAATATTTGCTTCTCTGTTCATAGAGATCCTGCTGCTGTTGTTCTAATTGCTTAATTATTTCTTGCTCAACCCTTACGTATTCTTGCATTGAAGATAATGCATCAGGATCTATTTCACTACTTTTAGTTTCCTGATTAACTGCATCGACTACCCTTATAGTCGGCCCAAAAAGATCTATGATGAATCTCGGAAGATTTTCTGCACTCCCAAGAGGATCATTAATAAAATCAAGTATCTTTTCGAGATAACCAGGCTCAGCAAAAGCTCCTTTAAAACTTTTAATAATCGCGTTGATTATTTGCAACCATTCAGGTTCTTGTTCGAATTCATAGAGACTATTAAAGGATTCTTGATCCCAATAACCTTCAGGGTATTGAAACTCTTCGTAGCCAGAATCTATACGAATAGAATTATTTTCATGTTTATTATATTGATCATCAAATTCCACGTAGGGGTCTTCTGATTGATAATGATCGCCATATATATCGTTGGTATAGAAATCATCATGATTGCAATTGTTACAATCTTCACTGTTTATAACATTACCAGATCCATTATTACCATATGTTGAGTAAACAGGGTTGTTTAAAACCCACCAATGTTCATCGTACGAGTTTACTTCGTCGGCAAAAGGCAACTCCCACCAGTTAGCTACAATCCAATTTTGCTCTAAAGCGCTAACTATGCCTGCCGATTGAAATAGACTTACAAATACAAGTAATAAGATCAATGCGCGGGATCTCTTTAATTGACGGAATTTTAGCAGGGTAATAAGGCTGGTGATAAATGACAATATCTTATCTAACATTTCATCATCTCCTCAGTTTAAAGCGAAGAGAATATTTTAATCTTTATTAATTGTATTTAAAGTATTTAAAAAGTCAAGTAGAAAGCTAAAACTTTCATCATACAAACCAGCTAATTTTTCTGTGCCTTTGTTCAAGGTATATCTATTCACCGATGTATTACTATCTGCCACTATCTAACCCTATTTGAAAATTTGTTGACAAGTCTAATTCTGGCATGTATACTTTTTGTGGGCAAAGGCGCCCGCTTAAACAGTCGAATGACTGTCAGCGGGCGCTTTTTATTTAACCACTATATTAAAAGGAGCTGTTTTTGATGGGTATAACCAAAGAAGATGTTATGGCTATGGCTAATGAATCGGCAGTAAAATTTATACGTCTCCAGTTCACAGATTTATCCGGGCAGTTAAAAAATGTGGCTATTACAAAAGACCAGCTGCCAAAAGCTTTGGATAACGAGCTTATGTTTGACGGCTCATCAATTGAAGGTTTTGTGCGCATCGAAGAATCTGATATGTACCTCCGCCCCGATCTCGATACTTTCACTCTCTTTCCCTGGGGGCCAAGTGAAAACGGAGCAGCAAGACTGATGTGCGATGTTTATACACCGGAGGGCGAGCCTTTTGCAGGTTGCCCCCGCAGCCAGCTAAAACGTATGATAGCGCTTGCAGCCGAAGACGGCTACTCAATGAACTGCGGTCCTGAAGCGGAATTTTTCATGTTTCATACAGATGAAAATGGCGCGCCTACTCTAAACACTCACGATCAGGGCGGTTATTTCGACCTCGCACCAACTGACCTTGGCGAAAATGCCAGGCGGGATATGGTTTTAAGTCTTGAGCAGATGGGTCTTGAAATAGAAGCATCACACCATGAAGTTGCCCCGGGACAACACGAGATTGATTTTAAATATGGAGACGCCCTGCATACTGCTGACGACCTTTCCACATTTCGTTTTGTGGTAAGAACTATAGCCCAGCGTCATGGACTTTATGCTACATTTATGCCAAAACCAATTGCCATGATTAACGGATCAGGAATGCATACCCATCTTTCTTTATTTAAGGATGGCAAAAATATTTTTAATGATCCAAACGCACCTGACGAACTCAGCCAGGAAATGCTGTGGTTCATCGGAGGACTTCTTAAACATGCGAAAGGTTATACAGCCGTAACAAACCCGCTTGTAAACTCATATAAAAGATTAGTACCCGGTTACGAAGCTCCTGTATATATAGCCTGGTCGCATCGCAACCGCAGTCCGCTGGTCAGGGTTCCTGCCCGCAGGGGAATCGGCACAAGAGTTGAATTAAGAAGCCCCGATCCATCCTGCAACCCTTATCTTGCCTTTGCTGTTATGCTTAGAGCAGGTTTAGATGGTATTCGCAATAAAATAGACCCACCGGCACCGGTTAATCTAAACATCTATACCATGACTGATGAAGAGAAAGAATTCCATAACATTAAAAGCCTGCCCGGAACACTTTATGAAGCAATTGGGGAACTGGATGAAAATAAGATTATTCAGGAAGCGTTGGGTGAACATATATATGACCGCTTCCGTGAAGGCCGTATGAAGGAATGGAATGAGTACCGTATTCAGGTTCACGACTGGGAAGTTAAACAATACCTGGCAAGGTTCTAAACTAAGGATTAAGATGGTTCAAACCCTCTCTTCTAGAAGGAGAGGGTTTTTTTAAATCTAATTACTCTCTATTGCCATTTTAAGCTAAAAACCATACTATATAAAAAGAAACACTGTTTTTAAGGAGATCAACATGTCTGATAACCAGTATGATTTCTGCATAGGGACAACCGACTCAGTTCTAAAGCGAGAAGTAGTGACTGTGCTGAATCGTGCCGGTTACCACTCATCAGGCGATGCAAAAAGTATCCCTCTTTTTTTACGTTTGATTCGAACTGTTCAGCCCTGGCTTGCTGTCATAGATACCAATCTACCTCCGGGAAATATAAAGGAACTGGCCGACATTATAGAAAGTGACGGTTTGGCAGCGGCTATCTTTATTAATACAACAGGTATCAATATGAATCGCTACACTCTATTAAACTGGCCGGTGGATGAAACAGTGCTGGCAGCAGTTGCAAACGCCGTGTGCAATGAATTTAAACATAAAAAAAGGATGCATGAGAAAATTGCATCCCTTCAGCAAAAGCTTAACGACCGTAAGAGTTTAGATAAAGCAAAAGGAATTCTAATGAATCTTTATAAACTGAACGAAGAAGAGGCTTATCGCTTCATGCAGAAAAACAGCATGAGACATCGATTATCAATGATTGAAATAGCCAACCTTGTAATTAGCTCTCCCGACTCTTTTTCATCTCAATTGCAGCTCCGATAAAATCCCTGAATAGGGGATGAGAACGTGTCGGCCGGGATTTAAATTCAGGATGAAACTGTACTGCTACAAACCATGGGTGATCTTTTATTTCTACCATTTCTACAAGATCATCCTGTTCGTTATAGCCGCTGAATACCATACCATGCTTTTCTAACTTATCCATATAATCATTGTTAAACTCAAAACGATGCCTGTGTCTTTCACATATAATTTTTTCTTCATACGCCTTTTCCGCAAGGGTGTCATTCTTGATTGTGCAGGGATAAGCGCCAAGGCGCAGGGTTCCACCAATTCGGGTATTTTCTTTCTGACCAGGCAGATAAATTATCACAGGTCCGGGAGTCTCAGGATTAAACTCAGTACTGTGAGCACCTTTAATGGCGGCAGCATTGCGGGCAAATTCTATAACAGAGCACTGCATTCCCAAGCACAAACCAAGGAATGGAATCTTTTCTTCACGGGCTTTGCGAACAGCACTTATTTTGCCTTCAATGCCTCGCTCCCCAAAACCTCCCGGCACAAGGATTCCGTCTACTTCGTTTAATATATTACCGGCTTTTCCGCTTTCAATGTCTTCAGCCGGCACTAAAACAACCCTGACTTTAACGCTATGGGCCAATCCGGCATGGGCAAGGGCAGCATTAATACTGATGTAAGCATCAGGCAGAGCAACGTATTTACCGACCAGTGCAACTGTAACTTCTTCCTTAAGATTTTTTGCCTGATCAACCATTTTGTTCCATTTTTCCATGGAAGCGCTGTTACATTCAAGATTAAGTTTATCAACTATCATTTTATCAAGATTCTGTTTCTGGAGGAGAAGTGGCACTTCATAAATTATGTCGGTATCAATATTTTCAACCACTTCTTCTGGCTGCACATTGCAAAAGAGGGCAATCTTACTCCGTAGATCATCACCGAGAGGTTGTTCAGTCCGACAAACGATTAGATCCGGTTGGATACCGATTGAGCGCAGTTCTTTTACACTATGCTGAGTTGGTTTTGTTTTTTGTTCACCTGACATGCGAAGATATGGTACAAGTGTTACATGAATAAACAATACATTTTCCCAGCCAATTTCATACCTAAGCTGCCGAATCGCTTCCAAAAAGGGAAGGCTTTCAATATCTCCGACCGTACCGCCAATTTCAGTAATAACCAGATCAAGATCTTCATTCCCGGCAATTTTGGTCACACATTTTTTGATTTGATCTGTAATATGGGGAATTACCTGCACAGTATTACCCTGGTAGAGCCCTTCTCTTTCATCTTCAATAACAGACCAGTATATCTTACCTGCAGTAACATTATTGTCCCGCGTTAAATGTTCATCAATAAATCTTTCATAGTGCCCAAGATCAAGATCTGTTTCGGCCCCATCTTCTGTGACGAAAACCTCACCATGCTGGTAGGGGCTCATCGTTCCGGGGTCATAGTTTATATAGGGATCAAACTTTTGAATGGTTAACTTAAAACCTCTGTTTTTAAGTAAGCAGCCCAGAGAAGCCGCTGTTATTCCCTTACCAAGAGATGACACTACTCCGCCGGTAATAAAAATGTATTTTGTCATAAGCGCCCCCTTGCTGCTATTTATGATTATTTTCTGTCAGCAACTGCTGCAGCTGGTTTTACTTCACCCGCCGCAATTTGAGGAGGCGGTTCCACCGCCTGTAGAACTTTTGCCGGTTCGGAAAGCTGATATAACCCTACCAGCCTCTTTTCCACAGGTTGGGCATGTAATACTATTAACTGAACTACTGCAAAGTTCTTCCGTTTTCTTCTCACATTTTGAACAGTAAAACTCATAAAGGGGCAAAACTGCACCTCCTCTCACTCTTTATATTTCTGCCGCCAGGCGGCTAACTAGGTCCGACCTTTCAATCTCTTCCTCTTTTTAGCCCGTCTTCTTTTCTTACGCTGTCTTTTTAGCGCTTTGCGTGATTTTTCTTTAGCCATAACCTAAACATATCCCTCCTTTACATAACGTCAAAAACAAAAAAAACCTACCTGTTATTATATCATTGCTTTACTTACGAAAAAAGAGTAATTTTCATATCAACTAAAAAAGTGAAGAAAACAAAAATAATTTTAATAAAAAGGAATGGAAAAAGCAATAGATAGAGAATATAAGTAATAATAATTTCCCGGGGAGGATATTGCTATGGATTTAAGCCCAAACGCCCGCATTACTTACGAAAAACGTTACCTGATCAAAGATGAGAAAGGCAGCCCCATCGAAAAACCCGAAGACCTGTTGCGCAGAGTTTCAGCAAATATTGCCTCCATAGAAAAAAATTATGGAAAAGATGATCAAGATATTGAAGAGATCGAAAAATCATTTTACAACATGATGGCAAATGCTGAATTTATGCCCAATTCACCGACGCTTATGAATGCGGGGCGAGAACTCCAACAGTTAAGCGCCTGTTTCGTGTTACCGCTGGAAGATAGTATGGAGGGGATATTTACCGCCCTTAAGAATATGGCTCTGGTTCAGAAAACCGGTGGCGGAACCGGTTTTGCCTTCGATCGACTGCGCCCGAGCAATGATCTCGTGAGATCAACAAACGGAGTAGCCAGCGGACCATTATCATTTCTAAAGATATTTGATGCTGCAACTGAAGCAGTTAAACAGGGAGGGACCAGGCGCGGCGCCAACATGGGCTCGCTAATTTATAACCACCCTAATATCCTTGAATTTATTATCTGTAAAGAAAACGAAGATGAAATTAACAATTTCAACTTATCAGTCACTGTTTCCGATGAATTTATGAAAAAAGCCATCGGCGATGATCCCGATCCTCTTTATAACCTGATCAACCCCCGGACAAAAGAAATATATTGCGACCCTGAAACCGGCAACCCAGTTCAGCTGGATGCCAGGGAAGTTTTTGATCTGATTGTTCAAAAAGCCTGGGGAAAGGGCGACCCGGGTATAATCTTTATAGACCGGATGAACCAGTTTAACCCCACCCCTAATATTGGTATTTATGAAACGACTAATCCCTGTATCCCCGAAGATACTTTTATCATGACCACCGCAGGCCCAAAGACAGTCAAAAATCTAATCGGAGTTAAGTCAACCTTAATAATTAACGGCATGCCATACCAAACCAGCAAAAGGGGCTTTTTCTCTACCGGTAAAAAGCGGCTTTTATCAATCAAAACAAGGGAAGGCTTTAAGGTAAGAGCGACTGTCGATCATCCACTGCTCAGGGTAAATAAAAAAACCCGTTACAGTATGGAAACTGAATGGATAGACGCAGGCGCATTAAAGACGGGAGATGAATTGGTTCTCCATAATCATTATTCATTTAAAGAATGGCCGGGGCTCTATAGTGAAGATGAGGGTTACCTGATTGGCCTGTTAATCGGTGACGGCACCCTAAAGAAAGATAAAGCGCTTCTATCCGCCTGGCCAGACCACGGCAACCGAGGCATTATCAACAAATCTTTTGAGGCAGCCCAAACCTTGCCGTGCCGAGCAGATTTTAAAGGCTGGTGGAAAGTAAGCAACCGCAATGAATATAGAATGAGCCTCGCCTCTTTAAAAAAAGTAGCTCTCTCCCTTGGTATGCGGCCTGGCGATAAAGCTATCACACCATTCCTTGAAACTTCTACTTCATCAGCCTTCGGCAAAGGTCTGCTTAAAGGTATTTTTGATGCTGATGGTTCTGTACAGGGCTCACAGGAAAAAGGGCTATCAGTGAGGCTGGCCCAAAGTGACCTGGCCAGACTGGAAGCGATTCAGCGTATGCTGGCCCGTTTTGGTATTATCAGTACTATTTATAGAGAGAGAAGAAAAAAAGGTCAGACAAAACTACCTGATGGCAGGGGCGCTTATAAGATTTACAACATTAAAGCTCAACACGAGCTGATTATAACCAAAGACAACTTAATCAGGTTCGCAGAGATGGTAGGCTTCAACGATACAGCCAAAAAGTGCCGTCTTGCCACCGCACTAAAACAGTATAAAAGAAAATTAAATCGTGAGCGCTACACCGTAACGATAGATTCAATCACTCCCGATCAAATTGAGGATGTTTATGACGTACAGGTTCCCGGCATTAACTCCTTTGATGCAAACGGAATCATCGTTCATAACTGTGGCGAACAACCACTGCTGCCTTATGAAGCATGTTGTCTCGGTTCAATCAACCTCGGTAAGTTTGTATCTGAAAAACAAAAGATTGAATGGGATAAGCTTGCAAAAACTGTTAAAACTGCAGTCCGTTTTCTTGACAATGTGATAGATGCCAGTAATTACGTAATTCCTGAAATAGCCGCCATGCACAAAGAAGGCAACCGTAAAATAGGCCTGGGCATAATGGGCTGGCATGACATGCTGGTCAGGCTTGGCATAAATTATGACAATGAAAAAGCAATTGAAACTGCTGAAGAAGTAATGCAGTTTATAAATTCAGAAGCAAAAAAAGAGTCAGTTGTTCTGGCTGCTGAAAGGGATGTATACCCCAATTTTAAGGGAAGTATTCATGATAACGGTAAAACCGAAGACCGGGTTCGAAATGCTACCCGGACTACTATAGCTCCAACAGGTACTATCTCCATACTGGCCAGTGCCAGCAGCGGCATTGAACCTTATTTCAGCATAGCATTTATCAGAAAAAATATTTTAGGTGGTCTAGATCTACCAGAGGTTAATCCTGTGTTCCTGGAATTTGCACAAAAAGAAGGGTTTTATAGTGATGAATTGATCAAGGAGATTGCAAGTACCGGTAAAATACCGGAAGATTCGGATATACCGGGTAAGTATAAAGAATTATTTAAAACTGCTATGGAAATAGATTTCAGCTGGCATGTTCGCCATCAGGCAGCTTTTCAGAGACATACCGACAACGCTGTCAGCAAGACAATAAACCTGAAGCAGGAAGCTACTGCGGATGATGTTAAAAATGCCTATATAACCGCATGGGAAGCTGGATGTAAAGGCATTACGATATACAGGGACAGCTCAAGAACCAAGCAGGTCCTAAATGTCGGGGACGGACAATCAGAAGAAACTATTAAACCGACTAAGCGGCCGAAAACTTTAAGCGGTAACACAACCAGTATCAGAACTGCTCTCGGCAATCTTTTTGTAACAGTTAACACTGCAGACACCAAACCATTTGAACTATTTGCCCAGATTGGTAAAGCAGGCAGCGATGTAGTTGCTTTCACAGAAGCGATAGCCCGCCTGATATCACTGGCCTTACGTTGCGGAGTTAGTGTGGACGAAATCGTAACTCAGCTCGAAGGTATTGGTGGCGCCAGATCCGTAGGTTTTGGTCCAAACCGCATTATGAGCGTACCTGATGCTATCGGCCAGGCGCTACGTAAATTGGCCCTGGTTGAAGCCGGTGATGAAGTCCTTAATGGCAATCACCAGCTTGAAATTTGCCCTGACTGCGGCACATGTGCCCTTATAAGGGCTGAAGGTTGTTTAAAATGCGAAGCCTGTGGTTTTAGCGAATGTTAAGAATTGAATAATGTTTTTTTCTATTTACCTATAAATAGGAAGGATATTTCCATTTAGTAGCGAATAAGTTGTGATATGGATAATGTCAGTTCATTTTCCATTTAAGGAAAGATCGGTTATCAGTTAATGTTTTCTTTGCTTAGGAGGTTATTGCTTTGAAGGTAGATAAGAGTTCACTTGAGGAAATAGAATCAATAATTTCCAAAATTCAGGGAGTAGTCTCTGGAAAATTAGCATACCAGAATGGTGAGATTGTTGAGATTCACATTCTCGCAAACTCCAAACGTAACCCCAAGCAAATTGTGCGCGACATTGAATCTGCAATTCTCGTAAAAATGGGAATTGAAATGGATCATAAGAAAATCAGTATAGCCCAGCTTAGCCCTGAAGAGCCCATACCGGTTAAATCAGGAGATCGGTATAAATTTAGAAGTATTAGTTACAAAGCAGAAAATGGTGAAACCGAAATAGTTGTTACAATTGATAATAGTAAAAAATCATATTCAGCTAAAGCTTCAGGTCCCAATATTGAGCAAAACCGTTTAAGACTTATATCAACAGCCACCTTGTCCGCAATAGAACAGTGTATGAACAATTCCGGAACGCTGGTTTCAGGTAATGTCCAAAAAATTGTATTATGCGGCAAACCAGCCATAGCGGTTACAGTTAACCACAGATCAAATCATCATGAAGAAATTCTTTTAGGGACAGCGCTTATCAAAGGAGATGATTTCGAGTCGACTATCCGAGCTACCTTAGATGCCGTTAATAGAAGAATTTCTTTAGTTAATTAGTTTATATTTGAAGCCGGCAGCAGTTAGGGAAATATTTTAATCACAAACGAGCGAATACTGAGCGGAGCGTCGCCAGCGGCAATAGCGGAAAACCGTTGAGCTACCTGTAAAGGGGGCTTAATCATGAAGCAGACCCTGGTAAAGGCGCTCGTAACACTGGCTGGCATTATTCTGGCCGGTGCTGCAATGTTTAGATGGTAATTATATAATAAACTGTCTGCCGGCTTTATTAAAAAAAGGTGATTGCACATGAATAACAACATCCCAAGAAAAGCATTAGTATATATTGCAATTCTCACCTGCATCGCAATTGCCGTTATTTACTATTCTATTAACATGATGGATTGGTCACGGGTAAACCATTTTCCAGTTCTGGTTTTCCTTCTTCTTATTGTATTAGCCGATTCATACCCCGTTACACTACCCCGGGGTGGTAGCGTAACAGTCAGTTTAGCAGTTAATGCCGCTTCAATATTATTATTTCAGCCGTTTATTGTTATCATTATCACCATTGCCAGAGATTTATTCCTTTTACTCAAAGGAAACAATCGCATCAAAAACCTATTTAACATTTCACAAGTATCTGTATCTACCGGTGTTGCCGCTATACTATACAGACTGCTTACCCCTGCAAGTCCTGATTTTTCATTTGGGCACATACCTGCTTTTATAGCAGCTATGTTGGTAATTTTTTTACTTAACCCAACTTTCGTTACTCTAATATTAGCCTTAACCCAAGATGAAAAACCCTATGCAATCTGGCTGGTCAATTTGAAGTGGTGCTCACTAAATTTTGCCAGTATGGCTCCACTGGGAGCGCTTATTGCAGTTATTTACATAAACATCGGTTTTTGGGGACTGGTATTATTCTTACTGCCTCTTATCCTGGCCCGTCACACTTTCCAATCTTACATGCAAATGCGTCAAACATTTTTAGACACTATTAAAAGTCTATCAGTAGCTATTGACGCCAAAGACCCCTACACAAAAGGTCATTCTTCACGCGTAGCCAACTACGTTGTTTCTCTTGCGCGGGAGATGAAAATGCCGGAGGACAAGGTGGAAATATTGCAGTATATTGCCCTGATTCATGATGTGGGTAAAGTTTCAATACCTGAAGATATTCTAAAAAAAGATCAACTGCTCTCTGATGAAGAGTTTGGTATAATGCGAACTCACTGCGAAGCCGGAGCAGAAGTGCTTCAAAGCATTAAATTTTTTGCACCGGCTTCAGATATTATCAGGCATCATCATGAACGCTGGGATGGATTGGGTTATCCTGACCATATCAAAGGTGAGCAAATCCCGATAAGCGCCCGTATTCTGGCCGTTGCCGATGCTTTTGATGCGATGACAAGCGACAGACCTTACAGAAAAGCATTAAAACCCAATATTGCTTTAAAAGAACTTGAAGATGGATCAGGATCACAGTTTGATCCTAAAGTAGTTGAAGCTTTTATACGCATTTCCTCCAAACTGGATACATGCACTAATGATAACGATTGTTTTAATGGCACAATAACAAAGGATAATGAAATCATCAAAAATAAAATTTATCATTAGCCTGAACTGATAAGGAGGACCTATTTTTGTTATGGGAAGCCATTCTGCTGGGAATTATTATCGGATGGTTAATAAAAGGCAGAATAAAGAATTTAAATAATATAGAATTAAAAGGTTGGCCACTTATTATTTGCGCCACTGCTATACAGGCTTTCTTATTGATTGATTTTAACTACTTATCAGGTTATCTCTCCTTATATTACCGATACCTATACATCTTTTCTTTTATGCTGCTTCTATTGTTTGTCCTTATGCAAAAACGTCAAGCAGGTATTATTATAATTGGATTTGGCATTTTGTTGAACTTAATTGTCATAACTGCAAACCAGGGGAAAATGCCCGTTGATACTATCAGATTGCCTGAAACTGTTGTAACCGAGCTTTCTTCCGGTGAAATGAGTCCATTTCACAACACTGCAGATGATACTACCAGCTTTAGATTACTTGGCGACTGGATACCAGTCTGGTATAAAAAGAACAGGTTGCTGAGTATTGGTGATATATTATTGGCGGTAGGAGTTATAATTTATATTCCCGCTAACATGAAATTAAAATATAAACCCAAACATTAAGAGTTTTCTTTCACGTCACCTAACGCTTACGCGACTTATATTTAGTAGACTGAGTCCATGCAAAGTGTAAAATCACCGTAGGAAAAAGCCACCTTTGAGGTGGCTTTTTTAAGTTCCAATTAAAGCTTTAATTTAACTGGTGCCGGAGACCGGAATCGAACCGGTACGACCATGTTATGGTCGAGGGATTTTAAGTCCCTTGCGTCTGCCTGTTCCGCCACTCCGGCGAAAGTTGGAGGCGACACCCGGATTCGAACCGGGGATGAAGGATTTGCAGTCCTCTGCCTTACCACTTGGCTATGTCGCCAAAAAAATGGAGCGGAAGACGAGATTCGAACTCGCGACCCTCGCCTTGGCAAGGCGATGCTCTACCACTGAGCTACTCCCGCATACCTGGTGCCGAGAGACAGAATTGAACTGTCGACACGCGGATTTTCAGTCCGCTGCTCTACCGACTGAGCTATCTCGGCAATATGGCGGAGCTGACGGGACTCGAACCCGCGGTCTTCGGCTTGACAGGCCGATATGTTAACCAACTACACCACAGCTCCATTCGCATAAATAAGTATACAAAAGGCTTTATGAAAAGTCAACACAATAAGGGTCTCTTCAAGAAATTTATTCAAGCGATAAGGTTTTAGGCGACTTTTTTGTTTTCACTTCATGCTGTAGTCTTTTCAAGCGCTCATCTTCTGCCGAGCTGTAGTAGATCAGGCTTTGAAGCTCTATAGTTAGATCGGCATTATGAACATGTACTCCTTCAGGCACATTGAGTTTAATCGGTGCGAAGTTCAAAATTGCACTTACACCATGTTTTGTAACCAGATCTACAGTTTCCTGGGCTGACATTGCCGGAACCGTTATAATAGCAACTTTAATACCATGCTCTTCAATAAACGATGGGGCTTCGTCTATAGAATAGATGTTAATTTCATCAATTTTTTTACCAATCAAGCGAGGATCCTGATCAAAAACAGCGAGAACGTCAACATATGGGTTTTTTGTAGAATTATAACGGGTCAGGGCTGTTCCCAGATTACCTGCACCAATGATAACTGTTTTAATTGTTTCATCAAGGCCTATTATTTTAATTATTTTTTCCCTCAGGTAAGCGGTGTTGTAACCGGCTCCGCGTGTTCCGAAAGCGCCAAAATATGCCAAATCTTTACGGATTTGTTCAGCCGTAAATCCGGACTCTTTACTTAGTTCTTTCGAAGAGATCATGTCCACCCTGCGTTCGATTAACTGATCCAAAATACGGAGATAAACGGGTAGCCTTTTAATAACTGACTTTGAGATAGCACGATCAGGCATCAATATATCCTCCAAGAATCTTCTTATTTTCTGCGGCCCAGTAAGTCTCGGGCCAGACCTTCCAGTAATTCAGCTTTTTTCACACTGATCGATTTCATTTTACTAATAGTATTAATTGAAGCTGTCGCATATTCTTCGGCTTTTTGATATGTATATTCGAGCCCGTCACCTGTGAGAACTGCCTGAACAGCATGATTAAAATAATCAGCGTTGCTATCTTTTTGTTTTATATAGTTATTAAGCAATTTAGCTGTTTCTTTATCTGCGGTCTGCATGGTGCGAATTAATGGCAATGTTATAACCCTGTTATTTAAATCGCCATATAATGGCTTCCCTGTTTCTTTGCCATTATCCGAGTAATCAAGGTAATCATCAATGATCTGAAAAGCTACACCAAGATTATAACCATATTCCGCCCATAAAATTAGTTCTTCAGGTTCACCGCCGCCAACCAGGCTGCCAGCTTCACAACAACCGGCAAAAAAAGACGCGCTTTTTTTACCAATCCACTTGAAGTAATCTTCTTCTATATTAGGAGAAGCATAATCGGCAAATGCCTGCTCTATTTCCCCTTCAGCAAGGTTTTGCACGATACCTACGACAACATCCATCAAGCGCCAACTTCTCTGTTCCACGAGAATTTTATAAACCTGGCTTAAAATATAATCGCCGCAGAGAACTGCAATTTTATTACTCCACTTTCTGTGAACAGTTTCTTTCCCTCTGCGTATAGAGGCCTGATCAATGACATCGTCATGAAGCAACGATGCCGTATGCATTAGTTCCAGAGCGGCAGCAATATCGATATAAGGCTTTAAGTTCAAACCAGAACTAGAAGCAGCAGTTAAAAATAAAGCCGGACGGATTCTTTTTCCCGCACTGGTGATAATATAGCTGCCCAACATTTTTATTTCAGGGCCCGCAGTTTCTATAATCTGACCCAGTCGTTTTTCTACCAGGATCAATTCTTTTTCTATCATGCGCCAGTTATCTGCCAGTATCTCCCTGCCCCTGTCTTGTAAATATACTTTTGCTATTGCATGTTCGACATAAAACAATAAATATCCTTTTATAGAAGTTAACTGCTATTGAAAATACTGTTTTTGCACAATTATCAGTTCGGGCGGCTGCTTCTGCCTGTTTAGCAACTCTAAATGTAAAACCGTAAACTCTTTAGTTGATAGTTTTTTACAATAGGGAATCAACTTTAGTTTTTCATAATTTCCTTCTTCGTGCCCTGGATACATTGTTATAGTTATAATTCCGCCCATATTTAGTAAGCTAAGCGCCTGACTTAGACTTTCAATTGTTGTCTGAACGTTTGTAACCAAACGTTGATCTCCACCAGGTAAATAACCAAGATTATACGTAACAGCAACAACCGGCTCTGTTATATAATCTGTTAATTTTTCATGACCGCTTTTAATTAAAGTCACCCGTTCGTATAAAGCTGATTTTCTTAATCTCTCTGCTGTTCTTGTTAGAGCTTCTGTCTGAATATCAAAAGCATAAACATGACCCTGTGGGCCAACTTTCTGAGCGAGGTATTCTGTATCATAACCATTGCCGGCTGTAGCATCTATAACCTGATCCCCCGGGCTGATAACCAGGTCGAGGTAACGATGTGACATATCAGTTACTTTTTTTAAAGCAAACATTACTATAACCTCTTTTAATAATTTTCGACTCGGGTTGAGATTATATCTACTCCGTTTTCCTTTTCAACATATGTAAAAATACTTTCCATAATTTTATCAGCACCCGATCCGTTATAACAAACCACAGCCAGGCCAAGCTCGGATCTTTGCCATAGATCCTGACTGCCTACCTCTGTTACAGAAACATTAAAACGATTACGCAATCTCTGTATGAGGCTTTTTATGACCTTTCGCTTTGATTTAAGCGAGGTTGTTCCGGGAACATACAATTCCAGAAGACAGATAGCCACACGCATTGCAACCACCTTCGCATATTTTATTAATAAGCATACATATTTTTTACCTGTAATTTAAATGCTCTGGCATGGATCATATAAATTGCATCATTATCTTTTGGATGTAGTTGTCGACAGATGTTTTTTTATCCTTCAGGGTCCGGTGAAGCTGCTCCACTGGCAAATATGCTGCGCTATCATCTAAATCATCCAGGGTTCTAAAGTGTCCTGTTCTACGCCCAAGCCGGTAAATCTCCTGTTCTTTAACTGGCAACTGGAGATACTTGTATATTATTTCCAGCATCTTATTTTTATCTCCTGGCAATTGTCCTGACAGATCCTCAAAAAGATTAAGAATGTGATCGCTGTAAACAAAGCTTTCAATTCCATCAAGATTTTCAATAAAAAGAGCAAGCTCACGGGCTATACCATCATCGTTTAATGGAACAAATTCTCCCGCTACTACCTTATCATATAGAGGACAAACAGTTGGCACAGCCAGAGTACGAAGCCTGATATAATCCGGATTGATTTTATTCAAAAGGGCAGCAGAATCAATTGCATGTTCCCGCCATAGCGCTTCACCACCCAACCCCGGCATAACATATTCGCTTAAAGAAAGTCCGGCAGCCTTAACATTTATTCCCGCCTCCAGATGCTGCGAAGAAGTTGCTCCTTTTTCCATATACTCGAGTACCTTGTCGTTTCCGCTTTCCATTCCGATATGAATACGACTTAGACCCGCCTTTTTTAGATTGACCAGATCTTGCACTGAGCGACGAACAATTGTCCTTGATCTAGCATAACTTGTAATACGTTTTATAGATGGAAATTCCGCTTTAAGCAAACCTAGTATCTTTTCTAACAAGGAAATAGGTAACATAAGGCTGTCAGCATCCTGTAAAAATACGTTCTCGCCCCCTTTGTATAACCAGAAAGCCATTGGAAGCAGATTGTAATAATCGGTTTGAATAAGGCTTAAGGTCTGCCTGTTAATTACGCCTTTATAACCTGAAGCAGCAGATATAGATCTAATATGTTCAGCAGCTGCTGCCATGTTCTTAATATCTTCTTTGATATCTTCCAGACTGCGTTTGCTAAATTTATCTTGCTTATAGACAGGGCAAAACAGACAACGATTCCAAGGACAATTGCGGGTTAACCGGACTAACAAACTTCCCGCTTCGCTGGGAGGACGGATCGGGCCCTGTTCGTAATAATAGCTTGTTGCTGACATTTAACCCTCCATTTTCAATAAAGGGCACAGTTTCCTGTGCCCTTATCTAATATATTAAAGTTAATAGCATCCTCTTCTACTCTGCCAGATATTTTTTCAACAGATCCCATAACTCCTGGGGCTTAAAAGGTTTAGTCATGTAATTATCCGCTCCCAAATCAAACGCTCTCTGACGATCTTCTTCTTCAGCTTTGGCAGTCAGAACAATAATTGGGATACTGCTGGTAGCTTCTTCTCCCTTTAAAACTTTCAAAACCTCAAATCCATCAATTTTTGGTAATAGCAGATCAAGCAAAATTAAGTCAGGATATTCCCTGCGCACTGCATTTAAAGCTTCTTCTCCGTCTTCGACAATTTCTACCTGGTAACCGACAGCATCCAGACAGGTTCGCACACCCAGTATTACATTTTTTTCATCTTCTACCAATAGAACTTTTTTGCTCATTCCTTAACCTCCATCTTCCTGATCTCCATTTGGCAGTGTAACAGCCTCTTCACCCTGATATACAGGGAAAGTAAAGGTAAAAGTAGTTCCTTTTCCCAACTCACTTTCTACCCAAATTTCACCACCATGAGCCATGACTATATCTTTAGCAATAGCTAAACCCAGACCAACCCCACCAGCGCCTTTATGTCCCGGACCACTTACCTGAACATATTTGCGAAATATTTTTTCCTGGTGTTCTTTCGGAATGCCACAACCGGTGTCTTCAACAGAAAAGAAATGACGTTTTCCACGCTGCCTGACTCTTACAGTGATTGTGCCTCCCTGATCTGTATACCGCATGGCATTACCTACAAGGTTGGCAAGAACCCATACCGATTTGTTAAAATCGGCTGCAACAGGCGGCAGTTTCGGGGGGAGGTCAGTTATTAATTCTATACCCTGTTTATCAGCCTGAACTTTAAGCGGCCTTACCGCTTCCTGAACCAAATCGGCTACATCAGTTGGTTCTGCTTCGACATAAATCGTGCCGGATTCAATCCTGGAAAGTTCCATTAGATTATCGATAAGTCTGTTCAATCTTTCGCAATCTGAACCGATAGCTTCAAGCACTTCTTTACCTCTCGGAGTCAGATCTCCAAGCATACCCTCTTTTAGCATTTCTACACCGACTATAATTGTTGTAAGGGGTGTTCTGAATTCATGGGATACTATTGAAACAAAGTCAGTCTTTATTTTTTCCATCTCGTGGAAGCGGGTTACATCTGTAAGCTGCACAAGAGCGCCCCATAATTTTTCTTCATGGAAAATAGGGTTAATTGCAATTTTGAAGAAATAACGTTGGTCAAGTCTTTTAATTTTTACCGAGGCTTCTTCATATGAACACTTTAATGCAGATTGCTGTTCAAAAACTTCAGAAATCAAATCATTTATTTTTTTGATCGAAGTTAATACCGCAATCGGTTTACCGCCGGCTTTTTCAAAATCAGTGTGGAAAAATTCGCCGGCCTGCTTATTGAGCCAAACAACTTTTTTATCGAGATCTATCAGGAAAACAGCATCTGCAAGGTTGTCGGCAATTGTTTCAAGATTTATAGGATCCGGTAGTTTGTTCAAAGTTACACCTGCCTTTCAGTAAAAGCATATTATATTATATTGGGTTATTATAGCTAAAGGCCTTTATATTATATCATCTTCGGGAATCAATGAAAAGCACTTGACCACTATATTCGAATAAAGAAGAAACAAAGAAGAAACAAAGCCCCCGCATCGGCGGAGGCTTATGGTATTATTAATGTCTAACATTATCCAGCACGATTATCAAATATATTTTGCTCGGTGATATTCTTTTCAAGCCCAATTTTACTGACCACTGCATCAATCGTGCTGCTTTCTACTGAAACAGATATTTCATATTCTTTCTCCAAATCTTCTTTCAGGGCTTGAAGCAAAGCTTCTTCTCCAACTCCTGACACAGCCTTAACGACAACCCTCAAAGAATCTTCAGAGCCGGATCGATTAATTTCGCAGTACCAGAGCAAAATATCATCGTGTGCGAACATATTGCTCCTGAGTTGATTACCATTTAATATAATTTTTCCGGATTTGCCCTGTAAAAAATAATAATGCTCTTTGCGTTCAATATCACCCAGTATCCTTGGTACAGTACGCTTACAATGTGGGCATGGCTCAGTAGTGTAACCCCCTGTAGCTAGATCGCCTGTTTTAAAGCGAAGTAAAACTGTACCCCTCGTATCGAGATGAGTAATCACCACTTCACCTCTTTGCCCTTCACCCAGAACTTCTCCACTTTCCGGATCGACAATCTCAATCAAAATATGATCAGGATTAGTATGGTAGCCATAACCGGGGGCGCATTCAGCCCAACCTGATTTTGCTTCTGAGACAAAGTATATCCGCTGTACTTTATGATCTTTTGCCTTAACCGAATCCATCAACCGGGTTAGTTTGTCGACGGCAACCATTGGGGTATAATCAATACCCAGAATGATTCTCTCGAGATTCTGAGCGCTAAACCCAAAGTGTTCAAGAGTCTGGAGAGCAAACCTGGCATAACCAGGCGAAATCGCAATAGTGGAAGCCTCCATGCTGTCGAGAGCTTTTAAGATCTTCTCAAGACCTAAGACCTTGCCTCCCCCGGTTTGCAAAGCTGTACTGCCAATACCTATAGTGCTGTGAAACATTTGCCAAAAAAATGCATTAGGTGCAAAAGTAAAAGCATTAATCAATGTATCATCGCGACCAACGTCGAGCACATCGAAAGCCCTTAACCCTGCTTCTTTAAGATTATCAAGATCATAATGCGTATACTCGATAGGTACCGGCTTTGCTGTGCGGCCAGCAGTGAAGTAAAGGGTATGAAACTTGTAATGATCAGGGTCAGGTCCGGTATCTTTTTTACCGAAGAGCGAAAAGCCTTTTTTCTTTACTTTCATCTCGCCCTCTGCGGGAGGTTCGAGCACAAATTTCTTCGGACGAAGCAGATCATCCTCCCGGGGGACAATATCTGCTTTCTCGGTAAACGGTATTTTCTTTAAATCACTGATACTTTTTATTTCATCAGGATTAATCCCATGATCACTAAATAATTTTTTGTAATAAGGATGCCTTAACGCCAACTCTTCTGTTAACATTTTTTGCAGTTCTTCTTCCTGCATTTTTTTAATAGCAGGTGCCGGCATCCGGCTTATTTTATTCCATGCCTGCATGCTTTGCCTCCTCTCTGCCTTTCGGCGCTATTATGTACTTGGCCGGTTATCAATTATTCTTTTCTCTTTTAATTCTGTTTCCATGCCAAGCTGGGAAATCAGTTCAGGGACCGTTTTAAAGATTACGTCAGTCAGCGATACTTCAGTGTCTCTTAATACTTTTTGCTGCAGGTCTCCAACAAACTGATCACGGTTAACTTCACCTTTTGTTGCCACGTAGAGCACAATTTCATCAAGATCAAAGGGATCATTATTTCTTTTTCGCATTTCAACCTGCCATTCTTCAATATCCGGATGGCTCATCATCAGCGGGAAGAAGTTATTTAAGTTTACAAGCGTTCCTTTAACCTTGGTCATATTAAACTCTTTCAGTTCAGATTTACGCTGTATATTTGAGCTGATTCTTGGCACAGTACGGCCACAGTTGGGACAGGGTTCATAAAAAAGCCCGCCCTTGGCAATATCACCGGTGCGATAACGCAAAACTGCTGTTCCACGCCAGTCAAGAGCCGTATATACTATCTCACCTTCTTCGCCTTCACCTACCGGCTCACCACTTTCGGGATCAACCGTTTCAAAGATCTCCATGTCGGGATAAAGGTGATACCCGTAGTACTCATCGTGGGACGGGCATTCAGGCCAGGCAACTTTAGCTTCTGTCATACCATAAGTTGCAAGAACCATAACATTATCAGCCCCAAGCTGGGTAAAAAGTTCTTTAATTTTATCTTTAAGCCCGGGAGGCACTCTTTCACCACCGAAGAATATTCGCTTAATCGACGAAAAATCGCGGCCCTGTTTTACAGCTTCACGAAGAAAATAGTAACAGTAACCCGGTATAAATACTGCAACAGTTGGACGCAGATATTCAAAAGCATCCATCAAATTATTAGTGCCGACAATTTTGCCGCCCCCACTGTGGAAACCGGCTACATTCATTTTCTCGCCGGCAAAATATGTCTGCCAGAAGGCAAGGTGCGGCGCAAAAGGAAAACAATTGACAACAATATCATCGCTGGTTACTTCGAATACATCTAACAGTCGATACCCTGATTCGCGAAGATTTTCAAGATCTCGTTTTGAATAAACAAAAGGAGTGGGAAGAGCAGTCCTCCCGGTGGTAAAATGAATATGCACCGGTTTGAAATCATAAACCTTATCCTCCACCAAAGCTTTACCACCTGTCATTGACATCTTGGCCAGGTGTCCGTATTTTTCTGTAAGCTCTTCATCGGGACGGATAACAAAATCTTTCGCTTTTTGCGGTTCTTCATCTGTAGGAGCTATATCCCATTTATATGTGAACGGTAAATGGCGTAAATCGTCTATACCCTTAATTTTAAAGGGATCGATATTTTGCTCTTTTAACAGCTTGCTGTAATAAGGACTGTGGAGGTACATCTGGTTTGCAATAAAAGCGCGCAGTTTTCGATCCTGCATCTCTTTTATCTCTTTATAAGGCATCTTACTCAGCTTCTCCCAATTCTCCATAAAGCAATCACCTCCTGTGGGAAATATCAGGCAGGGGTATAATAACCGGAATTACTGCCCCTGCCTGTGCAGTTTACTTGGGGAACATGTCGTACAGGGTAGTCATGAACCACATCACAACGATTGATAGAACAATTACAGTAATGGGCAACCCTTTGCCATTGTAACGTTTTGGATCATAATCAGACCAACCATGCATTTCATCTACCTGTCTCTGCAGCTCTTCTCCCGGGGCCGGTGTAAGCCATGAGACCACTACAGTGAGTATAAATGAAATGGGAACGGCAATTGCAGTAACCTTGATCCACCCCAGGGGACCATAGAAGTACTTGGCAAAAATAGGGAATGGTATTTCTACAGGATCCATGCCCATATAGCCAATCATAATCCAGCTGATGAAGGCGATAAGACTGCCAACCACCATGCCGGCACCTACACCGTACTTATTGGTTCTCTTCCACCAGATACCCATTACAATAGGCACCCCAAGACCGGCCGCTGCAATACCGAAGGCCCACATGATTGCCTCGAGGATAAACTCAGGTGGGTTAAGGGAGAAGAGGATCACTAAAATACCAACAACTAACATAGCGCCATAAGAAAGTTTGAGTTTCTTTTCATCATCGACTTCGGGTTTTAACGCTCCGTAAAGGTCGTGAATTAAGCCGGCACCCATAATCATCAGCAGACCGGCAACTGTCGACAAACCGGCAGCGACAGAACCGGCAACGGCCAAAGCGAGCCAGCCTTCACCGGCCAGAGCTTCGACAAGAATGAAAACAACATAATCGTAAGCGGCTGTGGGAATATCAACCGCCTGGGTCTGCATGTAATAAACAGCAGCAAAACCGGTGGCATATACTGTGGTATTTACCAGGCCGACCAGGAATACACAAAGCACTGTGCTCCAGCGGGCTTCCTTGGCGTCACGCACTGTAAAAAAGCGCATAACGAAGTGCGGCAGGCCGATAATCCCGAAGAAAGATCCAAGGAATATTGCAATATAGACAACTGGGTGCACAACCATGGCCCAGAAGTAATGCGGCACCGTCTGAGTCATAAGAGGCACCATATCACCGTAACCAAGCGGCGGGAAAGCCCAGCCTGAGGCGCCGAGCGTTCTTAATACAATCGCCACGGGAAACATAAGGCAGAAAAGCAGCACTATAGTTTGGAAGGTCTGGTTATAAGTAACCCCATACATTCCACCCAGGGTAACGTAAAGTGTTACAACCAAACCACCGACAACAATACCTACAACTTCAGGTACGCCAAGTAAAAAATAAAAAACAATACCGATTCCCTTAAGGTTACCAGCCAGGTAGAGAACAGAAACAATCATCATCACAACAACCGAAATATAACGCAGAGTATTGCTGCCATATCTTTCTGATATAAAAGCCATCGTCGTAAACGACTTGTGCCGCCGCAAAAAAGGAGCGGCTAACAGCAGCAAACCGATGAAAGCAGCCGTAAATGCCGCGTATACCGCTACTGCAACATACAGGCCTTCAATAATAAGGGCGGTTAAACCGATAAAAGTAGTAAGACTCAAGGCAAGCGAAACCATAGCCAGACCATTATTTATAGCACCTATACTGCGACCGGCCACATAGTAATCGCCAAGGTTACGGGTAAAACGGCGAGCCCAGACACTGATAAAGATGGAGATAAGCAAAACTACGATACTGAGAATTAAACCTAAGACAAATACTTCTCCTCTTGGTTCCATTTAAAAGAGTCCCTCCTTTCATAAAGGCATTAGAGCCGTTGTTGTTGTTCCAACCTATCCATAATTACGCACCAGATTGCCCCGATTACAGTTGCGCCGATCCAGCTTAAAACAATCAGCCAGAAATAGTGCATTGGAAAACCTAAGAATCCTTCTTTGGTAACGAACATTGATTCACCATAAAATGGAACCAGCTGCTCCGGTGTTGGCACCTGGTTATAAAACCTTTCATTCATAATAACTACAATGGAACTAAAAAAACCGCCTGTTACTGCTACAATGGTAAAACAGATTGCCGTAACCCATACCTCTAATTTGTATCCTTTTTTGCTATCCGATGACATGCGGAATCACCTCCTTTTTTGCATAATATATTTTTTATTTCACATATCATTATTTTTTTTATTATTCGACCCCTTCCCAATTTTTATATTATGCTGTAAATTCAATATATTGGTTCGACACTTAATGATCAATTCCCTTCTGATTAGAAACAGAATAATTTTTATAGTGCAAAATATATTATAAGCTGATTATTGAAGTCATAATGATAACCTGGTTCATAGTGAGAATATTTTAAGATTTATCTTGATTTGTTTATAATTTTTTAAACTAAGCAGGAAATTTTATAATAATAGGGAATATAAAATATAACAATAATTAATATATTGCGCTGATAACGCATAAGGAGGTTCAACTATTTAGATGGAAAAAGTGTGGCTAAAACATTACGAAACAGGAGTACCTCACAGTATTGATTATCCCGCCCTCTCACTCTATCAAATTTTTCAAAAAACAGCAGAATTGTACAAAGAAAAGCCTGCAGTCCATTTCATGGGACGTGAATTATCATATGGCGAAATTACAGCAGAAGTTAATAGCCTTGCAGCAGCCCTTACAGACCTTGGTGTAAAAAAAGGAGATCGCCTCGCAATTCATTTACCTAACAGCACGCAGTTCCCCATTGCATATTTTGCCGCCCTGTCAATAGGGGCAATAGTTGTACCATGCAACCCACTTTATGTAGCGAGGGAAATGGAATACCAGTTAAAAGATTCCGGCGCAGAAACTATAATTACTTTAACCCGTTTTTATAACATGATTAAAGAAATCCAACCGAAAACTAACCTTAAAAATATAATAGTATCAAATATTAAAGATTATTTTCCCGGTATGCTCAGTTTCCTTTATACCATTGCAAAAGAAAAGAAAGAAGGCGATCGGGTTGAACTTGCCGGCGACGATTATTCCTTTACTGATTTGATAAAGAAATATGCCGGCAAAAAACCTCCTGTTGTGGAAATTAAGCCGGAAGATCGCGCTCTATTCCTTTACACAGGTGGAACAACAGGAGTATCAAAAGGAGCTGTTCTACAGCACCGAAACCTGGTTGCCAACATGTACCAGGTTAAAGCATGGTGTACTGATTATGAAGATGGTAAAGAAGTTATCCTTGGAGTACTGCCTTTCTTCCACAGCTATGGCCTGACAACTATACTTAATCTTGGTCTTTTAAACGGTGGAAAGCTTGTTCTGCTACCACGTTTTGTGCTGGAAGACGCGCTGAAGACTATAGATAAACAAAAGCCCACTCTTTTCCCGGGGGTTCCAACAATATATGTGGCCATTAACAATGCGCCTAATCTTGAAAAGTACGATATAAAGTCTATTCGGGTATGTATAAGCGGCGCTGCGCCCCTTCCGGTAGAAGTTCAACAGCAATTCGAAAAGAATACCGGAGGCAAACTGGTTGAAGGTTACGGCCTGTCGGAAACTTCTCCTGTTACACATGCTAACCCGGTATATGGAAAACGTAAACCCGGCAGCATTGGCCTACCGATGCCCGATACAGAATATAAAATTGTTGATGTTGAAACAGGTGAAAATGAGATGCCTCTAGGTGAAATAGGTGAAATCTGCCTACGAGGACCGCAGGTTATGGAAGGTTATCTTAATATGCCTGATGAAACTGCGAACAGTATTCGCAATGGCTGGTTTTATACCGGTGATATTGCCAAAGCAGACGAAGAAGGTTATGCTTACATCGTTGACCGTAAAAAAGATATGGTCATTGCCGGTGGTTTCAATATTTATCCGCGGGATATCGAAGAAGTGCTGTATACCCACCCTAAAATTCTTGAAGCTGCAGTTGCCGGAATTAATGATCCTTACCGCGGAGAAACCCTGAAAGCATATTGTGTTCTAAAAGAAGGCGAAAGTTTGACTGATGAAGAGGTTATTGAATACTGCAAAAAGAACCTGGCCGCCTACAAAGTACCAAAATTGGTAGAATTCAAAGATGAGCTTCCAAAAACCATGATCGGAAAAGTGCTTCGCCGCATGCTTCGTGAAGAGGAAGAAAAGAAAAACGAGGCAGATAGCTAAACACCTGCCAGTAGCTATAATTTTATTATTTAAACATCAAGCGGGTTCTAAAAAGAACCCGCTTGATGTTTTTATTCGAAGGGCTGTATGTTGCAAAGAATGCTTTATTATTCAAATTAATTATTATTCACCTATTTAACCTACCCAATCCTGTGATCATTCTTCAGAGTCTCATAGGCAAGCTGCAGTTGTTTTTTTACAGCCTCTGGAGCAGTTCCGCCCCGGCTTTTACGGGCCTCAATCACTTTGGCAGGGTCAAGAAGGGTATCAATATTATCTGCCAGGCTGGGATGAAACTGTGAACGGGTTTTTTTATCCAGCTCACGTAAACGAATATTTTTTTCATGACAGTAGGCAATTATCTTCCCCACTATGTGGTGGGCATCCCTGAATGCAACCTGTTTGCGAACCAGATAATCGGCCAGATCGGTTGCACACAGATAATCGTCATCAACAGCAGCCTCCATGCTGGCCCTGTTTATACTCATAGTTTTTAACATCTCAGCAAAGAGGGGCAGCATTAATTTAATAGTGTCGATGGTATCGAAAAAACCTTCCTTATCTTCCTGCATATCTTTATTGTAGGCAAGGGGCAGACCCTTCATGACAGTTAAGAGTGCAAAAAGGCTGCCGTATATTCTGCCGCTTTTTGCTCTGACCAATTCTGCTACATCGGGGTTTTTTTTCTGCGGCATCATGCTGCTGCCGGTGGTGTAGGCATCATCAAGTTCAATAAACCCAAATTCTGCAGTTGACCAGGTAACCAGCTCTTCGCTGAAGCGGCTTAAATGCATAACCAGTATCGCTGCAAAGGAAAGAAATTCCAAGATGTAATCTCTGTCGCTAACGGCATCAATACTGTTTTCGTAAAGAGCAGTAAATCCAAGGTTTTCTGCAACCTTTTTACGATCAACGGGAAAGCCGGTTCCGGCCAGGGCACCTGCTCCCAGGGGCATTAGATCGGCACGTTTTAAGGCGCCATGTAATCTCTCCCGGTCACGCTGCAGCATCCAGAAGTAAGTCAGAAGATGATGTGAAAGGAGAACCGGTTGAGCTCTCTGCATATGAGTATACCCCGGTATAAGCAAACCAGTATAACGTTCGGCAAGCCCAAGTATTGAGCTTTGCAGCTTTTCAAGCTCACCCATTACTACCTTGCCCTCTTTAAGCATATACATATGCATATCGAGAGCTACCTGATCATTGCGACTGCGCCCGGTATGAAGCTTACCGCCGACCGCGCCAATCTTTTCAGTAAGCCTTTTTTCGATATTCATATGAATATCTTCAAAACTAAGATCAAAGGGGAATTTGCCGGACGTAATCTCATCTTTTATTTCATTCAAGCCTTCTATAATTAATACGGCTTCACTGGGATCAATGATCTCTTTTTCTGCCAGCATCCCAACATGAGCTATACTGCCCTCGATATCGCAAAACGCCAGGCGTTGATCGAATGGCAGAGAAGCGGTAAACCGCAGTACCGCTTCTGCTGTATCTTTTGTAAAACGGCCCTGCCATGGCTTTTTCAGTTTTTTGCCTCCTCCCGCTTTTCTTCTTTTTGTTTCATATCCATCATTCCTTTAATAGTCAGCGGTAATCCATAAAGGTTGATAAAACCCTGTGCATCTTTTTGTTCGAAAAGTTCATCTTTTTCAAAGGTTACCATATCATGGTGGTATAGTGTATACTCTGATTCCCTACCGGCTACACTCATATTGCCCTTATACAATTTAAGTGATATTGTTCCGGTAACACATTCCTGGGTCTTTTCAACAAAACCATGAAGCGCTTCACGAAGTGGGGTGAACCAGAGTCCGTAATAGATCATTTCTGCATATTTCAGGGCAAGTGTTTCCTTGTAATGAAGTGTCTCACGATCTATTGTATAATGCTCCAGTTCGCGATGTGCATATGTTAGAAGAGATCCCCCGGGCGTTTCATATATACCTCGGGATTTCATGCCCAGCAGGCGGTTTTCTACCAGGTCAACCCTGCCGACAGCATTTCTTCCGGCGATTAAATTCAGTTCATCTACAAGCTGCACCGGTGAAAGTGTAATTCCGTTTACTTTTACAGGAATACCTTTTTCAAACCCGATAGTAACCATTTCAGGCTCATCAGGGGCATCTAATGGATCAACTGTTAACCTGAACATATCCTTGTCGGGCTCGCGGTTCGGATCTTCCAATATTCCACCTTCAAAACTGATATGCCAAATGTTACGGTCCATACTGTATGGTTTTTCCGCGGTTACAGGAATTGGGATATTATGATTACAGGCATAGTTTATACAATCGGTTCGGGACTGAAGTTCCCACTCCCGCCACGGCGCCACAATTTTAAGGTAGGGGTTTAACGCCTTAACTGCAAACTCAAACCGAACCTGATCGTTACCTTTACCCGTAGCTCCATGAGCTATGGCCGTTGCACCGACTTTATCGGCGATTTCAACCAGTTTTTTACCGATAACCGGACGGGCCACTGCTGTTCCAAGCAAATATTTTCCTTCATATACGGCACCGGACTGAACCATGGGAAAGATGTAATCTTTAACAAGCTCTTCCCTGATATCTTCTATAAATACCTGCGAAGCACCAGTTCTTAATGCTTTTTCCTCAAGACCTTCAAGCTCGGCATCCCCCTGCCCCACATTAGCAGTCATCGCCACAATATCATAATTATATTTCTCCTGTAGCCATTTAACAATTACTGAGGTATCCAGACCGCCCGAGTAGGCAAGTACCACTTTTTCTTTAGCCATATCAAACTCCTCCTTGTTAGTTTTTCTAGATTAATTTTTTAAGTACTGCTAATCCATCCTCCAGCTCGTCATCGCTTAAGGTAAGCGGAGGAAGCAGACGCAGAATTTTATCACCGATAGCATTGATTAACAAACCATGTTCCGTACATTTTTCCTGCACATATTTAGCTTCGGGCCTCTCTAATTCAAGTGCGCAGATCAGGCCGAGGCCGCGAAACTCACCTGATGGACAAGCATCTTCAAGTTCTCTTTTTAACCGTATTCCTTTCGCCGCGACTTCATCCATAAATCCTGCCTCAGAGATGATCTCCATCACTGCCAGAGCTGCAGCACAGACTACAGGATTTCCACCAAAAGTAGAGGCATGATCACCGGGAATGAAAACATCTTTGCAGTTTTCCCCGGTCAGTAAAGCGCCGATCGGCAGCCCACCGCCAAGTCCTTTGGCAACCGTTAACAAATCAGGTTTCACTGCAAAATTTTCATATGCCCAAAACTTACCTGTCCGCCCCATACCACACTGCACTTCATCAAAAATCAGCAGAAGTCCATTGCGATCGCACAAATGCCTTAAGCCCTCGATAAAATCAGGCTCAGCCACATGCACTCCGCCCTCGCCCTGAATAGGCTCAATCATAACCGCTGCAGTCTGGTCATCAATTAGAGCTTCAAAGGAGTCAAGATCATTAAATGTGGCATAAGAAAAACCTTCCAGCAAAGGCTTGAAAGCCTGCTGATACTTTTTCTGGCCTGTTGCTGCCAATGCTGCCATGGTCCGCCCGTGAAAGGAACGTTCAGCCGCTATAATCTTATAACGCCCGGGCTTAAATTTACGGATAAGTTTAATAGCAGCTTCATTGGCTTCAGCCCCGCTGTTGGCAAAAAAAACTTTTCCGCCGGGTAGGGTTTTATCAACCAGTTCTTTCGCCAGCAGAACCTGCGGCTCTGTATAGTACAGGTTTGATGTGTGGCTTAAAATTCCAGCTTGTTTACAAATTGCTTCAACTACCTGCGGGTGGCAATGTCCGGCAACATTAACCGCCAGTCCGCTTAAGAAATCAAGATATTTCTTGCCCTGATCATCCCACAGATAAGAACCCTCGCCCCTGACCAGATAAGGAGTAGAATCGGCTTTCCGGTTATAGGTATTGATAATATATTTTGCTTCCATCTCCTGTATTTTGCTCATTTCAACTTCCCTCTCCCTATTCTCTTATTTGGTAACCATTGTGCCGACACCGGCATCGGTGAATATTTCAAGGATAAGCGAATGGGGAACCCGCCCATCAATTATATGAGTTCTGCGAACACCACCATCTAAAGCCATAAGGCAGGATTCGACTTTTGGGACCATGCCACCGCTGATTTCACCATTTAGGATCATTGCCCTTGTTTCACGACGATTGATTGAAGATATAAATTTCAGGGAGTTCTCATCTTCGCGATAGATACCATCAACGTCGGTAAGAACAATCAGTTTTTCCGCTTTTAAAGAAACAGCCAGTTCGCCGGCAACATAATCAGCGTTAATATTCAAGCTTTCACCATTCAATCCGGCTCCAATTGATGAGAGAACAGGAATATAACCGTTTTCACTGATAGTATGAATAAGAGCCGGGTTGATCTGGATAATTTCGCCTACACGTCCCAGGTCGATTTTTTCTTCGCCTGCTTCACTATTAACCGGAACTTTTTCTTTACGCCGGGCCTGCAAAATTTCTGCATCACGGCCGCTTAAACCTACCGCCTTTGCGCCCTGCTGGTTAAAGAGGCTTACAATGTGCTGGTTTACCTTGCCCATTAAAACCATTTCAACAATCTCCATGGTTTCATCATCAGTGACTCTTAGACCATTTATAAAATGAGGCTTTTTACCCAGCTTTTCCATCACCCGGGTAACCTCTTTGCCGCCACCATGGACCAAGACCGGTTTTATACCGATATATTTCATCAGAACAAGATCCAATATAACCGATTCCATCAGATCGGGACTGACCATAGCCTGCCCGCCGTATTTGATCACAAAATATTTTCCGGCATAAGCTCGCATATAAGGCAGGGCTTCTACAAGAACTTCAGCCTTGGGAATACTGCTTAAAGCTTCCTGATTCAACTTTTTTCACCTGCTTTCATTTAACTACGGTAATCAGCATTAATATTAATATATTCATGACTAAGATCTGTTCCCCAGGCAGTAACCTGGGCAGTTCCAATTTTTAAATCAACGACGACAGAGATATTGCGTTCCTCCAATACGTTTTTCATATTTTCTTCGCTAAAAGGTACAGAACCGCCGTTTCGGGCAACTTGGTATGGACCAATAAAGATATCCACGAGGGAAGGATCAAAATCTATTCCGGCATAACCAAGAGCGGCAATAATTCTGCCCCAGTTTGCATCTTCACCGTAGAAAGCAGTTTTCACGAGGGGTGAATTTAGAATACTACGAGCCATAACCCGGGCGCCGGCTTCGCCAGCGGCTCCTTTAATGGTCAGAGTAATTAGTTTGGTCATGCCTTCACCATCTTCAACAATCTGCAGGGCCAGTTCGCGGCAGACTGCCTCAAGCATCTCTTTAAATGGCTCAAAGAAAACACTCTCTTCAGTTACTTCAACCCCTGCCGCTGCCCCGTTAGCTAATATGAGGGCAGTATCGTTGGTAGAAGTATCACCATCAACAGTAATAACATTAAATGACCTGTCGGATGCCTCACCGAAAAGCTTTTGTAATAAGCCGCGTTCAATTTTCACATCGGTAACTAAAAACGCCAACATAGTTGCCATGTTGGGGCATATCATTCCGGATCCTTTGGCCATGCCTGCAATGGTAAACTCACCTTCCGGCATGGTGCACTGGTAGGCAGAGAGCTTGATTTTGGTGTCTGTAGTCATAATAGCCTTCGCTGCGTCAATATCCGCTTCATAACCGTAACCAAGGGCATCTGGAATCATATTAATACCGGCATTAACCCTATTCATCGGCATTGGTTCGCCGATGACCCCGGTAGAACAAACCATAATCTGTCCTGAATTGAAGCCAAAAACTTTAGCAGTATTGTTTGCCATGGCTTTTGTATCGAGCAACCCCTGGCTGCCGGTGCATGCATTTGCATTCCCGCTGTTTATAATCACAACCCTGATCTGGTTTTCAAGGTGCTCCCTGCACAAATGAACCGGGGCCGCCTGAACGAGGTTACGGGTAAAAACACCTGCTGCAGCGGTATTATACTCACTGTAAATTATCGCCAGATCATTCTTGCCCTTCTTAATTCCGCAGGAAAAACCGGCTGCTTTAAATCCTTTGACAGCGGTTATACCACGGTTTTTTAACTTTTTTATGATCGTTTCTTTCACAACCCTACCTCCGCTTCATACTTAGTAATTGATATTTAATAGCTTTCTTATTATCTAAATAGCCACATAGTTAAGACCGGCTTCTTCCGGCAGACCCAGCATTATATTCATATTTTGAACAGCCTGTCCGGAAGCGCCCTTAAGCAGGTTATCAATAACCGAAATAACAATAATACGATTATTACGATTGTCATATTTAACTGCGATGTCGCAAAAATTACTGCCACGAACCAAACGGGTTTCAGGTAAAGATGGACTTTTCAATACCCGCACAAATGGAGCTTCTCTGTAGAATGCTTCGAATAAATGATTAAGCTCTTTTTCATTGATTAACTCTGTCGGTTCGGTGTAAATAGTACTTAATATGCCCCTTACCATTGGAACCAGATGAGGTGTAAATGTTACCCTTAAGTCCTTACCTGCTAATCGACTAAGCTCCTGTTCAATTTCTGCAGTATGTTGGTGATTAGCCACCCTGTAAGCCTTAAAGTTTTCTGTACAGTCAGGAAAATGAAAAGGCTGTTTAGGAGCTCTGCCCGCCCCGGAAACACCGGATTTTGAATCAATAATTATGCCGTCCGTTTTTATTATCTTTTTGCTGAGAAGTGGAGCAAGCGCAAGTAAAATACTGGTTGGATAACAGCCTGGGTTGGCAATAAAGTCTGTGCTTTTGATCATATCTTTATTAAGCTCCGGAAGACCGTAAACTGCTGTGCCAAGCAGTGCTGCAACGGGATGCTCCAGATCATACCATTCTTGGTACAAAGAAGAATCGCCCAACCTGAAATCAGCGCTTAAATCAATAACTTTAAACCCCTTTTTATAGAGTTTTGCCGCTGTCTCTGCCGAATGACCATGAGGTAGGGCGCAAAAAACCACTTCAACCGATTCAGGTATTTCTTCAACTCTAATCTGTTGCAGAACCAGATCAACCATGCCCCTAAACTGAGGATGTATTTCACTGTATTTTTTACCGGCAGTACTTCCCGAGCATAATAATACTGGTTCAACTGCCGGATGGGCTTTTAGTAAGCGTACCAACTCAACGCCCGTATAACCGGTTGCTCCCAAAACTGCCGTTTCGATCATCTTATACCCCTCCAAAATAAATTAAGCTCCTCATCCATTAAAGGACGAGGAGCTCGCGGTACCACCTTTATTGATCGACAACTACTAGCCGATCCGCTTAAACCGTTTTCATGAAAAACGGCCTTGATAACGGTATAAAACCGGGCCAGCCTACACACCGGTTTTATAAACCGGCTTCAACCACCACCTCCGGGGTGCGCTTCACCGTTTGCTTACGGTCCGGACTTCCACCAACTCCGGCTCGCTTCTACCTCCACAATTCGGTTAATCTCCCCTTCACGGGCATTATAATATTGCTTTAGATTCTAACACACACTGACTAGATGTCAATAGCCTTCTGCAAAAAAATATTAGTCAACCACAAACTTAGTTAAATAGTACATGGCTTAGAGGGGTATATTACCATGTTTGCGCATAAGGCGTTGTTCATGCTTCCCGCTCACCATGTTGAGACCACGGATAAGATAAGCACGGGTATCGCAGGGATCAATTACTTCGTCAATCCATCCGCGGGCAGCGGCAATATAGGGATTTGCATATTTTTCCCGATACTGGTCAACCAGTTCTTTTCGCTTAGCTTCTTTATCTTCAGCTGCATCAATATCCCTGCGGTTAACGATATTTACAGCACCTTCAGGACCCATAACAGCAATTTCTGCTGTCGGCCAGGCCAGACATAAATCAGCACCCAGTGAACGGGAGTTCATCGCTATATATGCACCGCCGTAAGCTTTGCGCAAAATTATTGAGATCTGAGGTACTGTTGCTTCAGAATAAGCATAAAGCACCTTTGCTCCATGCCTGATTATACCGCCCCATTCCTGTTCAACCCCTGGCAGATATCCCGGCACATCAACAAAGGTGATCAGCGGCAGATTAAAACTGTCACAAAAACGAACGAAACGGGCAATTTTGTCAGATGAGTTTATATCCAGGCAACCCGCCTTAACCCGGGCCTGGTTGGCAATTATTCCGACTGCACGACCATTTATGCGAGCAAAGCCAACTACAGCATTTTGCGCATAATCACGGTGAACTTCAAAAAGCTCGCTTCCATCAACAACTCTATTGATTACATCACGAACATCGTAAGAACGGTTCGGGTTTTCAGGAACCAGGGTCTTGAGATCTTCCTGGCTCAGTTCCGGCTCGCGTGGTTCTACCATAGGAGGATCATCAATATTATTTGAAGGAAGATAGCTTAGTAATTTCCGTATCTGTTGAAAACATATCTTTTCATCTTCTGCAAAAAAATGTGCCACTCCACTGTTCTTGTTGTGAGTTGCAGCGCCGCCAAGTTCTTCGGCAGATACAGTTTCTCCTGTTACTGCCTTAATTACCTGGGGGCCGGTAATAAACATATTGCCTATACCACTGACCATAAAAACAAAATCTGTAATAGCCGGTGAATATACAGCTCCCCCGGCGCAGGGCCCCATGATTACCGAAAGCTGGGGAATAACCCCTGAACAGAGAGTATTTCGGTAAAATATATTGCCAAAACCATCCAGGGAATATACACCTTCCTGGATACGGGCACCTCCTGAATCATTCAAACCGATAACAGGGGCCCCGTTTTGTGCTGCCAGATCAAGAATCCGGCATATTTTAGCGGCATGTACTTCACCAAGTGAACCTCCTGCAACTGTAAAATCCTGAGCGTAAACAAATATTTTTCGGTTATCGATCATACCGTAACCGGTAACAACGCCCTCACCGGGATTGGGGTAATCAAGACTGCTGGCATCTTCAAGACCTGTTTGGGAAAAAGTGCCGATTTCTACAAAGCTATCTTCATCCAGCAAACTGTTCAATCTTTCCCGTGCAGTCCTTTTACCTTTTTTGTGCTGATCGGCAATTCGTTTTTCACCCCCGCCGGCCAAAGTACGGCTGCGTCTCTCTTCGAGGTGTTTAAGTTTTTCATCCATATCTGTCACCACTTTCTACTTAGTAAACTCTGATGCTATATTTATTGATCACGCTCACAAAGTTCAATTAAGACTCCGCCTGTCGACTTAGGATGAAGGAATGCTATTCTTGCTCCACCGGCGCCGTATCGGGGTTTTTCATCGATAAGTGCCACTCCCTGTTCTTTAAGTTGTTTAATTTTTTCATCAATATTGGAAACCCTGAAAGAAAGGTGATGAATTCCCTCGCCTTTTTTCTCAATAAACTTGCCAACCGGCCCATCAGGATCTGTAGATTCAAGTAACTCTACTTTACTCTGGCCAACCGGGAAAAAAGCAACTTTTACCTTCTGTTCTTCAACAATTTCAGTTCCGCTGCACTCTAGACCAACCTGATCCCTGTATAGTTTCATTGCTGCCTCGAGATCGCTTACCGCTATACCTACATGATCTATTTTTTCAAACAAGATCATCTCTCCAATCTGTTTTTCAATTAAGCTTGCGTTTGATAAAACCGATGATATCTTCAGTCGAAGAACCGGGTGTAAATACTTCAGCAACACCGTGCTCTTTGAGATAAGTAATATCTTCTCTGGGTATGATACCGCCAACAACAACTATTATATCACTGCTGTCCTGTTCCCGCAGCATTTCCACAATAGGCGGTATAAGCTGCATGTGTGCACCTGAAAGAATGCTTAAACCGATAACCTGCACATCTTCCTGCAGGGCGGTTTCGACAATCTGTTCCGGTGTTTGTCTCAGCCCTGTGTATATAACTTCCATGCCGGCATCTCGAAGCGCCTGGGCTACCACCTTCGCACCACGGTCATGGCCATCGAGACCTATTTTACCGACAAGCACCCGTAAAGGTTTATCGGCCATCCGTCAACTCCTCCTCGCATCTACAAGCTTTATTTTAGAAATTTATCTGCTGCTGGTATTCCCCGAAAACATCCCTGAGAACACCACAAATCTCTCCCAGTGTCGCATAAGCCTTAACGGCAGTGAGAATATATGGCATAAGGTTATCGCTTCCCTGTGCTGCCCTGCGAAGCTCCTGCAGAGATTCGGCTACTTTACCCTGATTTCGTCTTAAACGGACTTCTTTGAGCCTCTCTACCTGACGCTGACTGGTTGCCGGATCCATTTTCAACAGATCAATCGGCTGTTCACTGCTGGTTGTAAACTTGTTAACGCCAACAACAATGTGTTCAGCAGATTCCACTTCTTTTTGATACCGGTAAGCACTTGACTGGATCTCTTTCTGGATAAAGCCATTTTCAATTGCTTCTACTGCCCCGCCAATTTCATCGATTTTATCGATATAGCTCCATACTTCCTGCTCGATATGATCGGTAAGGGTCTCGACAAAATATGAGCCTCCCAGTGGATCTACTGTATCTGTTGCACCAATTTCATAACCGATAACCTGCTGGGTGCGCAAGGCAAGAAGAACCGAATGTTCACTGGGTAAGGCTAATGCCTCATCACGCGAGTTAGTATGAAGAGACTGGGTTCCGCCAAGCACAGCACTGAGGGCCTGGAATGCGACTCGCATTATATTAATATCCGGCTGCTGAGCCGTGAGAGTTGAGCCTGCTGTCTGGGTATGAAACCTGAGCATGAGCGATCGAGGGTTTTTTGCTTTAAAACGCTCTTTCATCAAACGGGCCCAGATACGCCTGGCTGCCCTGAACTTGGCTATTTCTTCAAAGAAGTTTGAATGGGCATTGAAGAAAAAAGACAACCGGGGAGCAAACATATCAACATCCATACCTGCTTTAATCGCTGCTTCAACATAGGCAATGGCATTGCTCAGAGTAAAAGCAACTTCCTGAACAGCAGTGGAACCTGCCTCCCTGATATGATAACCACTAATACTGATCGTGTTCCAGGTGGGTATATTCTCACCAGCATAGGCAAATATATCTACAATTAGGCGCATTGATTCACGGGGAGGGAAGATATAGGTTCCCCGGGCAACATATTCTTTCAAAATATCATTTTGAATAGTGCCGTTTATCTGGTCCATTGGAATTCCCTGTTTTTCAGCTACGGCCATGTACATAGCCAGTAAAACTGCCGCCGGCGAGTTGATCGTCATTGAAGTACTGACCTGATCCAGCGGTATTTTATCCATCAGTATTTCCATGTCAGCCAGGGAATCAATTGCTACGCCTACTTTGCCCACTTCGCCGCGGGCAAGGGGGTGGTCGGAATCGTATCCAATCTGGGTCGGCAGGTCAAAGGCAACGCTTAAGCCGGTTTGTCCCTGGTCGAGCAGATAGCGAAAGCGTTCATTGGTTTCCTCGGCGCTGCCGAAACCGGCATACTGACGCATTGTCCAAAGCCGGCCCCTGTACATTGTCGGCTGGATCCCGCGGGTATAAGGATATTCACCCGGCCAGTTAAGTTTATCCATGTAGTCATAGTTTTCCATATCCAGCAAATCATATACACCTTCAAGCTCAAGATCTGATTCAAGCTTAAAAGTTTTACGCTCAGGGTGCTTTTCTTTAACCTTATTTAACTTTTCCAGCCAGGCTTTCTTGGCTTCATAAAGCATTTCTTTATTTTCGTTATCATACACTAAGTCCTCTGCCCCCTTTCGGTATTAACCTGTTTCATTTCAATTACAACTAAGATAATATTTTCTTAATCATGGCCGGCACTTCATTAGGCAAACCGGCAACTTCCACACCGGCGGCATTAAGCGCTTTAACTTTGCTTTCAAAAGTACCTCTGCCTCTTTCAATAATAGCCCCGGCGTGTCCCATACGCTTACCCGGAGGCGCACTGCGACCGGCCAGATAAGCAATAACCGGTTTTTTCATCGACGAGGAAATAAAAGTTGCAGCCTCTTCCTCTGAGCTTCCACCGATTTCACCCACAAGTATTACCGTTTTTGTTTCCGGATCTTCTTCAAAGCGCCTGAGCACATCTATGAAATTCAAACCGACGACTCTGTCACCGCCGAGACCAACAACCGTAGTGGTTCCAATATCATTTCCGGTCAGGTGACCTACAATTTCATAACAAAGGGTGCCACTGCGGGATACAATTCCCACCGGGCCGGGAACGAAATAACGGTTTGGCATAATACCAATCTTGGAACTTCCAGAGGAAACCAGACCAAAAGTATTGGGACCCACAATTACTGCATTCTGTTTTTGGGCATAGGCCATAATATCCATGGCATCCTGCAGGGGGATATGTTCAGGAATAAGCACTATCAGCTTAACTCCTGCATCCAGCGCTTCAAATGCGGCGTCTCTGGCAAACGGTGCCGGTATAAAAAGAATACTGGCATCAACAGTTTCTTCCTCTATCGCCGCAAAAACAGTGTCGTAAACGGGGACTCCTTCAACATTCTGACCACCCTTACCAGGGGAGACCCCCGCGATTATATTTGTACCATATTCAAGCATTTGTGCCGTATGAAAAGAACCCTGCTTGCCGGTAATACCCTGGACAAGCACACGGGTCTGTTTGTTAATAAATATTGACATTAGCTCTACTCCTTTCTTCTATGCAGTTTGAAACAAAAATCCTTAAAATAAGATTGGAAACTGTTCTACTTAAGTTCAAAACAGAACAGGTTCTCAAGATGCTTCGGTTAGATCAACGGCATGACGAACTGCTTCATCCATTGAATTAAAGGTTTTAATGCCAACTTTTTCTAATATAGCCCGGCCTTCAGCTTCTTTAGTCCCCACAAGCCGGAAAGAAACCGGAAGATCAATACCTTTACTTTCTCGTACTTTAACAAAACCTTCCGCAACGATATCGCACCGGGTTATGCCGCCAAAAATATTTATCAATAATACCTTGGGGTTTGTACCGAGAAGCAGTTCTAATGCCTGGGCAGTTCTTTCAACACTGGCGCCTCCACCAAAATCAAGGAAATTGGCTGCTGCTCCTCCGTAGTGCTGAACCATGTCAAGAGTAGCCATTGTAATGCCTGCCCCATTGGCCATTACGGCAATATTACCATCAAGTTCCACATAAGCAATATCGAGTTCTTCAGCTTTTAACTCAAGGTCTGTTTTTTCCTTAACCCGCGGCAGCTGCGGATGACGGTAAAGAGCATCATCATCAATTGTAACCTTAGCATCGGCTGCCACCAGACCGTCAGGTGTAAGCGCCAATGGATTAATTTCCGCCAATTCCGCATCAAGCTCTCTAAACATTTTATACAGCTTGGGCAGCAGTTTGATAAATTCTTTTTGCAGGGCGCCGCTAACACCCATCCTGCGGCAAATTTCACGGGTCATGTAATCCTGCAGTCCGATTGAAACATCAATCGGCCATTTGATCATCCGACCTTCAGCCACTTCTTCAACATCCATGCCCCCATCAAGAGAAGCAAGTACTACCGGGCAGCGTAAAGCTCCGTCAACTGTAAGAGCAAGGTATAGTTCCTGTTCAATTTGCAGTTTTTCTTCCACCAGCAGTTTCTCAACAGTTAAGTCATTTAAACGCATATTGAGGATACGTTCTGCTTCTTTCCTGGCTTCACCGGGATTTGAGGCAAAAGCAATACCCCCGGCTTTACCTCTTTTACCGCTTAAAACCTGTGATTTAATTACTACATCCCCAAGCTCCGCAGCAGCTTCGGCAGCCTCTTCAGGGCTTTCAACTATTTTGCTGTGCGGCACAGGGATATCGTAGCGGTGAAACAACTTCTTTCCAAGGTATTCATAAAGCTTCAACTTAATTCCCCCATTCTCATAAGATGTTATAGTGCAATATCAGTTGCTGTATTTCTTAAGCTTGTTGTAAAGGGTTGCCAGAGAAATATTTAAAGCCTGGGCAGCTTTCTTTTTGCCTTCAAGACTTTCACCATACCTGGTTAGAGCCAGTTTTAGCATCATTTCTTCCATTTTGTCAAGTGGAATAATTTCATCTATAATTTGCGGTTCACTTACCCCCAACCGCCCAATATAGGGAAGCAGGTGATGATACTCGATAACCTGACCTTCGGCTACTACCATGGAGCGTTCAATAGCGCTTTTCAATTCGCTGATATTCCCCGGCCATTCATATTCGGACATCTCCTGCAGTGCCCGCGGCGATATTTCGGTAATCTTTTTACCCAGTTTACGATTTAACCGGTCGATAAGTGCTTCTGCAAGCAGATGTATATCTTCAGACCGTTTCCGCAGCGGAGGAAGCTCAACTGTAACAAGGCTTAAAAGCCGGTAGAGTTTTTCAGAAAAATATCCCTGAATTGATGCCTGCAAAAGGTTCTCAGCAGTAGAGGCAATAATTCTGACATCTGCTGAAATAGGCTGCTCACCGCCAATGCGACAAAAGGTATTATTTTCGAGCAGCTGTTGCAGTCCTTTCTGCAAAAAAGGGTTAAGTGAATTTAATTCCTTGATAAAGAGGGTGCTGCCTTCAGCCAATTCTATTTTTCCAATCCTGGTGCGAAGTACTCCCGGCATAGCGCCCTTTTCGCACCCAAAAAGTTCAATCTCCTGGAGTGAGTCGGGAACAGCTGAACAGTCAAATATAATTAACGGTCTTTTCTTGCGAGCGCTGTTATTGTGGATAGCGTGAGCAAATAGAGCTTTTCCTGTACCACTTTCACCACTTAACAAAACAGCCGACTCGCTCCGGGCTGCTTTCCGTGCTTTCTCAATTGTAGCTGTATAAATTTTACTCTGGCCGGATAAAAATTCAAAGCTGAACCTGCTTCCGGAAATCTGGTCGATTTGAGCATAAAGGTTATCAATTATTGCATTACTGTGCCGCAGTTCATCCATAAGTTTCAGAATATCTCCAACGGGCTGGAAAACAACTACCGCACCCATCAGTTCACCGTCAACTATAATCGGCGAAGCATTAGAGATCACATCTGCATCTGAACCGCCAACATACGTGCGGTATCCTGTAACAGGCTTTTGCTGAATAAGAGACTGGGCCAAAGCTCCGTGCGGCGACACCTCAAATATACTTCTTCCAAGACGTTTACTCTCCGGTATACCTGTTACTCTCGTGAAAGCAGGGTTTACATATTTGATGATCCCCTTGTCATTAACTACCTCTACCGCATCCTGAACGGCGCTTAATATTGCTCTCAGCTCACCCTGCAGCAAACGGGTTTCAAGCAGCTGTTCACGTGAATTGATGATAGCCCCGAGGAGGGAATTTGGTGTCAGGCATTCAAGCTTAGCTCCATTAACCAGCTTTCCGGCCAGGTAATCCCTGATTTTTGGTTCACCGGTTGCATCTAAAACAGTTTCCAATTCTGGCAATGCAACGATCTTGTCAAGATCTGCTGTAACAAAATAGTTTTTTTTCTCCGTCTCGGTAAACCAGTCGATCTGACCATCAGGGCAGGCTACTCCAACTATCTCAATTTCATCGCATTGCTGAAGAACACGGAACAGTTCAGCACTGCTGTTACCTTTTATTACTAACGCTGTTTTAATCAAAAGGTCAGAATACCCCCTTCTTTACCTTAGAATATTCGTAAATATTAGAAGAAATCCTGCCTGGGGGCGATAGCTTTTTATAATTACAACAAGTTTATATTATTTATTTCCAAAAATAGTCTAGCTCAACGCAATTGGCTAGTTGTATTTGAACTTAAAATTCTTTATAATAATGACGGAGTTTACAAGCGGGCGTGGCGGAACTGGCAGACGCGCTGGACTTAGGATCCAGTGGGAGCAATCCTGTGGAGGTTCAAATCCTCTCGCCCGCACCATTGATTTTACCTCCGTATAATATATGAAATTTTGAGATCTGCCTATTAATTGTTCTTTTAAATGTCTGTCGCTAAAACTTTAAAAGTTCCTTTCTATACTTTACGATCCGATCGGCCGGCAATTTTTAAAGCGATAATAACTCCCAGAGGGGTTACAATAAGAACTCCAAGAATAAAACCGATATATGCCGCTAATTCGTAGCCCGGCATGTAAGGATAATTGGGAACTTCAATCCAACCGAAAAAAGTTCCCCCGATAACCAGGCCGAGAAACCCCCCGCCAAGAGCACCAATGAAAAAACCGATCAACCCGCCAAGGATACTCGCCAGTATCTTTTTGCTCATCAACTGTCAACTCCATTTCAACATCATATGATAATATTATTTCAGCCTTTAATTTGCGCCAGCGTTTAGTAATAAACCAGTTTATCGAACAGTTCATCTAAAGACAGGGAAGCAAAAGTTGAAGCGTAATCCGCTATTGCATAAGGAACAATAAGTTCATTGTTATGAATTATGGGCCCGCAGGAATAGATTACATTGGGAACGTAACCTTCCCTCTCTTCATCGTTCGGTTTAATCAACGGTTCATCTATCTGGCCTAAAACCTTGGTGGGATCATTTAAATCAAGCAGGGTTACTCCAAGACTGTAAGTGCGCATCGGCCCAACCCCATGTGTAAGTAAAAGCCAGCCTTTTTCCGTTTCAACAGGAGAACCACAGTTGCCGATTTGAATAAACTGCCAGGGGTAGCGAGGCTCCTGGACCATTTTTGCTTCATTCCAGTAATAGATATTATCAGAAAACATAATATAGTTGTTTACACCATCATTACGTGACACCATTGCATATTTACCGTCAATTTTTCTTGGGAATAGAGCCAAACCTTTATTCTGAGCATATTCACCATTTAACGGCATAATTTTAAAATGGTAAAAATCTTCGGTTTCAATCAGTTTGGGCAGGATAGTATAACCGTTATTGGCGGTATAAGTAGCGTAATAAGTTGGTGATCCATTTTCATCAATAAACCTGACAAAGCGGGCATCTTCTATACCACTGCTTTCTTTATCGGAAATTGGAAAGATCACTCTTTCAGAGATAGCCGTATCAAGAGAAAAAGTAAATTCATAATGTGAATTGGCCAGCCAATCGCAATCTTTGACCACTTTTTTCTGGAGCGCGCTTAAGTCGTCGTTTTTCATTGACTCATTAATACTATCCTGCAATTCTTCATAAGTAAACTGGTCACTAAGCCGGTCAATAACCATGCTGATCATCTCTTTCTGGACATTCATTTCAGAAAGTTTATTTAAGAAATCTTTTTTATTATAGATATGCCTTCTTACTGCTTCAGGAATATCTACCAGGGCTCCCGGGGGCCTCAGAATCAGATTATTGTTTCTATCTATGACTCCGCTTCTGAAAACAATAGAGGAAATATGCCCTTCACCGGTTGCCCTGAAACTAATAATAATTCTTTTTTCACCTTCACCGAGAGCAGTCTGGTCAGGAGCTTCAATAATCGAAGGGTTAAAGAATGCTGCCGATTCTATGGAGTATTCCATGGTGAAATAAGAACCAATCAATAATGCTTTCTTTCGCGGTATATCATCAGGATTAAGATTTAATTGGTTTAAATTGTGTTTTGCATTATTAAAATGCTTTTTAAAGATTTTTGATATATTGCGGTGCCGCTGAGAAAAGTTAATCAACACCTGGTTGAAGGTAAACCTGGCATCTTCATCGGATAGAGCCATGACTTTTTTGATAATACTGATCGCCCGCTCATCAGCACCGGGGTAATAATAACGGGTTATCACTCTTTTTGAATTGGGATAAAGCCGTAAGTCTTTTCGGTTGATTCTGATTGACAAACAACTCACATCCTTCGGCTATAATGGTGATCATAAATCAATGATTCATAAATAAGTTTATTAAATGCCTGACTAAAGATTTTTCTGCCATCTCTGCAAACCAGTGATCTTTTACACCCTGAGCAGACATACCGTTTTTTGCTTTGATATACACTTTTTTGACACATTGTTATTATATAATGAATTAATTTAACTATCAAAACAATATTTTTTTTAATAGAGATGGGCTAATAACAAGATAATCAAAGATATATTCCTCTAAAAATAAGGTTAGAATGAACACAACTTAATCTACAGGCATACAGATCGCGGCATGAACTACGAACCGGCTTGGGCTATAGTTGTCGGACTGGGCTGCGGCACCGAAAACTGGACTCTTGCCCTGCCGGCAACAATTATTATTACATATTATTACAAAATTAATTACTAAACTTACTAAACTTTATTAATATAATTATTGATCAATGTAAATACAGAGAATATAATCTATGGAATAATGGTTATAACTCTCATCTATAAATTAGCAGGAGGCGCAGCTTTGACCTACAATAAAAATCTTGCCATTTTAGCCTATCTTACAGTTTGTATTGTTTGGGGATCAACTTACCTGGCGATCAGGGTGGCAGTAACTGATATGCCATTTTTAGCGTTTGCCGGTATACGGTTCTCGATTGCAGGTGTACTGATACTATTATTTGCCAAGTTAAAGGGTTGGCAATTCCCACAATCTAAACAGGATTACAGGTCTATTATTTTTGCCGGTATAATGCTACTTTTTATCAGTAATGGTATTATTTGCTGGGCAGAACAATGGATAGAATCAAGCCTGACAGCCTTGCTGATCGCCTCTGTTCCACTATTTATGGCACTGATAGAAGCCTTATTTCCCAAAGATCACAGGATCGGCTGGGTAGGTTGGCTGGGTTTAATTATTGGATTCATGGGAGTAATTTTTTTAGTAAGTCCCCATTTTAATCTCGAGAGTGGAACCCTGCCAGCCGTGTTGGCCGTACTGCTTGCTTCACTTAACTGGGCGATTGCATCAATATTCTTAAAACGCCGAACTGTAAGCGGTTCAATGATGCCTAATGTCGGTATTCAGATGTTGGCCGCAGGCATTGCATTTTTGATTGCGGCTTCATTGTTTGGAGGAGTTTCGATTGCAGACGCTTCTGCGGGGGGTATTGCGGCTCTTCTCTATCTGCTTTTCATAGGCTCTATCCTGGCTTATACTGCATTTAATTACATGATAAAAGCTCTTCCTGCATCTAAAGCCGGTACATATGCATATATTAACCCGGTGGTAGCTGTTATTCTTGGCGCCCTCATCTTAAATGAAACCATCACTTCACAAAGTATAATCTCGGCCTCAGTAATACTGGTCGGTGTAGTTCTGGTTCAAATGTCAAAAATTAAACCGATTAACGCCAAAAGCCTCTCAAAAGTGGGTGTAAAACCGTAAACTAGTGTAGTTCCTCATCGCCGCCTTCATGGGCAATAATATCCTGAAAATCATAGGTAAACTCGACCAGCTTGGTTTCCATAAATATGGGTGCATCACAGCGCAGAGCCAGGGCGATTGCATCGCTTGGTCTTGAATCAATAATCAATGTTTCACCTTTGTGCTGCATGTAAATTTCAGCATAAAATGTGCTGTCCTTTATGTCGGTTATTACTATCTTTTCGATTGTACCGCCAAGATTTTCACAAACCGTTTTCATTAAATCGTGAGTCAGTGGGCGTGGCGGCATTTCTCCCTGAAGAACAAGAGCAATCGCCTGGGCTTCAAGAGGCCCAATTGAAATCGGAAGTACTTTTTTTTCTTCATCATCCATTAACAAAATCAGAAAATTACCGCCCTGATCGGCAGTAACAGTTTTTACCTCCATTTTAATCATTGTTTATATCCCCTCTCCGCTTTCCTTACTTTATTCTATCACAGTTAACTTGATCATAAAACCAAGGTTACCAGGTACAACCAATATAAAACAATCTTAGAATTATTGTAAGAAGCCTGATTTTTGAAGATTACAGAGGCGTAACTTTGTGGTATTATTCTTTATAGTGACATGGAATCTCATTTAAATTAAAAGGAGAATGATTATGGCTCGAATTTATGTTGTAAGCGACAGTACCGCAGATTTATCAAATAAACAAATTGAAAAATATAATTTAAACATAGTGCCGCTAACGATATCTTTTGGAGATGAACTTTATACCGACGGAATCGACTTGACTCCTTCAGAATTTTATAAAAAACTCAGTGCAAGCAGTCAACTGCCTAAAACCTCACAACCTTCACCCGAAGCCTTAAGGCAGATATATGATAAAATAGCTTCCGAAGATGATACCATCTTAAGCATTCACGTTTCGGGTAAGCTAAGCGGGACATTAAGCTCAGCCGAAACTGCAGCAACAATGGTTTCTTCTAAAGTTATTCCGGTAGACTCCTTAAACGCATCTCAGGGAGTTGCCCGCTCTGTATTAATAGCAGCTGAAGCAATCCGCAGGAATATGCCGTTGGATAAAATTCTTAATATTACAGATAAATCAATAAAGAACACTTTTAGTGTTTTTGCTGTAGATACACTTGAATTTCTACAGCGTAACGGCCGTATTGGTAAAGCGGCATCACTGCTTGGCTCAATGCTGCAATTAAAACCCATACTTTACGCCGACCCGGAAGGTATGGTTGCAGTTTACGATAAGGTTCGCGGTCGTTCCAAAATTATTCCCAACCTTGTTGCTGCCGCGCTAAAAAATGTTAAATCAGACAAACCGGTTAATCTCTCTGTAGTGCATACCAATGCAGAGGATAAGGCTGAATTACTACTCACAGAATTAAAAAAACATTACGAAATTGTTGATCTCTATGTTGGTCAAGTAGGCCCGGCCATCGGAACCCATATCGGACCGGGAGCAATAAGTCTGATGATACAACCAGCTTTTGATGTTCTGTTAAATAAAGAGTAATCAGCAGCTAATCTTAATTATTGACGCAAGATTGACATTTATTTTAATTTTATATACAATAGATGCAACAGGCCTGAAAGGAGGATGACAGAAGATTATGGAAAGCGTTTATAAAGTAGTTGACATCATCGGGACAAGCACAAAATCATGGGAAGATGCAGCTAAAGTTGCAGTAGCCACTGCTGCAAAAACTTTGCGCGATTTGAGAGTGGCCGAAGTCAAAAAAATGGATATGAAGATTGAGGACGGAGAATTAGTCTACAGGGTAAAAATGAATGTATCCTTCAAATATGAGGATTAATAACCACTTAAAGAATCTTTGAATGCTTTTATACAATAAAAGAGCTGCGCCTACAAGCCGGCTCTTTTTCAAAACCACATTCTATCCTGAAAATGCACATTAGCAGTTTCATCCATCAGTTGGTGAAACTGTACCTTCATGAAGTCTTATTACTGAAAGCAGTTAATTTAGGAAGACTTGAACGTGGAGATCGTAAATATCTTGACAACCAGACTCAGTTTTCTTCTATTTAAGATTATTTTCATTTAAAAGGAATTATTTTGACATATATTTTTGGAAAGTATAAAATGAAGTTGCCATATATAATTATACTTATCGGTAATATTTCTTTATACTTCAGGAGGCAAATATAGATGCAGTTATCTACTAAAGTCCGATACGCAGCAAGGGCAATGATCGAGTTAGCTATGAATTACAAAGAAGAGCCTATTCAGTTAAACGATATCGCCTGCAAGCAGGAAATCTCAGTTAAGTATTTAGAGCAGATCATGGCCCCTTTAAGAGCCCGTGGTTACGTTAGAACCCAAAAAGGCAGTCGCGGCGGTTATCACCTTTCTGTTAAACCTGATCAAATAACTTTATACGATATCGTAGAAAGTGTTGAAGGCAACATGGCACCAGTTTCATGCGTTGACAAAGATGCTTTCTGCGATAGGGCAAATTTATGCGTTACCCGTAATGTATGGGCCCGCATGAAAGATGCAATCAGAAAAGAATTAGAACTGAAATCTCTGGCTGAATTAGCAGCAGAGCAGTTGAAAATTAACGAGGAAAATAAGATTATTTAGAATAAGCTTTATAGCCTTGACTGTTAAGCACTTTAAGTGCTTTATTTTGCTGTTCTCTACTTCTGAAACCAAGACGAATACTTCCACCTGACAGCTCACGTACATGCAATATTTCTATAGCATCGATATTTATACCTTCCTCACCGAGAAGAGTGGTTATCTTGCCAATTATACCAGGAGAATCCCGAACTAGAACAATAACATCATAAACCTCAGGCAGTATGCCGCGCCCCCGATGTGGTATAGAATTGCGATAATCGCGGGATTGGGTTAGAAATTCCTCAACGGCTTCAGCATTTGGTTCTTTCAAATAATTTTCAATTGTTACGAGGCTTTGTTTAAAGATTTTAAGAGCTGAGAGCAAAGCCCAACGATTACTTACGCAAATATCCCGCCAAACTTCAGGGTTGCCAAGAGCTATCCTTGTACTATCCCTGAAACCCCCTGCAGCTAAAGTACGGATCAACTCAATATCACCGGCACCTGCCACACTCTGAACTAAAGCAGCTGCTGAGATATGAGGCAGATGGCTGACCATGGCAACCATACGGTCATGTGCGAGGGGATCCAGAATCAAGGGCTGAGCCCCGGTTCCTTCAATAAGGTCGGTAAATTTTTTTATTACATTTTCCGGGGTACCCGGACCGGGTGTAAGCACATAAATCGCATTTTCAAGTAAGGCCGGGTCTGCTCCCCTGATGCCACTTTCTTCCGAGCCGGCCATTGGATGCCCCCCAATATATGACACAGACTGCGGCAAAAGCTTTTCAACTGTAGCCATAATTGAACCTTTGGTGCTGCCAACATCAGTAATTAAAGCACCATCTTTTACTTCCGGTAAAATTTCTTTTAGAATATCCAAAGTGCTTAGCACAGGTACAGCTAAAATAATAAGGTCGGCATCTTTTACAGCTTCAGCTGCCGATTTAACAACCCTGTCGGCAGCGCTGAGCGCAACAGCTTCTGCTGCTGCTTCAGGATCACGGTCATAACAGGTAATTATTTTAACCATTTTCTTCTCACGCAGAGCAAGGCCGATACTGCCCCCAATAAGGCCGGTTCCAATAAGAGCTGCTTTATCAAAGATATTCTTACTATCAGATGAGTCTGCCAACACTTAAAGCCACTCCTTTTAGCTCATGAATCAAGGTGTTAAACTGATCAGGGGTCAACGACTGAGGTCCGTCTGATAAAGCTTCCTGTGGATTAGGATGAACCTCAACCATCAGTCCATCAGCTCCGGCTGCGAGTGCCGCTTTGCTCATTGCAGGCACCAAACCGGACAAACCGGTGCCGTGGCTAGGATCAACTATAACGGGGAGATGGCTAAGCTGTTTTACCAGTGGAACAGCACTCAAGTCAAGAGTGTTGCGGGTGTATGGTTCAAAGGTACGAATGCCGCGTTCACAAAGTATGACTTCGTAGTTGCCACCGGAAAGAATATATTCTGCCGCCATCAACCATTCTTCAATTGTCGCAGAGAACCCACGTTTAAGCAAAATTGGTTTACGTATTTTACCCAGTTCACGCAGCAGGTAATAATTCTGCATATTACGCGCACCCACCTGTATGATATCGGCACATTCGGCAACTTCATCAACTGTAAACTGATCCATAACCTCAGTAACTATAAGCAGTCCGGTTTTTGAACGAACATCATTTAAAAATTGCAAGCCTTCCTGCTCAAGCCCCTGGAAACTGTAAGGGGATGTGCGGGGTTTGAATGCTCCAGCCCGTAAAACCTTAGCCCCGGCTTTCTTAACCGCTTCGGCCGCCTGCAACAGCTGGTCTTCATTTTCAATTGCACATGGTCCAGCCATTACAACAAGTTCTGTCCCGCCAATTGTAATATCACCGACATTAATCACCGTATTGTCAGGGTGAAACTCTCTTCCGGCCAATTTGTAGGGTCGGGTAATGAAAACCACTTTTTCAACATCAGGCATGGCTTCCATCGCCTGGGCTACTTCTTCCCGGCGCTGACCGATTACTCCAATTACAGTCCGGTTTTCGCCAGTTGAAAGGTGAACACCATAACCCATACTTTTTAGTTTGTCGGTGATAATAGTAACTTCTTTTTCTCCAACACCGGGGTTCATAACTACAATCATTATATGGATCCTCCTCGTGATACTCTTCCTGTCAGGGGTTTAGCTTAGTTATATCCCTATTAAATAGCAGTAAATGATTTGCGCGCTTGAAACCGGCCATGGCCTGCTTTGCCTACATACCTGCCGTTATCAAATACCAGGGTGCCGCGGGACAATACTTTAATTGGTACTCCCTGTCCCCTGAATCCTTCGTAAGGATTATAATCAACATTCTGGTGTTGGTTATCGGCACTTATTGTAAATGGCATATGGGGATCAAAAACTACAAGATCTGCTTCACTGCCTACAGCAATGGTTCCTTTCTGCGGGTAAAGACCGAACAATTTAGCCGGTGCGGTGCTGACCAGATCAACCATTTTATTAATACTGATTCGGTTTTCAAGAACTCCTCCGGCAAATAAAAGCTGAACTCGGGTTTCCACTCCCGGAGCGCCATTTGGGATTTTTGTAAAATCATTGCGTCCCAGTTCTTTCTGTTCTTTTAAGTTGAAGGAACAATGATCAGATGCAACAACCTGCAGATTGCCGGAATCAAGGCCACTCCAGAGGTATTCATTATTTCCGGCTTCCCGAAGTGGAGGCGACATTACATATTTGGCTCCGCCAAAATCAGGTTCATTATAAAGCTCAAGATCGAGAAATAGATACTGGGGACAGGTTTCAGCATAAATGGGCAGTCCCTGCAGTCTTGCTTCGGCAACTCTATTTAGCGCTCCCCCGTCGCTTAGATGAACAATATATGCAGGCGCTCCGGCTAAAGCAGCCATGGTAATATACCGGTTAACAGCCTCTTCTTCTGCCTGGGGGGGACGGCTTAGGGCATGATAGAGAGGCTCTGTCTGGCCTTTGGCTAGCATTTCCTTTGTCAAAACATCAATGACATCGCCATTTTCAGCGTGAACAAGAACTAGCCCGCCTGCTTCGCCTGAAGTTTTTAAAACTCTGAGCAGGGTAGCATCGTCAACCTGGAAAACTCCTTTATAAGCCATGAATACCTTGAAAGAAGGGTAACCTTTTTCAACCAGCTCAGGAATTTCTGCCAGCACAGCATCATTAAGATCAGTTACAGCAACATGAAATCCGTAGTCAACTGCGCATTTGCCTTCAGCTCGTTCATGCCAAACTTGTAGAGCTTCTTCAAGAGATTTTCCCGGAGTCTGAAGAGCATAATCAATTATGCATGTAGTTCCACCGGCTGCTGCTGCTGTAGTTCCTGTGGTAAAATCATCTGCAGTTACTGTTCCCCCAAAGGGCATATCCAAATGAGTATGAACATCTATCGCTCCTGGAAAAATAAGCTTTCCATCTGCATCGATTACCATATTTGCAGAAGCTGAAGATTTCGCTTCAATTGCTAAAATAGTTTCATCTTCAATTAGTATATCTGCTCTATAGCTTTCGGAGGCTGTAACCAAAGTTCCATTTTTAATTAATGTTCTCATTTAAATTCCTCCTCCTGTATCAGTAGAGTGCCTTATGGGGCGCAAATATCCCCATAGGTTTCAGGGCGGCGATCCCGGAAAAATTGCCATGTATTCCTGACTTCTTTAATCAGATCAAGATCAGCATCACCGATTACCACTTCATCATCCTCACGGCTGCCTTCGGCTATTAACTGCCCCCGGGGGTCGCAGAGATAGCTGCTGCCATAGAAGTGTCCCATATTCCAGGGGGCTTCTACACCAACACGGTTTATTGCCCCTATAAAACAGGCGTTAGCAACAGCTTGGGCAGGTTGTTCCAGCTTCCAGAGATATTCTGATAGTCCTGCCACTGTAGCAGAAGGGTTAAACAATATTTCTGCTCCGTTTAACCCCAGGATTCTGGGACCCTCAGGGAAATGACGATCGTAGCAGATATAAACTCCTATTTTGGCATAAGCAGTTTCAAATACGGGATGGCCGAGATTGCCCGGTTTGAAATAAAATTTTTCCCAGAAACCGGTAGCCGAAGTTTTACCGGCCTGCACGTGAGGTATATGAATTTTGCGGAATTTACCGAGATATTTTCCATCGGCATCGATAACTGCAGCTGTATTATAATACACTCCCGTAATAGTTTCTTCATAGAGAGGCACGACAATCACCATTCCATATTTTTTTGCCTGTTCCTGCATTAGTCTGGTCGTTGGCCCATCAGGGATCCTTTCGGTTGCTTCATACCATTTTGTACTCTGTTCAGCACAAAAATAAGGTCCGGTAAATATCTCCTGTAAACATACAATCTGTGCTTTCTTTTCAGCTGCCTCTTTAATCATCTTCAAGTGCTTCTCAATTGCTTTTTCATGATGTTTAGCTACCGGTTCGTCACCATGCACTTCATGTTTCGCCTGGATTAACGCCACTCTCACCATTCTGCTCATTGGAAAGCCTCCTAACATAGTGATAAATTTTTCTCAATCTTTACTAATTGTTTTTAATTAACAGCTCCGCAATCTGAATTGAATTTGTGGCTGCACCTTTGCGAATATTGTCTGAAACAACCCAGAGATTAAGCCCATGGGCGATTGAATGATCCGTACGAATTCGGCCGACAAATACCGCATCATTGTCATCTGCATCAATTGGCATAGGATATGCAAGCTGCTTTGGGTCATCAATTATCTTAATACCGGGCGCTTTGCCAAGAATATCGCGAGCTTCATCAGCTGATAAAGGTTTATCAAATTCTACATTTAACGCAATTGAGTGACCTTTTACGACAGGAAGGCGGACTGTTGTAGCCGTTACAGGAAGATGGGGCAATTCCATAATTTTTCTTGTTTCACGAATCATCTTCATCTCTTCCTTGCAATAACCACCCTCTACAAATATGTCAATCTGGGGTACACAGTTAAAAGCCAGCTGGTAATTTTTAAGTGCTCCTTTGTGCGGTATGCGTTCAGTCGGCACAGGGCTGTTATCTAATACAGCACGGCATTGCGCATACAGTTCATCTACTGCCTCTTTGCCGGCACCTGACACTGCCTGATAAGTTGCTGCAACTACCCTCTTTATCCCTGCAGCTTTCTGAAGGGGTTGCAAGGCTACAACCATTTGTATTGTTGAACAGTTTGGATTAGCGATAATGCCTTTGTGGACAAACGCGCTATCCGGGTTTACTTCCGGAACTACCAGGGGGATTTGATCATCCATTCTAAAAGCGTTGCTGTTATCAATTACAACTGCGCCCCGAGCAACTGCTTCTTTGGCAAAATCCTTACTGATTGACTCACCTGCGCTAAAAAAAGCAAAATCTACTCCTTCGAAAGATTCTGCAACTAGTTCTTCAACAACATATATTTTTCCACCGGCTTCAATTTCGCTGTCTGCCGAGCGGGAAGAAGCGAGAAGTTTAAGCTCAGAAATTGGGAAATTTCTTTCCAAAAGCACTTCGATCATTTTTTGCCCAACCATTCCGGTTGCACCTACCACTGCTACATTATATTTTTTGGTCATCTGTATTCCCTCCAGGAGTAATTTTAAAAGTACTAGTTGTGATAATTTTATTCCGGTTCACTGCATTCTGTTGGTTTATCTTCAATAAAACCTGTGATAACCGGCTTATAACGCGGGTTATCCTTTACTCTTTTATCCCATTTACGGATAAAAAAATAAACTAAAGCCATAAGAGCAAAACCGGCAGATACAGCAGGTAATTCCTGTCTTCCATCAAGGCCAAAATAGGGGGAAACCAGTGTTAACCAAACCACAATACCTGCTACAAGGGCAAAGATGGGAACCATGTAGAGCATGAAAGCTAATAATATAATCTGACTATCATCAGACTCAAGCAAAACTCTTTGTCCTTTTTTAGCATTGATCGGATTAAGCGCTTCAACAATCACTTCTCGTTTATTTGATCCGCTTAATAAACCACAGCGGCCGCACTTTTCACAGACAAGATGGCGCTGAAGATTAATTAAAGCTGTTTCACCTTTATTTTCTGTCACCAAGCCGTACTGCTCCATAGTTAAATGCCTCCCGCAACTATGCTTTGTTAGTTTTATGCTGTTAAATTATCTTAGCATAACAGCACTTTAGTAACAAGTATTGAATAGGCGGACACCCTTGCCCTCAGCTAGTGGTTCTTGCTGACAAGCCCACAGCGGACTTTCACCGCCAGGCTAACACCCATGCCGAACACACCAAAAAAGGTGCTTTCCTGAAACAGAAAACACCTTCTGTTTTTATTTTGTTTTGGTATATCAATAAACCTGTCCTTTTATCTCAATCTAGGCAAATGCTTCGGGGATATCTTTTAAAACAGCATAACTGAAAACAGGACCGTCTTTACATACGTACATACCTCCGGCATTACAACGACCGCACTTGCCAATACCACATTTCATCCTGTTTTCCAGGGTTGTATAAATCTGCTCGTCTGCAAAACCCAGTTTTTTAAGATTTTCGAGAACAAAGCGAATCATAATCGGCGGACCACAGGTGATTACGATTGTGTCCTCTGGCGAAGGGTTAAGATCCAGTAGCATTTGTGGCACAAAACCGACATTGTGTCCCCAACCTTCTTCCTCAACATCAATCGTGAGATGACAGGAAAGACCATCAGACTTACTCATCTCTTCAAATTCACCTTTAAAACAAAGATCACCTGAAGTCCTGGCACCATAGATCATTGTTAATCCGGCATATTTGTCGCGGTTTGCCTTAACATATTCTACAACCGGGCGAAGCGGCGCCTGACCAACTCCTCCTCCGACAGTCAGGATCTGCTTACCATGCCAGTCATCTACAGGGAAGCTATTACCATAAGGACCTCTGACCATCATTTTATCACCGGGTTCTAGCTGGTGCAGCGCCTGGGTTACTTTACCCATTTTCATTACTGAAAATCGTAAAAATTCACCCTCCGTTGGTGAACAGGAGATGGAAATCATGCTTTCACCCACTCCCAAAATTCCGATCATGGCACACTGACCCGGACGGTGGTTCCAGTTGGTCCGGACATCTTCATCATCAAAAACCACTTTAAAGGTTTTGATACAGCGATCACCGCCGGTTTCATACCAGGTTTCTTCAACAGTAGCCGTATAAGGAATGTAAGGGTTTTCAGCAGTCATCATAGCGCCTCCTTTACCTGCCTCAGTATTTCAACAATGTCAATATTGACAGGGCAGAGGTTTATACACCGGCCACAGCCAACGCAGGCAATGACATCAAACTTATCTACATAATAATTATATTTGTGGTTAATCCGGTTCCTGGTCCGTTCCCGGCGTGTAGGTCGGGGATTATGACCTGAAGTATGAAGGGTATATTCTTCAAACATGCAGGAATCCCACATACGGCAGCGTCTTGCTTCAAAGCCTTCCGTCTCATCCTGTATGTCAAAACAGTGACAGGTCGGGCAGAGATAAGTGCAGGTTCCACAACCAAGACATGAGGCCGAAACACTCTTCCAGAGGGGATCTTCCCACAAACCCGGAAGGCCTTCCGGAATACCTTTATGATCAACCGAGCGCTTTATCTTTCCTTCAGATTCTGAAACCATTTTCTTTTTCATCTTTATTTTTTCAGTATCTGCTTCAATAAGCAGCTCGCTTACTTCGCTTACGAGCGCTTCACCTTTTGGCGTAATGGTTTCCAACAGATAACTGTCGCCGAGGTCAACCATAAGCAAATCCAAACCCTCAGTTGATGCAGGGCCACCGCCAAGGGAGGTGCAAAAACAATTTAACCCAGGCTCTGAACAGGCAAGGCCAACAAGGGTTACCAGTTCACGCCTTTTCAGGTAGTATGGATCGTCTACATCCCAGCTGAAAAGCTTGTCGACTATAACCATAGCCCTGGCGTCACAGGGTCTTATTCCAAGAAGAATCATTTCTTCTTTAAGTTCAGGTTCCTTCATTTCAAAATCTCCAAGCTGAAAACGGTACATGGTTTCAGTTTGGGGAAATACGATATTTTTTGGGGGAATCCTGGTATTGCCATCTGTCAATTCAGGCACTTCATCTTCTGCCACAGGGGCAAAACGCATCGCTTCACCTTCAAGTTTTGGCGCCCAAAGGTTTTTACCGGTCAGTTTTCCGATAAATTCAGGCCACTTCTCTTTATTTAACAGCATCGCTGACATATCACCCACCTCTACAGTATGAAGTCCTCGGGATCATCAGGCTTAAAGCTGGCCTGGAACGGCTCGGCCTCGGGATCTACCCCTGGCTCAAAGCCGTATTTGTCCCGAACTTCCCTGGCCATTTTACGGTTTAGCTTGCCCAGGGGAATATTAGCCGGGCAAACCCGCTCGCACTCACCGCATTCGATGCAGCGACCGGCCAGGTGAAAAGCCCGGGCAATGTTGAAAGCTGTATTCTCGGAAAAATTGACCGCACGATTAACCCAGGTAGGATTTAGACGATCAAGAATGCAATCCTGACAATAGCAAAGCGGACAGACATTACGGCAACTATAACAGCGGATACACTTTGAGAACTGCTCTTCCCAGTAAGCCTGACGCTCTTCAAGGTTTTTACCTTCAATCTCTTCAACACCATTATCATCAGCTAATGTCCATGGTTCAACTGGTTCGCCAACTGTAATATCACTGATTACCGGGTTAGGATGCCGGCAAAGACGACATTTTTCTGCAAGGAATTGATCTCTGGGAAGCTCAGTCTCTTTATCGTCGCAAAGCAGGACAAAATTTTCTCCATTCCATTCAACTTCAGCAGGTTTCCCTTGCTCCGGGTATTTTTCAGCAAGTTTTTCCGTGTCAACAACACCCGGGCAGGGGCAGCCGACAACTATAACCTGATCACGATTAATACCATGCTCTACAATAAGCTGCGTTACAGCGCGGCTGTCACATCCCTTGACCAGCAGGGCAACTTTACGTTTATCGGCTTCCTGGCCTCGCGGCAGTGGTGTTTTCTCAACAAGGGTCAGGTATGTAGCCAGGTTGGCAGTGCAGAGGGGCGAAAATAGCAACTCTGCAGCGCCGGAGGCATCTTCGACGAAAACAGGGGCAACCCTGTAACCGTAAGAACCCTGCTTCCACCCAATCAGGTACTTAACATCTTCACGGACCACTACCTCTGCCGCGGTTTTGCGTAACTGTTCCAGATCCATCTTCTAATACCCCTCCTACCAGTCGATCTGCCGACGTCTGAAACCTTCAAAGGGACCGGCTTCTCGCGCTTCTTCGACGGTTTTTTCCACAACTTCTTTCCACTTGTGACCTTCGGAGGCCGATACCCAACTCATATGGAACCTTTTTGGATCGACACCAACAAATTCCATCAGGTCTTTTAACATGCCCATGCGGCGCCGAGCATAAAAATTGCCTTCCATATAATGACAGTCGCCAGGATGGCAACCCGATATCAGCACACCGTCTGCTCCCTGCTGCAGGGCGTTCATTACATAAAGAGGATTTACCCGTCCGGAACACATCACCCGTATAACCTGGATGTTGGCCGGGTAGTGCACCCGGCTTGTTCCGGCCAGGTCGGCCCCTGCATAAGAGCACCAGTTACATAGAAATGCTACAATATTAGGTTCATAGTTCTCGCTCATTTCAAGACCCCCAATGCTGCAATCTGCGGTAGAATCTGGCGATCACGGAAAGACTTCGGCTGAATTGAATCAGATAAGCAACCTGCTGAACATGAACCGCAGCCTTTGCAAAGAGCTTCATTAACCCGGGCCACCTCAACTTCATGGCCAAAACGGTTTATTTTCACGAGCTCAATAGCCGTGTAGGGGCAGATATTGACACAAAAACCGCAACCCCTGCAAGTGGCTTCATCAACCTCGGCAACCTGCGCACTAATCATCACCTTGCCCCTGGCCAGGGGTATCATCGCCGACGAAGCGGCTCCCTTGGCCTGAGCAACTGTATCAGGAATATCCTTAGGCCCCTGGCAGCATCCGGCCAGAAAAACGCCTTCTGTCGCAGTATCCACCGGCCGAAGTTTCGGGTGAGCTTCTAAAAAGAACCGATCCGGTGATTGGGACAACCTCAGTAAATCCATAATTTCGCGCATATCGGCACGCGGTTCAAGGCCGACACCCAGCACAACCAGATCAACTTCATCTTCAAGTGGCGTAGCTGTAAGAGTATCCTCTACCTTTACCACCAGTTTATTGCCACGTTTAAAAATTTCTGATGGATTACCCCTGATGTAGCGCACATTTTCACGGCGAACCCTATCGTAGAATTCTTCAAAACCCTTGCCAAAAGCTCTTACATCTATGTAGTAAACTCTGATATTGGCATCAGGAATTTTATCCCTGATCAGGTGAGCCTGTTTTGCCACATACATACAGCAGACTCGCGAGCAGTATTCATTACCCACGCTGGCATCGCGTGAACCGACACACTTAATAAATGCAACTTCTTTCGGCTCGATTTCCTCTTCACCGTTAAAAACTTTCACTTTACCACCGGTAGGACCAGAAGCAGATACGAGTCTCTCCATCTCCATACCGGTAATGACATTTGGATAATCGTTATACCCATATTCCGGTTTTCTTGAAGCGTCAAAAGGATCAAAGCCGGTTGCAACAATAACCGCTCCAACTTTGAACTCGACAATTTCATCTTCCTGTTCGAAATTGATTGCTTCAGCTTTACACACTTCCTGGCATTTCGGTCCTTTGCCGCACTTGCCCCTGGTTAGATAAAGGCAGCTTTCCGGATCAATTGTGTACTTTGCCGGTACTGCCTGGGGAAAGGGAAGGTATATCGCCGAGCGTTTACCCATACCCTGGTCAAATTCACTGGGAAAGCGATCTTTAACCCGGCACTCGGCAGCGCAATCTCCACAACCGGTACACTTATCAAAGTCCACATAACGCGCTTTTTTGCGCACCTTTACATCAAAGTTACCGATATAACCACCAATCTCTTCCACTTCAGAATAGCTCAATAACTCTATATTCGGATGACTGGCACAATCAACCATTTTTGGGGTCAAAATGCAGGCTGAGCAGTCAAGAGTGGGAAATGTTTTATCCAGCTGAGCCATCCGCCCGCCTACAGAAGGGGTTTTTTCGACAAGAAATACCTTAAAACCGGCATCGGCAATGTCGAGGGCAGCCTGAATACCGGCTATGCCGGCGCCAATAATCAAAGCAGCCGGCTCGGCATCTACCTCTTTTGATTCAAGAGCTTCCAGAAGTCTAACTTTGGCTACTGCCGAAGCAACCAGCTTTTTCGATTTTGCCGTGGCTTCTTCCATATCCTCATGAACCCATGAGCACTGCTCCCTTATGTTGGCCATCTCAAGATAATAAGGGTTCAGGCCAGCTTCCTGGATTGCTTTCCGGAAAGTCGGTTCATGCATACGGGGAGAACATGAGGCCACAATAATCCGGTTAAGGCCATGTTCTTTGATATCATTTTTAATCAGAACCTGCCCGGGATCGGAACACATGTATGAATATGTGCGCGCCACTTCAACATTGGGCAGCTTCAGTGCATAATCCGCAACTGTTTCCACATCTACCGTTGCAGATATATTAATTCCACAGTGGCAGACGTAGACACCCACTTTCGGTTTATCCGTCATCTGGTTTTTCATCCTCCCGCAAAGATTGGCCTATTCTGATCTATTAGCCTTTCAGCTCCTTAAGCTTTTCAATCAGTTTGGGCACAACCTTGAACATATCGTCAACGATAGCATAATCAGCCACGGTAAAGATCGGAGCCTCGGGGTCTTTATTAATTGCCACTACAGTTTTGGCTCCTTTCATGCCGGCCACGTGCTGGAACGCTCCTGAAATACCCATAGCAATGTATAGTTTTGGCTTGACGGACTTACCCGATGTGCCTACCTGGCGGTCATGGGGAATCCATCCGGCATCGGTCGCTGCTCTTGAACCGGCTATATCGGCTCTTATTGCCTGAGCCAGTTCTTCAATTATGGATAAATTTTTGTCTTCTTTAAGACCACGTCCTACGGCAACCAGGGTATCTGACTGGGTTATGTCAACATCGCCAACTTCAGCTTCGATATATTCCACAAAACTTCGATAGGTTAGATCGTCCTTAAGTGGCGAATCGACTTTTTCAACTGCACCATCTGCAGCTGCATCCGGAGGTTCGACAACACCTTCACGAATAGTAACCAGGTAGGTATCTGCCGGTTTAAAAGCAACCGTAGCATTAACCTTTCCTGAATATAGCTGCCGTGTAGCCTTGAGCGTGCCGTTGGCATATTCAAGTGAAATTGCTTCGGCAACCAGGGGCAGATTCTTTTCAACTGCCAGAGCCGGTATAAAATCGACCCCCTGAGCGGTCTGGCCGGTCATAACCACGGCCGGTTTAAGATCGTCGATAAGGGCTGATAATACTTTCTGATATTTTTCGGCATTAAAATTTTCAAAGAGGGGATCATCAACAACCAAAACTTTAGACCCATAAGCTGCCATTTTTTTGGCCAGATCATCCATTTTGCTGCCGACAAGCAGTACGGTTACTTCACAGCCCATATCTTCAGCAAGCTTAGGGGCTAGAGCCATCATTTCATAGGAAATATCTCGTAAGGCACCCTGACGATGTTCAGCTAAAACGAGAATGTTACCCATTATACCAAGCCTCCTTTAACAAGGATTGAAGCCAGTTTTTCGGCTTTTTCCTCGGCTTCACCTTCAATAAATTCAGCAGAAGATTCAACCTCGGGGATATAAAGCTCCTCAAGAACAACCATGGAAGCATCAGATCCGACTGAAGCAGGGTCAACACCAAGATCATCGAGGCTTACAACTTTAAGCTCCTTCTTCTGAGCCTGGCGAATTCCACGAATTGGAGCATAACGTGGCTCATTAATACCGGTTTGAATTGTCAATACTGCCGGCAATTCAAGCTCAACTACTTCTAAAAGGCCACCTTCAAGCTCGCGGTGCGCCCGTACTTTGCCATCAAGAACCTCTACTTTCTTAACCATAGAAGCATGATTTACACCCAATTCTTCAGCAAGGGCGACACCGGTCGACATATGACCGTCGTCACTGGCCATACACCCCGTTAGCACCAGGTCGAACTCCTGTCCCTTGATTGCAGCGGCGAGCGCCTTTGCCACCATAAGGGGATCATGGCCGGCAATACGATCATCTTCAATACGAACTGCCTGATCGCAACCTTTGGCCATTGCCATGCGAATCATAACATCAGACTTTTTCGGTCCAATCGAAACAACAGTGACATCGCCTTCCTTTGCTTCCTTGATCAAAACCGACTCTTCCACGGCATAATTGTCAGCATCATTAATATCGAAGGAAAAACGACTGCTGTCAACTGTGACACCATCAGGATTGACCTTAACTTCTGCTTCAGAAGTATCAGGCACATACTTGATACAAACAAACATTTTCATAATTCTTTCCACCTCCTACCAGGATTAAGGCTTAATTTAAGCTTCAACAAATTCACCCAGAAGCTCCATGATTTCGGCAACACGCATTTCTTCCTCATAACCAAGGCTTTTCATGGCATCTTCGAGAGTTAATACACAGAAGGGACAGGCCACAGCAACAATATCAGCCTCAAGGGCTTTAGCATCCTTGATCCGCGTTTCGGCCAACCGTTCCTTCTTAGATTCAGATTCAACCCACATTTTGCCTCCTCCGCCTTCACAGCAGAGACTGCGCTCGCGACTGCGTTCAAACTCAACCATTTTAACACCTGGTATATTCTTCAGCAAAGTCCGCGGCTCGTCATAAACATTACTCTGTTTGCCCAGGTAACATGGATCATGATATACAATCGTTTTCTGAAGATCGCCTTTCCAGTTCAACTTTCCTTCTTCAAGCAGTTCTACAAGCAGTTGGGTGTAATGAATCACCTCTGCCTTTAAATCAGGATAACGAGTTTTATAGGTGGTAAAACAGTGAGGCGAAAGGCAAACTAAACGTTTGGCTGTATATTCATTTAGAAGTTCAGTGTTATCTTCAACAAGCATTTCAAACAGACCCTCTTCGCCAAGGGTGAAAACTTCACTGCCGCAGCAGGTTTCACTTTCATCGAGAAAAGCGTAATCGACCCCGGACTTGTTTAAAAGACCAACTATATTCCTGGCAATTGATTTCACCCTGGGGTCATAAGCTATGGTGCAGCATACGAAAAAGAGATTTTCTACAGGTACCCCGGGTTCAGCTATCTTAACATCAAGACCTTCCATCCAGTCACTTCTGGCAGCTCTCGATTTTTCCCAGGGATTACCCTCAAGAAGAACACTCTGCAGGGCGTCACGCACAGTCGGCTCGACTTTTCCGCTCTCAATAATCATTGTTCGAAGTCCAAGCAAAACCTCCAGAGGTTTTAAGCCTTTCGGACAACGGACGGCACAAGTATGACAAGCTGTACAATCCCAAATCTCGGCCAGCCTGGCCAGTTCATCTAGCTTCTCTTCATAATAGGCATCATATACAAAACGGCGCACGTTCAGGTCGGCCCTAACAGTAACCGGGCACCCACCAGTACAGCGGCCGCATTGGATACAACCCAGCAGATCGTATTTTTCGGTGAATGTCTGGCTTTCGGTACTCATTAGCATACCCCGCATCATTAAGTAATTGTTTTGCTGCCCTTCTGCCGGTTGTTAACATTTTGTTTGCCGGATCAAGGGAACATGCTTTTGGGTTCTTTTAGCCCCACCTCCTATTTTTTATAATGAATTGTAAGACAATTTCAATAAAAGCAGGTTATATTAGAGGATTTCGACATTTTCTTCAATATATCCTGCTTCTTATTTTTAAATTCTTAAATATTTTCCATGAACAACTATTGACCCTGTTAAGCGATTAATTGTCCGCTTTTAATATACAATTTTGGCATCCAAATAATTATAAAATAACAATATTAGCCGAAGGCGCGGCATCTGTAATAGAGCCGATAATGCTGCCGGTACATCCACGCCGCTCAAGTGCATTCAGGTATTGTTCGCCTTTTTCCTCAGGAATGGCAACAAGCAGGCCTCCCGAGGTCTGAGGGTCTGCCAGGATAATCATTGCATCGTCTTTTTCTTCCGGTATGCCCTGCCAATCAAGATGCGGGCGCATGTAATCAAGATTGCGATAGGCGCCACCCGGGATCATTCCCATGGCGGCCATTTCTTTAACTGCCGGGTATAGAAAGACTTTTTTATGCTCAATTTCGGCGCTTACACCACTCGACAAAAGCATCTCGTAGAGGTGCCCGAGCAGACTGAAACCGGTTATATCAGTACATGAGGATACGCCAACCTCGAGCATCACCTCTGACGCAGACGAGTTTAAAGTAGCCATGCCGCTGATAACGTCCTCAGCATCCTTTTCTGTGATCATATCCCCTTTTATAGCTGTGGCAATAATGCCTGTACCCAGCGGTTTTGTCAGAATCAGTATGTCTCCGGGTTTAGCATTGCTGCCTGTTACAAGCTTCTTTATCTCAACCAGGCCTGTTACGGACAAACCATACTTAGGTTCATTATCCTCAATACTGTGTCCGCCAACTATAACAGCTCCCGCTTCAATAACCTTGTCGTAACCGCCACGTAGTATGGCTTCCATTATTTCAAGCGGCTGACAATTTACCGGAAAGCAAATGATATTCAGTGCCGTAAGCGGTTTCGCCCCCATGGCATAGACATCACTAAGGGCATTGGCTGCCGCTATCTGGCCAAAAGTATAGGGATCATCTACTATTGGTGTGAAAAAATCAATGGTCTGCACCAGGGCATGGGTTTCAGATATACGGTAAACACCAGCGTCAGAAAAATGCTGGTTCCGGTTTAGATAGTTTGGATCATCAAATTGCGGCAGTTTGCGCAGAACCTGCGCCAGGGCTTCAGGCCCAATTTTTGCCGCTCAGCCGGCACTGGCTGTCATCGTGGTCAGACGTATCTCTTCGCGACTCACTCCTAACACCTCCTACATATTGGCACATTATAGTTTCAGTTTATGAGGAACACGGTAGTCTTCAACACGGCGGGTAAATTTGGTCTGGTCAAAATGCTCCAGCAGTGCCTGGGCAAATTTGCGTGAACTACCAGTTATATCCCTGAATTCAGCCAGGGTCAGTTTATCATTTTCGCTAAAATGCGCTTTAAGAAATTTGAGCGCTTCTTCATATGCTTCTTTGTGAAAATAGAGTTCTTCACTTACTTTTACCAGTATACCGCTGCTTTGAAGATAATTGTATAGTTCATCTTTACGGGCAGACGGAGCGCCGGCCTTTTCAATTGTTTCTTTTCCCGAAGGTGGCTGCAGTTGGCCGGAATGATATGCCCGTTCAATCGCATCAAGTATTTTTTGATCGCCCTCCGATGGTTGTGGTTCAAATCCGTAAAGGGCGAGGAGATTGCTTTTCATAGTTATTTTTTCTTGGGCCTGCATGTCTTCAAGTAAAGCATCATAGTCACGCTGGCTGAAGGCTGCCGGTAAAAATCCTTTTAACCGGGCCCGTGATACACCGGGCGCCAAGGGGTTTTTTTTATGGTATTTTTCCAACTCAGCTTGGATCTTGTTCTCATACTGATCAAGCAGTTCAGTTAGAAGAAAGGAATTTCCCAGTTTATGAATAATACCGCGTCCGGATAAGTCTTTCAGGACACTCTCTACTGTGGCAAGATCCAGACGGGTTTCTTTTGCAAGTTTCAGGCTGTCGGCAGCAATAAGTTCCTCTAATTTGCGGCGGATAAACGCTGAATCACCGCCTGCTGTGGGAGCCTGTTTTAATTCTTCCAGCCTTTCTATTACTTCTGAACGAAAACGTCGATGCTTAATTGGATATGGGTCTAACACCCTGCCTCCGCCAATAGTGGTCATCGGTGAATAAGAACGTATAACAAAGGGATCACCACGCTCGGCAACCAGGGGTCGATCAAGACGACACTGAACGAGAGCGTTTTCACCAGGACGAAACTCATCCCGATCAAGCAAAAGCAGCTTTGCCACGCATCTTGCAGTGCCGAGAAAGAAATGAACAGGGTCAAGATTTTTCAACTGCCGTTTAGCCCGCGGCAGCAGTTCTACCAAAACATCCAACAGATCGGTCTGACGATAGTAACCCGGAGCGCTGATCACACTTCCCCTTAAGACTTCGTCTTTTTCAAGACCAGACAGGTTAAGAGCAACCCTGGAACCGGCCACAGCTTCATCTACATCAGAATCGTGGACTTGAATGTTTCTAACCCGCGCCTCAAGCCCCGGAGGCACAACTGCAACTGTTTGCCCCACACGCACAGATCCCTGAATTAAGGTTCCGGTTACAACAGTACCAAAACCGGAGATAATAAATGAGCGGTCAACCGGCAGTCTCAGTGGTCCTGATATGCTCCGGGTATTCAACACTTCGGTCATCTCGTCAATCAATTTTTTTAACTCTTCAATCCCCTCGCCTTTAAGCGCTGAAACTGAAACAATGGGCGCATTTTCAAGAAACGTACTTTTAAGCTCATCTTTTATTTCTTCACTGACCAGCTCACGCCATTCTTCCTCAACCAGGTCAATCTTGGTAATAACCACAATACCTTTCTGAACCCCTAAGATCTCCAAAATATCAAGATGCTCCCTGGTCTGGGGCATGATGCCTTCGGAAGCATCGACAACAAGCATGACCAGGTCCATTCCGGCGGCTCCGGCCAGCATGTTGTGAATGAAACGTTCGTGACCGGGCACATCGACGATGCCGGCCAGTCGACCGCCAGGCAATCTAAAAGGAGCGAACCCAAGATCAATTGAAATACCGCGCTCTTTTTCTTCCTGCAGTCGATCAGTATCAACTCCTGTCAGCGCTTTGATCAGGACTGTTTTACCGTGATCAACGTGACCGGCTGTGCCTATGATCAGTTGTTCCAATTATGCTGTATACCTCCCCTCAAAAAAGCTTAAGCATCTGTAATCAACATCCAAGATCTCCCGGGCAGTATCGATTATTCGTTTCGAAAGTAATTTGTGCAAAAGAGGACAGTCTCGATTAAACGATCTTCCTGATTTTCAAATATTGTCCGGGGATCAAAGAGCAAACAGTTCTGCTGCAGGCGTAAGATTATTGGTGGATTACCATTTCGCAATTTTTCTGTAAAAGTTTCCGGAGGACCGAATGATGCATCAAGCGCCACCGAAACAATCGAAGTCGGCAGTTCTGCATTTGGCAGGGCGCCCCCGCCTACTCTTGATATACCGGGAATTACTTTTACATTATCGGCACCAAATATTGCAGAAAATCTTGAAGCAAGGTTTTCTGCTCTATTCTTAAGGTAGCCGGCGTCAGCAGTAAGCATCCGCCAGACCGGTATCTCACTTATCGCTTTATCTTCATCGTAATAAAGTCGCAGGGTGGCTTCCAGGGCTGCAACTGTAAACTTATCGATACGCAGCGTGCGTGCGAGCTGATTAGTGCGGATATACCGGATTAAATCTTTACGGCCAACAATAATACCAGCCTGAGGCCCACCAAGCATTTTATCTCCGCTGAAAGTAATAAGATCAGCCCCTGCTGAGATGCTGTCCTGTACTTTAGGTTCGAATGGAAGTTTATATTTTTCGAGGTCGAGCAAAACTCCGCTGCCCAAATCTTCAATCATCACCAGATTATGCTTATGAGCAAGATCTGCCAGTTCTTCAGTTTCTACTTCGGCTGTAAAACCAACCATTTGATAATTGCTGGTATGAACTTTGAGAAAGGCAGCACTATTTTCAGTAACAGCCGATTCATAGTCGCGCAAATAAGTTTTATTGGTTGTTCCAACCTCAATCAGGCGGGCTCCGCTGGCAGCCATAATTTCGGGAATTCGAAAAGATCCACCGATTTCAACCAGCTGCCCGCGGGAAACAACTACATCACGCCCTGCAGCAAGTTCATTCAGGGCAAGAAAAACTGCAGCGGCATTATTATTAAGGACTATTGCCGCTTCAGAGCCTGTTAATTCACAAATTATATCTTCAAGATGATCCTGTCTTGAACCTCTCCTGCCATTTTGAAGGTTAAATTCAAGATTGTTATAGTTTCCGGCAACTGCTTTTAAAGCTTCAATAGCGGCTGAAGGAAGGGGCGCACGCCCCAAGTTGGTGTGTATTACAACACCTGTGGCATTAATAAGCGGTTTAATGTTCATAGCAGCTTTTTTATCAGCAAGCATTGCCGCTTCACGGGCAAGGCTTTCGGGTTTAAGACTAAGTTTGTCAAGAGCGGATTGATCGGCTCGGTGTTCGCTAATATATTGTCTATATGAATCGATTATTTCCTGGACAGCTTGAACAACCAGGCTACGGGGCAGGGGTTTCGACACTTCCTCAATCGCAGGTTCACGCAACAGGCGATCGACAGCAGGCAGTTCACGTAAAAGAGAAGTATAGTCTGCCACTTAAAACCCTCATTTCTGTTGGTTTAAAAACAGTTCAACCAAACTTATTATAACAACTTAGCAAACTTTGTTGCAAATACCAACGGTAACTTTAGTCTACAGCAGTAACTTTTCACTATGGCATTAAGCTTAATTATTTTTTATCTTTCTGAGTATAGCCGATATTTAAATCAAGCGGTGTAACTGCCAGGTAACTACCCGCGCAAAATCCAAGTAATTTACCCTTGGAAAAATCAATTTTACCCTTATGATCAAGAATTTCTTCAACAACATAAGAAGAGATAACCTCTCCAAGAAAAACTGTATGGCTCTCCAGTTCAAAGGTTTGTTTCACTTTGCACTCCATACTTATCGGACACTCTTCAATCATCGGTGCCTTGTCAAGTAATCCTTTTAGAGGACTAAGGCCAAAACGGGTGAACTTATTAATATCTTTTCCGCTTAATGTGCCACAGAAATCAACAATTTCAACCTGGTCAACCGATGGTATATTAACGGTAAATTCACCGCTTTCTTTAATTATATTGAACGAGTGACGATTCGGGCGGACAGCGGCCGATATCATCGGAGGGTTTGAATTAACCACACCGACCCAGGCCAGGGTAATGATATTTTCTTCATTTCCGTTGCCACATCCGATCAGAGCTGCCGGTATGGGGCCAAGCAATAGTTGGGTTGGTTGTTTCTTCTTAAGCATCAGTGTAATCCTCCTTTAATGTTAATCTGCATAAGCGGTTAGAACTGTTAAACATAACCTGAAAAGATCATGACAAGCTTAACCAAAGGTATTGCAATCAGATAATAATTTCATGCCCCTCTCTAGCCAGCTCAGCAGCGGAATAATTCTTTGCTGCTTCAACAAGCGTTAGGGCTGGATCGCGCTCCGGGTAAAGGTGTGTAAGGATAAGCCTTTTAACCCCCGCTGCAGCAGCAACTTGCGCAGCTTTGGCTGCACTTAAGTGATTGGGCAGACCGGCATCGATGTCGGCTTCAAGATAGTTTGCCTCGCACAGAAACAGATCAGCTCCTTCAGCAACAACCTTAAGCCCCTTATGGTACTCTGTATCGCCGGAATAAACCAGTACGCCTGAGGGCGACTCTATCCGCATAGAAAAGGCAGGCACTGCATGAATGCCGGCTTTGAACAATATGGTAAATGGCCCTATTTTTAGCTCCCTGTATTCAGAAATACTCGTTAAATTATAAGCATTTTTATAGGGCAGCCGTCCGAATTCCACTACCGGCTCAGGAGGCGCATATAAAGGAAGAGGTTTATCGCGCAACCCGCGGTTATAGGCCAATTCAAGGCCGTAGCGCATAATCATTAGATCCGAAATGTGATCTGCATGTAGGTGCGAAAGTATTACGGCATGAAGTTCCTGGAATGATAAATGTTTTTGTAGGCGGCTTAAAATACCGTTTCCGCAGTCAAGGAGGATATTACATCCTTCTTCACTGACCAGGTAGCCTGAACAGGCTCCACCCGCCGGTGGATAAGGTCCGTAACAACCCAGAATAGTCAATTTCATTTAAACACACCTCCGCTTATTTCTCACTGAGACCAACGGAATATTCACTTACTTCTCCCTTTTCAATTCTATCCTTTAAAGCTTCTCTCACTTCACCTTTTGAACTGAAATAAAGGATTTGCCAACCACTTTGACAAATATCCATCAGCATATTCAACAATAATTTCAAACGGATTGGATCAGCCTTGATAAAGGGGTCATCAAGAATGAAGAAACCCCGGCTTCCTTTAAGCAGCTTCTCACCAAGAGCCAGGCGAATTGAAAAATAAAGCTGATCATAGGCGCCACCAGATAATTTATATGCATCGAGATTTCTACCATCCGCGGTTACCACTTTAAGTGGATACTCGCCTCCCTCAAAGCAAACTTCTTTATAGATGCCACCAGTAATTTCATTGAAATAGAAGCTTACAGGACTATCTGCGCCGAACAGTGTTGTTACTTTTTTTTCCTCTTCTTCCTTTAACTCTTCAAACACGGACAAAGCCAGTTTTGAAGCTGTTAGATTTAAATCCTGCAGTTCTAGCCAACTGCTGAGCTTTTCTGATATTACTTCAAGATCAACTGTAGTCTGGCAAGGCAGGTAATCTTGCAGGTCAAACTGCATCAGTTCATTGAACTCTTTTTCAACGTCACGCAGTTCTTCAATCCACTCCTTTTGTTTCTCTTTTAAACTTCCATTTTTTAGTTCATTATCTGTTAATTCTGCTTCAAGGCGGTCAACATCTGTCTGGTTATAATGTAATCCGGGAGCAGCCTCTCTGTATGAGCTAAGTTCCTCTACTTTGGCCTCCCAATAGGAATAATCAGGTTCAACTCCAGCCTGGTTGTCTGTTCTTTCAAAATGACTTTGAAGCAGACTTTGCTGGCTTCTTATTTCACTCTTTAATCTAATGCCTCGCTCAAGATATGTTCTGAATTCATCCAGGGAATCCAGCATCAATTTTTGCCGGAAGCTGTTGATTTTATCTTTTTCATCACCAATACGCAGAGCGGTTTTTTCCAGTGAATCCCTGATTCGATCGTTTTCTTTCTGAAACCAGCCAAGTTCTTTTTCAGCCTCATTCAGCTCTTCTGAGGTTTCTGCCTTTAGCCTTTCAAGATTAGTATAAGCCAAATCTATATCATCTAACCTATCAGCGGGAAAACCTAGCTTAGCTGCCTCAATAAATATTTCTTTTTCCAGAGCTTTGAGGCGCACCTGTTTACCAATATGACCGAAAAGCAGCCCGGTGCCTGCAGCGGTGAGTAAAGCCGATATAGTCAGAATAACAAATAACCACCACGCAGGCGAAATTATTGCACCGGTAAGGGCAATAAAGAATAAAGCAATAACTAAAACCATACCCCGCTTAAAGATAGCATTTTCGGCCAGATTTTCCGAATAGCTACTCTCCCTGTGCAGGTTTTCATTTTCATCAAGCAGTGGTTTGAGTTTTTCTCCTGCTGTGTTTAATTCGCGCTCATATTTCTTTTTTTTCAAGACCAGATCTTTCTCTAAGATGCGGACAGAAACAAGTTCTTTTTTGACCGCATCAAGGTCTGCTTCTAATCTTAGTTTTTCCGTATTAAGATGTCCGGTAGCTGATTCAGCTTTCTGCCAGCTATCAAAATCTTCTTGTTTAAATGTACTCAGTCTGGCTTCCTCTTTTTGGGCCTCTTTTAAACGCTCAAGCGCCATTTGACCTTTTTCATAGAGTTCGCGCCTTGATGCAGCATGATAACTATTTAATTTATCATTTACTGCAGTCCTTTCTTCATTTAACCGGGCCAACTCTTCTTCAATATGGCTGAATCCTTCTGACTGTAATCTTTCAGATAGAGGGCCAATTTTCTCAAGCAGCGCCTGAACTCCTGAAAAACGTTCTTTATATTTATAGGGATCTGTATTTTGAAGGCTTCCCTTTGGAGTAATTTTACCGAGTTCGCGAAGCCTGGTCATAATCATTTCGATCTCATGCGTACGTATTCCGGTTAATCTTGCAGTCATGGTGCGGTAAAAATCATTTTCCCTGTTTATTGAAAGATCACTGTCACGGATGATAAATATACGTCCGAATTCATTGGCGCTAAAACCGTAAATTTCCGGTATTGTCCCGGCTTCAGGTAATTTAATTTCACCTGAATCTTCAATAATGATGAAACCTTCAGGATTTTCTTCAACCCTTTTTATCGCTTCAAAACTGGCTAATGCTCCTTTGCCAAATAAAAGTCTGAGCAGAGCGTCAATAGTGAGAGTTTTTCCATCTTCATTGGGCCCATAAATAAGGTTAAATTTGGCAAGTTTATTACGGCCGCTGTCTGGAAGCGGGCCGTAATGACGGATGGCAAACTCTTTCAGGAACATGCTTTCACCACCCTAAAAGCTTCTAGAGCAAGCTCAAGAGCTTTCTTTTTATATTCGTGAGTGCTCTCAGATTCTTCAAGCTTACCTAAAAACTTTTTAAAAAGATCGTCTTCCAGAACAAGCTTTACGTCGGCAAATTCTTCATTAAGCTCAGTAATTAAACTTTCTTTGGCCAATTCACGAAGACCGCGGGCAATATCACTTTCAGTAAGGTTTAGAGCATTTCCGTTAAATAGCCCCCTGACTGTAAGGATTATCCCTGCAGCATGGTGCATGTTTTTTAGTTTATCTTCTGTCAGTTTCAGGGGATCGTCTGTGCCAAAGGGCTCGAGATCAATTACCAATTCTTCGTAATGAAAGCTGTCAAGGAGCACCTCAAAGGGTCCGGCTTCAGTGTTAAGCAGGTTAACAGCTCTGCGCCCAATTTCACGCCTGGTAATTGCTGCCGGCGAGCCGGAATAGATAAACCGACCGCCTCCCGGCAGGGGCCAATCTGCATAGCGTGAATGAAAATGTCCGGCTAAAACATATTTTACCGGCAGACATTCAAAATATGACAGCCTGACAGGCATATAACGCTGGTCACCCTCATCACCCATTTCCCGACGCGAAAAAAAAGCATCAAGAAGCTCACCATGGTACAGCAAAATATTATATTCGTCCGGGTTCATTCGCGAACCCAACTCGCGCAAACGCCCGACTAAACGTTCTCCTTCGATCTTTTCATAAGGAAGCCCCCAGATTGCAGTACCTTCTACCCACAACGGTTCTGAACTGTCAGTAATTACTGTAACTTTATCGCCAAAATAGAGTCCGTCACGGTAAGCTTGATAATCATGGTTGCCGGGTAAAATAGCAGTTTTAAAAACTGCGCTGCCGAACATTTCACGAAGCTTTGGCCTGAGTTTTTCGGCATCCACATTCTGGTCAAAAAGATCACCGCTTATTAACAGCAGATCGGCTTTATTATCAGAGGCAAGTTCTAGAACCTGACCTAGCGCATCCCAGCGTTCCGCTGCTTTTTCTGAAAGGTGCAGATCTGCTGTATGAACAATAATCATTTTTTAACCTCCTGCCTGGCAGCCGCAGAAATAGCAACATAGTTAACGCCTTCATAATTTAGCACATCGTGATAATCATCATTTACCTTATATTTCGAATACCCTTCCGGTACAGCCAGGTAAACAACTGTATCGGGAGAAGCATGTTCATGCAGTTTGATTATGAGACCTTCAAATACAGAGATAATTTTGCTAACCTGGGCACCCGGAAACACATGACCGGATGCTCCCAGCAGATAAGCTTCCCTGCCGGCATATGGATTAGAGTGGTGTAAACAAATGCTCTGATGTGGTTCAAGCTCAATATTTGTACCTGCCCTGACCAAAAATAAGTCCCTGTTAAACCAAAGACCGTCCGGCAGCTTTACTGTACGTTTTTTCCCTGAAAGATTAGCATAAACAATATAGTTCTTTTCTTCTATCCGAAACTCGAAATGATAGAGTTGATTATAGCTGTCTTGACCTGTAACCTCAGGTTCCAGCAGGGGATAAGATGTGCGCAGTTGTCGCTGCTGAAGGGAAGTCAACTGACTTAACTGATCGGAAAAAAAGAGCAGGCCGCCCAACAGGTTATTCAATAATAAAAGTGTCTGCCGCTGATGATCATTAAGGCGGTTTTCATTAAGGCCCCTGACACCATCTCTGAGCATAAAAACATCAGGATCATTACGAAACATTTTACAATCAAGATGTCGGCGGCCAATTGTACTTGTCAGAGAGTTTTCAGCAGAGACTCTTTCCGGATAATTGATATATTTAAGATAGTCGTCCCAGTACGAACCAACATCGCTGCCAATTCGGCAATAATCGAAGCGACCGAAAGCAGGCCCCAGCGGTACGCCACAACCGAGGGTAGCAGAGTCTGCGGTTTCACGATCTATAAAATCAATAACTTCAGTCATTATTTCTCCTCTTGATTTACCATACCCGGGAACAAGTGCGGCGGCATAAAGAAAATCAAGTTTAAGCATGCTGTAACCCCATTCATTCTGTACTCTTTCGAAAACTGAACTTAGATAATCCTGAACCCCTGGAGCATAATAATCAAGGGCATAGAAAAAACCGCTCCAACTAGGGTTATAACCGGCTTTCACCGGTGTCCCCCTGGAATCACGAAGCAGCCAGTCGGGATGATTCTTACAAATATCTGATGACGGGACACAAACCATAGGGGCAAGCCATAGTCCGGGTCTGAAGCCGGATGCTTTAATCTCCCGACATATTTGTTTCATTCCTGAAGAAAATTTTATGTTGGCTTCAAGCCAGTCACCTGTGACCTTCTGCCAGCCGTCATCTACCTGAAAACAGCTTATCGGCAAATTGCTTTCAGCCAATTCATTCAGGTTTGTACGGATTATATCCTCTGTTATATTGTTATGGTAATTGTACCAACTGCACCAGCCACTATTTTTTTTAGCTATAGAACGGGTTGAATCAAACGAATTGGCATACTCATTCATCAGGGTATTAAGATCGCCAAAACCAAAATAGAGGTTGTAAAGGCTATGTCCTGTTAATGCAGAAGCACCAAGACATTCTTTTCGTATGATCAGCTTATCGGAGTTGTATTCGTATTCAAAAACTGTATATCCGCTTTTTTCATCAAGTGACCCAATAAAAAAAACCTGATCATCGAGAAAACGAAAATAAGTATATGACCAGGAATGAAAATTTCCGTATCCACCTTTAAAATTGTAAATTGCACTATCGCCATAATCAGCCACCAACGGTTTTGCTAAAGGAAACAGTGGAATATGGCGGTCGTTTGAACCCATCTCTTCGCTGCGGCTCCATGATTGAAAGCCATTAACCATCATCTTGCAGTCATTTGGAAAAGCGGTTTGAATCTCAAGGCTCGAATCAATCAATTCTAGTGGGTTTTGATGCTGCATAAGTTCCAGGTTCAGTTTCAGAGCACTTCCATAATTATAGCTATTTAAGCTTTCCATGTTCACCAGCACATTTGGTGATAAACCACCCGGCAATTGAAACCTCTTCTTGCGCCTTTCGAATTTATAGGTAAGTAAAAATTTTTTAAAAACGGGTTCGTTCTTAACCTTTATACCGCTGGTATCAGGGTTAAGAAGTGAGAAAAAATTATTTTTTATTCTTTTTAAAAAGCTGATCACCCCACAATGAAACGGCCACGAGCATTAAGCCAAAAGCAAATATTGCGTAGGCACTTAGTCTGAAGCGATCTATAGCGGTCTGTATATACATTTCTGTGGTCGGCCCGGTGAAAAGGAAAATATGATCTCTTGAAAATGCTAACGTTACAGCGAGCAATATTGTAATAGCTATCGATAAAACCCCCGGCCCGATAAATCCTCTGAAGCTGTGATCAATAAAATACAGGAAGATAAGCATGAAACCAAGAGATGCGAGGCAAACCCAAAACAGGTTATGAATAATCAGCGGTAGAAGATCGCCCTGAAAAGCAACCATATCCCTCTGAAAACCGGTTGCCTCAGTGATTATAAGACTTACAGTATCCTGTGCTTTCACCCCAAACAAAGAAGTAGTAAGAAAGGTAAGTAGAATTACTATTGAAAAGAAAAAGCCGATCACAATTTTAGAAGCGAGTCGCAAGCTGTGCAAAATTAATCACCCCCAGAAACTTAATGCATAATTTGCAATTAACCTTAATAATTCGACCGCAAATATAAATTATCCTGCCTGCTTAAGGCAGTTAACAAGAATATATGTATGAGCTTCCGAATTAATCTTTTATCCAGGCTGAAACCTGCGAATCAGGGCATATAATCGTCTGAGAGCGGTCCGGTCCGACAGAAACGAGATCTACCCCGACACCTACAGTATCTTCAATTGCATTGACAAAATTTCTTGCTGCTTCAGGCAGATCTTCCAGACTACGGGCCATGGAAATATCTTCATCCCAACCGGGAAATGATTCATAAACAGGTTCACAATGATCCAAATCATCAATGCTAACCGGGAAATTATCAGTGACCTCACCCCGGCAACGATAAGCAACCGCCAGATTTACTATTTCCATGCCGCTAAGAACATCAAGCTTTGTTACTGCCAGACCGGTCAGACCGTTTATACGTGAAGCATACTTGGCTATTACCGCATCAAACCAGCCGCAGCGGCGTGGCCTTCCTGTTGTCGTTCCAAATTCGTTTCCACGCTGCCTTAACTGATCACCGGCTTCTTCCTTATCTTCCGACGGAAAAGGCCCACTGCCGACCCTGGTAGTGTAAGCTTTTAAAACCCCCAGCACCCTGTTTACGTAACCGGGGCCGATACCGGTACCGCTGGAAGCTGCCGCTGAAACAGTCGATGATGAAGTTACGAAGGGATATGTGCCATGATCAATATCAAGCAGGGCGCCCTGGGCTCCTTCAAAAAGAACTTTTTTACCCTCGGCAAACTGGTTATATAAAAGCAAGTCAGTATCTGTTACAAGAGGTCCCAGTCTTTCAAGAGCCGGCCTGTATAGTTCAAGCAATTCCTCAAGCCTGTATGCATCAGAACTATATACTTCTTTTAATATTCGATTCTGTAAAGGAAGTATATCGGTAAGATGATCTTTAAACCGGTTAAAATCGGTTAATTCCACAGCCCTGATACCACGCCGTAATACTTTATCGGCATAAGCCGGCCCTATACCCCTGCCGGTTGTACCAATTTTGTTTTCGCCCAGCATTTTTTCACCTGCTTCATCAAGCGCCTGATGATAAGCCATAATTAGATGAGCTTTATTACTGATGCGTAAGCTTGATGTATCTATGCCCCGCTTTTCCAAATCATCGAGTTCCCTAACCAGAACCAGCGGGTTTATAACCATACCATTACCCAACAGGCAGAGCGTTCCGGGATTAAGTATTCCGGAAGGGACATGATGCAGTTTAAAGACATTCGCCCCATAAACTACAGTATGCCCGGCATTGTCACCACCCTGGAAACGTGAAACACAATCGGCCTCTGATGACAGGTAATCAATAACTTTACCTTTACCTTCGTCTCCCCATTGAGCTCCGACTATAACCATACTGTTAGTATTCAGCACACCGGCACCACCAATCATTTATTTATTTGTTCCCTGAAGAGCTTATTAAGTTCCGCTGGATCAGCCCTGCCACCGGTCAGGCCCATAACCTTCCCGACCAGAAAGCCCATTGCCTTCTCTTTTCCACTGCGAATATTGTCAACGGCATCAGGATTCTCAACAATAACTTTCTCTACCAGCGGCATCAATTTATCCCTGCCTGATATTCGGCCAAGTCCTTTTTCTCTGACAAGATCAGCCGGCGTTGAACCGGTTTTGATCATTTCTGTTAATAACTCTTTGGCGACAGGCCGGTTAATTTCTCCCCTGTCTAAAAGCTCAAGAAGCTCTACAATCAATTCAGGCTTAAACTTTTCAATTTTTACTTCATTCTCACGCAGTTGAAAAAGCAGATCTCCCTGAATCCATTTAGCCAGGCTTGAATGATTATTATATAATTGTGCTGCTTTCTCGAAAAAACTCCCCAGTTTCATATTTTCGATAAATAATTCAGCTTCTTTATCTTCCAGGCGATACTGTTCAATTAGGCGTGAACGTCGTTTCAATGGAGTTTCCGGCAATGCCTCAGCCAGATTTTCAATAAATGAATCTTCAAGAATCAGCGGCAGCAGATCAGGCTCAGGAAAGTAGCGATAATCAGAGGACCCTTCTTTTCCACGAATAGGAACTGTTTCCCTTTTTTCCTCATTCCAGTGACAAGTCTCCTGAATTATTTTACCCCCTGCAGAAAGAATCGCTTCCTGCCGTTTTGTTTCATAACTTAAAGCCAATTCCACTGCTTTGAAGGAATTCATATTCTTGACTTCTGCTTTTGTTCCCAGGACTTTCGAACCAACCGGGCGAAGCGAAATATTGGCATCGCAACGAAGAGATCCTTCTTCCATTTTACAATCAGAAACACCACTGTACAGCATAAGAAGACGTAAATTTTCAAGAAAAATCCTTGCTTCCTTTCCGCTATTGATATCCGGAGCCGTAACAATTTCAAGAAGAGGTATGCCTGCCCTGTTGTAATCTACCAGCGAATAATCGGAGTCCATGATTGAGTCACCGGCATGAATCAGTTTGCCTGCTTCTTCTTCGAGGTGAACTCTTTCCAGGCTTACCTTTCGGTTCAACTGATCCAATTCGATTTCCAGAAATCCTCCCCTGGCCAGAGGTTGATCAAACTGCGATATCTGGTAAGCCTTCGGCAGGTCAGGGTAAAAATAATTTTTGCGATCGAAACGGCTTTTCCCCTGAACATTACTGTTTAGAACCAGGGCAGCTGTGACTGCAAGTTCAATAGCCCTTCGATTAAAAACGGGCAGGCTGCCGGGCAGGCCGAGACATACAGGACAACAATTTGTATTAGGTTCGCGGCCAAAAGTTGTGCTGCAGCCGCAAAAAAGTTTTGAACGTGTCTGCAGTTCCAGGTGTATTTCAAGACCGATAACTACTTCATATTTCATCTCAGATAATTCCTCCTTCAGGAAATTCCACCAGGGGTCGTTCAGTCAAAGAAGCGCCTGTCTTTTCAAAATAACTGGCGACCTTTAATAAAAGGTTTTCACTGAAGGGAGAAGCAGTTAACTGCATCCCGATGGGTAATCCGTTAGAATGGATCCCGCTTGGAATTGAAAGCGAAGGTACTCCGGCGAGAGCATCGGTGATATTACAAATATCAGAAAGGTACATTTGCAGGGGATCATCTGTTTTTTCACCAATTCCGAAGGCGGTTGTCGGGCTGGTTGCGCCAACCAGAAGATCATATTTTTTAAAGGCAGCTTCATAATCCCGTCTAATCATGGTTCTCACTTTCATCGCTTTCAGGTAGTAAGCATCGTAGTAGCCTGCACTTAATGCATATGTGCCAATCATTATTCTTCGTTTTACTTCCGCGCCGAAACCGACGCCCCTTGTTTTGCTGAACATTGATTCAATGTCGTCGCCACCGGCATTATAGCCATAGCGAACTCCATCATAACGACCAAGATTTGAGCTTGCCTCAGATGGAGCAATCAGATAATATGCTCCAAGTCCATAATCAGTTAAAGGAAGCGAAAACTCTTCTACCATTGCCCCATCTTTTTCCATTTTACCCACCATTTTATAAACGGCTTCTTTTATTTCCGCATCAAAGTGGTCGGAAACATTCTCTCTGATTACACCGACCCTGAGGCTGCCAGGATTTAATTCAAGTTCTTCGGCATAGGCAGGCACATCTTTTGGAAGTGAAGTTGAATCAAGCGGATCGTGCCCGGATATTACGCTCAATAGCAAGGCACAATCCCGAGCCGTGAGGGCAAAAGGGCCGATTTGATCAAGTGATGAAGCAAAAGCGATTAAACCGTAACGGGAAACTCTACCGTAAGTCGGCCGCAGGCCAAGTACTCCGCAAAATGAAGCGGGTTGACGAACAGAACCTCCTGTATCTGAACCAAGCGCCAGGGGAGCCATTCCTGCAGAAATTGCAGCAGCCGAACCCCCGCTAGAACCTCCCGGGACCCGATCTGTGTTCCAGGGATTACGGGTTATGAAAAAAGCTGAGTTCTCTGTTGAAGATCCCATTGCAAATTCATCCATATTGGTTTTACCCAAAAGGGGCATTCCGGCATTTTGTAAAGCGGCAACCACTGAAGCGCTATAAGGAGGGATGTAATTTTCAAGCATCTTTGACCCACAGGTGGTGCGAATATTTTCTGTACACATATTATCCTTAACGGCTACAGGTACACCGGCGAGAGGGTGCAGTACTTCACCTTTAACCCTCCTGTTATCAACTTCTCGCGCAGTTTCAAGTGCCAGGGCCGGAGTATGGGTTATGAAAGCTTTAAGATAGGGTTCTACCTCTTCAATGCGATCTAAAAAATCCCCGACAACTTCAATAGCGCTTACCTCTTTGTTTTTCAAAAGACGACTTAACTCGTCTGCTGTTTTCTCATACAATTTCATGATAATCCTCTTTTCATTAAAGAAGTCTACTTTTCAGGATGGTCAGATGAAGTTATACTCGGAACCCGGAAAAATTCTTTCTGTCGGTGCGGCGCATTTTGCAGCGCCCTGTTAAGCGGCAGGGAGGGTCTGACCTGATCCGCACGAAGCGTAGCAGGAAGATCAATCACATGAGATGTAGGCTCAATACCCTCAGTATCAAGTTCCTGTATTTTCTGAGCAGTGTCCAATATACCGCTTAGCTGGCCGGCTATTCTTTCTTTTTCGACCTGGCCAAGATGCAAACGAGCCAGTTTGGCCACGTAATCAACCTCTGCAGAAAAATCAATAGTCATTGTAAAACCTCCTGATTTTATCGGTCAGTAAAGCAGTAAACCGGCTTCTCTGAGCCGGTTTTGGGTTAGAACGTTCCTATAGGGCAAGAAGAGTATTCTCTTTTCAAACCCGTTTTTAAACATGGTATGACGACTCTTGATATATTGTTAACTTTACTTTTCACAGAACAATTTTATTCTATCTTCTCAATCGCGTCAAGGCCGTCACACAGTTTTTTGATAGGTAACAAAAGCAGGATTCGAAAGAGAAAAAAAGAATATAGCCGGGAACAGAGATTTTGAAACCGGAGAGGCAAAAGAAGGATTATTCAAGAATGAAACAGCCTGAAGCAGCTGAATATAATCATTACTTTGATGTGGCCATTATCGGTGGTGGTCCGGCCGGAGCCCTGGCAGCAACTCTTTTGGCTGAAGCAGGGTTTTCCACTGCTGTTATCGAGCGTAAAAACTATCCACGCCATAAAATCTGCGGTGGTTTTCTTTCAGCCCGGGCAGCAGAATTACTCCCGGGTGACCTGCTTATTCCCTTAGCTAAAAACGTACCGGTACATTCTCTAGAATTTGTATGTAAAAAAAAGACATACAGTTATAATTCACGGCAAAAACTTGGTATTCTTTTAGACAGATCAATATTCGACTCACAGCTTATCCGTCATGCAGTAGAAAGAGGGGCTGTGTTATTTGAGAATAAATCGATCATAAACATTCAATATAAATTATCAGAAACAGGTAATAAAAATGTTTATCACCTGCAGGCGGGAAAAAGCAACCAAATTACTTTATCTGCATCTGCCCGCTACGTGATTGGCGCTGACGGAGCTCTGGGCAAAACCGCATACCTGGCCGGAATAAGCCCAAAAAGAAGAAAGTTCAACGGACAGGCATTATCAAGTATTTTGCCTAATATCGAAGAAAACAGCGGAACTGGTACACTTACTTTTTTTCCATTGCCATTTTCAGCTGGAATGGGTTGGTCTTTCAAAGCAAAAAACTATTACAACCGCGGTGTAGGGGGTTTTGCCGGACGTTCCCGTCTGGCCAGAGACTACGTCCGCCTTTTTCCTGACAACATGAACAATCAACCTCACTATTGGCCATTACCTTTTCTCGGGCCGCTAAGAAAAATCGCCACTGGCAACCTGCTGCTGATCGGAGATGCGGCGGGGCTTATTGAACCGTTTTCAGGGGAAGGCCTTTATAACGCTTTTAAAAGCGCTTACTTTGCCGTTCAGGCAATAAAAGAAGCTGATAAAAAAAAAGTTGAAGCTGAAGCCACCTATAACCGCCTATTTAAAAAACATTTCAGAGCTAAATTTATTGCTACTCTTTTAGGCGCCGTCCTGCTTAATTTGCGCGCAGCAGTTGCTCCTTCCACAATGCCTTTATACATTGCCAGACTGATGGAAAACAAACTCTGGTTTAATGACGCTATTCAGAAAAAGTAAGATCTTCGATAAAATCATGAATTGAATCAAGGCGATCATTTTGGAAATAGAAACGTGAAACTCTTTTGTCAATAGAACAAAGTAGTTCATAATTTACCGTGCCGATTAATCCGGCTATTTCTTCAATAGTAATAATTTCTTTACCCTGTTTTCCATACAATACCACTTCATCATTGAGGTGCACACCTGGAATATTTGTGACATCTGCCATGAGGTGATCCATGCAAACTCTGCCAACAACCTGAGCCCTGTGCCCGCGAATTAAAACCTGACTTTTATTTGACAGCAGCCTGCTGTAGCCGTCTGCATAACCGACGGGAATTGTTGCGATCAAAGCTTCCTCTGATGTACGGTAAGTACATCCATAGCTGATGGCGCTTCCGGGCGGCATTTTTTTTACCAGCACTACCCTGCTTTTAAAAGTAAGAGCAGGTTTTAATTTTACCGAACCACTTTCCATTGCAGGCGAAGGATAATAACCATACATGGAGAGCCCCAGGCGAAGCAGGTTATAGTGTGAATCCTGACATTTTAATGAACCGGCGCTGTTCGCAGCATGAATATATTTAAATTTAACTCCTCTATCTTTCAAGTGATCAATAATCCGGCTAAATAGATGCAGCTGCTCCATTGTATAAGTATTATCTTCTTCTGCAGCGGCTAAATGAGTAAATAAACCTTCTGCTTTAAGTCCAGGCATTCGAACAACCCTTGAAATTACTTCCACTGCCTCATCAGGTAAAAGGCCTATCCTCCCCATTCCGGTATCAACTTTTAAATGCATAGGAAGAGTTATCCCTTTTCGAACAGCCAGCGCAGATAGCTGAAGAGCTGTATCATAACCAAATACTGTTGGAATTAGATTGTATTCTACCAAAGCTGGAAACTGAGCCGGATCAGTATAACCAAGCAATAATACAGGCGCATTTATCCCTGCTCTGCGTATATCTATACCTTCTTCTACAAAAGCCACAGCCAGACTCAACGCGCCAGCTTCAAGCGCGGCAGCGGCAACAGCCGCTGCCCCATGCCCATAACCGTCAGCTTTAACGACAGCCATGATTTCGACTTCGGAGCCTGCTAAAGTTTTAACCTGTTCAACATTATGAGCAATAGCGTCCAGGTTTATTTCAACCCAGGCCGGCCTGGCAGAATATAGGGAATTCATGGTGAGTTGCATCTCCTTTAACCCAGCAGCCGAAACTTACTCGGATTTGGCCTGATGGCCGGCAGACTGATTACCTTTTCTAACGCTCTGTTGAAAGCTTCTTCTACTACCATGTGAGTTACCAGAACAATTTCTGCCGTGTTGTTAACCCGACGTTTCTGGATGACCATATCAAGACTGACCTGTTCATCACCAAAGACATTAGCAAGCGCTGCAAAAACACCGGGGCGATCATCGGCAAGAAATCTTAAATAGAAACAGCTTTTTAGTTTATCGATAGGAATAAGTGAAGCTTGCTTCTTGGCGCCTTCAATGACACCATTAACAGCCTGACGGCGTATGCAACGAAGCGCTTCAGCCATATCGGCCAAAACAGCGCTTGCTGTTGGCAGCGAACCGGCGCCGCGACCATAAAACATAACTTCGCCTACTGCATCGCCTTCAACAAAAATTGCATTAAACTCATTTGACACTGAAGCCAGGGGATGTTCATGGGAAACAAGAGTAGGATGAACCCTTAAAGCCAGCCCATCGGGCAGCTGTTCACCTATCGCTACCAGTTTAATGACATATCCAATTTCACGGGCATAATCAATATCTTCGCGGGTTACTTTGCCGATACCTTCGATATAAACCTGCCCGGGATCTATGTAGAAGCCGAATGCAAGACCTGACATTATAATTAATTTATAAGCGGCATCGCGACCTTCAATATCACTCGATGGATCAGCTTCGGCAAAACCAAGCTTTTGGGCCTGACAAAGAGCATCTTCAAAATTTAAATTATCCTGGGCCATTCTTGTTAATATATAGTTGGTGGTTCCGTTAACAATGCCTACGATTCGTTTAACCTGATCAGCTACCAGGCTGTGCCGCAAGGGGCGAATGATTGGAATGCCTCCGCCAACGCTGCCTTCATAAAAGATGTTGCGTTTATTTTCACGGGCTGTACTTAGAAGCTCTTCACCATGCGCAGCCATTAAATCTTTGTTCGCGGTTATAACATATTTGCCACTTTGCAAGGCCCTGCGGATATAGTCACGGGCTGGCTCTATACCGCCAATCAGCTCGATAATAATGGAAATTGAAGGATCCTCAATAATATCATCCGGGTTGGTTGTAAATATTTCCTGCGCCAACTCAATATTACGCGGTCTTGAAGGATCACGGACAAGGATTTTTGTAAGTGCAAATGCAGTTTCTGTTTTTTCTTTGATCTGATCGCTGTTACGTTTTAAAAGCTCAACTACTCCACTTCCGACAGTTCCCATACCCAACATGCCTACTTTAATTAAATCTTTCCCCATTGCTATTACGGGCCCCCTTATATATTACTCATAAATCTTCTCATCTACCTGATCTGCTTCAGCGGCGTCAAGCTCGATATCACGGGTTTTTATACCTTCACCAGCCATTTCCTTAAAATATTCATGCTGAATAATCAGATCCATGATTTCATTTGTTCCAGTCCAGATCATGATCAACCTAACGTCCCGAAGCATCTTTTCAATTGGATACACATTAGTATAACCGATTCCACCCATAATTTGCATGGCATTATTGACAATTTTCCAGGCATTTTCTGTAGCTACTTTCTTTGCTTCTGAAACAAGTCGCCTGGATCTTCCGGCAGTATCACCGGCATCAACTGAACTGGCAGCCAGATATACTATACCCCTGGCAGTATCTAGCAGGGTGACATTATCGGCCACTTTGAAGTTAACCGCCTGGAAATTTTTAATTTCTGTTCCGAAAGCCTTTCGCCTGGTGCTATATCGCGCTGCTACTTCATGTGCGGCACGTCCCATTCCTATTGCCCCACCGGCACTGGTCATTCGCTCGGGAATCATCATCTGGTAGAATATCGCTCCACCATTATTTTCTTCACCCAGCAGATTTTCTGCCGGCACCTTAACATCTTTAAATACAATCCTGCCTGTGCCGCCACCACGGGTGCCCATTAAACCATAAAGATATTCTACTTTTACCTCATCACTGCGGTCAACCAGAAAAGCGCTTATAGATTTATGCGGAGGGCCGTCGATTGATGTACGAGCGTAAACCATAAAATAATCTGCACCTTCGGATCCGACAACAAAACGTTTTTGGCCGTTTAAAATATAATAATCCCCGTCTTTTTCAGCCGTACATGTAGCTCCAAAAAAATCAGAGCCTCCCCGCGGTTCTGTCAGGGCTTCAGCAGCAGTAAGTTTACCTTCAATGGTTGGACGCAGGTATTTTTCTTTAAGATGCTCCGATCCGAACTTATTGATCGCTTCACCAACAATACTTACCAAAGAATAGAGACATCCCAGAGACGTTCCAAGAATACCAACTTCTTCAAGCGCTATTATCTCAGAAACCCAGGGCATACCCCTGCCGCCATATTTTTCAGGAAAGCGCAATCCCAATAAATTACGCGCAGCAGCTTTCTGTAAAAATTCCCTGGGGTAACGTACTTTTTCTTCATCCATATCCCTGAGAAGTTTTTTATCAATGTCATCCCTGACAAATGTGCGTACTTCGTCGCGCAATCTTTTATCTTCTGCCGACATCAAACATTCAAGCATTTGTTTTCCCCTCCTGTTCTTGTATAATCGGTTTTACCCTGGTTAAATAGGGGTTATCTGCAAATCTCCCATCATTCTGTTTCAGGCATTTAAAGGCATTCCGGTAACGGGCCAGCACATCAAGAGCGCTGTGTCCCCTTCCGGACGGTAACAAATCGCCAGCTAAACCGTGCACATATGCCCCTGCCCTGGCAGCATTGTCGGAAGGCATCCCCTGGGCAATAAACGAAGTGATCAAACCTGTTAGGAGATCTCCTGAACCTGCAGTAGCAAGCGAAACATTACCTGTTGGATTTATTGCAGCCCGACCTTCCGGGTTGGTAATAATGGTATTAAACCCTTTTAGTATAATATTACAATTCCAAAAGCTGGCGTTTTTAAGGGCTATTTCAAGTCTTCTGCTCTGTACCTGTTTCGCTGAAATACCGACAAGCCGGGCCATTTCACCGGGATGAGGAGTAAGTACGGGCATATGTCTTGCTGCTCTGAGAGTTTTCATATCGCTGCCAAGCGCTTTCAGCGCTCCGGCATCCAGCACCATTGGCAGCGGGCTTAACTGAATAATTTTATTTAAAAGTACGGCTGTTTCTTCACCTGTATCCAGCCCGGGTCCGATGGCCAGGGCATCACAGTTTTGTGCTTTATCAAGAATTATTTCTGCAGCCTGAAGGTCGATGATCCCCGGTAAACTTTCCGGCAACTCTATCACAATTACTTCAACTAATTTTGCTTCAATTACGGGGCAAATACTTTTCGGGGCAGCCAGGTAGACTAAACCGGAGCCCCCTTTCAGGGCAGATTCGGCAGTAAGTATTGCCGCTCCGGTCATTCCGGGTGAACCGGCCACAATCAGTACCCTTCCCAGGCTGCCTTTATGCGCATCAATCGGTCGATCGGGAAAATAGCTTCGGATAACAGGAGGTGTAAGCAGTTCAACCGGCTCTTTTTCGAATAATTTTTCCGGAATATTGATATCTCCGACAATTATTTCTCCCGCTTTGGCAGCACCGGGATGTAACATTAGTCCCAATTTTGGAGAAGCAAAAGTAACAGTCCAATCTGCTTTTACACTGTATCCCAGTAGTTCACCCGTATCGGCATTTACTCCAGAGGGAATATCAACTGAGAGAACCGGCAGATCTGATTTATTTATGGCCTTAATTATCTCAGCTGTAATGCCTGATACATCACGGTTAGCTCCTGTTCCCAACAGGGAATCTACAATAAGATCAGCCTTCTGTAGTTTTTCTTCAAACATTTCCAGGTCTGCCTGGGTTGTCAGGCGGGAAACGGGCAGGCCTGATTTCAAATAAAATTTTTCGTTTATGGCTGCATCGCCTCTGTAAGTTCCCGCTTTAACAGTACACCATAGCGAAACTTCAAACCCCGCCCGGATAAGCAGCCTGGCCGCAACTATACCGTCCCCACCATTATTTCCCGGACCGGCAATGATAACAATTCTTTGCATATTTTTTAATCGGCTCAATATAAACTCTGCTACCCTTATTCCTGCAGTTTCCATTAAAACCGCACCTGGAAATCCATACACTTCAACTGTACTCTTGTCTATCTTTTGCATTGATTCTGCGGTAATAACTTTCAAAGTATACTCCCCCTTTCCAACCTGACCAATCTGTTTTTTATTTCGACAAGGATCTAATTTACTCCTTTCTGTCAAAAATATCGGCACGAGCTAACAGATAATAAAAAAATTTAAAGGCTTGCTTTTTAACTGTATCGATGATAATATTTTAATGTTGTAGAGCACAGGAAGGAGGTTTAATACTTTGCCCAATATTAAATCAGCAGCTAAAAGAGCCAGACAAAATATAACCCGCGAAAAACGCAACCGGCGGATCAAGAGTATGTTGAAAACATCAATTCGCCGATTTGAAGAGTCACTGGAAAGTGGTGACATGACCGAAGCAAGGGTCAAGCTTAACACAGCTGTCCGCCAGATTGACAAAGCTGCGGCTAAAGGGGTAGTTCATAAAAATAATGCTGCCCGAAAAAAATCACGTCTGAGCCGGATGTTAAATAAAAACGTAGCCATATAAGGCTGCCTGCACTAGTATAGTTTAAATTATTCCTGGTTAATAAAAATTTCGGCCTTTTTTTCGCACAAACGATAAAAGGCCGTTTTTAGCTAATGGTATTCAAGAAATATACTTACAAAAATCAGCAAATCACCTTTTTGAACAATTCCCATTGAAACAGCTTGCCATCTATTATCCCCCAGAGGAACAGCCTGTTCGGCCACTATTTCTGCCAAGGTGTCTTCAACGCTTATAAGAGGATATAGCCACTTAACCAGAATATGCATACCTGCTGACCTGGCATTTATTGCCGGAGCCAGTTCGTTAAGTTCATCGCTAAGCTTATTAAAATCTACATTCTCACCCATACAAATTGCTTCGGCAGATATTTCAGCATGTTCAAGGGCTAAACCGGCAAGCCTTGAATCTTTTGCAAGCGGCTCGAGATTAATTCCTTTGCGGTAATTATTAAATTTTTTCAAAAGACTGGCTTCTAATTCGGGCAGATGAGTTGTCGGCTCCAGGGCAGTTATTTTTAAGAGATATTCTTCTTCGCGATCCTGTTTATAAGCAGGATCACTATGCAGCCTTTCCAGTTCTTCTGGCGTGGTTAAATATATGCTTCTCGGTTTTTGAATATAAGCCGACTTGTCTTCAATTATAAATCCTGCTCCCCATGTTGTATCGACGGCATAAACTATTCCGTCAGCAACAACTTCATTCCATGCGTGTAGCTCATATTCACCTTCTCTTACAGCTACTTCGCCTCTTTCGTAGGTAGCTTCAATGCCGACTGCCTGCAAAAGCTCTTTTGTTAATAAAGCATAATCATGGCATACCCCGCTGCTATTTGCAAGAGCATAAGCTGCACCCGAGTCATAGGCCGAGAGATTGGCCGCCTTATCAAGATCATATGTTATATTGTCCGTTACCCAATCATATATGACAGATAACTTGTCATAATCATTATCTAATCCTGCAGTTAAGCGGGCACTAAGCTTAGCTACCGATTCGTCAACAGGTGGCGTATAATTATTTTTAACAACGGCGCCTGGCCTGCGAAGGGAAAGCGAACCAAAATTAATGATACCCTCCTCTTCACTGTTGAAAACCAGAGTGGTAAAAATAAGCAGTAAAACCAGAGTTGTCAAAGCTAACATAGCAATTACTAAGCGCTTCACAAATAAAACCTGCCTTATGAATTTTTTCTGATGATCGGCACATTATTGTCCAGCAGCATTTCTGCCAGCCATACTGCCCCTCTGGCCACAACCTCAGGGCACTTATCGCTATGACCACCGGCTTCTTCATAAGCAACATATTCATCATTTTCCAGAAAGTGATATGCGTTTCCAAATAAGTGCATCTGAACCTGCCGGCAGGTATCTCCCCCGTATTTTTGATGAAAATGATCCCAATAGATACGTACAAGTGGACCCGGACGACGCAGCATACCAATATCAGAATAATCTTCCCTGGATCTGCCGAAAAAATAGCTGAGAATCATAATACCGCCTGTTAAAGCCCCACATGGGCCTTCGATGGTGGAAGCAAAACCGCCGGAAAAAGAAGTGGAAGCTTTAAAAAGTGCGCTGTTCACCGGGAAAAAGTCCTGAATTGAAGCAACAAGACACTGGGCGCAACCGTAATAGCGCTGTTCGAGCTCAAAGGCACGCTGATAAATATCCTCAAGTAACTGCTGCCTGTCAATCCCCGGTTTAATGTTCATCACTGTCACTCCTTTTCAGATTTTTTATGAAAGATATGTTAAATAAAGCAGGTTATAATTTTACCAATATGTTTTATTTAAATAGTACTGCTTTTTGTAGAGGTTTGCAAGCAATCAATTCGGCTCAAGAGCAGAGATAAGGCATGTTCCGGTTCGAGACGACCGGTTTTGATCTGCAGATCGGTTTTCTGCAAAATAATTAAAGCCTCCTCCAGAGTTCCCCTGTCATATAATGCTGCCTGCTCACGAAGTTTACGAGCTACAAATGGCTGCACAGCCAAAGTGGAAGCAAATTGTGCCGGCGGCAAACCTTCATCCATAAAACATCTGGCATTTAATAGTAAACGATAGTGCCGGACCAGCATAAAAAATATAAGCAGCGGCTTTTCACGCCGGCTTAACAGTAGTTGTAACAGATTATCGGCCTTGAATAAATTTCTTTCCGCCAATGCATCGGCCAGTTTAAAAACATCAGCCATTAAATCCCCGGAAAAAAGAAGATCAACAACTTCACTGCTAATAAAATTTTCTTTATCTCCAATATAGGCGCTATACTTTTCCAGCTCTGTCGAAAGGTAATGCAGGTTATGATCTCCTGCCATCAAAAGTCTTTCCACAGCAGTTCTTTCTATTTTTTTCCCAAGTCTTTCTGCTCTTTTCCTAATCCAATCTGCCAGAGCCTCACCTTTAAGGGGGCTGCATTCCACAACGACAGCTTTTCTGTCTATAACCTTGAAGATTTTTTTGCGTCGATCTACGCGTGTGGCCAGCAAAACAAGGATTGAAGATGGTTCGCGGCCTTTATTATGGACAGTCAGGTATTTATCAAGCAGTTCAGCTGCTTCTTTTTCCTTGACAACCGTGCTGTCATCACTGCCTTTAGCATCAGTTCCATCTGCTTTTCGTGAAACATTAAGAAAGGGAACTTCATCGATTACCAGCAAACGGCGTTTACTAAAAAGTCCATCTTCATCAAGGCGTTCAAAGATTTCTTCGAAATCAAGTAATTGTCCGTCAAGTTTTTCAAATCCAAAGTCATAATCAAAACCCAGGTAAGCCTGTCCAATATGTTTTATCAGTTCTTCCTGTAGATATTTTTCTTCGCCAAAAAAAAAGTATACCGGAGAAATATTTCCTTCAGTAACTTCTTTAAAAAGCGCCTGGTAACTTAACATCTTACATAGTCCCCTTAAGCAACCGGCTCCAGATCCGCCTTGATTCCGGTAAGAAAATTACTAAAACAGTAAAAATTTCAAGGCGCCCGACAATCATCATTACCGCCAAAAGCAGCCGGCCCACAGATGGTATAACCTGGTAAGTGTGGGTTGGGCCGACCCCGGCCAAACCAGGTCCTACATTACCAATTGTCGCTGCTACTGCAGAAAATGAAGTGGTACCGTCAACACCCATTATCGTTAATAAAAGGGCCGCTGCTGCAGTTAACAAGAAATAGATAATACCGAACCCCATTACCGGTCTTAACACTTCTTCTCCTATATGCTGTTTACCCATCTTTACTGAAGAAATTGCCGATGGGTGCACCATACGGTAAAGCTCTCTGAAAGAATACTTAATCATGAGCATCCAGCGAGCCTGTTTTATCGAGCCGCCGGTTGAACCTCCACAGGCACCCAAAAACATCAATAACAATAATAACATGCGAGAAAAATGAGGCCATACATCATAATTTGCGGTTGCATATCCTGTAGTAGTAGTGATTGATACTACTTGGAAGGCGCTTAACCTTAAAGCAAGGAAAAAATTCCCTTCATACATTTGAAGAGTATTAAATGTAACAAACGTAATCGCAGCCAAGATTACAGCAAAGTAAAAACGTAGTTCCGGGTTTTTAAATATCTTAAAATCACCACGAAAAAACCTGAAATAAAGAGCAAAATTTATGCCGGCAAAGAACATAAAAAATATAATAACTACTTCTGCCATTGGATTGTTGAAAGCAGCCACACTGGCATTATATGTGGAAAATCCGCCAGTAGGCATAGTAGTAAGGGCGTGAGTGAGAGAGTCATATAAGCCAAGCCCGCATAACATTAATAAAAAAGTTTGAGCAACAGTAAAAGAAACATAAATAATCCATAAACGCCGAGCGGTTTCAACAACCCTTGGAACAACCCTCTCTGCAACCGGGCCGGGAATTTCAGCTTTAAACATGGTCATACTGCGAAAGCCAAATTTAGGCAGTATAGCCAGAAACAAAACAATTATCCCCATACCACCTAACCACTGAGTAAAAGCCCGCCATAACAGCATCCCTCTGGGTAAAACCTCCACATCGGAAATCAAGGTGGCACCAGTGGTTGTTATTCCTGATACAGCTTCAAAAAAAGCGTCAATAAAACTACCTTCGAACAAACCGAAAAAATAGTAAGGAAGAGCGGCAAAAACACCGGCAATAAACCAGGCCAGCGTAACAAGGGTAAAATTTTCAACTATACTGAGCTCTTTTCCGCGAGAAGGCGTAAAATACCAGAACAAGAACAACCCGATCCCAGCGGTAATCAGTATTGCTTTAACAAAGGCAATGCTATCAGACCCCTGATCAGCCACAGATAGCAAAGCAGATAATAACATAGTCAAGGCCAGAAATAGGAGCATTATGCCCATAAGATAAAAAATGCGAAAACGGCGCAAAACAAACCTCCCAAGTGGGCAAGAAAAATTTAGTTACTGATTAAAGTTTACTATTCTTCAATCTGAATTAATTTATTACGTATAAATTCTCTTCCTTCAACACCACCATTCATGGCAAAGTATCGATCCAGCTTGGCGCTTACTTTCGGAACAGCAAAGACAACCAAGTGATCTCCTGGTAATAACTCAGTTTTGCCATTCGGAACTATAACTTGATCCCTGCGGACAATTGAACCGATCAGCATTCCATGAGGCAAATGGGCTTCTGCAATTGTTTTCCCCACTACTTTTGCCGTCTCTGGAAGGACAATCTCAAAAACCTCAGCCTTCTCATCCTGTAGTATTGAAAGCGCAATTACATCTTCTCGTCTTGTCAGACGATTAATCTGGGCAGCCGCCATCAGCCGGGGGTTGATCAGACTATCAATTCCAAGAGTATTATACACTGGAACATACTGTGGTTTCATCACTTCACAAATAATTTTTTTAACGCCAAACTGTTTGGCCAGTAAAGCGCCAACAATATTGCTGCGATCATCACCTGTGGCAGCAACGACCGCATCAGCCTGATCAGTATCTTCTTCCCTCAGCATGGCTATTTCGTTAGTATCTCCCTGTAAAACAAGTGTTTTCTTCAGATCCCGACATAACCCCTCGCATCGCGATTCATCTTTTTCGATCAGTTTTACATTAAAAGGTTGTTTGCTATCTTCTAACAATTTAGCTAACTGGTAGGCGATCATACCGCCCCCAAGTATTGTAACCTGATGAACCCTGGTTTTTTCATGATGAAGCAGGGAACTGATGTCCTTAAGAGTACGGGTATCACCCAACAGATATATTTTGTTGCCCGGTTTTATAACGTCACGCCCACCGGGTATGACAAACTTTCCGTCAGGATTACTTATACCGACTACTATACAATCAGGACCAAGTGGTAATTTAGAAAGAGGCACTCCGATTATATCAGCCTCAGATCCTACGGTTACCCCCAGCATCATTACTTTACCCTGGTTAAAATATTCAATTTCACTCGCCTCGGGGAAATGGAGCATCTTTGATATTTCCATTGCAGCGACACGTTCCGGGTTAATAATTATATCAATACCAAGTTGCTTTGGCGTCAATACAGAAGACTGATTAGCGTAACCCGAATTACGAATTCGGCATACAGTGATCGGAACAGAATACTGCTTGGCAAGCATACAAGCAATAATATTAACTTCATCAACCTGGGTTACTGCAATAAGCATATCAGCTGTTTTAATTCCGGCTTTCTCTAAAACAGCAGCATTAGCCCCATTATCTTCAATTACCATAACATCAAGCGATTCTCTATATCTTCTCGCTTTTATTTCACTTTTTTCTATAACCACTACATCCTGATGCTTTTCCGACAGGTTACGAGCTACTTCATAACCAACTCCGCCCCCGCCTACAACTATTATATGCACAAATAAGACCTTCCTTTCTGCAGCTAAAAAAAGAGACAGCGGCTACGCTGCCTCATCAGGGAGAAAAATTTAAAAAATATATACCTGACCGGCAGCCCTTAAGTTCTTTTTTAAAAAAACGAGAACCCGGGGCTAGCGGCTCTGCTTAAAAGCAGGTATGCCTTTGCGGTCCAGTTAACTTTCTTAATTATAAACGATCATAGTGGTGATGACAACACTATTTTATCGAAATACCAGACATATCTTCTAAAATGGTTTTATTAATGAATAGTTTAATCCAATTTTTTAATATAGTTGGTAAGTGAACCGATCTTTTCGATTACAACAACGAACTTATCCCCGGGAGAAAGCGGACCCACACCTGCCGGAGTACCTGTGATAATAACATCTCCCGGCAGTAATGTCATGCAACCTGATACAAACTCAATTATTTCAGCCACGGTAAACACATGATCACCGGTCGAAGTTTCCTGAACTAATTTGCCGTTAAGATAACCTTTAAGCTGAAGAGCTTCTGGATCTTTAATATCAGTTTCAATGACCGGCCCCAGCGGGCAGAATGTATCGAAGCTTTTGGCGTATGTCCACTGCCCGTTGGCAGGCTGCTTATCCCTGGCAGTCACATCATTGGCGCAGGTGTAACCGAAAACATAATTAAGCGCTTCTTCCCGGTTAACCCGATAAGTATTTCGACCTATAACCACACCCAACTCTGCTTCATAATCTACGCGACTACTCTGTAACGGATATAATACAGAATCCTCAGGTCCAATTACCGAGGTTGAGGGTTTCAAGAAAATGATCGGTTTTTTTGGTAAATCATGTTTCATTTCTTCAGCGTGTCTGCGGTAATTCAAACCAAGGCAGATTATTTTTGAAGGTTGGCACGGCGCCAATAATCTGACCATGGACAGATCATAAATTTGTCCTGTTTCGGTCAACGGAAAACCACACCAGTCAGTTCCGGGACTATTTACCTCCCTGATTTGATTTTCTTCTAATATACCAAAACTTATTTTTTGATCAGCAATAAATCTGGCCAGTTTCAAATTGAAAACCCCTTTGCAATACTTAATCAGACAAATTCTGTTTACGACAGGAATCCGGTAGCTAAGTTTAGGTTCCTGTCAGTGTTTTACCAATTCTCACATATAACTTCAAAGTGAGCCTGGGGATGATCGCAGGAAGGACATTCTTCAGGAGCTTCAACACCTTCATGCACATAGCCACAGTTACGGCAAAACCATTTTACCGTTTTATCTTTTTTAAATACTGTTTTTTGTTCAATGTTAGCTTTTAGCCCGAGATAACGCTTTTCATGCTGTTTTTCAGCAATTGCAATAGCTTCAAACAAATCTGCAATTTCGTCAAAACCTTCCTCCCGGGCAGTTTTGGCAAAACCGGGATACATGTCTGTCCACTCATAGTTTTCGCCGCCCGCTGCTTCTTTCAAATTATCTATAGTAGTTCCGATAATACCGGCAGGGAAGGAAGCGTTGATTTCTAATTCCCCTCCCTCAAGAAGTTTAAACAACCTCTTCGCATGCTCTTTTTCCTGATTTGCAGTCTCTTCAAATATAGCTGAAATCTGCACGTAACCTTCTTTTTTTGCGGCGCTGGCAAAATAGGTATAACGATTACGGGCCTGTGATTCGCCGGCAAAAGCAGTAAGGATATTTTTTTCAGTTTTTGTTCCTTTTAAGCTCATATGATCATCTCCTCCTATTTTTAAAAATGCCCGGTATCTGTATATATCGGACATATAATATATTATTATACACTAAATGCAAAATGAATATCATTATAATTTATTGATAATCATGTCATTTTCAATCAGATTCAGACATCATTCTAAGTTTTCCTGTAATACCGGCAGGAGTTTCGCAAACAATGGCTAATTAGTTAGGTTATCATATTTGTAGGGAGGATTTTCTAATGCCAGTTATGTACTACGACCAGGACGCCGACCTAAGCGTTCTGAAAAACAAAAAAATTGCCGTACTCGGTTACGGCAGTCAGGGGCACTCCCAAGCCCAAAACCTGAAGGATAGCGGTCTTGATGTTATTGTCGGACTGCACAGAGAAAGTAAAAGCTGGGAAAAGGTAATAAAAGACGGTCTGGAAGTGGCGACCGTCAGCGAGGTTGCTCAGGCTGCAGATATTATCCAGATACTGATCGGAGATAACGTACAGCCGGCAGTATACAAAGAATCGGTACTGCCTCACCTCACAGAGGGGAAAGCCCTGGTGGTGTCACACGGTTTTAATATTCTCTATAACCAGGTTGTTCCACCGGAAAACGTGGATGTTTTTATGATTGCGCCTAAAAGTCCCGGCCATCTTTTACGCAGGCTTTATAAAGAAGGCGCAGGAGTACCGGCGCTTTTGGCAATTCATCAGGATTACACCGGAAAAGCTAAAGAACTGGCCCTGGCTTACGCCAAAGGAATAGGAAGCACCCGTGCCGGTGTGATTGAAACCACCCTCCAGGAAGAAACTGAAACCGATTTGTTCGGCGAACAGGTTATCCTCTGTGGCGGGGTTTCCGCACTGATAAAAGCCAGCTTTGATACCCTGGTTGAAGCAGGTTACCAACCGGAGATCGCATATTTTGAATGCCTGCATGAACTGAAACTGATTGTCGATCTTATTTACGAGGGTGGCCTGGAAAGAATGCGTTATTCTGTAAGCGATACTGCAGAATACGGCGATCTCACCCGTGGTCCGCGTATTATTACAAATGAAGTCAGATCTGAGATGAAAAAGATTTTGACTGAAATACAAACCGGACAGTTCGCGCTTGAATGGGTTCTTGAAAACAAAGCAGACCAGCCAAGGTTCAAAGCCCTGAGAAAGATAGAAGACCAACACCACCTTGTTGAAGTTGGTAAAGGCCTTCGTAAAATGATGAAGTATATAGATCCTTCATAAAAACCAGAAGAACTTTCTTTTAGTTGATACCTCCGGCAATTATCTCGAGTTCCGAAATATCGAGGATGCCGGAGGTAATCATGAGGGCCTGGTTTCTACTATCTTTCTGCCAGGCCAGGCCCGGCATTTCAAAGGTTTCAAAATACAGGTAATCGTTTCTTTCATCAACAACATTAAGCTCAGCCCCGATAAATTTACCCAGTGTATCAATAAATTCATAAGTGGTTTCGTCTGTTCTTTCAGTTATAACCAGCAGCAGTTCAACATTACCGCTTTTGTAAAAAGCCCCACTGTATAATGGCTCTCCTTCTGCTGATAAAATAATTGTATTGGCCAACCTGAATTCTTCAGCGAGTAAAAGTGGCCAATGCACCCCTTTATCTTCAACTTCATCTTCATCCGCTGGAGGAACAGATTCTATCGACACACCATCTTCAGGCTCCTGCATAACTGCCATCTCTTCCTCTTCGGTAGAATCATCCTCGACATGTGAAGTCGTAACATCCTCATCCATGCTTACCGGAATAATACTGTCAGCTGCAGGCGCAGAGCCAAATTGAACTGAACGAAAAAGACCAATCCCTCCAAGAACAACAACCAGAAATACTGCAGCAACAGCAGCAAGTCGGCTCCATGAATAATGACCCGAACGGTAAAAAGAGGCCTGCCGGGATTTATCAGTACGGTCTTCTATCCGCTGCCACAACTTTGAAGGATGCGGTGCTTCTACAGATTCTAGCTCAAGATTTAAGGCTTCCCTGATTATATTATCATCTATTTTTAATTTTTGTTGTTCGGGCATCGCTCCCGGTCACCTCCTTCAATACTTAGACAAGCAGAGCCGTATTCAAGTTCCAAATAACCAGCCAAACGCTGGCGGGCCCTGAAAAGTCGTGATTTGACAGTTCCCGGACTGATTTTAAGCAATCCGGCAATTTCTTCGACCTTAAGATCATGGTAATACTGCAATACAATGACCTGATATTGATCGGGAGGCAGCTCGCGAATAGCTTTCCTGACCCTTTCTATCTCGAGAGTGCGCAGCGCTTCCGCTTCGGTATCATCGCCCGATGCACCTGTATCAATCACAGGCAGTTCATCGGTTAAAATCATCCTTTTTTCACGCTTAAGATAGTTACGGGCAAGGTTTGAAGCAATTACCGTCAGCCAGGCGCCAAATTTAGCACCGTCATTTAGCTGATGAAGGTTTTGAAAAGCTTTAATAAAGGCATCCTGAGTGATATCTTCAGCATTTTCGCGACTACGCAGTATATTAAAAACCACAGCATAAGTACGTCTGTAATAATTTTCAAAAAGCTCACGACGCGAATCATTGTTATTTAGTTTGACTAAATCTAAAACTTTTTGCGGTTCCAACTTAGTTACCCCCACATAAATAATACCAGAATAAGTTATCAAGCATTAATGCGTATAATATGCCGTTGTTTTAAGTTCGTTAGTTATTTCTGATTTCCTTTAATCGGAATAAATTATTACTCTAACACCAAGTTGTCTGCTGTAATTACTACATCTAACTTACTGCCATCAGACTTAACTATTACTGCGCCATGGTAATCATTGCGTAAAACTTTAATTCCAGCGTTATACAGGGCATCTAAAACATACGGGTGTGGATGACCGAAAGAATTCGATCCAACCTGAATTACTGCGTATTCAGGGTTAACTTCTTCAAAAAATACCGGTGCCGATTCGAAATATCCTCCATGGTGAGGCACCAAAAGCAAATTTGCAGTTAGGTCGTATCCGGCATTAATTAAGCCTCTTACAGCTGTTTCTTCAATATCGCCTGGAAAAAGTATTTGTACTTCGTCATGTTTAAGCATGACAACCACAGAATTGTTGTTAAGGTCACTATTAGTTCCAGTATAGAGAAGCTCGGGTGGAGATATGATTTCGAGTATTAATCCACAGCGACAAGACCAGACCTGACCGGATAAAGCTTGATTAACAACTACTCCATTATTTTGTGCTTTATCAAGTAAATCCCTGTAATATTCACTTTCTCCTTTAGCAGGTGATATTATTAATTGATCGATTGAAAGATGATCAATTAGCGGAATAAACCCGCCGAAGTGATCTTCATGTGGGTGTGTAATAATGGCAAGATCAACTTTTTTAATGCCAAGGTGCCTAAAAAGGGGAGCGACTACTCTTTCACCAACTATACCGGGATTTCCCCGGTAATCGGATTCACCACCGGCATCAATCAGAATTACAGTTCCGCAGGGACTTTCGATTAAAGCAGAAGCACCCTGACCTACATCAATAAAAGTTACCTTCAGCGGCACAGAACCGGTATAAGTATAACCTGACCAGGTAATAACAACAGCAGTCAGTAATATTACTGTAACCAGATGTTTAGAGGAGAATCTTTCTACCGGTAATAGTATCAAAATGTCTGATTTAACATATTGCAAAAAGCTGACCTTTCCGCCCTGATCAATATAATCGGCCCAGGAATGATAAAGCCAGAGGCAAATTATTATAATAGTGGCTGAAAACAAGATCTCTAAAATGCCTGGAGGATGCACAGTCAGGTATAGAAAGGGAAACCGACTGAAAGAAGTTACATAAAGCATTATTTCAAGCAGCGGTTTAGACGCCCAGATAAGCAGCTCTCCGATAGCCGGAATAAAAAGAGCGATGATTGCACCACTAAGCCCCAACCCCAGGACAAAAGCCAGTAAAGGCATGAGGATGAGGTTAAATATAAGAGCACCAGTTGGTATCGTATGAAAATAATAAATGCTTAAAGGTAGTACTCCTATTTGCGCTGCCATGGTAACGGCAAGTGGTTTTTGTAATAAATGAGGGCATGGTAAAAGTTTTATTAGCTCCAATAAAGGTTTATAAGCATATATCAGTGTAATAGTTGCAGCATAGGACAGTTGAAAACCAAGTGTAAATAAAAGCAAAGGGTTAAAGAAGATTGTTACCAGGGCAGCGAATGAGACTGCTGACGGGATATCATGTTCTCTGTCAAACAAGGTAGCCCCCAGGGCAACAGAAACCATTAAGGCCGCTCTAATTGCCGAAGGCCTCATCCCGGTCAGGTAAGCATAACTAATTACAATCATAATGACCGGAATCAGGGCAAGACGGCTCCGCAAACCAACCAGACGTAATAAACCTAAAGCAAAAGCAGCTACAAGTCCGACATGCAAACCAGACACAGCCATTAAATGACCCACACCAGCTCTTCTGAAGTTTTCTTCCACATCTTCAGGCAGCCGTTCCCTTTGTCCATACAACATAGCAATAAGCAGGTCCCCGGATGGAGATGGCAGCGTTTTTTCAATTATTTCCACCATGCCGGTCCTGAATTCAAGGGCTTTTCTAGTGATCTCGTTAAGATTTCCCTGCCCAAGCGATTCAACCTGGTTAGTTTTAGGATAAATGAGAGCATCTATTCCCCGGCTTTTCAAGTGAAAACGGTAATCGAAACCGCCAGGGTTTCTTAATCCACGCGGTTCGATTATACTGCTTCTTATTCTAATACGCTCTCCAAACCAGTAGCGTTCTAAATTTTCACCATATATTTTTACCAAAATGACACCTGCAACTTTAAATCTGCCACCCGCATTTTCGACAATATCGACAGTAACCTGGTAGGAATCATGGTCTTCATAAAATTGTGGTTCTTCAGCAATCGTGCCTTCCAGGTAAACTGGTACACCTGTAAATGCAGTTAATTCATCTGCGGAAGGTTGCAGGGTAAAATAATAGGCAGCTCCCCCGGCAAAAGCAACTGCCAAAAAAAGGACTGCCAAAAAAAGATCAAGGTATTTATAGCGATAAAGAATTGTAATCAGTAAAAGAAACAATACAGCAAGGCCATAATAATAATCTGAATTTCCGATCCAGACCCGCCCTGCTAAGATGCCGCCAATATAAACTAAAGTAATAGCAACGATAGGCCTGTTTAGTAATAGCCTTACTGGATCCTTAATAATAGGCTTGCCTGAACATTGTTCCATGAATAGTCTAATTATTGCTCCAGATAGTAGTAAGTTATGTTTGAAAAATAAAGATGCTGTATTGTAACCGTTAGTTTAGTTTCTATCCTGATTTTTTACTTAAAAACCTGCTTAAAAAGTCCAAAAGTTTTCTCCTTCTGTTCAGGTGAAGGTGCTGGTGTAAGATAGGATCCAATTACAAGAATTAATATCGTCAAAATAAAAGCCGGGAATACAGGCATAAAACCAAATGTGGTTGATGCCGGCAGAAGACCAAGATACCAAAAATGAAGCATAATTGCCGGTATTATTAGAGCTGCAATAGCAGCGTGCTTCGTAGCTCGCGGCCAATAGAGGGCGCCGATCATAACCGGAAGCATAACCGAAAATCCGGAAAAGGCAAAAGCTGCTATATTCAATATAGCAGCTGGACGGACCAGGGCTATATAATAAGCAACAGCCGCAAAGATAACCAATAACATTCTGCCCCACATAACAGCCTGTCCGGTATTAACCCGCCGAAACCAGGGCAACAAGTCAACTGTTACTAAATGTGAGACCGACAAAAGCTGAGAATCAATTGATGACTTGACAATTGCCAGGATGACAACCAGGCCCAAAATTGTCCAAACCGGCGAAAGATACTGCTGAATGAGCATGGGAACTATATAATCTGCATCTTTCCCTACAAGGCCGGGAACTGCTACTGAACCCCAGACACCAAGCAGGGTAGAAATACCAAAAATACCGGCCAGGGCAAGCGGATAATAAAGACTGACTCTCTTCAAATTCCGGCTGCTTTTTGCTGCAAGAATTCGGATATACATCTGAGGAAATACAATAACAGCAATTGAATTCACAAAGGTAAAAGAAAACCAGTTAATTGGAGCAATTTCGGGAGAAAGGCTCCTTTGCAGCATGGCTGGATTGTTCACCATAATCCTTCCTGTAATTTCTGCGAAACCGCCCAGTGACCTGGCAACTGCAAACAAAAGCAACACCGCAACAACTAAGAATATAGTTCCCTGGAAAATATCAGTCCACACTGTCCCACGCAAGCCTGCTGGTATAGTATAAATTAGGGAAATACCAATAATCAACATACTGGCAAGCCAGTATGGAACAGCACCTTCCGATATTGTCGTAAAAGCGAGACTTCCCCCGATAATGCTAACGACGAGGTATGGAAGAGTATAGTATAAAAGCAGAATAGTAAAGATTAAACCAACCAGGCGACTGTTAAAAATTCCGCCAAACACCTGGGGCTGGGTGGCATAACCGTAACGTTTGCCAAGCAGCCAGGAACGGTAACCGACCAGGTAATATGTGAAAGGCGTAATAAAAATACTCCAACCGATTACATACCCGTAAGCCCCATAACCAACCTGATAGGCTAAACCGGCATGGCCGATTATTGTAAAAGCGGTAATGTTGCTTGCAAATAGAGCCATAAAAACTGCAATGCTGCCAAGTCCCCTGCCTGCGAGGAAATAATCCTCCCGGGTCTTCAGGGTTACCCTGGCACCGTATGCACCAATAACGATCAATATTGCAATATAAATGATAAGAATACCTATACCAAATGCGCTTGTCATTGTTCTGTCCTCTTTCCGTCAGTAAATGATTCCACTACTTCCTCTGTCGGATCAGGCCAGGCAAGGCTGATTATAAGTTTCATGGCCAGTACTGCCAGAATGGCATAACCTACGTAGTATGAAAAAGCAAATGGCATAAAGCCAAATAAGAAAGGAACCTTGTCATCAAGTTCCCACAACCAAAAGCTGTTGTGAAGCAAAAACATGATAATAACAATAAGGCTTACCAGTACCAGGCGTACTTTGAATTTCATTTTTTAAGCCTCCAAAGTAAATTGCCGACAAAACCGGCTGAACATCTTTCTGCTAATTCGACGGTTTATTGATTATTCCTGCTGTCTACTGTCAATTAATCCAATTATAAGCAAAAAGCCGGGCTTACCCGGCCATTAGAGGTCGAAGTTTTTATACTTCGGCAGATCAAATAATGTTTAACCCAATTCTATTCGATAAGTACTTCACGAGTAGCCCTGACAAGACCATCGATTCTTACTGTGATTAAAAACTGACCCGGGTTACCAAAGTAGATACCATCAGTTAATGAATGATCACCGGGATCTACTTCGTAAGTGTGCTCAGCCAGGACCTTGTCATTTCTACCATCAACGAGTTGGACTGTTAACCGATCCGATCCAAAGGGCTGGTTATTGTCAAAATAGAAGTAAAAATCCTGATCCGCCGTAAAAGCCGTCTGCGGAGTTATTATTAGGTAGTCGTCGTCAACTTCAAGCCCCGTTTCAATCACTGCTCCATCAACTGATACATCTGACATTTCAGTTTGATTATTTTCGGTGCATGATATACAGAAAAGGATAACAACCACAGCTAATCCTGTTAATATTGCAGATCGTTTAATCATATAATAATTCCCCTTTTATATACTTTAATAAAATCATATTCTGCAATAAACCTGATTATTCCTTCCGGTAAAACAATGATATAATAATGCGAGCCTCACTTCTACCTGAAGTCGGTATGAAGGATAAGAGATTCATGATGTAGAAATAAACCGTTGTCAATCATAGTAACAGGAGGAGCAAACATGAATTTATCCGTTCGTAAAATTGTAATATCTGGTATTCTTGGCGCAATTTCGATCCTGCTCGGAGTAACCCGTCTTGGTTTTATTCCTGTACCTACTCCAGCCGGTCACGCTACTATTATGCACATACCGGTCATTTTAGGCGGCGTTATTGAGGGGCCGGTTGTTGGCCTGATTACCGGAGCTATATTTGGGCTCTTCAGTTTTCTGCAGCCAGGCGCACCTTTTTTTGCCGATCCTTTGGTTTCTATACTGCCTCGTCTTTTTATCGGTATTGTTTCTTATCTGGTTTACTATTCCACTCGTAAAATCAACCTAGTCTTAGCCTGTATTCTTGCAGGAGCTTTTGGTTCCATTACAAATACCGTTCTGGTTCTTGGCATGGCAACAATAAGAGGTTACCTTCCGTCCGAAGTATCTTTATCTATTGGTATCCTTCACGGTGTGCCTGAATTAATTGTAGCTGCCTTGCTGACCGTAATTCTAGTAAGAGGAATTCAGAGAATCAGGCCGGTAGAAGAAAATAGCTGAGAAGTAGATTTCATTGGAGTTGTTGTCATTTGGATAAATTTATCGAGGTTATAAACCTCACTTATTCTTACAGGCCAGGTAACGGTAATGAAGTAAAAGCCCTCAACGGCATTAATATGAAAGTTTTCAAAGGCGAATTTCTTGCTGTTACAGGGCAGAATGGCTCGGGCAAATCAACTCTGGCCAGGCATTTTAACGGGCTGCTCAAACCCAGAAGCGGAAATGTACTTGTTGGAGGCTTTTCGATTTTAGATAAAAATCGCCTGGCAGAAATTCGTAAAATGATTGGAATGGTTTTTCAAAACCCCGACAACCAGCTTGTAAGCAGCATCGTCGAAGAAGATGTTGCTTTTGGCCCGGAAAACCTTGGCCTTCCTCCAGAAACCATCAGGAGCCGGGTTGGCTGGGCTTTGGAAACACTTAATATAGAAAATCTGCGCCGGGAATCTCCCAACAATCTTTCAGAGGGACAAAAACAACTGGTGGCTATTGCCGGTGTTCTTGCCATGAAACCCGAATGTATTGTTCTGGATGAGCCAACAACTCACCTTGATCCGCGAAGCCGCCGCGAATTACTCGAAATTATAATCCGCCTTAACCGCGAAGAAGGCATTACAATTATTCTTCTTACTCATTTTATGAAAGAGGTTGTTTTTTGTGACCGGATGATCGTGATGGACCTTGGTGAAATAAAGATTAGTGGAACTCCTCATGAGGTCTTTGAAAAAACAACTGAAATAGTCAGGCTGGGTCTTGATTTTCCTGTTGCCACACAGCTTGCTGCAGGTCTCAGGGGAAAAGGGCTTAAACTGCCGGGCAATATTATTACCACAGAGGAGCTTATAGCCCAATTATGCCTATTGAAATAAAAAACCTCTGTCACAGTTACAAAAAAGGCACTCCCTTTGAAAAAAAAGTTTTGCATAATGTAGATCTTATTATTAACGACGGCGAATTTGTAGGCTTGATCGGATCTACTCAGTCAGGAAAAACAACACTTGCCCAACATTTTAATGCCCTGATTATCCCTCAAAATGGAAAGGTTATAATTAACGGCTGCAATACAGCTGATAAAAACGCTGAACTGATCAAGCTTCGTCAAAATGTAGGTTATGTCTTTCAAAATCCTGATTACCAGCTTTTTGCATCGACTGTTGGTGAAGATATAGCCTTTGGCCCCAAAAATCAGAAACTCAGCCCTGGCGAAGTTAACAGTCGTGTACTTGAAGCGATGGAACAAGTTGGCCTGGATTATAATACTTTTTATGAACGTGATATTTTTGCCTTGAGCGGAGGCCAAAAAAGACGTGTGGCTATTGCTGGAGTTTTAGCATGCCACCCCCAAATACTTATTCTTGATGATGTTACTGCCGGACTTGATCCAAAAGGTCGGGAAGAGATACTTACAGTGATCCGTAAACTGCATTTTGAATATATGATCACCATTATTTTTATATCAAACAGTATGGACGAGGTTGCCAGGTTGGTTGAAAGAATTGTGGTTCTTGATCAAGGCAACATTATAATCGACGGGGCAACCAGGGATATTTTCAACCAGGCTGCAAGGCTGGGCGATATCGGACTTGAACTTCCCGAAGTAATGGATATTACCACCAAACTAAGGAATAAAGGCTTCAATCTTCCGCAGGCAGTGATAAATATTGATGAAGCTATTGAATCTATTTCAGCCGACTTGCTGGAAAGGCAGGTGGGCGATTAATGGAACTGACGAAAAATATCACTCTTGGAGTCTATTTGCCGGGAGAAACTGTAATACACCGTTTAGATCCGCGAACTAAGATAATAATTGCCTCGGTCCTGATCATCCTTCTTCTCATGATCAAGTCTTATCCCGCCTATGCTGTAATCCTGACATTCCTGTCAGCTGTTATTTTCATGTCCGGCATCCCTCTCTCTTACGCACTGTGCGGTCTAAAACCAATGCTGCCCGTATTAATACTTATGTGGGTTTTCCAGCTATTCCTTTATTCAAACCCTGATTCAAAAGTTATATTTTCCTTTTGGATTTTTACAGCAACTGATTCCGGAATGCATATGGGAAACCTTATCTCACTGCGGGTTATATTTCTATTTACCGTGACCACAATTCTCACCCTGACAACTTCAATGGTCAGCCTTACCGACGGCCTGGAAAGTCTGCTTAATCCATTACGGAAATTCGGACTGCCTATACAGGAACTGGTTATGACCATGGTTATTGCCCTGAGATTTGTTTTAATTTTGGCTGAAGAGCTTGATAAAATAGTCAAGGCCCAGATGGCCCGGGGCGTTGCTTTTGACCGCGGCAACTTTATTCAGAAAACCAAAAAGCTATTCCCGGTATTCCTACCTCTCTTTATAAATGCCTTCAAGAGAGCAGAAGAATTAATTGTGGCAATGGAAGCCCGCAGTTACACAGGAGGTAAAGGAAGAACAAAAATGAAAACCCTGCAGATGAGCAGGGTTGATCTCGGAGCAGGTTTCGTAATGCTTATTTTTTCAGCTATAGTTGTTCTTCTTATCATTACCATTAAACCACAGATATAAATATTTTAAAAAGCGCAGCCGAAAGAAGTGCCCACAGCAATTGCAGCAAGCACCTGCTCACTTTGAGGATCTACCTGCTTAGTTCCTGCTACCGCAGCTTTCAGTGGAACTGATTCAATCCGGTTGCCTTTTAGGCATACCATTTCGTTAAAACGGGCTTCCCGGAAAAGCTCTACCGCCTTTACCCCAAAGCGGGTAGCTAAGACCCTGTCGTAAGATGTTGGGCTCCCTCCCCGCTGCAAGTGACCAAGTACAGTAGCCCGGCTTTCAATACCGGTTCTCTTCTCGATTTCTTCCGATACAATCGGACCGATACCAGTAAGTCTTTTAACCTTGCCCTTGTTCTGATATACAGGCTCTTTACCTGAAGGGTAAGCTCCTTCAGCAACCACGATAATACTGAATTTCTTGTCGCAGCTGCGCCTTTCGTCTATTTTCTTGATGATGTGTTCATAATCAAATGGTATTTCCGGGATTAATATAATATCCCCGCCGCCGGCCATTCCGGCCTGCAGGGCAATCCAGCCTGCGTGCCTACCCATAACTTCAACAACCATAACCCGGTGGTGAGACTCGGCTGTGGTATGGATTTTATCAATAGCTTCGGTGGCAGTCGTTACGGCCGAATCAAAACCAAAAGTAACATCTGTGGCGGGAAGATCGTTATCAATTGTCTTCGGTATTCCAATAATCGGGAGGCCGAGTTCGCTGAATCGGTGAGCCAAAAGCAAACTGCCGTCTCCCCCAATGACAACAAGGCACTCAATACCCCACTTTTTAATGTTCTCTAAAGCATCTGCCGAACGATCCCGACCGGTATCACGATAGTCGCTCCCTCCAGGCCTGTAATCGAAGGGGTTATCACGGTTTGATGTGCCAAGAATCGTTCCACCACGGTTCAAAATACCTGAAACTGCGCGATCATTAATTACTTCAGCATCATTTTCTACCAGTCCCCTGAAGCCATTATTAAAACCGATAACTTCCATATGGTAATTATAGGTAGCTCCTTTTACTACTGCCCTGATCACGGCATTCAGGCCGGGACAATCGCCACCGCCGGTTAAGACACCCAGTCTTCTCATACTACCAACCCTTTCTTCAGATCCTTTTCCCTTTATGCCACCATTAAGGGAAATCTGAGGATACGGAGGGCCACCGGAATCAGCATGGTTATCAGTTTTTATGATCTCTCGAGCAAGCAGATCGACGCGAGTATTATCCTTATCAGCGCTGTGGCCCTTTACTTTAATCCATTCGACTTTACGTTCACTGCTCAGCTCGAGCAGTTGTTCCCATAAATCACGGTTTTCAACCGGCTGACCCCGTGAATTAAGCCAACCGTTTTTTAACCAGCGATCCATCCAGGACTGTTTAAAACAGTTAATTAGATAGGCGCTGTCGCTGTGCAGTTTTACTATACTGCCCGGTGGTGTCAGGCGCAGTGCTTCTGCAGCAGCGTGTAGTTCCATCCGCTGATTCGTGGTCATAGCGGCAGAACCGGCTATCTCTGTTTCATCGCCATTGTGCCTGATAAGCGCCGCCCAGCCTCCGGGACCGGGGTTACCTGAACAGGAGCCGTCTGTATAGACAATATACTGATTACTCGCCATAAGAGCCCTCCTGCATTATTTAAGGTGCCATACGGGCAAGATCGTTTAAAATCTGCTCGAGTTCCCTGATCTTTTCTCCGTAAACAGCCCAATCACCAGCCTGCTGACTTTCTATCGCTTCTTCGTAAATTGCCTGAGCCTGTTTTATCAACTCGGTTACCACAGTGTCATCGAGAACAGGCAGTTCACCGGGTATTAAGTCGTCTTCATCGTCGGGAATAACAATTGGCAGATCATCATCATCAAGATCAAGATCAGGCGGAAGCGCATCCATCTCACCAAAGATTCGTATTAACGATCTTTCCAGGGTGTCCTCCATCACAACTGTTTCGCCAAATACAACAATAACCCTGGCAAGTTCCGGCAAGCCTCCCCCTTCTGCTTCAAGGAAAATGGGTTCAACATAAAGCAGTGAATTCTTGATCGGCAGAACCAGCAAGTTCCCCCGAATAACCCTTGACCCTGCCTGACCCCATAAGGTGAACTGTTCCGATATCTCGGTGCTCTGGTCAATCCTGTTCTCGATCTGATTCGGTCCGAGAATTACCCTTTCAGTCGGGAAAAGAAATATTTCAACTTCCCCATAGTTTGGTTGATCACATCTGGCTACCATCCACGATATCATGTTATTTCTTGAGTCGGGAGTAAAGGGCAGGATCAGCACATATTCAGGCTCAACGTAACCGGGAAGCTGCAATATTGTATAATAAGGCTCCATAAACTGTTCCTGACCAAAGGATAGCTCCATTGGAACGGCCCAAAGGTCTTCACGGGTGTAAAAAACATTCGGATCAGTTATATGGTAAAGAGTAAACAGTTGTGACTGAATATTAAACAGATCCACAGGATAGCGCATATGAGCCATCAATCCATCCGGCATCTCCTCTATAGGGCTGAACAGCTCGGGGAATATTTTATTATAAGTCTGGATCAGCGGATCATCCGGATCAATAATGTAATAATCAACTGAACCATTATAGGCGTCAATTACTACTTTGACTGAATTGCGGATATAGTTGATGCTGCCATAAGGTGCCGAGTAAGGGTAACTGCTGGTAACAGTATAGGCATCCTGAATCCAGAACAACCTTTCATCATTTACTACTATATAGGGATCGTCGTCGTAGCGTAGAAATGGCGCCAACTTGCGGGTACGATCACTTATGTTGCGGTCGAATAAAACCCTGCTCTCATTACTTAGTTCATTGGAAATCATAATCCTGTATTCACCAAACTTCAAAGCAAAAAGGGCCCGGCGAAAAATTGAATGAATCGGAATTCCGGCCTCACCATCATAATATGTAAATTCATTATCATCCCCTGCTGTTGCATAATGAAATTCCGGGGTGTCAGTATTAATGATGACATAGTCATTGGAAAGTTCACCGAAATATATCGCCGGGTTATCAACGGTCAGGCTGCCGCTGGGGGGAATATCACCAAGGAAGTAACGCGGCAAACCTTCAGCAGTAACTTCGTTTACAGGGCTCATTGTAACTCCGTAACCATGAGTATACTGCAGCTGTAAATTAACCCAGGTTTGTGCCTGCTGGGCCAGCCGGCTTTTATCGAGTTCACGTGCTGCCAGCATTACCTGGCGGTATTCACCATCAACTGTGTAGCGATCTATATCTACGTCATTGAAGCGGTAATAGAGTCGAATCGCCTGTAGTTCGTTAAAAGTTGTCAAAAGGGGACGATAATCCCAGAGCCGGACATTATTAATGGTACCTGAGTTCTCGCGAAGATCTTCCCAGTTAAGCATCTGGCCCGGATCATACCGGCGTGATGAAAATTTATTTACTCCATATGCCTCACGGGTAAATTCGATATTTCGGGCAAGGTATTCACTTTCATAGTTAAACTCACTCGGTTCTACGACAAAGCTCTGTATAAAAGCCGGGTAAGCCCAGCCACCTAAAAGAGAAACTCCGGTAAGAGCCAGGATACCGTAAATGAACAAGCGATACCGGCGCAAGAAGATGTTAATGATAAAAACCAACGCAATAACTATAGCCAAAATCATCAATATCATTAAAACCGGGTAATTGGCGTTTATATCAGTATAGCCTGCGCCAAAGACCACTCCGCGTTCCGATAACACCAGCTCAAGTTGTTTAAGACGATAATCCCAGGCTTTTAAACCAAAAATCATAGTAAGCAAAACTGCCAGGTGGCTTATACCTTTTGTATGTGTAAGAATCCAGCCCTGCTTCCCCTGGGAAGGAGGGTTCAGCATCAGGTAAATGGCGCTGACAATGATCGTAGTGAGAACAGCATTCATCATCAGGAAACTATAGAGAAAACGGTAAAAAGGCAACTGAAATACATAGAATGAAACATCGAGCCCAAAAGCCGGATCGCTCACGTTAAAAGGCACATAATTAAAGAAACGCAGCGCCTCCATCCAATAATTACCTGCATAGCTGGATAAAAGATAGGCTAGAACTGCAGAGACACCTAAAAAGAAAAATATCAACCGTCTTGGGGTAAGAAATTGCATAAAGCCTGACGCCATCAGTTTTTCCCGCAAGGCCAGGTTCGGAAAACTAAGAATATAGCGCCTGGTAAACATAAGGTTTATAAAAATAAAGATAAATATGAAGAGTAAAGCGCCAAACCTCATTCCCAGCATAGTAAGATGCTGAGTCCAAAATACCTGGGAAGCTTCAAGATCCTGAAACCACAGCATGTCTAAATATAAATTAGTTCCTGCCAGTAAAAATGAGCCGATAATAATAACACCAATGATAATCATAAAGAATCGGTTACGCAAGTTTATCCCCTCCGCAAAAATAAATACCGGTGTAACACCGGTTAAAAATTGTCGTTATCTAATTTTAGCCTATTATAAACATTCTTGTCAAAAGCCGTTAACCTGTCATAATATTATACAACCATTTAGCCTTCCACTATCGCTATTCCAGAACTTGTGCCGATTCTGGTTGCCCCGGCTTGAATCATCTCTTTGGTCGCTTGATGTGTGCGAACACCGCCTGAAGCTTTAACCCCGAATCCGGGTCCGACAGTTTCTCTCATCAGCTGTATATCTGTCAGGGTGGCGCCCCCGGCTCCGAAACCGGTAGAGGTTTTAACAAAGCGTGCTCCCGCTTCTTTGGCCAGAAGACAGGCTTTTTTCTTTTCTTCATCATTTAAAAGACCGGTTTCGATGATAACCTTTACAGTATTACCACCGGCAGCTTCAACTACAGCAATAATATCTTTTAAGACATATTTACTATCTCCGCCTTTTAAAGCGCCAACATGAATAACCATATCAATCTCTGCTGCGCCGTTTTCAACAGCTTCTTTTGCTTCAAAAGCCTTAACAGCACTGGTTGTGGCGCCCAGGGGAAAACCAACGACTGCGCATACCTTAACATCACTGCCCTTTAACTGATCAACCGCTGTTTTCACATATGAGGGGTTTATACAAACTGAGTAAAACTTATATTTCATAGCTTCATGGCAAAGTGTAATAATTTGCTCTCTGGTTGCCTCAGGTTTGAGCAGGGTATGATCGATATAAGAAGCTATCTTTTCTGACATTTTCTAGACCTCCTCTGAGCTCTTAAACTTTAATCAACAGTTCCATAAATAAGATCTGCTTTTTCTGTCTGCTCATTATGAAGTTTATATGCAATTAATATCATCTCTTCAACAGCTTCAATCACCTCGGGAGGAGCATCGTCACGGGCATGAATAACAGCCAGGGCTTCACCTATTTTAACCCGATCGCCAACTTTTTTCTCTAATATTATTCCGACAGCCGGATCAATTTGCGAATCTTTCGTATCTCGACCTGCGCCAAGCGTCATTGCTGCTATTCCGATAGTTTCTGCTTTAATCCGCTGCACATATCCTGCCCTTAAACTCTTCACTTTAATCTGGTTGGCGACATGAGGCAATATGGCAAAATCATCGACAACGGCATCATTACCGTGCTGACTGCGAATAAGTTCTTTAAATTTTTGAACTGCCGCTCCATTTTTAATCGCTTCAAGCAGCATTGTTTTGCCTTCATCCGGTTCAGAACATTTACCCGCCAGGGTTAGCATCCACCCACCCAGGAAAAGAGATAGTTCCTGAAGATCGGCAGGTCCTTCGCCACGCAAAGTCATGATCGCTTCCTTTACTTCAAGAGCATTACCCACTGCTCTGCCCAGGGGCTGATCCATGTTTGTTACAAGGGCCACGGTTTTTTTCCCGGCTCCTTTACCGATGGAAACCATGGTGCGGGCTAATTCAAAAGCCTCCTCTTTGCTCTTTAAAAAAGCTCCATCGCCGGCTTTAACATCCAAAACAAGCGCATCTGCTCCGGCAGCAAGTTTCTTACTCATGATGCTGCCGGCAATAAGGGGCATGCTGTCAACAGTAGCGGTAACATCTCTAAGAGCATATAACATTTTATCTGCAGGCACCAAATTTCCGGTCTGACCAGCCACAGCAACACCTATATTTTTCACGGCGTCTACAAGATCCGCTACAGTCATATCCGTACTGAAACCGGGGATTGACTCCAGCTTGTCCAGTGTGCCACCGGTATGACCCAGACCACGGCCAGAAAGCTTTGCTACCGGCGCCCCGGCTGAAGCAACCAGGGGTGCCAGCACCAGGGTTGTCGTATCGCCCACCCCACCGGTACTATGCTTGTCGACTTTTATGCCCGGTATTGCCTCCAGTGATATGGTTTCGCCGGAATCAATCATCGTATTTGTCAGATTCAACGTCTCCTGTTCTGTCATACCCTGAAAATATATAGCCATTGCCAGAGCCGACATCTGGTAATCAGGAATTTTGCCGTCTACATATCCGTTGATCAGGTAATCAATTTCCATAGCCGTAAGTTCCCGGCCATTTCGCTTTTTTAAAATGAGGTCGTAAACTCGCATATGATCACCACCGGAATATTTATAACTACCGTTTACCCTTATCGTAAGGCTCGCCTACAGCCTTGGGCGCCTGTGAAGATTTTGATGACAGGACCAAAGCTATAAGAGTAATTACATATGGGAATGTCTTGAGATATATTCCCGGAATCTGGGATAAAACCGGAATAACCTGAGACACATTGGCTATAGTGCTGGCAAAACCAAAGAAGAAAGTGGCACCAAGAATACCCCAGGGCTTCCACTGCCCAAAAATCAGGGCAGCAAGAGCAAGAAATCCCAGTCCGGCAGCTGTTCCGTTAAATTCTCCGGAGAGAGTGACTATAAAGGTAGCTCCACCAAGACCGGCGCAGGCTCCGGAGATCATAACGGCCATGTAACGCATCAGGTATACATTAACCCCGGCCGAATCAGCAGCATGAGGATGCTCCCCGCAAGCCCTGAGCCGCAAGCCAAAACGTGTTTTATAGAGCAGGAAGGTGGCAAAAGCCAGGATAAATAGAACCAACCAGGTGGTGGCATAAGTCTGGGTAAAGAGCAGCCTTCCCAAAACCGGGATCTCAGATAGAATAGGAATAGTAACCCTGCTCATACCGCGAATGATCTGAACATTACCACTGCCGGTGATCAAACGGGCCAGGTATACTGTTACAGCGCTGGCAATCATATTAATGGCAATACCGCTGATCACCTGGTTGGCATTTAAGGTGACACAGGCAAAAGCATGTAGCAGCGCAAACAGGGCGCCGAAAAATACCGCGGCCAGAAGCCCAATCCAGACAGCTGTAGCCGGGTTTGTCATTTCTATTCTAGTAATGGTAAAAGCCCCGACAAACATCCCCATCAACATCAAGCCTTCAAGACCTATGTTTATAACTCCACTTCGCTCACTGAAGAGACCGCCAAGCGAAGTGATCAGCAGGGGAATGGTAAAAGCAATAGCATATGGGAATAGTTGATAGATGAGGTCAACCATTACTATTCACCTCCCGAATCGGCTTCAAGCTGTTCCGCTTCTCTTTTACGTATCATAAAGTCCAGTCTTATCTTATTTATCTTATCCCAATTACGTTCGATTAAAACTGAAGTAGCCGCAAAATATATTATTGTAGCTATTATTGTGTCTGCAATTTCCGGAGGGATAGATGTCATGGCATTCATAAAGCCTTTACCGGTATGAAGAAGGCCGAAGAAAAGAGCAGCCAGGAATACACCCCATGGTGAATTTGCGCCAAGAAGGGCTACAGCAATTCCATCAAAACCCTGGGCGGGAAGTACACCTATCTGCATATTGGAAGCAAAACCAACGTAAAAAGTGGCGCCGCCAAGTCCGGCAAGAGCACCGGCAATAGACATTGAGAATATAATATTACGATTCACGCTTATGCCGGCCGCTTCAGCTGCATCACGGTTGTAGCCAACAGCCTTAAGTTCATATCCAAGGGTTGTTCTCTCGAGGATAAATGCAATAATTGCAACAAAAACAACAGCCAGAAAAATACCGAGGTTAATGTAAGATCCGTCGAAAAGGGAAGTAAGCCATGGTACTTTAAGAGAAGCAGCCGCAGGAATTCTCTGCGATTCAGTCTCAAGAAAAGGTCCCTTAAAATACTGCGGGACCAGATAAAAAACGGTCCAGTAGGCAATCCAGTTCATCATAATCGTTGAAACCACTTCGTGAACATTAAAGCGGGCCTTGAGCAATCCAGGCAGCGAAGCCCAGAGAGCGCCGCCGATCAAGGCAGCTACTAAGATGACGGAAAGAAGGATAGGTTTCGGCCAGTCAAAAGTCAGGCCAATCGCTGTGGCACAGAGCCCGCCAATAAGCATCTGGCCGGCACCACCAATGTTAAACAAACCTGTTTTAAAGGCAAAAGCGACAGAGAGCCCGGCAAAAATAAGTGGAGTAGCCGTAGCCAGGGTATTTCCTATACGCTCGATGTTCATTAATCCGCCACGGAAAAGAAAGTAAAAACCATCAAAAGGATTATTACCTGTCGCAGTCATTAAAATTGCACCGGCTATCAGCCCGAGCAAAACAGCAAAAAGTGACATGTAAAGATCTTTTTTTACCCTGACTTTCGTCTTCAAGTGGCAACACCTCTCTTCCCGCCCGCCATCATTAAGCCGATTTCATTTTCATCTGTTTTATCAGCATCGACAATATCAACCAGCTCACCATTATAAATTACGGCAATCCGATCTGATAGATCGAGGATTTCATCAAGTTCCAGTGATATCATAAATACCGCTTTACCCTGATCCCGCTGTTCAAGCAAACGCTGGTGAATATACTCGATTGCGCCAACATCAAGACCGCGGGTAGGCTGAACGGCAATTAGCAGATCCGGGTTACTGTCTATTTCCCGCCCGACAATTGCTTTCTGCTGGTTTCCTCCGGATAACGAACGGGCTAATGAATCAGCCCCTTCCCCGGCCCGGATATCAAAATCCCTGATTACATTTTCAGCATGTTCATAAATAAAACTCCAGTCAAGAAGACCTTTGCTGGAATATGGCTCGCGGTAGTAAGTTTTAAGAATCATGTTTTCCTGAACGGTGTAATCTAGAACCAATCCGTGTTTATGCCTGTCCTCCGGGATATGAGCAAGGCCTGTTTCAATTCTTTCTCTTATCGATAAAGTACTGATATCCTCATCACCAAGCATTATCCGACCTGAGTCAGCTTTTCTCAAACCAATAATAGCTTCTACAAGCTCTTTCTGTCCGTTTCCATCAATTCCGGCAAGGCCGACGATTTCACCGCAACGAACACCAAGCGTAAAATTCTTCAGCCCTTTTCTGCCTGCACTTCCTGAAACGGAGAGCTCTTCAATACTTAGTATCTCTTTTCGGGGGTGAGCCTCTTTTTTATTCAATTCAAAAAGAACCTTGCGGCCAACCATCATTTCAGCAAGTTTTTCTTCAGATGTATCTTCAGTATTAACTGTTCCGACCACTTTCCCCCAGCGGATTACTGTGCAGCGATCAGCTATAGCCATAATCTCACGCAGCTTATGAGTAATTAAAATTATAGTTTTTCCTTCATCAATCAGTCCGCGCATGATCTTCATCATTTCCTGCACTTCCTGGGGCGTTAGAACAGCGGTTGGTTCGTCAAAAATCAATATTTCTGCATCCCTGTAGAGCATTTTAAGAATTTCAACCCGCTGCTGCATCCCGACGGAGATATCAGATATAAGCGCATCGGGATCAACATTAAGACCGTACTGTTTTGAAAGATCGCTGATTCGGGCAAAAGCGCTGCGGGTATTAATCATAAAGGCTTTTGTCGGCTCGAGTCCGAGAATAATATTTTCAGTAACTGTGAAATTATGGACCAGCTTGAAGTGCTGATGAACCATACCAATTCCAAGATCATTAGCGATATTGGGGTTAGTTATGCTAACTTTATCTCCTCGCAGGTAAATAGACCCGGAGTCCTGCTGGTACAGGCCAAAGAGGATATTCATCAGGGTAGATTTCCCGGCCCCGTTTTCACCTAGCAGGGCATGTATTTCACCTTTTTTCACTTTAAAAGTTATATCATCACAGGCTACAACTCCGGGAAACTCTTTGCGAATATCGACCATTTCAACAATGTGATTCAATCGCATCAACTCCCCTGTATTAGGAAAAAAGGGCGGGGTTAACCGCCCTTTTTAAAAAAGCAAATAATTAACCTTATTTAAATAGATCCCCTTGCTCAGCAGAAATGACCAATGTTCCGGACTTAATTGCATCAAATACTTCCCATGCTTTTTCTTCTGCCTCAGGGTCGAGATTTGGATTTTCTTCTGGAATGCTTATCCCATC
>JAABTH010000009.1 GCA_011389985.1 Bacillota bacterium
TAGGATGAGGAAATACAAAATCTTCAATAATCTGCAGGGGTTCTTTCGTAATGAAATTTCCATTTTCATAATAAATAGGAGCTTCGGAAACGCACTCATCGATAAATGTGTCGGGTGAAAAATATAAAGCTAACTCATATCCTTCAACGTAAGAAACATCTGCGTCACGGACAAGAATATCATCAACGCTGTCCATCTGGTCTGCCAGATAGCGGGCGAAGATATTACTGCATCCCGGGTCGATACCGATACCGCAAAGAGCAAGCAGGTCGGATTTTTTGAAGTGATCATCCAGGGCCAGTTGTTCTGAAATGTCTATCTTGCCGGGTAATTCAAGCAGTGTTTCACAGGCAAGGTCCATATAATGGCATTTACCTGCGAGGCAGGCTTCCATGACTATCAAATTGTAACGGGGCACAGTCGCATTGATTAGAATATCCACATTGGAAGCCAGTTTTGTAACTGCGCTGAGATCGGATGCATCTACCACAATTCCTTTTAAAATATTGCTCTCCAGATCATTAATAACGTTTTCTACCACTTCCGGTTCAAGATCTGCACATATTATCTCAGCAAATTTTCCGGTACGGGTGGCCGATTTGGCAATAACTCTGCCAACGCCACCAAGGCCTAATATTGCCAGTTTCATTATATCCCTCCATTTATTATAATAACGTGATCACTTGCTTACATTCCCGGCAAGATATTTCTTATTATTAAGAAATATCTTGCCGGGTTTCTTATTAATTAGATTTCCTGCCAGATAAAATCAGGGGGCATAGAGCGTTATGCAAATTCAAATTTATTTACAATAATCATTTTATTTGAAGTTCCCTGTCTTTTTTTAAAGCTATTCATTAATATACGCAATAATTATGCCAAGGGACTTTTTTTTAGAAACAAAAAAATGAATAATCTTGGCATAAAAGTTGCGTGTTTTTAATATTGTGTAATTAAATTTTCTTATGATCAGGAGGTATGCCGGACAAAATATGCATAAAATTTTTATCAGTAATTTTTATGTAATGGGTTTAAAATATATTAGGAAAAGGGGGATATTGAAATGAAAAAAGTTTTGATTTTTATTGTTTTTATTCTTGTTTTGGGACTTTCCCTGGGTTTGGCTGCAGGCTGTGGTGAGCAGGCGGCTGAGGATGACGCATCTCCGGTAGATGACCCTGAAATCTATGATTTTCCGGAGAATAATGAGGCAATGGATAAAGTCCTGGCTATTGTAACTGAACTGGGTGACCGCTTGAATGAGGCAGATGGCTATTATGGAGATCTCCATGATGTGGTTGTTGAGAACGGTAACAGGCAGGGTCCGGAACATGATGAACTTTATGCACTTTTCAATGAGTGGATTTATGAAGTGGAGGCAACCTACCTCTATAGCTTTATCGATGGCGGTGGAGACTATAACCTGATTATCGTTGATGGCGCTGAGCCGGAAGACATGGATCCCTACGGAACCGAGTATGAAAAAGAACCATGGACCGTTGAAGCCTATGCCACAGGAGAACCACAGGTTTCTTTAACCACATGGATGGACGATTATGGCTATGGTTTGCAAAAGTCTGCTTATGCTCCGGTATTTAATTCTGAAGGTGAAATATCTTTTCTGCTCGGTATAGATTATCCTGTACCCGAGCTTGAAGAATTTGAAGAAATCATGGAGTAAAAAGATTTTTATGCTTGACCAATATAATAAACGGAGGGTCTTGTACTACCCTCCGTTTAGCATAAATTACCTCAGAGATGGAAGGAGGGCTATTTATGGAAGATGGTGCAATGTTTGGCCATATTTCAGGCTGGATTTATCTTGGATTGATAATATATATAGCTATTGTTGTCGCTATCGGAATTTATTTTTCCCGTGGTATTAAAGAATGTGATGATCATGTTGTGGGTGGCAGAGATATTTCTTTTGTCTACCTGGTCGGTTCCACCGCTGCCACCTGGCTTTGTGCCGGGGCTATTCTTGGCGCTGCCGGTTATGCCTATATGTTCGGTTTCCAGGGAATTATTTATGACCCCTGGGCACCGGCCCTGACCCTTGTATTAAGCGGGGTATTCCTGGTTTATCGTTTACGTCAGGCCGGTTATACTTCGATTGTCGATTTCTATGATAATCGTTATGGACGTCAGATGAGTGTATTATTTATGATTATTCAGATTATCGGAACCATGTCCTGGCTGGCCGGCCAGATGGTTGCAGCCGGAGTCCTTGTGCAGGTGACTACCGGTTTTAGTTATGCTATCTCTGTCGTTATCGGCACAATTGTTATTATAGCCGTAACATACAGTGGCGGTCTGAAAGCGCTCTCCAGGCTTGATACTATGAATACTGTATTAATCATAGTCGCTCTTTTAATCCTATTCCCGGCAGTAATCAAGGGCGTTGGAGGATGGGATTTTTTTGTCAACAATGCCAGGGTCTGGGATAAGTTACCGCCTTTCACATTGTGGCCTGTTTCAGATGCGCGTGGTTTTCTCTACTATGTTGGCCTGTTTGGCTGGATTGCCTATATTGCCGCCTGGCTTGGGGTGGGGCTGGGTGATTTAAGCTGCGCGATCCTGATGCAGCGCGCCTTAGCCGCCAGAACGGCAAAAACAGCTTCCGGTGGTTTTATCACTGCCGGAATTCTCTACCTTATAATTGCCATGATACCGGTTATGATCGGCATTGCCGTTTTCACCTATGGGTTCAGATTGGCAAGCCCAATTGAGAACGAAAAAGTCTTAATCTGGGCTGCCCAGAATTTTATGCCTGATTGGTATGCTGTCTTTTTCATTGTCATGGTAGCCGGGGCGATTATATCAACTGCAGGCGACAGTGTCTTAATCAATTCCACCTTACTCGGACATAATGTCTACCGCTACTTCAGGCCAAAAGCAACTACTGTCGATACCCTGAAGGCTGTGCGCGTTGCCATACCGGTAACTGCGATTATCTGTATGATTATAGCTATCGCTTTGCCTTCTTTGTATAAACTGATTGTATTTGCCGGTTGTATCGGTTTGCCCACGGTGGTGCCGGCCTTTATTGCCGGTCTCTTCTGGAGCAAGGCGAATCTTAAAGGGGCAGTTTCTTCTTTCTTTGCCGGGGTAGTGACGTGGGCGATCGGTTTTGCATGGGCCCTGCCTTTTACAATTGAATCTAACTGGTATATGGTCGATTTTGAAGTTTGGTACTGGGTAGACGAGGGTATCTGGGACGCCCTTTTCTTTGCTACTATACCGGCAGTCGTTGTCTGTATAATTACGCTTATAGTAGTCTCGCTGAAAACCCAGAAATCAGATCCGCCCAAGCCAATGTTAAATGCCCAGGGTGAGAATATGGTAGATAAGCCTATGTTTTTCTGGTCGAAGAAGCAAGAATCTTAAGCAGTGAGTTGGGTTATTTAATTCTGTTTTAATATGCATGGCTTAATAATAAGGCGCTCGGGCAGTTAAAACCCCGGGCGCTTATCTTAAATAAGTTGACTGATCTGCCAGCCCTTAAAATATTTTTAAAATATTAAAGTGAGCAGGGCTGCTGCGATCATCGTTATTCCGGTTAATTGGTAGACCTGAATGGTTTTGGCGTTGGCTTCAACCAAAAGCGGAATGTTATCATAATGCTCACGGGCAACTTTAACCGCTTTAACAGCCGGAGGCAGGCTGATAAAAGGAAGCAGCCAGAGAAAGCTTTTACTGAAAACAGCTAAAATAAGCAGGAAAAGATAAGCAAGGCCGAAAAGCAAAGCATAGACACTTACTCCTTTTTTTTTGCCCAGACGGACCACACCGTTCATTTTGCCACCTTTGAGATCTGCTTCGTAATCGGGAAACTGGTTGATCCATAGAACATTGGCAATGATAAAGCCAAGAGGCAGGGAGGCGATAACTACCAGCAGGCTAATCGTTCCTGTCTGAACCAGGTATGTTCCTGTAGTGATCAAGGGGCCAAAGGTAAAGCCGACTGCGAGTTCTCCAAATCCACGATAAGCAAGTTGGAAGGGTGGAAGGCTGTAGAAAAGGGCGAAGAAAACACCTGCCAGCCCAAACCAGAATACGGAAAACTCTCTGAAAGCAACAATATAAAGTCCCAGCAGGCAGCCAGTAAAGATTGTGATTATTCCTATAACCAGGTTTTCTTTAAGAGTTAGTTTGCCGTCAATGATTGTTTTTTTGCCACCGCTGAACGGAGTTCGTTTGTCGGGGGTAACGAAGCGGTCTACGCCGCTCAAATAGTCAATATATTCGTTTATGGCGTTTTTACCTATTTCTAAAAGATAGACGGCAACTACTCCAACCAGAAACCAGTACCAGTTGAATTTTGCCGATTGGGCAAAGGCCAGAGCGCCACCGACCGCCATAGGTATAGTTGAAGCGATCCATATTTTCGGGTCGGCAATCTGTAAGAAACCGTTCCAAAAGCGCTTTAAATCGCCTTTATTCATTCTGATTATCTCCGTCATGTTTAGGATCTGTTTGATCAAGACCAAAGGCCTTATGAACTGCCCTTACTGCCAGTTCACCATATTTTTCTTCAATAACACAGGAAATCCTGTATTCAGAAGTGCTGATCATCTCAATATTGATATTTTCCTCGGAAAGCGACTTAAACATTCTGGCGGCGACTCCGGGGTTAGTTTTAATGCCGATACCAACAGCAGAAACCTTTACGATATTATTGTCGGCAAGCATTTCCAGGGCTCCGACTTCTTCAGCTACTTTATTTACCAGGACCCGTGCTTTTTCGAGGTCAGTTGTTGGAATAGTGAAAGTAAAATCGGCAAATCCGTCAATGCTTGCATTTTGAATAATCATATCTACATTGATCGATGTCTCTGCCAGTGGTGACAATATTTTGTATGCTATTCCCGGGCGGTCCGGAACACGAATCAGTGAGATTTTTGAAACGTTTCTTTCCAGGGTAACTCCCTTAATAACCGAGTTTTCCATAACTTCCTCCTCATTAACTATCCAGGTCTGCCTTTCTCCGCCAAAAGATGATTTAACTACCAGCGGCACCTGGTACTTCTGGGCTAGTTCTACAGAACGGGCGTGCAGCACTTTAGTACCCAGTCCGGCAAGCTCCAGCATTTCCTGGTAAGATATTTTTTTTAAATGTCTTGCCTTGGGGCAGATGTTGGGATCGGCCGTATAAACACCGTCAACATCGGTATATATTTCACAGCAATCGGCTTTTAATGAAGCAGCAAGAGCTACCGCTGTTGTATCAGATCCGCCGCGCCCCAGGGTGGTAATGTTTCCATTATTGCTGACCCCCTGAAATCCTGCAATGACTGGAATTACACCTTCATTGATAGCATCATGCAGAATTTCGGTCTGCAAGTCGACTATACGGGCCTTGGTATGAACTTCGTCGGTAATTAAAGGCAGCTGCAGCCCAAGGTACGATTTGGACCGATGTCCAAGACTTTCAAGCGTAATAGCCATAAGCGCTGCACAAGACTGTTCGCCTGTTGCGACAAGGGCATCCTGCTCACGCCCCGGGGGGCTGACCATAACCTGTGACGCCATGTTCAGCAATCTGTCCGTTTCACCGCTCATAGCAGAAACAACTACAGCCACTTTATTACCCTTGCGTTTGGTATTTACAATACCCATTGCTACTCTTCTGATATGATCAAGAGATGCAACAGAAGTTCCACCGTATTTTTGGACAATTAGAGACATCAGAATCACGCACCTTTGCTACGAAGCACTGCTGCCAGTAGAAAATTAATGTTTTTATTCTCTCACATTAACTCAGCCCCGACAAGCCTTTTTAAGACTCTTTTATTACATTAACGGTTTTGTAGTGTTATTTTATTACTTCTACTTTAATTTTTATTCTAAATTTGTGGCCCTGATCTAGAACATTTCCAGAAAAGCTTGCAGCCTGGTTTTTATTGCTTCTTCCGGCTCAAAACTGTAGTTGTCGTCAATCAGCAGCATGGGCAAACCCTCTTTTTTAAGGTAATCACGCAGATCGGGGTAGTCAAATTTGTGAGGGTCACAGAATGAAATACAGTAACCTACTATTCCGTCAACATCGTATTCCCGGGCTCTTTCAAGGAGGTAGTCGAAGCGCTTAATCCCGGGGCCGCGATCTGTGCGGGGGCACTGAAAGTTTACGAAGTAATGTTCAGTTAGTCCATCATAGGGATCGGCAGTTACAGGAATATCTTTTTCCCAGACCCTGAAACCGATGCATGTGTCGTCAGCGACAACTGCTCCACCTGCTTCTTCGATTATTTTAAAAAGAGCGGGATCATCGATAATGCTTCCCCAGATCATAATCCGCGGTTTATTGCCATTTACCGGCCTTCTAGATGCAAACTGAACCTCTTTTTCACTTAAGAGCCGGTTGAATGAGTCAACTGGTAGTGTTCCTCCCGCCAGTAGTAGTTCAAAAATTTCGCTGCCTTCGAGGCGGGGTGGTTTTTCTTTGCGCTGTTTGAGTAACCGTCTTATAATGTCACGATTTTTATTATATGAAATAATTTCATTACTGAGTTTTTGATCCGGTACATCCTGGCCGGTAAATTTTTCAAGGCTCTCTCTGAAAAAACCCAGTTCGCGTTTGTAAAAGCGCTGAGCCCAGGGCGTTAACTGGTGGGGAACATTAAAAAGATAAGAATAAGGCAGAGGGTGATAGTAGGTCCAGATCCCATATAGCCTTTGAACCATATCACAACTATGTGAAATTACCAACCCATCAAGGAAATCATATTTACCTTCTACTGCCCTGGCCAGAATATTACGCACATATGTACAGCCGTAGGGTTCCGAATAAGCATCGGCAGATGAAGTGTCTTTCCCGGGTTTTCCTGTGATTCGGTAAGGTATTGCTCCGGCAGCGCTGATGATTTCAGGTGGGGCAAAGCAGCATATATATCCGATAACCGGTTTACCGGTTTTCGTTTTAATGCGGCGTATTTCATCTTCATTTAATTCTGTAGAGCCATTTACGTTATTGGCAGGCTGATCATTAACTGTCATTGATCTTACCTCCTTCTTTTGCCCTGTCTACTGTTTCAAGAAATGCTTGAAGTCTTGTTTTTATCTGGGCATCCGACCAGAGCCGAGGATCGGCCATGTCGCTTTCAAATACCAGTGAAGGCACACCTGCTTTGGCCAACCGGTTCTTGGTATGAATCTCGCCAAAAGATACTGCCCGGCATGATCTTGTTAAATGCATAATTGCCCCGTTCAGGCTGAAATCATCAACAAGCTCATCAAGCAGACTGCTGCCGACGAAACCGCCAAAAACAGCTGGATTGCATAACTCGGGCATCGCTTCAGATCCATAATCGTGCATTTTAACTGCTCTTTGCCATGTTCGCCTGACAATTGCCTCTAAAGGGTCTGATAAATCGACATCAAAGAAATCGCCTACATTATAGGTGGATTCATAGGCAAAAACTGCCCCAAATGATTCAAGGTAATTAAATATCCCCATGTTAAACCATGGTGGCAGGCCGAACCATATAAAGCGATATTTTTCCTCTTCAACAATACCGACTCCACGTTCAACCCTGTCTTTGACTTCTTCATACATCTCCCGGTAAAAGTCGACTGCTTCCTGGTCACCTACCAGGTACATCTGGGGGATGATCGCATGGAAATAATCTGTTGAACCCATTGGCGTTGGTACTGCCTTACGCAGGGCAAGAGTATCGCGCCAGTAACCCAGCGCCTCATGCGATAAAGATAGAATATCTCTAAGCATGTTCAAATCAAGCTTTTTGCCTGTCTGCTTTTCGAGGAATTCAATCTGACCGGCAAGGTCTTCTCTTAAGAGGGTCAGGTAATGTTCCTCGATGCGTGGATTGTGCGGGTCTATATCCCATGGCGGAGCCAGGGGATCACTGCTGTAAACGGGCACATTAAAAAATCGGGTGGCTACCGACTGAAACCATTTCCAGCGTGGTTCGCAGATAAACCCGGAGCCGAGTAACATTGCCGGTGTGCCCATACCGCCTGGCAGTGGAGACTCTTCGGGTGCTTCTCCGGTTTCTTTAAACAACTTGCAATAACCCATGGTATTGGTAACATATGAACAAAGTTCAGGTGAATAGCCATCGCCTTCGGCAACTTCGATAAATTTTGGGGCGACCAATCTGCTGGCGCACATTGTGCCGAAATTTTCAGGCCACTCAAAAAGCAGGTCAAATGCTTTAAGCAGTTCGGGCGGAACCCCTACCATACACCAGGCCAGCGGTTCGTTACTGAAACGCCTTTCCATCATTCGCATAAAAAAGCGCGGCAACATATCTTTCATTTTACGGGTGGTTTCCAGATGGCGGATAGCCCGGCTCATTTCACTGTGGGACATTATTTTTCCTCCTACCTCATTACAGGAATACCCGGTGGATAGAAATTGTAATGATGCTCTCAATAATTCTTTAAAGTTTAACTCATATCCTGCCGCAGGCTTAAAATGATTAATGATTTTCTTAATGAAAAAGTGAATTGGCGTCTTCATTGCGTTGACAGTCTCTAATCTACATGCTACCTTAATACTACTTGTAAAAATAAAAGGAGCGAGCAAAATGAATAAATTAAAGCTGGGTCTGCCTGCCGGCAGCTTACAGAATACAACTCTCGAGATGTTTAAGAAGGCCGGCTATAATATACATATTGGAGAGCGCTCTTACTATCCGTATATTGATGATGAAGAAGTAGAGTGCGTTCTAATGCGGGCCCAGGAAATACCGCAATATGTTGAAGAAAAAGTGTTGGATGTTGGCCTTACCGGTAAGGATTGGATCACTGAAACAGCAGTAGATGTAATTGAAATGGCCGATTTAAATTATTCCAAGCGTGGGTTAAGGCCGGTTCGCCTGGTTCTGGCTGTTCCCCAGGACTCACCATTTGAAAAAGCGGAAGACCTTTCCGGTAAAAGAATTGCCACGGAACTGGTTGAAACAACCAAAAGATATTTTGCAGAAAAAGGAATAGATGCATCTGTTTCATTTTCATGGGGAGCCACCGAAGTTAAACCGCCGCTTTTAGCCGACGCTATTGCCGAGCTAACTGAAACAGGACGTTCTCTTAAAGCAAACCAGCTCAAAGTAATTGAAACTATTCTGGTTTCCACTCCCAGGGTGATCATGAATAATGAAAGCTATAAGGATGTATGGAAGAAAAAGAAAGTTGATAATATGATCACTCTGCTTAAAGGGGCTCTTTTAGCTGAACAGAAAGTAATGTTGAAAATGAACGTTCACAGTGATAACCTGGGAAAAATAGTTGATTTACTGCCTGCCTTGCGCAAGCCGACCATATCAAATCTTTGTTCTGATAACTGGGTGGCAGTAGAAACAGTAGTGGACGAACATAAGGTCCGCACTTTGATATGTGAACTTCAGGAAGCTGGGGCAGAAGGTATCCTCGAGTTTCCGATGAACAAAATTATTCCATAGATTAATGGTAATTTTTGCAAAAAGATTGCCTATACTTAAACAAAGAGGGTGTAAAATATGAGTGATGAAACAAAAAATGTAATGGAGCGAGTAAAAACTATCCAGCCTATGCCATTACTGGCTGTAATAGCAGTTTTGCTTGTTGCGGTGATTGTCCTATCTGTTATGTTAGTGCAGCTAAATGGCCGGCAGCAGGAAGCAAGCAGTGAAGAAGCAGTGGCTATGGTTAACGACGAACCGGTTTTAAAAGATGAGCTTTTCGAAATTATGTATGCCCAGGGAGGTGCTGACGCTCTTGAGCAATTGATTGCCAGAAAGTTAATTGCCCAGGAAGCGGCAAACGTTGGCATAGCGGTTACCGAGGAAGAGCTCGATGAAGAAGTTGATTCCATCATTGGTGAAAGTTTTCAGGGTTCCAGGGAAGATTTTCTTACTGTTCTTGAATCTTATGGTATTAGTGAAGAGTCTTTCCGTGAAGATGCGCGGCTTAACCTATTGGTTAGAAAGCTGGCCATGACTGAGATAGACCCCTCGGAGGAGGATCTGATCGAGTTTTTTGAGAATAACACCTCCCTTTTCGAACAACCGGAAACAGTAGAAGCCAGGCATATTCTGGTTGAAACTGAAGATGAGGCTGACGAGATTCTTGCCTTGCTTCGTGATGGTGGAGATTTTGCCGAACTTGCAGCAGAAAATTCAATTGACCTTTCAAATAAAGATGATGCCGGCTATTTAGGATATTTCGGCCGGGGAGAGATGGTTCAGGAGTTTGAGGACGTGGCATTTAGTTTGGAGACAGGAGATATCAGCGATCCTGTTGAAACCACTTTTGGTTTCCATATAATTGAGTTGATTGATCGTACTGAAACAGTTGAAATTGAATATGAAGATGTAAGTGATGATGTAATGGAAGCTATGATCGAAGAGAGGGTTCCACAGGTTATTAACGAGCTTGTTCAAACCCTCTATGAAAAGTCAGAGATCGAATATCTTCTTTAAAGATATCTGGTGAAATAAGTATTATAAAGACAAACGCCTTTTTCTGTTTGAAAAAGGCGTTTGTCTTGAATAAATAGATTAAAGCATTTCCGGCCTTTATTCACCCTTACCCCGTTTTTAAGCCCTGCTAGACATTCTTTTATGTTTTTTTGAACCGGTCAGCTCAATTGCAGCCTTGTGTGCTTCTTCCTCCATATAATCATCAAGTTCGGACAACCGGGTGTCCTGGTTACGGTATGCCAGGGCTTTTTGCAGTAAGTAGTCAGTCAGCCAGGGGTTTTTAGGTAAGAGAGAGCCGTGCAGATAAGTGCCAATAACATTTTTATAAGTAGCGCCTTCAGTTTTGTCCAATCCGTTATTGCCGAATCCGGATACAACCTCACCAAGTGGTTTTAATGAAGGGCCAAGGTAAGTTCTACCTGCATGGTTTTCAAACCCGACCAATGTTTTACTTGGGTTCCAGAGAGTGCAGTTAATTATAGCGTTGCCGATTAACCTGTTTTTACCGGCTTCTGTATGCATATCCATTATTTCAAGACCGCCTATTTTTTCACTATCAGCAGTTATATAATAACTGCCGAGCAGTTGGTAAGATCCACAAACTGCGAAAATAGTCATGCCTTCTTCGACAGCCCCATGCAGTTCTTTTTTTCGTTTTTTAAGGTCTGCTGCAACCAGTTTTTGATCGCTGTCCTGGCCGCCGCCCATAAAAAGAAGATCACAATTAGCAAAATTTATATTGTCTCCCGGCTCAACGGGAATTATATTCAGCTTTATACTGCGCCATTCGGCCCTGCGTAATAAAGACAACATGTTTCCCCTGTCGCCGTAAAGGTTAAGCTGCCCCGGGTAAAGGTGATAAATATTGATTTCAGCCATTATTTATCCTCCCAGTATGGTTTACCAAGTCCCATCCTGTTCAAGTGACGCCTGATTTCGAGCATGGCTGTATAAGAAGGAAGGATAAAAAGGGTCCCCCCTGAAGCTGTTTTAGCCAGGGCTGATTGAAGCGCTTTTTCTGTATTTTTGTTAATATCAATTAAATCCGGCATTATACCGGCGTACTTAAAACGTACTGCCATATCCCATGCCCGCAGCCCGGAAGAAATAACTGCAGAAAGCTGAATATCTCGGGAGGAAAGCTGTTCGAAGTCTACATCCCACAGCCAGGATACATCAGTTCCGTCTGCAATTTTATCGTTTATAGCCACCATTAAAGAAAGATCACCTTCCCTGTTCAATACTGTTCGCAATACCTCATTTGCTCCGACCGGATTTTTGATAAGAGCGATTACTACTTTTTTGTTTTTGTAGGTAAATTGCTCCATACGGCCGAAGGAAGGGGTTGCCTTCTCAAGGGCACAAATTATTGTTTTTGCAGGAATATCCAGGGCAAAAGCGCAGCTTATTGCCGCCAGAATGTTATATAGATTGTAGCGACCGAGCAGGGGACAATTAAACTTCAACAGCCCACCGGGGTATTGAACCTCCAAACGGGAACTGCCGGTTCTGTTTTCCTCGTAACCAGTGAGCTTGATATCAGGTTCAGGTCTGCTGTAACCACAATTGGAGCAGTAGAAGTGACCTATGTGGGCATAATAGATCCGCTTATAAGCAAGTTCATTAAAGCACTGCGGGCAAATTTTCAGATCCTTAACTGAATCCTGAATATGATCTACAGGCAGTTCTATGTCGATTCCATAGGTTAACCTGCAATGATTTTCGCTGCCTGCCAGTGCAACCAGAGATGGGTCATCAGCATTTATTATCTGGAAACCTCCTGCAGGTTGTGCCTCTAAGCCCTGCCGGATTGTATTCTGGATTCTATCTATTTCGCCATAGCGATCAAGCTGGTCCCGGAAAATATTAGTAACGATGATCACCCCGGGCTTAAGATTATTTACAACACCCGGAAAAGCTCCTTCGTCAACTTCCATCACGGCATAATCAGTACTAATATTGCCTGATAAAGAGGCCGCTTCAACAAAAGCTGTTGCCACTCCCCAGGACATATTAGAACCGGACTGGTTATGAACATATGAAGAACCGAATTCTTTCATTATGGAGGTGATCAGGGCAGCAGTTGTTGTTTTACCATTGGTTCCGGTTACAACAAGGCTGCCTTTACCTGTTTCATGGGCAAGTTTAGAAACAAGGCCGGGTTCAATTTTTTGAGCAGTTCGCCCCGGCAAGGTAGTGCCACCTCTGCCCAGTATCCTGGTTGCCGCAATCAGCGTTTTTCCTACTATGACAGCTGCAGCAATTTTAATTTTAAAAAGGCGGTTATTAAAACCGCCTTTGTCAGTTACCTGCTTATGCTTGTTACGCACTTGCGTATATTCACGTCCCTTTTACAGGTTGGCCAGGCACTGCACCATGTCGGACCTTGTTATAATACCAACCAGCTTATTATCTTTGTCGACAACCGGAACTCGGTTAATTTTGCGACGGTTCATCAATCTTGCTACTTCATTTGCCGGCTCGTCCTCATTTATTGTATATACTTTTTTAGTCATTATCTGGCTCACCCTGGTAGTGTGCAGCATGTCAAATCCCCTGCGCATGCTGGCAAGATCATTAATGTCGGCATAAGGAGAAACCCATCCGGAAAGATTGGATAGAGGAATTACATTTATTGAATGAGAGTATCTGATAATATCAGTGTCAGAAATAACACCTATAACTCTGTTTTCCTCATCTACTACGGGAAAACCGCTGAAACGTTTTTCGGCTAACAGTTCCAGAACTTCTTTAACAGATTGGTTTTCTGTTACACTTTGGGCTGGTGAAGTCATGATATCTTTCGCAGTTTGCATTTTTTACCTCCCTGCTTTTTCAAATCATAGTTGCCATAAAATTAATATTTCTACAATAAACCCATGTTTCCTGCATCATAATGCGGTGCATGAATATAAAATTATTGCATCTTTCTGAATGGCAGGGCATCCACAAAAAATTCCTGGAAGTCGGGTCGAGTTGAGAGCTCCATGTGAATTACTGTTTTTGGCAGGGTAAAGGCCCTTTTACGCATCGTCATGGAAGCAAGAGCCATTCTGGCCCCATCGCCAGCCGCGTTTCCAATTGCGATAATTTTTTCGGCGGGCATTTGCGGCAACAATCCGATTCCGAGAGCGCTTTCCTTGCGAACATAGTTTCCGAAGGCTCCCGCCAGTAAAACTCTGTCGAGATCCTTTACGCTGATGCCGGCTTCTTTTAAAAGAATCATCAGGCCGGCATTAATAGCTCCCTTGGCCAGCTGTAGTTCGCGCAGATCTCCCTGGGAGATTACAATATCTTCACCTGTCTCTGAATCTTTTCCAGAAACCAGGATAAATTCATATCCACCTTCGCCCCGGCGCAGCCTATCTTTAAATTGCGCAGGAACTTTATCCGGGTTTTCTTCCGGATTAACAAAACGACCGCTTGGTTCTACCAGTCCTGCATCAAGCAGGGCCGAAGCGGCATCAATCAAACCTGAACCGCAGATTCCGCAGGCAGGGGCATCATCAATCATGCCTAATTCAATTCTACCTTTTAGGTAGCTGACAGTTTCAATCGCGCCGGCTGCGGCACGCATGCCCTGTTTAATCTGGGCGCCTTCGAAAGCGGGTCCGGCTGCTGTGGAACAGGCCATTAGTTTGCCATTTGCTCTCAGAACCAGTTCACCATTGGTACCAATATCTATGGCAGCACAATTGTCACCGGGTTGGTCAAGATCTGCGGCCAATATAACCCCAACTGTGTCTGAACCAACATAACCGGCAATATTAGGCAGAAAGATTACCCGTCCTGAAGGATTAATCCTGATTCGAATTTCAGCAGCTTCCACTTCAAGAGCTTTGCTGTAAGCCGGTATAAAGGGAGCCGGAGCCAGATAAGTAGGATCAATTCCCATAAATAAATGGCTCATCGTTGTGTTGCCGACGGCAATCACTTCATAGATCCTGTCGCGGGCAATTTTGGTTTTTCTCAGCAAGTCGTGGAGAATCTTATTGACCGCCTCTATTACTTTATCCTGGAGCTGCTTAAGGCCGTCTTTAGACTGAGAAGCGTGAGTTATTCTGGAGATCACATCGGCGCCATAGATATTCTGCGGGTTGGTAACTGCAGCTACGGCAATTACTTTGGCGCTGTTTAAATCGATCAGTGATCCGACAATAGTGGTAGTGCCGATATCAAAAGCTACTCCGTAAAGCTGATCTGTGGTATCTCCAGGTTCTATAGATAAGATGCGGTTGCCGCTGACAGCCGTTGTAACAGAGTAGCTGTTTTTCCTCAACATAGAGGGAAAATTAGTCAGTTCGCGTGGTTTCACCTGAAGTTCGCCACGTTTAAGTTCCGCCAACAGTCTTTCCAGGTCGGCAGTTTGGTCTTTCACAGCAGGGCGACTCAGTTTCACAGCAATTTTTTCCACCGCCGCTTCAGCTTGCAAAATTTCAACTCCTCCGGCCAGAGTTGTTTTACGGGTATGCGCATCCTTCTGTACAGGTACTTCAATAGTGCAATTGCCTTCAACTGTTCTCTGGCAGGCCAAAGCCCATCCTGCTTTTAATTCAGCCTTCGATAGATGCTTAATCTCTGCGGCAGTTGCCTCGCCGCAGCTACCATCAGTAATCTTAACCCTGCATTTACCACAGGTTCCTTTTCCGGCGCAGTCTCCTTCGATATAGAGGCCTGCATCATCTGCCGCTTTTAATAAATTAGTTCCTGTTACAACATCAATTTCTTTATTCTGGGGTATAAATTTGACTAGAGGCATTTTTTATAAACTCCTTCTAACTGTTACTCTCCCTTTTCCTGCGGAAAGAGTTGGGATGAGAGTGCGGTTTTTTGCAGCTCACTTTATCTTAAATATATTATAGAATGGTTTTACATATTATAATTCTAATTTACGGATACCGTCAATTATAAACAAAAAGCAACCCTTAAGCAGGTTGCTCCTGGCAGTTGGTGCGCCCGCAGGGATTCGAACCCCGACTTCAGGCTCCGGAGGCCTGCGTGATATCCCTTTCACTACGGGCGCCTGATAATTTTGCACAAAAACATAATACCACCTGCCCCCTTCCAAGTCAAACAGCGGTGCTACAAAAAAAGCATGTCATTTTATCCCACAAATAAGTTCCAAATGTAAAAACATATTACCAATAAAATTGAACCGGATTGTTGTTTAACTTTAAGTTCTATTGTAGAATTGATAAGAGATACTGAACTACTTGGACAAGAAAAAAAGTTCTGTTATTTTTTGGGAGGTTAGGTTGATGATAAAAATACGTGGTGGGCCGCTTAAGGTTTTGGATGGTCTAGCAGATCGTATTTCCGCTGCTGTTGGTGCAGTTGCTTTCTCCCAGTTTCCCCAGTTTTATGGTCAGTATATGCAGCGTCTCGGCGGCCACTTAGATGAGGCCCGTAGAATGCTCGATCAATACATAAAGGCCGCTGCAGCATTAAATTTAACCCTTGAAGAATATATCCACGAACACCTTGAATCAGGGAGCTCTGTCTTTATATCATCAGGTGAGATTATGCAAAGCCTGGTTGAACGCTATGAAGCTCTGGAAAAGGCATATATGGCGTTGAACGATGCCAATATATACAACAGGTGGTACGTATTTTTAAGAGAAGTTGACTGGTCTATTGCAGCTGGTACCTGGCAGAATTTCGTACCCGGTGTGCCCACAACCACTGAAGGACTAGTCTATGCTTTAACCGGTCTTTTACTGGGCTGGGCAATCTACAGTTTCTTCAAATATGTTGTTTCCATCCCTTTCAGTTCAACCGCGGATCCCAAAGCTTGAAGAAGGTAAAGGAAAAGCACCACATTATTTTAAAAATAGGGCAGGGGTGCCGTCCCTGACTTATTGAAGGAGGTCAGGTTTTGTCAGAAGCTTACTCAATTCATTATTTGCCAAACGGAATAAGATTACTTTTATTAGCCACCAAAAAGTTCAAAACAATTTCACTGGGGCTGTTTGTCCACCAGGATCTAAAATCAGAGACGGTAGCTTTAAATGCCCTGCTTCCCTCGGTTCTTGAACAGGGTTGCCGAAAATATCCCGATTACCTTACCTTACAGCGAAAGCTGGAAAATCTATATGGTTCTGAGCTGTCTACAGATATCCTGAAAAGTGGGGAAAGACATATTATTGCATTTGGCCTGGAATCAGCTCATGACAGATTTCTCGGTGAAAATGGCAGGTTATTGAAAGATACTGTTTCTGTACTCAGTGCTGTTGTCGGCGATCCGCTGCTAAACGATGGGGCGTTTCATAAAGGCTACGTTAATCAGGAAAAAAACCAACTGGTTAAAGACATAAAAGCTTTGCTTAATGATAAAGCAGCTTATGCGATGGAACGCTGTTTGTCTGAAATGTGTGCAGATGAACAATTTGGGATCTATAAGCTGGGTCGAATTGAAAATTATAATAATATTGATGCCGATATGCTTTACCGACATTACAGGGAACTTCTTTCAGAAAGCCCAATCGATCTTTATGTGATTGGCGATCTCGATGAGGCGGAAGTTTTAAATACTGTAACCGAGGCCTTCACTTTTCCCCGCAATAAAAGTCAGGTTAAACTTTCACCAGTTGATATTAACCGTTCCGTCAATGGCGTTCGCACTATAGAAGAGGAAATGACCGTTAACCAGGCTAAGATGGTGCTTGGTTATCGTACATATACCGGATTTGACGATCTTTTACACTGTCCGCTGCTTGTCTACAGCGGAGTGCTTGGTGGTTTTCCCCATTCAAAGCTGTTTATGAAAGTACGTGAGGAGGCCAGCCTGGCCTATTATATCCACACCCGGCTGGAAAAACATAAAGGGCTCATGGTTATTGCTGCCGGCATTAATGCCGCTGACTATGAGAAAGCCAGGGAGATTATTAACTGCCAGCTTGAAGATATGATTGAAGGCCGCATCAGCACGGCTGAGCTTGAAAATACCAAGCGAGGACTGGTTAACCAGCTGCTTTCCCGTCAGGACAGTCCCACTCAGCTAATCTCCTTTCACTTGGACGGAGTAGTCGGTAGTAAAATTTACACCTTCGAGGAGCTAATTGCCGGAATAGAGGCCGTGGAAATAAATGAAATACAGGAGGTAGCCGGGCGAATCATGCTCGATACTGCTTACCTGCTGAAGCCCCGGGGAAGTGAGGTTATCAATCATGGAAATTAATTACAGGCTGATCGAAAACAAAGCTCTGCAGGAATCTCTTTACCATTACCGGATCAATCCGGGAATGGATCTTTACATTCTGCCCAGGGCAGATTACCGGAAAAAATATGCAATATTTTCAACCCGTTTTGGCTCTATTGATAACTCTTTCAGGGTAGAGCCCGAAGAGGAAATAACAACTTTACCAGATGGTGTCGCTCACTTTCTTGAGCACAAACTATTTGAAGATGAGCAGGGCAACGTGTTCGACCGCTTTGCTGCTCTTGGGGCTTCGGCGAATGCTTTCACATCTTTTACCCAGACTACTTATCTTTTTTCCTGCACGGCTAATTTTGAACAGAACCTGACGGAACTGCTTAATTTTGTTCAGGAACCGTATTTTACTGAAGAAACAGTGAGAAAAGAACAGGGAATCATTGGGCAGGAAATAAAAATGTATGAAGATCATCCTCATTGGCGGGTTTTCTTTAATTTACTCGAATCACTATATCGGGAACACCCTGTCCGAAATGATATTGCCGGTACTGTTGAAAGCATATCAAAGATTACTCCAGATCTGCTTTACCGCTGTTATAACACCTTTTATCATCCCACCAATATGGCAGTATTTATTGTCGGAGATCTTGATCCTGCCATTGTTGCAGCGCAGGTTGAAGCTAATTTTTCTGCCCGGGGTTATAAACATATGGGAGCCATCGTGCGCCGTTATCCTGAGGAGCCCAAAGAGATTATGCAAGAAAAAGCAGTTCAGAAGTTAGTAGTTTCAGAGCCTGTATTTTACCTGGGTTTCAAAGATATTGTTGTAGATAAGCTTAGCGGGCGCGATGTAATGCACCGGGAAATACTGATGGAACTGGTGCTTGATACTTTATTTGGAACAAGCGAAAAACTATACAATGATCTATACAAGGCTGATTTAATTGATGAAGGGTTTGGGTTTGAATATGCAGCTGAAAGCACATATGGATATACGATGATTGGGGGGGAAACGAAAGACCCGGATCAACTATATGATCGGATCATGTCAGAGATAAAAAATGCTCAGAAAAACGGCATTAGCGAGGAGCAGTTTGAACGCCATCGCCGAAAGATATTGGGTAGTTATATCAGGAAATTTGATTCACTTGAATTTATAGCGAATAACTTTTTGGCTTATAAGTTCAGGGATACCAATCTGTTCGAGCTTCCCGGTGTGCTTAATGAAGTAAGTAGAGAGGAAGCGCTTGCCCTGATCGAAGAAAACCTGAATTCTGAGAGACATGCCGTATCTCTCGTTTTACCGTCAGAGTAAGAAAAGGGTTTTTTCCATTTCCTCAAGACGAGTTTTACTCCACACTATAACTGATACCAATAGAATAATGGTATGAAAGGGTAGAGATTTATTTTTTCATATATGAAAAAGGTTGATAATAAACAGAAAGCGATTATACTCTTGACCCTTTGGGGTCCGGTTGTACTGCAGATGTGTATCATATTTTATTTTTCTTCCCAACCGGCTGGTAGTGTAGTTGTTGAAGAATTTCCTTTTTCGACTTCCTTGGGCCATCTTGGCGGTTATTTTATACTGGGTTTATTGCTTTATCGTGCTTTCAATTCCGGGCACTTTGCATGGAGCCGGAAATCGGCCTTAATAAGCCTAGTAGCAGGTATTATATATGCAATGAGCGATGAATTTCACCAACTGTTTGTTGCCGGGCGCCAGGCATCATTAAGCGATGTTGTCTTAGATACTATCGGCCTCCTCCTATTTATAATCATGCTTAGAATAAAATCTATGACCGGTAAATGATCCCAACATTTGTTAAGGTTGATTTTTCCCGGCGGGTGCGGTAAAATAATCCCATTGGCGTGCACACATATGTGCACATAATTTTGGGAGGTTTACTATGAACAACTTCACCCGTTATGTAAATCCGCATCTGGGCGAGATGCTTGAAAGCATCAAGCTTGATCAAAAATATGTACGTGGCGAAGGTTGTTATCTCTTTGATGACAATGAAAACCGCTACCTTGACTGTATTGCTGCTTACGGGGCTTTACCCTTTGGTCATAATCCACCGATGATATGGGAAGCCATTAACAATTTTCAAAATTCAATGGAGCCGAGCTTTATTCAGCCTTCAGCGCTTGACGCTGCCGGTGAACTGGCACGCCTTTTGGCTGAGCTATCTCCGGAAGGTCTTGAATTCGTTACATTTGCAAACAGTGGCGCAGAGGCTATTGAGGCAGCTATAAAGCTCTGCCGTTCTTCAACCGGACGCCCTGGCATTCTTGCCACCGAAAACAGTTTTCATGGAAAAACATTTGGCGCATTATCTGCAACGGGTAACCTCGGTTATCAGAAGCCTTTTAATGCTCCGGCGGAACATTTTAGTCATATACCCTATGGTGATACTCACGCCCTCGAGAAAGAACTGAAGGCAAAGCCTAAACATTATGCCGCATTCCTGGTCGAACCGATTCAGGGAGAAGGCGGTATTATCGAGCCGCCTGCAGGTTACCTCTCCAGGGTTAGGGAGATATGCAATGAACATGGCGTCCTTCTTGTCTTCGATGAAGTTCAGACCGGACTGGGCCGGACAGGAACTCTATTTGCCTGCGAGGAAGAAAATGTAGCTCCCGATGTTATGGTTTTAGCCAAAGCTCTTGGCGGTGGCATTATGCCTATCGGTGCATGTATCAGTAGTGAAGCTGCTTATAATGAAGATTTTGGTCTCAAGCATTCATCTACTTTTGCCGGTAATTCGCTTGCATGCCGCGTTGGTTTGAAAGTGCTCGATCTGCTCTCTGAAGATAATAAGAGCTTGTTAAAAAGTGTTCGTGAAAAAGGCAAGGTTTTAAAAAAAGGCCTGAAAGAGTTACAGATGAGATATCCCGCCTTGATCAGAAACATTCGCGGCAGGGGCCTTATGCTCGGTATTGAGTTCTATATGAACCGAGAAAATTTTCCCGGCTCTCTCTTAGGTATTATGGCCGAGCAGGAGCTGTTAACCCCGGCCATTTCATCCTATCTGCTCAATGTTGAAAAAGTGCGGGTTGCCCCGACTCTGAACGGAAATGCTGTGATCAGAATTGAGCCGCCGCTTATTATCAATGACGAGCAATGCCGTCAGGCACTGACAGGAATTGAAGCCATGCTTGAAGTATTGAGTGAAGGCAGCACTGCCCGGTTTCTCGCTTACCTGGTGCGCTCTGATTCTGAAGTTAAAAATGGACGTTACGTTCCTTTTGTTCCCTATCCGGCGCCAAATTATATCCCGGATGGTAATAAAGAAGAAGGCCGTTTTGCTTTTCTCGTCCATGCTCTTGATCTTAAAAGCTATCCCCAGTTTGATAACAGCCTGCTTTCTTTTAGCCAGGATGAACTTGCCGATCTGACAAGCCGTTTTAATGGTATGGTTGAGCCATTTGTAGCCGGAAAGACAAAAATAAAAGCAATATCAGGCCGTGAAGCTTACGGTGAATTTATTGCTCTGTCACGCACCACTGATGATTTTATTGAACTTCCGCGCAGCCAGGCATTAGCCGAGCTAAAAGCAGCTGTCGCCATGGCCAGGGAACGCGGTGCTAAAATTGTCGGCCTGGGAGCTTTTACTGCCGTGGCTTCAATGGGAGGTCTATACTTGAAAAATGAAGGGATACCGATCACTACCGGTAACAGCTATACAGTTGTATCTGCTGTAGAGGCGGTTAATACCGCTACTGAAAGACTGCAGATCGACCGTTCTGAAACCACTGCTGCTATTGTCGGTGCTGCCGGGTCAATTGGCCGGGGTATATCTCTTTTACTTTCTGAAACAGTACCCCGCCTTATACTAATCGGTAATCCAAACAACCAGACTTCGAGCGAAAGGTTGCATATTGTTGCCGCTGAAATTTACCGTTACCAGTCGGCGCTGCTTCGCCAGGGACGTCCTTTGAAAGATGGCAGCATGGCTCATCTTCTGGCCGACTGTAGTCAATTGCCGGATCCGGAAGCACCGATGGATAAATTTGAAGAATTTGTCGATGGCAAAGGCAGGGAGCTTGGCTTGATCGAATTTTCTACTGATATAGATGCTGTATTAGCCAGGGCCGACATTGTGATCAGCGCTACAAGCGCTACTGATAAAGTAATTCATGCCGGCAACTTAAAAACGGGAGCAATTGTCTGTGACATTTCCCGACCGGCCAATGTCAGTGAAGAGGTTGATGCCGCCCGTCCCGACGTTTTGGTTATAGACGGTGGAGTGGTCGAAGTTCCCGGCCATCCTTCGCTGGGTTGGGATTTCGGTTTTGAGGAAGGTCTTGCTTATGCCTGTATGGCAGAGACAATGCTGCTAGCCCTTGAGCAACATTATAAGCATTACAGTCTCGGATCATCCGGCGTAAACCTTGAGACAATATTACAGACACGCTACTGGGCTGAAGAGCATGGTTTTAAACTGGCAAACTTCCGCAGTTTCAACCGTCCCTTGAGTGAAGATAGCTGGCAGAGACTTTTAAAAACACGCCAGGAACTGGTCGCCCGCTGAAAATTATGTTAGAATGATCAGCAGTTAAAAGCACCTGGTAATTTTGGCTTACTTAAAAAGGCCAAGCCGGGTTTGCTGATCTATAGTGACAACACTAATCCTAACAGGTTCAGAAAGGGTGGTTGGCGTGGAAGGAAAAAACGGGCGCGGAAACAGGGGGCAGAATAAGGAGTTTGTCAAGGAGATCACCCCGAAAGCGGTCGATTATTCTCAGTGGTATATCGATGTAATATTAAAAACAAAAATGATGGACTATTCACCGGTAAAGGGTTTTATGGCTATTCGCCCTGCCGGTTATGCCATTTGGGAAAAGATTCAGGAACAGATGGATCGCCGTTTTAAAGATACGGGGCACCAGAATGCTTATTTCCCGCTGCTAATTCCGCAGAGTCTGCTTCAGAAAGAGGCAGAGCACGTTGAAGGATTCGCTCCTGAAGTGGCCTGGGTCACCAAGGGCGGTAATGAAGTGCTCACCGAACCGCTCCTTGTGCGTCCCACTTCCGAGTCAATTATATGTGATTTTTACTCTCGCTGGGTTCAATCATGGCGTGATCTACCCATATTAATCAACCAGTGGTGTAATGTGGTCCGCTGGGAAAAATCAACCAAACCCTTTCTTCGTACCTCCGAGTTTCTATGGCAGGAAGGCCACACATGCCATCGCACGGAAGAGGAAGCTGAAGCAGAAACTCTGCAGATGCTTAATGTCTATAAAGATTGCATCGAAAAAGAAATGGCCATACCGGTAGTTGCCGGCAGAAAAACAGAAAGAGAAAAGTTTGCCGGCGCCCTGCGCACTTATTCAGTTGAAGCTTTGATGAGTGATGGACGCGCCCTGCAGGCCGGAACATCTCATAATCTTGGACAACATTTTGCAAAAGTATTTGATATCACTTTCCTCGATCAGGACGACCAGCTTAAGCATGTCTGGCAGACATCCTGGGGAGCTTCCACTCGTCTGATCGGTGCCCTAATCATGGTTCACGGAGATGATCGTGGTCTGGTTCTACCACCGCGCCTGGCACCGATCCAGGTTGTCATCGTTCCCATTCTTACCAAAAAAGATCGCGAACGTGTTCTTGCGTCAGTTGGCGAACTTGAAGGGCAGTTAAAAAATGATATCAGGGTGCAACTTGACGACAGGGAAGAATATTCCCCCGGCTGGAAATTTAACGATTGGGAAATGCGCGGCGTTCCCCTGCGTATAGAAATTGGCCCCAAAGATCTGGACAAAGGCCACGTAGTGCTGGTTCGCCGTGATACTGGTGAGAAAGAGTTTGTCTCGCGCGAAGAACTGGCAGATAAACTGCCGCTGCTGCTTGAACAGATTCAGAATGACATGTACAAAAAAGCAGTTGATTTTCGTGAAGCGAATACCCGCAGAGGTTCGGATTACGAAGAATTTAAAAAGATTATGGATAAGGAACGCGGTTATTTTGTCGCCTCCTGGTGCGGAAATTCAGCTTGCGAAGAAAAAATTAAAAATGACACCAGGGCAACCATTCGTTGTCTCCCTTTTGATATGGAACCTGAAGATAAAAATTGTTTTGCCTGCGGTGAGAAAGCGGCGGCATTGGCCTATTTTGCCCGGGCCTATTGATTAATATTATAGTAGAGAATTCATTAGTGCAGATAATTAAGAGACCTTAGGATACCGGGAGATAACAATGGAAAAGAAGGAACTACGTAAAAAAATTATAGATTTAAGAGATAGGCTTACGCCACCAGAAATTTATGAGAAAAGCTCACTGATTGCAGAAAAACTTTTTAACCTTCCTGCCTATGAATATGCCGGGGCAGTTATGTTTTTTATTTCATTCGGTAGTGAGGTTGACACAAGAGATATGGTTGAAGAAACGATTAAAAGGGGCAAGCTGGCGCTTGCCCCAAAAGCTTTACCAAAAACCCGCGAGCTGATCTCATCTAAGGTGCTTAACTGGAGCGAAGATCTTGCCCCGGGCGCTTATGGCATCCCTGAACCGTCAGATGATATGCTTCGTCCCTGTGACCCCGGTATTATTGACCTGTTAATAGTACCCGGCGTGGCATTTGATCTAAAAGGCAACCGCCTCGGTTACGGTGGAGGCTACTACGATCGCTTTTTCCCCCTCTTAAAACCGGGAACACCTCTTGTTGCCCTTGTCTATGATTTTCAGATTCAACCGGATATTCCGGTTGAATCATGGGATTGTCCTGTGGATATTATAATAACCGAAAAGCGAATCATCAAGGCAAAAGATTTAAATATATCCAGTTAGGTCCAATAATGACTTTAATAGACATCTAAACTCTAAACGTAAGCGTCAAAACAAATCTTTGACGCTATTTCTTTACTCTGCCGCCGCCATTAAAATAGCCGTTAAAGAGCATATTGATAATTATACTCGCGATATGTTCCAGATCGCTTTCATTTTCGTTTACAACTTCCCAGATAAAACGATCCACAAGTAAAATATAAGCTTTGGCAACGGTCTGGATATCAAATTCGTCTGCCAGCTTTTTTTCCTGTGAATAAGCGAACGATTTAGCTGAGCTTTTAATAAACTGATCAATAATGCTATGCCAGTGAGCGGCAATGGAAGGTGACTGGCCTAGCGCCTCCTGGTATACTCTCATAATCGGGCGGTGTTGTTCAGAAAGGCGGAATGAAGTAAGCACAAGTTCGAAGTATGCAGAACGGGCCTCTTCAAGTGTCTTGGGGGAAAATGGTACCTCAAGGAGATTGTAAAATTCATCTAGAACATTATCAACAACTTTATTAAGGATATCATCTTTGCCTTTGAAATGACTGTAAACCGTTCCATAGCCTACATTTGCCTGCTGGCTTATCTTCGCTATGGTTGTTTTGGCGTAGCCTTCATTAAGAAAAACATCTAGAGCGGTATCAAGTATTAATTTTCGGGTAATCCGACTGCGCAGATAACGGCGCGGTCTCCTTGGAGCATTTTTTTCCACAGTGATAGGACCTCCTTTAACGAACTAAATCTAAATAATTTAATGACATTCTATCATTTTATTAAAATATTTGCAAAGCTTATTTGTAAAATAAAAATATACTAATAAGCAGAAAAAAGCCCCTTTTGCATTCCGCTTGTTAATTTAGTAGGATAAAGGAAAGTTAAATAAATAAACTCGAGGGATAAGCATGGGGATATACGCAATTGGCGATCTGCACCTTTCACACCAGCAGGACAAGCCAATGGATATATTTGGTGAAGGCTGGGACAACCACATTGAAAAAATTAAGTATAACTGGAACCGAATTGTCGAAGATGACGATTTGGTTATAGTTGTTGGAGATATTTCCTGGGCAATGCATTTACCTGAAGCTGTTCCGGATCTGGAGTGGGTATCAAATCTCAGGGGCACCAAGCTATTGATCAGGGGTAATCACGATTACTGGTGGTCATCTATTGGCAAGGTTCGGGCTTCTCTTCCGCAAAATCTTTATGCTTTACAAAACGATTGTTTTAACTGGGGTGAATATACTATCTGTGGCACCAGGGGTTGGATCTGCCCCGGTGAAGAAGGTTTTGACAATGAAGATGATAAAAGAATTTACTTAAGAGAGGTGCAGAGACTTAAGCTCTCTTTAGAGAGCTCCAGGCTTATAGATGCTAAGAAGATTATAGCGGCGCTTCATTTTCCGCCTTTTAACAGGAAAAATCAACCAAGCGCTTTTACCGCTTTAATTGAACAGTATAAAGTTGAAATTTGTGTGTTTGGCCATATCCATGACGATGGCAGAAACTATATATTCCAGGGTGAGAGAAATGGGATACTCTATCATTTTGCCGCAGCCGATGGTATCGGGTTTTCCCCGCTCAGGCTTGTGTAAACTTTTTCCGGTTTCAGCAGGATTGCCGTAGAAAAAAGGGGAAATATTATAATGGTTTAAGTATCCTGAAGATGTAATTCAGGAGATTTTTAAAAGCCCGGGAACGATAAATGTCATCCCTAATTGAAATTCCTTTGATTATCAGTTCCTATACTAAAAAACGCCGGGGTTAATCTGTAGAATCCGGTTTGAGAAATTAATTTAAAATCTTTAAATTCTGATCTTTTAATGGAGGTTAACTATTTGAGCAGAGAAACTGAAGCCGTAATGACAGAACAGATCGATATAACGGCAATAGAAGAAATTATTGAACCTTATATTAAAAAGAAAGAAATGGTGATTCCTGTTCTGCAAAAAGTTCAGGAACACTTTGGCTATCTGCCCCGACCGGCTATAGAAGAGGTGTCCCGCCTGATGCGCATACCTTTAAGCCGCCTGTACGGAGTAGCCACATTTTATGCCCAGTTTAAAATGAAACCACGGGGAAAATACATTATCCGGGTTTGCAAGGGAACAGCCTGCCATATTCAGGGCAGCCCAAAAATTGCTGAAAGAATAGAAGAAACCCTGGGCATTCAAAGCGGAGAAACAACTGATGACCTGCGATTTACCCTGGAAGAGGTTGCATGTATTGGCGCCTGTGCCCTGGCCCCTGTTATTATGATTAACGACGATCCGCACGGCCGGTTGACTCCGGATAAAATAAAAAGCATACTTGACAGCTACAAGTAAAGGCAGGAGGTTACTGATGGAAAAATTTATTGATCACTGCTGTGAAAAATGTACCCATACCAAAGAAACACCCTGTAAGGATTTTATACGTTGTTGCGTTGAAGGCCCAATTTGCCATGAAGATCCGGCCTGTGTTGCAAAACGTAAAGCAATTATTGAAAAGGTTGCAATCAATGATCAGTTTGTAATCTGCTGAAGCCTTTTCAATAGAGTTATTTAACACTTGGTATCTGTAATACTCACCATTGTATTACTTTTTACCCCTTCAGGTAGCATTGATTGTAGAAGAAAGAAGGAGGTCCGAAAAATTTGTATGAAAAACACTTGATGATATGCGGGGCTACAGGCTGCCTCTCATCAGGCTCACAAGCGGTTGAAGAGGCCCTGATCAAAGAACTGAAAAAACATAAAATTAAAGATAAGTTTCGCCTTGTTATGGGCGGTTGCCCTGGGTTCTGCGAGGTTGGCCCGATTATAGTAGTCTATCCTGATGAAGTATTCTACTGCCGTCTCAAACCAAAACATATGGCCGAAGTGGTTGAAAAACACCTCCTTGAGGGTGAAATAGTAGAACATTTACTCTACAAGGGTCCTGATACAGAGGCGCCGGCCCGTTTTTTTGATACAATCCCTTTTTATGCAAAACAGAAGTTTAATGTATTACGTAACAGCGGCATAATTGATCCTGAAAGTATTGATGAATATATAATGCGTGGTGGTTACCGGGCCTTTTCACGTGCCCTTGCAATGGAGCCGGCTGAAATATGCGAAGAGGTAAAATCAGCCGGTTTACGCGGCCGGGGAGGAGCCGGCTTTTCAACAGGTCTCAAATGGGAGTTCACCCTTAATGCCTCCGGCCAGAAGAAATACGTGGTCTGTAACGCTGACGAAGGCGATCCCGGGGCATTCATGGATCGCTCCATACTTGAAGGCGATCCGCATGCGATCTTAGAGGGTATGTTAATCTGCGCTCGGGCTACAGGCGCAAATGAAGGCTATGTATATTGCCGGGCTGAATATCCACTGGCAATTAAAAGGCTGAAAATTGCCATTGACAAGGCGGAAGAGTATGGACTGCTTGGCGAAAAAATACTTGGCTATGATTTCAATTTCAAGATCAACATAAAAGAAGGCGCCGGCGCTTTTGTCTGCGGTGAAGAGACTGCGCTGCTTGCTTCTATTGAAGGGAAACGGGGAATGCCCCGCCCGCGTCCGCCATTTCCGGCTCAATCAGGTCTTTTTGGTAAACCGACAACAATCAACAATGTTGAAACACTTGCCAATATCCCCCTCATAGTAAAAGAAGGAGGCGCCGCTGAATTTGCATCTGTCGGTACCGAGGGCAGCAAAGGAACCAAGGTATTTGCCCTGGCCGGAAAAATTCGCAATACCGGCCTTTGCGAAGTACCGATGGGCATAACCGTCCGTGAAATAATTTATGATGTGGGCGGCGGAATTAAAGGCGGCCGGAAATTTAAAGCGGTGCAGGCCGGAGGCCCTTCCGGTGGCTGTATTCCGGCTGAACAGCTTGATCTGCCAATAGATTATGATTCTTTGAATAAAGCCGGGGCGATTATGGGTTCCGGGGGACTCGTAGTTATGGATGAACGTACATGTATGGTTGATCTGGCCCGTTATTTCTTAAGCTTTACCCAGAAGGAATCCTGTGGCAAATGTACACCCTGTCGTGAAGGAACCAAACGGATGCTGGAAATACTGAACAGGATAACTGAAGGAGAAGGTAAACTTAAGGATCTGGATGTTCTTGACAGTATGGCTTACAGCATTAAAGACAGTTCCTTATGCGGTCTGGGACAAACCTGCCCTAACCCCGTTTTAAGCACAATCCGCTATTTCCGTAATGAGTATGAAGAACATATCACTGATAAATTTTGCAGAGCCGGTGTTTGTAAACCGCTTTTTAATTACAGGATCGATGCCGATAAGTGTACAGGATGCACTGTCTGTGCCAAAGCCTGTCCGGTTAATGCCATCAGTGGAGAAAAGAAAAAGCCGCATGAGATTAATCTCGATCTATGCACCAACTGCGGCAACTGTATTGAAAAGTGCCGCTTTGACAGTATTATCATTGAACCTGTAGGGAGGGAAGCAGATGTCAGCAATTAAATTGACTATTGATGGAAGAGAAATAGAAGTAGAGCCCGGAACTACCATACTTGAAGCTGCAAGGCAAATTGGCGCTGATATTCCTACCTTCTGCCATGATCCCGAACTTCCTCCCAATGGCGCTTGCCGTATTTGTGTTGTTGAAGTAGAGAAAGCGCGTGCTCTTGTTGCTTCTTGTGTAACTCCTGTTGCTCCCGGTATGGTTATCCATACAGAGTCAGAGCGGGTTGTGAGAGCCCGTAAAGAGATATTGAACCTGCAAATAGCGAACCATCCCCTGGTCTGTATCACCTGCGAAAAAACAGGTGAATGTAAGCTGCAGGATTACTGCTACAGATACGGGGTTTCAGACAGTGGATATGTCGGGGAGGTTAAAGATCTGCCTCTTGATGACAGTAATCCCTTTTTCGTTCGTGATATGAATAAATGTATTCTGTGCGGCATATGCGTCGGCAAGTGTCAGGATGTAGTCGGAGCCGGTGCTATTGACTTTACAAAACGTGGTTTTATTAGTAATGTGGGGCCTGCTTATGAAGACAAAATAGAGGATTCAACCTGTGTTTTTTGCGGCCTTTGTATAGACAGTTGCCCTGTTGGAGCCCTTATCCCGAAAGTTGGTCGGGGAAAGGGACGACCATGGGAAATAGAAAAAACGAGAGCGATCTGCCCGTACTGTTCTGTTGGCTGTGGTATCAATCTGCATGTCCGGGGTAGTGAGATCATAGGTGTTACCGCCGATCAGCAGAGCCCGGTCAACCGGGGGCACCTGTGCGCCAGGGGTAAATTCGGCTGGGATTACCAGAAGAGCAGTGAAAGACTAACAGTTCCCCTGGTTAAATCCAACGGGGTCTTTGTTGAAGTCAGTTGGGAGGAGGCCCTTGGTCTGATTGTAGATAATATTGAAGATGTGCGAAACCGTTATGGCTCTTTGAGCCTGATGGGTCTCTGTTCACCAAAAGCAACTAACGAAGAAAGCTACCTTTTCCAGAAATTGATTAGAAGTCTTGGTTCAAACAATGTCGACAGCTACACCAGGCATTGTCATGCACCATCAGTTAATGCCCTGATGAAAGCGCTGGGCAGCGCAGCTATGACCAACAGCATTGAGGAACTTACAGGTACGGAAGCAATATTTATTATTGAAGCCGATCCGCTCGACAGCCATCCAATTATCGGTTACCGGGTTCGGGAAGCTGTCCGGTCAGGGGCAAAGTTAATTGTGGCCAATGAAAAGGCTGTCGGACTTAGTGATATTGCCCATTACTTCTTTGCTCTTGAACCAGGTGGTGCTCTGGCCCTGGTTAATACAATGTCTAATGTAATTCTTGAGGAAGGTTTACACGATCAGGCTTTCATCGGAAAGAGAACCGAAGGTTTTGAAGCTTTCAGGAAAGCAATTGCCGGCTATACTCCTGAATTTACTGCAGAATTAACCGGGTTAACTGAAGCTGAAATTCGTACTGCAGCCCGTGTTTATGCCGGAGTTGAAAAGGCGGCCATTATTTCCAGTGCTGTAATCAGGGAAGAAGAAGGCGGAGACCAGCTGGTTTTAGCTCTTGTTAACCTGGCCTTGCTTACCGGAAATCTTGGAAAAAACTCGTGCGGCCTTTACCTTCCCTACAGCGAGAACAACCTGCAGGGTTGTGCCGACATGGGCGCACTTCCCGCTGTTCTAACCGGTTACCAGCAGCTTAAAGAAAAAGCAGTGCGTGAAAAATTCTCGAAAGCCTGGAAAATTCCGATCAGTGAAAAAGAAGGTTATTCTGCCGCCGACATTTTTAATACGAAAAAAGAATCTTCCATAAAAGCGATGTTTATACTCGGTGAAAATCCGGCTGCCTGCGGCGAAGAACATGAGAAAACGGCTGAAATACTTAAAAGCCTCGATTTTCTTGTGGTTCAGGATATTTTTATGACTGAAACAGCTGCGCTTGCAGATGTGGTATTACCGGCGATTGCCTTTGCTGAAAAACTGGGTACTTACACAAATACAGAAAGACGGGTTCAGTTAAACCGGCCTGCGGTTGAACCACCCGAAGAAGCATATCCCGATTGGGAGGTTATTGCCGAACTGGCCGGCTGGCTCGGTTTTGAGTGGAATTATGACAGTCCCGAGGATATCTTTAATGAAATGGCTGCACTTACACCTCAGTATAGTGGAATATCTTATGAACGAATTGAAGCTGAGGGCATCCAGTGGCCCTGCCCGGGCAAGAATCATCCGGGCACCAGGTACCTTTATGAAGGTCGTTTTGGTCGGGGATTGGGTCTTTTTTCTATCATTGAGCTTGATCATTCCCGTAAGTTTGATCAAAAACCCTTGCCGGAAATCCATTCAATAGGTGAACATGGTTGTCAATGTATTAGTGACAGCATGAGAAACCACTCAGTGATAAGCTCTATGAAGAAAAATAGAGGGGGTGAAAGTTAGTGAGCAGTTATTATTTCTCCGATCATTTTACCTGGGGAGCTGCCACAGCCTCTTACCAGATTGAAGGCGCACATGATCTTGACGGTAAAGGTGAATCGATCTGGGACCGTTTTTCACACACCCCCGGTACAACCTGGAATGGTGAAACAGGTGATGTTGCCTGTGATCATTACCACCAGTATGAAGAAGATCTCAAACTGATTTCTGCAATAGGTCTGAATAGCTACCGCTTTTCTATTTCCTGGCCTAGAATATTTCCTGCCGGCGGCGGTAAACCCAATAAAAAAGGCCTTGATTTTTATCGCCGTTTGGTCGAAGAGCTAAACAGGTCCAATATCAAAGCGGCTGTTACCCTGTATCACTGGGATCTGCCCCAGGTATTGCAGGACAAGGGTGGTTGGAATAACCGCGATACAGCCCGATACTTTGCCGATTATGCCGCATATCTCTACGAATATCTCGATCTGCCGGTTGATATGTGGATAACCATCAATGAACCATGGGTTATTGCCGTCCTTGGCCATGCTTTTGGTGTTCATGCTCCCGGAATTACTGATTTTAATGTAGCCTTACAGGTATCGCACAACCTGCTTTTAGGGCACGGGCTGGCAGTAAAAGCATTTCGCGAAGCAAAAAGGGTTGGTGAGACGATCGGAATAACCCTGAACCTGACTCCGGTACAGCCTTTAACTGACAGCGCCGCAGATATTGAGGCGGCCAGTCGTTCTGACGGATTTATGAACAGATGGTTTCTTGATCCGCTCTTCAGGGGAAGTTACCCCAAGGATATGGTTGAGATTTTCTCAAGGACATTTTCACTGCCCCTTACGGAAAAAGATGATGCTGCCATTATTGCCGAACCAATTGATTTTTTAGGAATTAACAACTACACGAGGGTGCTGGTTGAAGCTAGCGGCGATGAAAATGCCTTCATGGGAAACCCGGTAAACCCTCCTGATGCTGAATACACAGAGATGGGCTGGGAAGTATATCCCCGGGGCATATATGAGCTGCTGACCAGGGTTAACCGCGATTACAGCACGCTGCCTCTTTATATAACTGAAAACGGCGCTGCTTTTCCCGATGAGCTTCAAAAAGACGGCACTGTTGATGATCCCCGCCGCATTAACTATCTACAGGCTTACCTGCATGAAACCTGGAAAGCACTTGAAGAAGGTATTCCCCTGAAAGGCTATTATGTCTGGTCCCTAATGGATAATTATGAATGGGCTTTTGGTTACAGTAAGCGTTTTGGCTTAATTTACATCGATTTTGAGAATAGGAAACGTTATCTTAAAAACAGCGCTTATTGGTACAAAAAAGTGATCAGCCGCAATGGTTTGGAGCTGTAAACGAGTGTTACCTTTAATTGCTATCCTCAATAGATGAGGTGTTTTGATGGAATCTAAGCGTTCCATGATTAAAAATATTATCAGGCTTCGCGGTAACAATCGGGAAAAAATTGAAGATGAAATAGTTATCGAGGCGCCGGTAACTATATACCTCAACGGAAACGAGTTGGTTACCCTGCTCTGCACCCCGGAGAAGATCGATCGCCTCGCTCTGGGGTTTCTGAGATCAGAAGGTATTCTTACTACTATTGACGATCTTGCCTCTATGCGAACCCATGAAGAAAAGGGGCTTGTAGAAATTGATTTAAAAGGCGAAAGTGTATCTCTGGAAAAGTTTTACGGCAAAAGGACTATAACTTCCGGTTGTGGTAAAGGTACAGTATTTTTCAATGTAATTGATTCTTTACGCAGTAAGCCTTTAACCGGCAAAATGGAGGTTGACAGTGGAAAAATACAAAATATGATGAATGAAATGCAGCAGCGTGCTGAACTATTTAAATTAACAGGCGGCGTACACAGTGCCGCATTGGCTGACAATGAAAAAATAATCTTATTCTGTGAAGATATCGGGCGTCATAATGCTGTAGATAAAATAATAGGCGAGTGCCTTATCGGTGGAATATCCACTGCCGCTAAATGTTTCATTTTAAGCGGGCGGATCAGCTCGGAGATATTATTAAAAGCGGCCAAGTTAAAAATAGAATTAATTGTTTCAAGGGCTGCCCCAACCTCGCTGAGCATAGATTTGGCTCAGAAGTTAAACATTACCCTGGTCGGTTTTGTCCGGGGGCAGAGAATGAATATATATACTCACCACTGGCGTGTTAAAATTTCCAATGGAAATTAACTATGAGGTAATCATTTTGCGAAGCGCATCTTTATCTTTGAGCATATCTTCATTAAGATGCAGTTTTCTGGCATAGACGTTGACCTGATCCAGGTAGAACCCGGTTTGGTATTCTATCATCTCTTTTACAGAAGTCTGCACTTCTTTTAGGAGCGAATCAATTTTTTTATCTTTAATTTTAAAAATATCTACGACAAGATCCAGGTGCAAACAAACTTTGCTATTACCGTTTTTAACTTCTAGATGCAATATTTTTTGCACTCCCGGAGTGCCGGATACAATATATTCTACTAGATCGGTTATGACATGCTCGGCGATATAAAAACTACCCAAAGTGCTGAAAACGGGTCTGACTACAGAGCGTTCAACTGAAATATTCGGTGATTGAGCTGCGGGAAGGCTGAAAAAGGTGCGCAGTGGCTTTATTATGTAACCGGGAAAATCTTTTTTTATTGCAAACGTGGGCAGGGGTATTACATGTCTGTTAGTTTTTGCCCTGACTGTCAATGCTGTTTGAATAGATTCAGGGTTAGATATTTCCTCAATATTAAAGTAATAGGTGGGGTGAGCGAGACCAAGGTTTTCAGCAATTACATCGGTCATGCGGCGTGATGTGCCGATGATCATCAGTTTGCCCGGTTTGATTTCGGCAATTTTATTCCTAACCTGAAGGGCATGCGTTTCATCCTTGAATAGAGCTCGTTTTATTGCTCCATAACGAGTGTTTTCACGCTTGGCTGAGCGGCCGGCCAAAGCGTGGTTACCTTTGATTAAAAGACCGTCATCAATAAGATATTCAATATCATATTTTCTGGCCATGATCGGAGCCTGGTGACTTTTACCAGTACCGCTGTGACCTATAAGAGCATATATTTCCATAGAACCACTTCCAGTATTCTTAATTTAAAAAGCTTGCCGTAAAGGGCAAAACTGTTTTATTATTATACCACAGTTTCATAATTGATAGATCGGGAGCACAAAATGATCATAATTACGAATAAACCTAAAAAACTAAGTGGTGAACTTCTGGTGCCGGGTGATAAATCAATAACTCACCGTGCCCTTATTTTTGGTGCACTGGCAAAAGGAACAACCGAGATAAAAGGGTTTCTTGACTCTGAAGATTGTCGTTCAACCATTAGCTGCCTGAGGGCTCTTGGCGTAATCATCTCTGAAAAACCTGGCAGGCTTGTAGTAGAAGGGCGTAATAAGATCATGGAGGAGCCTGCCAAAGTGCTTGATGCAGGTAATTCCGGAACAACGGCCAGGCTTATGCTTGGCATTCTGGCCGGGCAGCATTTTTCTGCTACCATTACCGGAGATCAATCATTGCAAAAGCGGCCGATGAAAAGAGTGGTCGAACCTCTTAGTCAAATGGGTGTAAATTTCGGAGAAAAAGTAGAGCATCTCCCTCTTACCGTCAGGGGTGGTGCCCTAAAGAGTATAGATTATAATTCACCCAGGGCCAGTGCTCAGGTTAAATCAGCAGTGCTCATCGCCGCTCTTTTTGCAGAAGGAAAAACTATTTTTAATGAACCTCATCTCAGCCGCAACCATACCGAATTAATGTTGTCTGCTTTTGGTGCGGAAATTAAGAGAAGTAAAAACCAGGTACTCTTTGAAGGTGGTCAAAGCTTAAAAGGCCGGCAGATTCATGTTCCAGGAGATATTTCTACTGCTGCATTTTTCATGGTTGCTGCGGCAATAGTACCCGGCGCTGAAGTGTTTCTTAAGAATGTTGGTATAAACCAAACGCGCACTGGTATTATTGATGTGTTGAAAGAAATGGGAGCAGATTTAAAAATTGATAATGAGCGTTTGTGGGGTAGCGAACCGGTAGCCGATATTACTGTAAGGGGGGGCGCCAAGTTACAGGGTATCAAGATTGGTGGAAAAATTATTCCGCGTCTGATTGATGAGATTCCCGTGATTGCAGTGGCAGCTGCTGTTGCAGAAGGTAAAACCGTAATAAATGATGCCGGTGAACTCCGCGTAAAAGAATCAGATCGTATTTCCGCTGTTGTCACACAGTTCACCTCTATGGGTATGGCCATTACTGAAACTGAGGATGGTCTCATTATTGAAGGAGGCAGCAGCTTAACCGGCGCTGAGGTTGAAAGTAGGGGCGATCATCGTATCGCCATGGCCCTGGCAGTAGCCGGGCTGGCAGCCGAAGGTGAAACCACTATTCATAATGCGGAGGTTATAAATATCTCTTTTCCCGGTTTTATCCCGGCCTTGCGATCACTTGTCACCGAAAAACAATGAAAATTGACGCTCTACTCTGAGCATGTTAAAATATGGTTGTTCTTTCCAGCTATCCTGCCTGTAATTTATTAGCGCTGCTGAACAGGAGAAGGCCTATGCTCATTTCACTAACATCATACGAACAGTATAAAAAAAGAGAAGAAACAGTTTCTTTTTCCGATTTCATTAAAGAGAGCAAACAGGTGCGTGAAATTATAGATAGCGTCCGGCATAGAGGCGATAAAGCCCTTTACGAGTATACACTTAAGTTTGACCAAGCTAACCTTGATTCTCTTATAGTCAGCGAAGAGGAAATGAAAAAGGCGCTTGATGGGGTGTCTCCTGATCTTTATGATGCTTTAGGCGGAGCTAAGGAAAATATAGAGCGATATCACCGCCATCAAATTAAGGAAGATTGGTGGGATACTGGTTCCGGCTGGCTGACCGGTCAGCGCATTATACCGCTTCAGGCGGTAGGAGCTTATGTTCCAGGTGGTACCGCAGCTTACCCGTCATCAGTGCTGATGACCGTTCTACCAGCCCGTGTCGCCGGAGTAAAGAATATTTATATCTGCACGCCGCCGGATAAAAACGGTAATGTTAATGCGGCCACCCTGGCTGCAGCACATTTAGCCGGGGTTTCGGCAATATTTAAAATTGGCGGTGCTCAGGCTGTAGCCGCTCTTGCATATGGGACCGAAACTGTTCCAAAAGTACAAAAGATCGTCGGGCCGGGTAATATATATGTTACCCTGGCAAAGAAAGAGGTCTTTGGTCAGGTTGGTATCGATATGCTGGCCGGTCCGAGTGAAATAGTTGTAGTTGCCGATGATGGAGCAAACGCTGATTTTATTGCAGCCGATATGTTGTCACAGGCTGAACATGATCCTCTTTCCCGCTCAATCCTGGTTACTCCATCAGAAAATCTGGCCCACCAGGTTTCAGACAGACTTGAAGAGCAGCTCTTAACCCTGCCGCGCCGGGAAATCGCCCGCAAGTCGCTTCAGGAAAGAGGCGCTGTTATACTCGTTTCCAGACTTAAAGAGGCCTGGTCTGTGGTTAATGAAATAGCGCCGGAACACCTGGAGCTTCATTTGGATGAAGCCTGGCGCCACCTAGGGCATATTACCTGCGCCGGCGCAATCTTTGTCGGCTCCTATTCACCCGAGCCACTGGGCGACTATTGGGCCGGTTCGAATCACGTTCTTCCCACAGGTGCGGCTGCACGATATGCATCACCGCTCGGTGTAGAAGATTTTATCAAAAAATCAAGTGTTATATATTACAGCGAAAAAGCGATGAGCAGCGCGGCCGGGTCTATAGCTACCCTGGCCAGGGCTGAAGGGTTGGAAGCGCATGCCAGGGCAGCGCTGATAAGGAGGAATAAAGATGAATCGCCAGGCTAAAATTGAACGTAAAACTGCGGAAACAGCAATATTATTGGAGTTAAATCTGGATGGCAGCGGGGAGGCATCCCTTGATACAAAACTTCCCTTTTTTGAACATATGCTTGAACTGTGGAGTCGCCATGGTTTTTTTGATCTTCACATTGATGCTAAAGGTGATCTTGAGGTTGATCCTCATCATCTGGTAGAAGATATTGGTATCTGCCTGGGGCGGGCCTGGAAAGAAGCCCTTGGCGGTAAAGAAGGGATCAGGCGTTACGGTTACAGCGCGGTACCGATGGATGAAGCCCTGGTTACTGCTGTCATTGATCTTTCCGGGCGGCCCTGGCTTCATTACCAATTTACTTTACCGCCCGGTCCTGTTGGATCCCTGGATAGCGAGATTTTCCGTGAATTCTGGCAAGCCTTCGTAAATGAAGGTGGTTTTAACCTGCACCTTTCTTTGAATCATGGCAGCAATAAGCATCATATTATTGAAGCGTCCTTCAAGGCGGCAGCAAGAGCGCTTAATGAAGCATCGTCGCTGCTCGAAGGTTTCAACGGTGTTCTTTCTACCAAGGGAAAATTAGAGTGAGGTGAGCGTTTTGCTGGTTATACCTGCAATTGATATGCGTCGTGGGCGCTGTGTTCGTCTTTACCAGGGCGATCCCGGCAGAGAAACTGTTTACGGAGATAATCCGGTAGAAGTTGCCCGGCAGTGGGAGCAGTTGGGAGCTAAAATGCTGCACCTTGTCGATCTCGACGGCGCTTTCACCGGGCTTACCCAAAACTCTAAAATAATAGCGTCAATTGGCGAAGAGGTGCACGTCCCTTTACAGCTTGGCGGTGGAATCCGTTCAAGAGAAGCTGTAGAAAAGGCCTATTCTGCCGGAATTAGCAGGGTAATCCTGGGTACGCTGGCAATCGAACAGCCTGACCTGGCCCAGGAACTGGCCCGTGATTATGGCGACGGCATTCTTGTTGGCATTGATGCCCGCGAAGGTATGGCTGCTGTAAAAGGGTGGACCGAATCTTCCCGGACAGGAATTGTAGAGTTGGCTTCCCGGATTGAACAGTGGGGCGTTAAGGAAATTATTTACACCGATATCCAAAGAGACGGCACGCTCAAGGGACCTAATCTGGCAGGTCTGGAAATATTACTTGACAATACCGGTTTACAGATAATTATGTCCGGGGGTATATCTTCTTTGGATGATCTAGCGTCATTGAAGCCTTACACAGGCAGAGTCAAGGGAGTGATTATCGGAAAAGCGCTTTACACTAATCAGTTAACCCTACCCGATGCAATGTCGGTTTTTAATTAATATATTATTTTGACGGAGGTTTCGTTGTGACTGAAATTACCAGAGATGAAGAGTTAAAACCCTTGCAAACAGGAGAACTTAAATATGATCGAAACGGTCTGATCCCTGCTGTTATTCAGGATCATAAAACCGGTGCTGTTCTGATGGTTGGTTACATGAACGAGGAAGCGCTTAAGCGGACCCTGGCAAACAGGCGGGTCTGTTTCTGGAGCCGCAGCAGGCAGGAATACTGGGTTAAGGGGGAAACTTCCGGTAATATATTTGATATGCAATCTATTCATGCCGACTGTGATGCTGATGCACTTTTGGTAAAAGTTATACCTCAGGGTCCTGGTCTGGCCTGCCATACCGGACGTTATTCATGTTTCTTTAACAGTATTAATAACCCGTACCGGCAGGAGGGTTGAAATGATCGATTATCATATCCATACTTCCCGCTGCTGCCATGCTGTTGGAACCCTGGAACAATACCTTGCGGAAGCAGAAAATAAAAATTTGAAAGAGGCAGGTTTTGCAGATCACTTTCCCCTGGGTCTGCTTGACTATATACCGCGGACCCAGGTTACAATGAACCCGGAAGAGTTAGAGCAATATATTGAACAGGTTGAAGCTCTTAAGAGTAATTTCCCTGCCGTGCGGGTAAAACTGGGCATAGAAGTTGATTACCTGCCCGGAACAGAAAAGAAACTGGAACATCTCTTAAAGCAGTACCCCTTTGATTTTGTAATAGGTTCTATTCATTTTATGCAGAACTGGGATTTTACCCATCCCGTTTACGCCAATACATATAAAGAGAGAAATATTGGAGAACTCTATCGTAGTTATTTTGATCTTGTTAAAAATTTATGTGAAAGCGGTCTCTTCGATATCATCGGGCACCTGGATGTAATTAAAAAATTCGGGTATCGCCCGGAAAATGATCTGGAACCACTTTGGTGTGAAATTGCAGAGATAATGAAAAGAAACGGTATCTGCTTTGAGCTAAATACCGCCGGTCGTGATGCTCCTGTAGGTGATTTCTATCCTGACAGAGGTCTGCTCAAAATTTGCCATCAAAAAAATGTTCCCGTTACCCTGGGTTCTGATGCGCACAGTCCCGATCAGGTCGGCCGCTATTTTCCCGAAGCTTTGGAACTGCTTAAATCAGTAGGCTACCAAAAGTTAGCAGCATTCAACCGGCGAACTATTAGTGCTGTGCATTTATAGCTTTTATGAATTCAGATAAGATATTGGAGGAGTTGGCATGTCTGACTTATACTCAAACCGGATTGATACGCCAAAAGGCGTATTTTTATTCCTTTTCAGCGATGCCGGAATTTATGAAATATATTTTCCCGGTTCAGAACCGGAAAAAGAATACCCGCATCGGTCCCTGCCCTGGCCTGAACTGGGCCGGGATTTTGTTCGTTATCTTCAGGGTGAAATTATAGAATGGAGCAGATATCCACTCGATTGCAGCGGGTATCCGCCTTTTATTGCAGCAGTCCTTGAGGAAGTGCGCCGTATCCCGTATGGTGAAGTTATTACCTATCGTCAGGCGGCTGAGAAAGCCGGTTCACCCCTTGCATGGCGGGCGGCCGGCCAGGCTTTAAAAACTAACCGTCATCCTGTAATAGTCCCCTGCCACCGTGTCGTAGGCAGCAGCGGTAAACTTGGCGGCTTCAGCGGCCCGCCCGGTTGGAAAAAAATGCTTCTCGATCTGGAGGGAGTAACTGAGATATAAGGTATCCTTAATGAGCTGATGTCTGAATACGGGCATAAATAACATTTCTGGTCTGGTTTTAATTTACAAGACCTGTTAAAACATAATTTTGAAAGTGGGAGTTGATTTCAATGCGCTACCTTTCCGGAGGAGAATCGCATGGTCCCTGTCTTACAGCAATCATTGAAGGATTACCGGCCGGCCTGGTGCTTTATGCAAACGATATAAATTACCAGCTAAAACGTCGCCAGCAGGGTTACGGACGCGGGGCAAGAATGGCTATCGAAAAAGACCGGGTAGAATTTATCTCCGGCTTGCGTTTTAATAAAACTCTTGGCAGCCCCCTGTCCATCCTGATTAAAAACAGGGATTGGGATAACTGGAAAGAGACAATGGCGCCGGAAGGTAAAATTCCCGCTGATCTGGAAAAACTGACCCGCCCCCGTCCCGGCCATGCTGATTTGGCCGGCGGATTGAAATATAACCATGATGATCTGAGAGATATACTTGAACGTTCCAGTGCCCGTGAAACTGCCATGAGAGTGGCGGTTGGAACAGTTGGTCGCCTTTTACTGGAGAAGTTTGGTATCGCCCTATTCAGTCATGTCACCCGCATTGGTTCTGCTGTGTCTGAAATTAGCGCAGATAAACTGCCGGATTTGGTCGAGCTGACCGAAAACTCGTCTGTGCGATCTGCTGACAGCGAAGCAGAAAAGAAAATGATTGAGGAAATTGATAAAGCCCGTAAAGATGGTGACACCCTGGGGGGAGTAATCGAACTATATATTACCGGCTTGCCACCAGGGCTTGGCAGCCATGTTCACCCCGATCGTCGCATCGATGGTCGCCTTGCAGGTGCTTTAATGAGCATACAGGCGATTAAAGGTGTTGAAATTGGCGCCGGTTTTAAAGCCTCGGCAGGGCGTGGTTCTGAAATTCACGATCCTATAGTAAAAGATAAAAAAGGCAGAATAAGCCGATCTCAAAACAGGGCAGGAGGCATAGAGGGAGGTATTAGCAACGGCCAGCCACTAATGATCAGGTTGGCCATGAAGCCAATTCCGACCTTAACCAGCCCTTTGCCCAGTGTCGACTGGTTAACAGGTCTTGATGCTCCCGGAGCGGCCGAAAGGTCTGATGTTTGTGCCGTTCCAGCCGCTGCAGTGGTGGCCGAAGCAGTCGCCGGCTGGGAAATCGCCTGTGCATTTCGTGAAAAATTCGCCGGTGATTTCATTGAAGAAGTTGAATCTGCTTACCATTTCTACATGGATAAAGTAAGCTTCAGGTTAAACAGATAGAGAAATAAATTTATTTATGGCATCTGGAATAAATATTATAAATTGGATCAATAGATCAGGGGAGAGATAAATGAAGGGCAGGGAGATTAAAGTAAAAACAGCGGGTTTTACCTATCCTGTGTTAATCGAAACAGGTTCCCTTAATGATACAGGCAAAAAATTGAACATGCTATTTCCTTCATCCAGGGCTCTTTTAGTCAGCGACACTAAGGTTTATTCTCTTTTCGGTGAAAAAGTTATAAAAGCGCTCAATTCTGAAAACTGGCAGGTGTCGACAATTATAATCCGGCCCGGTGAGCGATCGAAAACATTAGCCGGAGCTTCCCGAATATATGATGCTGCCCTGGCAGCTGAGCTGGATCGCAATTCACCTGTCATTGCTTTAGGTGGTGGGGTAGTAGGTGATTTGGCCGGTTTTGCCGCTTCAACTTTTTTACGCGGTGTGCCGCTTATTATGCTGCCTACTACACTGCTGGCCCAGGTAGACAGCAGTGTGGGAGGTAAAGTCGCTGTAAATCACCCCTCGGGTAAAAACATAATAGGTTCAATCTATCCTCCACGAATTGTCATTATTGATCCTGATACATTAGAAACTCTCGATGTCCGCCAGAGAAAAGCCGGTCTGGCTGAAATTATTAAATATGGTATTATAGTAAACGATGATTTTTTCAAATGGCTGGAAAGCAGAATTTCTGACTTACTTCTCGGGAAAAGTAATTTACTGGCTGAAGCAGTTTATCTATCGCTTAAAGCCAAGGCAATGGTTGTAGAAAAAGACGAGCATGAAACAGATTACAGGAGAATATTGAACTTTGGACATACAGTAGGCCATGCTCTTGAAGCCGCAACTTCTTACCGCTATTATCTGCACGGAGAAGCTGTATTAATCGGCATGATTGTTGCTTCGCAGATTGCCAATGAGCTTAATCTACTCGGAGATGATGAAACTGCGCGAATCAGGCATTTAATTGAGAAAGTAGGGATGAAAAAACCTCCGGCTGGCTTGACTGCCGCTGCAGTAATCGATAAACTAAGGCAAGATAAAAAGAGACGGGGCAACGATTTAATCTTTGTACTACCCACACAAATCGGCAGAGTTGAGATTATCCCCGTTAACGATCATAAGCTGATTGAAAGAGCTGTCCGAAGATACCTGGGCCAATAAAGGGGAAGAAAATTTATGGATGTAATCACTCTGGCAGAAGTTCAGAATAACATACAGGTAAAAACTTTAATAAAGAAAGCTGACGAAAACTTAGGCGCACTGGGCTATACCGAACATGGCTTTCGGCATTGCCGCCTTACGGCAAAAGCTGCCTGCAGGGTAATATCTGAATTAAAAGGAGATGCCCGGGAAGCCGAACTTGCCGGCATAGCCGGTTTTATACATGACATAGGTAACGTGATGGGCCGTCGCGAGCATGATGTCGCAGGAGCAATCATGGCTTTAAGAATACTGCAGGATATGGGTATGCCGCTTGAAGAAGCGGCCGATGTGGCAGCGGCAATCGGGAATCATGATGAAGAAGAAGGTCGCGTTGTGAACAGGATTACAGCTGCGCTCATTCTGGCCGACAAATCTGATGTGCATCGCAGCAGGGTCCGTAACCGGGATATTTCAACTTTTGATATTCATGACCGGGTTAATTATGCTGTTGAGGAATCGCGTCTGAATATTGATCCTGATAAGAAAATAGTTACTCTGTTTTTACGTATCGATACCAGCATGAGCCAGGTCATGGAATATTTTGAGATATTTTTATCACGCATGGTGATGTGTCGCAGAGCGGCATCTTTTCTCGATGCCCGCTTTGCATTGATCATAAATGAAGTAGATTTACTATAAATTCCAATAGGAATCGTAGAAATGAATGGAGAGTGGTGTGAAGATGAAACCGGCAATTAAGCCGGGCCGCCTGATGATTTTGATTCTGGTCAGCCTTTTAATTATAGCCTCCGGCTATTTTGCATTCACCAATGCTGCTGACAGGGAAGATGGCATCAAGCGCGGCCTTGATATTGCAGGAGGGCTTTACGTGCTGCTGGAAGCTGTGGAAACGGGTGACCAGGAGCTCGATGAAGATGCTATTGAGCGTGCGATAACCGTTATCCAGATGCGCGTGGATGAGCTGGGTGTGGCTGAACCTATTATAGCTGCCCAGGGAGATAACAGAATTCGGATAGAACTGCCTGACATCGAAGATGTTGAACAGGCCCGGGATATTATCGGGCGAACAGCTATGCTTAAATTTGTCGGGCCAGACGGAGTCGAAATTTTAACCGGCGCCAACCTGGTCAGGGCCCGTGCGGAAAGAGCTCCAGAGGTTACTCCCTATCCTTTTATCAGCTTGGAATTTGACCAGGAAGGATCTCAGCTCTTTGCTGAAGCTACTGCTAAATTTTTAAACCAGCCGATTGCCATTATACTTGATGACGAGGTTATATCGGCCCCCAATGTAGCGGCGGTAATTACCGATGGGAAAGCTGTAATTGAAGGCAATTTTGGCTTTGAAGAGGCGGCAAACCTGGCATTGCTTCTGCGCAGCGGCTCTTTGCCCGTTGAACTTCGCGAGCTTGAATCGCGGATGATTGGCCCCACCCTTGGTCAGCGGACTGAAGAGATTGCCGTTTATGCTGCGGCGATAGGTCTGCTGCTGGTTTTACTTTACATGATAATTTACTACCGGATTGCCGGTATTATTGCCGGAGTAGCCCTGGTTTTTTATCTTTCCCTGGTATTATGGGCGCTTAACTACCTGCCGACAACGCTTACACTGCCGGGTATAGCCGGCTTGATTCTTTCAATCGGTATGGCTGTCGATGCCAATGTAATTATTTTTGAGAGGATCAAAGATGAGCTTCGTTCAGGAAGAACTCCCCGCAGCGCTATGGAAGGTGGATTTCAAAGAGCATTCAGGGCGATCCTCGATGCGAATGTTACTACCCTTATTGTTACTGTAGTCCTCTTTAGCCTTGCCAGTGGTCCGGTCAGAGGTTTTGCCGTAACTTTATTTATTGGCATTATTTGCAGTATGTTCACAGCTATAGTTTTAACCCGTATCCTGATGCGCCTTGCTTTTCAGGCCGGACTCATCCGCAGCGGGGCCTATGTGGGGGTGAAAATATAATGTTCAATTTTATTGGTAATCGTCGTAAAGCTTATTTATTGTCAGCCGTAATGGTAATAGCAAGCATTCTGTCACTGGCCATATTTGGCCTTAACCTGGGCATTGATTTTACCGGAGGAACCGTTTTGCATTTAAATCTCGGTGAAGATTTTTCAATGGAAGAAGTAGAAGCAGTTATGGCTCCTTTTGAAGAGTTGAGCGGAGCCTCAGTTCAGATTGTCCAGGCCAGGGATATCACCGGTGAGTTAGCGGAAGAAGGGGTGGTAATTAAAGCGCCGTACATAGAGGAGAGCAGGCGTGATACCCTGATGGATGCCTTCAGGGCTAAGTGGCCAAATCTTGATCGAGGCGATCTCAGGATCGAAAGTGTAGGTGCTGTTATCGGCAGTGAACTTGGCCGGCAGGCTTTTATATCTCTTGTTGTTGCTGTTTTTCTGATGGTAATCTATATTACCTTCAGATTTGAGTTTAAATTTGCCGTTGCCACTATTGCTGCACTGCTGCACAATATAGTAGTTGTAGTAGGTATATTTTCCATTTTGCAGATGGAGATTAATGTTCCTTTTGTTGCAGCCATCCTAACTGTTTTCGGATATTCTGTAAACGATACGATAGTTATCTTCGATCGGATTCGTGAGAATATTGTACGCAGGCGCAAGAGCGACTATGCTGTAGTAGTTAACGAGAGTATCAACCAGAACCTGATGCGTTCAGTTAATACATCTCTTACAACCTTATTTGTATTAGTGGCCCTGCTTTTTGGGTTTCACTATTATATCGGCAGTTTAGATCTAATCGTATTTGTCGTTGCCTTGATCCTGGGTGTTTTCATCGGTACATATTCGTCGATTTTTATCGCCAGCCCGCTTTGGCTAAACCTTCATGATCTTAAATTAAAAGGTTCTCGCAAAGCTGCCTGATAAAAATAGGAGGAATTAAGATGAGCTCCTTTTACCTGATTTTAGCTTTGATTTTTAGTCTGCTTATTGCGATTATCGCCTTGGCTAATAATGATACCGTTACTGTAAGCTATCTATTCGGCCGCTGTGATGTTTCACTGATTCTGCTTATCCTTGGTTCAGCCTTTGCCGGCGCTCTGGTCGTTGGGCTATTCAGCCTCTTTCGCACAATCCGTTCGGCTTTTGCTTTCAGGGAAATGCGACAACGGCAGGAAGCTCTTCAGAAACAGGTTAAGAGCCTTGAAGAAGAAAAGCTATTCCTCGAAGCCAAGTTAAGCAGGCATTCCTCTGTTCCGGAAGACGAAGAACCGCTAAAAACCGAAGGAACTGAAACAGAAACAGGGCAAGATCATAAAAATAATCAAAGTGAAAGTGATTCGGATCATAACGGAAATGAAGGGGTGGAAAATAACCCTTCATGAGTTTTCGCGGTAGACGGTGGATCTGGCCTGAAACAGAAGATAATGGCTTTATAAACAAGTTGGCTGAGCAGCTTGATCTGACCCCGGCTCTTGCCCGGCTCTTACACAACCGGGGGATATCTGATCCCCGGAAGGCCCGGGCATTTTTGGATCCAACGCTGGAACAGCTTTACAGCCCATGGAAGATGCTGGGCATGGATGCCGCTGTCAAGAGAATTGTCAAAGCAATTGAATCGGGCGAAAAAATAATTGTTCATGGTGATTATGATGCTGACGGTATAACCGCCACGGTTATACTGGTCGAAACACTGCGGGCTCTTGGCGGTAATCCAGATTTCTTTTTGCCGAGCCGTTTTGATGAAGGATACGGTCTTCACGTTGAACCTCTCAGGCAGTTCAGGGAGGCCGGTGCCGGCCTGGTGATAACTGTTGACTGTGGCATAAATGCGGTTGAAGAGGCTGCATATGCTTCCGCTATCGGTCTTGATATGATTATTACCGACCATCATCAGCCCCTTTTTCCGCTGCAGGGCCCTCTTGCCATTATCAACCCGCTTCAGAAAAACTGTTCTTACCCCTTCAAAGAACTTTCAGGGGCCGGCATTGCTTTTAAACTGGCAACCGCTCTTTATGAAAAATCGGGCAAATCTTTTCCCGGGCATCTTCTCGATTTGGCTGCACTGGGAACTGCGGCTGACGTAGTTTCTTTGTTAAATGAAAACAGGGTGTTAGTCTCTTCAGGGCTTGAAGTATTGCGCCGTCTGGATCGGGTTGGTTTCAAAGCGCTCATTGATACTGTCAGTCTTGCCCCTGAGCGGATTAACAGCAAAACATTGTCATTTATTCTTGCCCCTGCAGTTAATGCGGCCGGGCGTATGGGCGAAGCTCTTCCCGCTGCCGAACTGCTGCTTGAAACTGATATGTCTCGTGCAATCGGGTTGGCTGCTAAACTTGACCGTGCCAACCAAAAGCGCCGTTCAACAGAGCAGGTAATTCTCCGTGATGCTACAGCCGCGGCTTTGGAACAGATGGCCGCTGCCGATCAAATGGTTATCACTCTTGCTGCAGACAACTGGCATCATGGAGTAATCGGTATAGTTGCTTCACGTTTGGTCGAAAAGTTTAATCGACCGGTTGCTCTAGTTGCCCTTGACGGTGATGAGGGACGCGGTTCGGCGCGCAGTATTCCCGGTTTTGACATTACCGAGGCACTGGCCAGTTCTTCAGATTTCCTTTTAAGGTTTGGCGGGCATGAGCAGGCCGCCGGTTTTACCGTATCCCGGGAAAAGATAAATGAATTAAGGGAAAGTCTAAACCGTTATGGATCAGCCAATATAAAAGAAAGCGATCTTACGCCGCAATTGTATTTGGAAGCGGAACTGCAGGAAGATGATATCAGTCTGGATTTTGCCTCCAGTCTTAGCATAATGGAACCTTATGGTACTGCTAATTCCCTTCCTCTTTTTGGGAGCCGCTCCTGGGAACTCTTGTCGTGGCGGTCTGTAGGCGCCGATAAAAGCCATTTGAAGCTTAAGATGAGAAAAAAATTAAGAACAATTGAACCCATCTTTTTTTCTGCAGCCAACCTTGAAGAGAAGCTTGAAAAGGGCCGCAGACTGGATTTGGCCTTCAGGTTAAAAAAAGGTTACTTCCGGCAGCAGGAGACTCTGGAAGTTGAAATAAAAGATTTAAACTATAGCGATGAAGCAGGTTATCTTGGGTTAAAGATAATCGATAAACGTTTCGGTCGCGACCGTTTAAAATGCCTGGGGACAATACTGGCAGACGATAACATCCGGGCGGTAGTATTTACTGCAACAAATTCGCGACTACACCAGGTAAAAAGTAAATGTTCGCCGGCAAATTCCGCTAGCTATATCAGCAGCGGCTCGGGCAGCGATTTTCAGGATTATCCTGATCATATCAATACAGTTATTCTTTTCGACCTGCCTTTATCACCGGAAATCATTAAACCGCTTCTGAACAGGCGGGATAACTCTGGCCAACTCACGATTTACCTTCTCTATAGTGAAACAGATCTCCAGGTGAACCGCACTATAATTGACCACACCCTGCCGGATGCGGAAAATCTCGCAGCCATCATCAATGAGTTGGAGCATAATAATGTCGTTAAAATTTTCGATGATTTATCATTGGCAGCAGGTAGCGCAGTTGCCTATCAGCCGGCGGCGGCCTTTTGGGAGAGAGCAGCTAAAATACTTTCTGAAACCCAAATAATTTCTGCTGATAGTACTCTCTCGGGCGAGAGAGATAAGATCCTCAATGCCTGGGTTGATGCGCTTAATAGTTCCCCCACATATAAAGCTTCAGTTAAACTGAGAGAAGAATGTGAGCTCTTTCAGAAAGTGCTTCTTGAGAGCAATCCTGCCGAACTGGCAAAATATCTTTACAATTATATATCCGGTTGATTTTTCTCGCATCAGCTCACTTTTCTACAAACAACGGTAAAAGCAAGTCTGCAGTAAAGCTCAGAGATTAATTTGCCCTGCAGCTTATCAAAACAGGCTGGCGATGGGGCTATAGTATTTATAGTTATTTTTTAGTATTATATAGTTCAAGTAAATAACGATAAGCAGGGTAGTGGAATGTATGCCAGTAAGAGAAAAAAAACTGATTGAACTCAAGAAAAATATCCAGCGCTACTATCCCAATCTGGAAGATTGGGCCATGGTAGAAAAAGCTTACGAGTTTTCGCTAAAAGCGCATTCGGGACAGCTGCGTGAATCAGGGGAATCATATATTATTCACCCACTTGGTGTTGTCCTTATTTTAGCTGAGTTGGAACTTGATCTTGTTACGATTATTGCCGGTCTCTTGCATGATGTTGTTGAGGATACTGAGGTTACCCTCGATGATATCCGCCATGAATTTGGCGATGAAGTGGCTGCGCTGGTTGATGGGGTTACCAAGCTGAGCCGTCTGGATTTTACATCGAAGGAAGAACAGCAGGCGGAAACCCTGAGAAAAATGTTTATTGCCATGGCCCAGGATATTCGTGTGGTATTAATAAAGCTGGCTGACAGAACCCATAACCTCAGGACACTGCGTTATCTGAACACCCACAAGCAAAAAGAGATTGCCCGTGAAACCATAGAAATTTATGCTCCACTAGCACACCGCCTGGGGATCTATATGATCAAATGGGAGCTCGAAGATTTAGCCTTCCGCTATATGCAGCCAAACGAATATTTTCAACTGGTGGAAAAATTGGCTAAGAAAAGGCGTGAAAGAGAACATTTTATCAATCGCATTATCTGGATCCTGCAGGATCACCTCTCGGAGTCTTCGATACAAGCTGAGATACAGGGGCGCCCCAAGCACCTTTATAGTATTTATAATAAGATGAAAAGTCAGGGTAAGGATTTAAACGAAATCTACGATCTCACCGCGATACGGATTATAGTTGATTCAGTTAAAGATTGCTACCATACCTTAGGAATTGTTCATACCATATGGAAACCGATTCCCGGACGTTTTAAGGACTTTATTGCCATGCCAAAACCGAACATGTATCAATCACTGCACACCACTGTATTTGCTGCAGAAAATGAGCTTGCCGAAATCCAGATCAGAACCTGGGATATGCACCGTACTGCTGAATATGGTATTGCTGCTCACTGGCGCTACAAGGAGAAAGTAAAAAACTCCGGCGAGCTTGATGAAAAACTAACCTGGCTGCGCCAGCTGTTGGAATGGCAGCACGACTACCGGGATGCCCGGGATTTTATCAAAGACCTTAAAGGAGATCTCTTTACTGATGAAGTCTTTGTATTTACTCCCAAAGGTGATGTAGTCGATCTGCCCGCGGGCTCTGTAACTCTGGATTTTGCCTATAAAATTCATACCGATATCGGTAATCGCTGTACCGGGGCAAAAGTAAATGGCAGGTTGGTTCCCCTCGATTACCAGCTTAAGACAGGTGATATGGTCGAGGTCGTTACATCCAAGCAGGGTTCACCCAGCCGTGACTGGCTTAACCTGATTAAAACCCCTCACGCAAAAAATAAAATACGCAGTTGGTTTAAAAAAGAACGACGTGAAGAGAATATAGAAAAAGGACGTGAAATGATTGAAAAAGAGATCAGACGGGTAACCGTGGAACAGAGAATCTCTTTTAAAAACGATATTCTTGAAGATGTCGGGCGTTCATTCAATCTTCTCTCTGTTGACGATCTTTATGCTGCCGTTGGTTATGGCGGCGTCTCAGTCCATCAGGTGATCAGCCGGCTTCGCGAAGAATATAAAAAAAGGCAGAGTGACAAAGGCAAGGAAGAAAGCCTGCCTGAACTAAAACCGATGAAGCATTTGAAACAGGGATCACCCGGTGTTTCAATAGAGGGTATGGATGGTCTTTTAATGAGAATAGCCCGCTGTTGCAACCCTGTGCCCGGTGATGACATCGTCGGATTTATTACCAGGGGCCGTGGTGTTACGGTTCATCGTCGTGATTGTCCCAACCTTGTGCATTATAGCAAAGAAAACGGACGTCTTCTCGATGCAGAGTGGGGCAGTGCTGATGGTGCTTCATACCCTGTTGAGATCGAAATTAATGCTAACGACCGGAAAAACTTATTAGCTGATATTATGTCGGCTGTAAATGAAAGCAAAGTCGATATGACTGCTGTTTCTGCGAAAGCTGATAAAAACAGAACTGCTACAATTCATATGACAATGATAATTCGTGATCAGGTTCATCTCGATCAGATCATGAGCAAGATTCGCAAAATAAAAGATGTTTATTCTGTCCGACGCTATGTTTATGGATCGGGTAGTGAAAAATAGAAAGGAACTCTTGCAGTAACTTATTTTATTATATATAATTTTATTTTAGCTGTTTATGGTTAAGCTTTAAAAGCGGAGGCTTTAATGAGAGCAGTAGTGCAGCGAGTTCACAGGGCCAATGTAACAGTAAAAAATGAAATGATTGGAGAGATCGGTCCCGGCCTGGTAGTATTTTTAGGTGTGGGACATGAAGATGAAAACAAAGATGCCGATTACCTGGCATCAAAAATAGCAGCACTGCGTATATTTGAAGATGATGCCGGCCTGATGAATCTTTCGGTGCAGGAAAGTGGCGGTTCAATTCTTTCTGTATCACAATTTACCCTCTTCGGAGACTGCCGTAAAGGGCGTCGACCTGGTTTCTCGTCCGCTGCACCGCCTGATAGAGCTAAAGAACTTTACGATTATTTCTGTGAGCGTCTGCGTTTAAGCAATCTCAATGTGGCGACCGGTCAGTTTCAGGCCGAAATGCGAATTCTGGTTGATAATGACGGACCGGTGACAATGCTGCTTGACAGTAAAAGATTATTTTAAGAAGTTATCGGAGAGGAGCACAAAGATGGATTATAAGGCCCCACGCGGCACCCGCGACATACTACCGGACGAAGCTTTAAAATGGCAATATCTCGAGACAAAATACAGGAATTATTGTGAACTCTACGGTTTTGGTGAAATCCGCACTCCCATATTCGAACAGACCGAGCTGTTTGCCCGCAGTGTTGGCGAAGAGAGCGATATTGTTTCGAAAGAAATGTATTCTTTTAAAGATCGAAGCGGGCGTGAACTTACACTGCGCCCGGAGCTTACTGCTGCTGTAGCACGAGCCTACCTTGAGAATAATATGGGAGAAAAATCCCAACCGGTAAAGCTCTACTACAGTGGACCCATGTTTCGCTATGATCGACCCCAGGCCGGCCGTTACCGCCAGTTTCATCAGTTTGGCCTGGAGATTATCGGAGCAGAGAATGCAGCCGCTGATACGGAGATCATCTCATTTTGCTATCACTTCTTTAAATATCTGCAGATTGAAAACCTGGCAATTGAACTTAACAGTGTGGGCTGCCCGGTCTGCCGCCCGGGCTATCGGGATGTTTTGATGCCTTATCTTGAGAACATTCAGGATGGCCTCTGCGGTGATTGTCACAGGCGTTACAAAACCAATCCCATGCGTGTCCTTGACTGCAAGGAAGAAAGCTGCAAAAGCTTAATAGCCGGCGCACCGCGTATGACCGAGCATCTCTGTAGCGACTGCGAAAAACATTTTAACGATCTTCAGTCATATCTACACAAACTGCAGATACCTTATAATCTCAACAGCAGCCTGGTTAGGGGCCTTGATTACTATACCCGTACTGCTTTTGAGATAACAGCCGGCAGTTTGGGTTCACAGTCGTCAATCTGTGGCGGCGGTCGCTATGATCATCTCGTTGAACACATTGGCGGCCCTTATACTCCGGCAGTGGGTGTTGCATTCGGCAAAGAAAGAGTTATGCTGGCCATGGACTGGTCAAAGGCCTCTTTTGAGACAGCTCCTCCTGTTTTTATTGCAACCGCCGGAGTCAACCTTGAGGGTGAAGCCCTTCTTTTAGCCGATCAACTAAGAAGCCGCGAAGTAGCAGCTGAGACTGATCTTATTGGTAGAAGTCTTAAAGCCCAGATGAAGTATGCCGGACGTCAAAAATATGAAAAAGTAGTGATTATTGGTGAAGATGAAATAGAAAAAGGCCTTGTCACTATGCGTGATATGGATGGCGGCAACCAGGAAGAGATAACCCGCGAAGCATTATTCTCAGCTCTGCAACAGGAATCAAGTGAGGCCGGAGAAACCGAAAAAGTAATCAAGGCAGAACTTACCCTGCCCGATCCGGATGCAGATGTCGATAAAACACATTATTGCGGCCTGCTTGATCGATCCCATGCCGGAAAACGGATCAAACTGGCCGGTTGGGTTGGCCGTCGCCGCGACCACGGTGGCTTAATCTTTATAGATCTGCGCGATCGCAGCGGCATTATGCAGCTTGTATTCGATCAACGCCTTGGCCTGGAATTGTTTAACCAGTCTGAAAGCCTGCGCAGTGAGTATGTTATTGCGGTAGAAGGTGAAGTAGTTAAAAGAACCGATGAAAATATAAACCCCTCACTGCCAACCGGTGAAATTGAGTTATATGTTGACGGGATGAAGATCTTAAACAAATCTAAAACTCCGCCATTCTACATTGAAGATGATCTAAATGTTGATGAAAACCTTCGCCTGCGTTACCGCTATCTTGACTTAAGAAGACCGGAAATGTTAAAACGTTTGCAGCTTCGTCACCGGGCGGTTAAGGTAGTTCGGGATTACATGGACAAGTATGATTTTCTGGAAGTTGAAACCCCCCTGTTAACGCGGAGCACCCCGGAAGGGGCCAGAGATTTTCTGGTTCCCAGCCGTATGCATAATAGTTCATTTTATGCCCTGCCGCAATCGCCTCAGCTTTTTAAGCAGCTCTTAATGGTAAGTGGAATAGAGCGATATTTTCAGATCGCCCGCTGTTTCCGGGATGAAGATTTGCGAGCTGACCGCCAGCCTGAATTTACTCAGATTGATATAGAAACCTCATTTTTCGGCAGCGAAAATCTTTACGCTTTGCTCGAAGGTTTGATGGCCAAACTATGGCATGATCTGCATGGGGTAAAGTTAGAACTGCCATTTATGCGAATGCCCTACAAAGAAGCGATGAATCGCTTTGGCTCCGACAAACCGGATTTGCGCTTTGGCATGGAGCTGATCGATATCGGCGATCTCGCTTCAAAGAGCAATTTCAAAGTATTTAAAACTGCCCTGGAGACAGGCGGCTCTGTAAAAGGTTTACGGGTAGCAGGCGGCAGCACTATGAGTCGCAAAGATCTTGATGATCTTACCCTCTTTGCAAGGCAGCTTGGCGCAAAAGGCCTGGCCTGGACCTTTATCGAAGCAGAGGGTTGGCGTTCGCCAATCAGTAAGTTCTTTGACCAGGACTTGATGCTGGAAATTACTTCGCGCATGGAAGCTGAAGCAGGAGATGTCTTGCTTTTTGTTGCCGACAGTTGGGAAACAACGTGCCAGGTGCTTGGGCACCTGAGGATTAGGCTGGCTCCTGAAGATATTACTGATGAGCCTCATTTCCTTTGGGTCATAGATTTTCCCCTCTTTCATTATGATGCAGAAGAAAAACGTTATGATTCAGACCATCATCCTTTTACAGCTCCAAGAATTGAAGATTTACCCATACTCGAAAATGATCCTCTCGCTGTCCGGGCTCAGGCTTACGACCTGGTCCTTAACGGGGTTGAGTTGGGTGGTGGCAGTATCCGTATTCATGATAGCGATACTCAGGCCAGAATATTTAAATTGCTTGGCTTAACAGAAGAAGAAACTAAGGAAAAATTCGGTTTCCTGCTTGAAGCACTCTCCTATGGCGCTCCACCGCATGGAGGACTTGCGCTTGGCCTCGATCGGTTGATAGCCCTGCTAAGTGGCGACGAATCTATCCGTCAGGTGATGTCTTTTCCGAAAACAGCGGCGGCCAGCTGCCTGATGACCGGTGCCCCGGCTTTTGTTGATGAAAAGCAGCTTAATGAACTAAAAATACAAATAAAACCTTTAGAGGAATAATAATGCAGATATCTATAAGTATATCTTGCGATTGAGCTGTTTTTGTGCTATGATTTTATTGGAAAAACTTAGTTAAAAATTGAAAACCCTGCTGTGTTCGTGACAACCGATAAAGTTTTGAGCTAACACTTATTATACGGGAACCCGGACTTCAGCTGCAGCGCAGCAGCCTTTGCAAAGAGGACCTGTAAACCAGTTGAGTAGGTACCCACCTTTCGGGGGAACAGTTCAAAACAACGGCCCACGGCATGGCGGGGTTTTTTATTGTCTTTTAGCGTGCTATAATCTAAGAAGTTTGGCATAAAATATCTATTTTATTCTTGGCCAGGGAGGTGGGAAAGTTGTCAGTTGAGCATGTTTATCTTCTAATCAGCCGTGAACTTAAAGCAGGCGTCCACCCGGGAGATCTTGTTGATTTATTTGAAGAGCTGAACATAGAGCAAAAAGTAGAATTAGTGCAGAAGCTTTCTGATGACGATGCCGCCCTTATATTCCAGGAGATGGAGGATTTTGAACAGGCTGAAATCCTTCGTCTGCTCGAGCAAAGTAAGGCAAAAACAATCCTTGGCAATATGGCGTCCGATGATGCAGCCGACCTGATCGGTGAGCTCTCGCCTGAGGAAGCCGATCAGATGATGCAGCTGATTGGTGAGGAAGAGCCGATGGATTTCGGCGATCTGCTTAAATACCCGGAAGAAAGTGCCGGCGGGATTATGACCACCGAGTATATTTCTCTTCCGGCCGATATTCCCGTTGAAGAGGCGATTGCCCGGCTCAGGGAAATAGCGCCAAAAGCAGAAACAATATATTACGTTTACGTTGTTGATGAAGAAGGACGCTTAATCGGTGTCCTTTCACTTCGCGATCTTGTCGCTTCATCTGACGGCATAATGCTAAAAGATATCATGCGCAGAAATGTAATAAATGTAAATGCTGAGCTTGACCAGGAGGAAGTCGCCCGGGTTGTTTCCAAATATGATCTTCTTGCTGTTCCTGTTGTTGATGATCAGGAGCGCCTGCTTGGAATTATTACTGTCGATGACATTATTGATGTTTTGGAACAGGAAGCCACCGAGGATATCTATCGTTTAGCCGGTGCCGGTGAAGTTGAAGGTGTTGAATTAACTAAAGCCCCTGTTTCTAAAGTTGTACGCCTGAGATTACCCTGGCTTTTGGTTACAATGGTAGGCGGAGTTTTTTCAGGTAGCGTAATCAGGGTATATGCAAGCACCCTTGAGGCGATAGTTATGCTCGCTGCCTTTATTCCTGTCATTATGGGCATGGGTGGTAATGTAGGAACCCAGTCCTCAACTATTTTCGTTCGTGGATTGGCTACAGGAGAAATTGATAAGAACGAGGTTTGGGTTTATTTCTTCAGGGAAATAAGGGTTGGTCTGGCCATGGGCGCGTTTTGCGGTTTTTTTATGTCTGTAATAGCTCTCATATGGCAGAGCAATGTATACCTTGGATTAGTTGTAGGTATCTCAATGCTGATTACTGTCAGTTTTGCAACTTTAATCGGCACTCTTGTTCCCCTGATTCTTAATATGTTCAATATTGACCCGGCTATTACAGCAGGACCTTTTGTTACAACTATTAAGGACTTCACCGGCCTTCTGATTTATTTCCTGGTTGCTTCGGCTTTTCTGGAATATCTGAGATAAGCCAAAAAGTGGAAAATTGCGGGAAGAGAAGAAAATAAAGAGATTAAATAGAAAAATAAGTAAATAATTGGAATAAAAGAGGAATTGTATGGTAAATTTCCTCTTTTTTTTATATTTTTTTAAAAAAATTGCAGGATAATGGTAAAAAGGGTTGAAATATAGAGTAAAGTGGTGTAAAGTGGTGGAAAGTGGTTGTAAATGCCCCGTATGGAGGCGAACGTATGTTCACTGGCGAATTTCAGCATAGTTTGGATGCAAAGGGCAGGGTCATCATGCCGTCGCGGTTACGTGAAGGTTTAGGTGAGAAATTTGTTGTCACCCGGGGCCTCGATCATTGCCTTTTTGTCTATCCCGGTAATCAGTGGACGCGCTTGGAGCAGAAGCTCAGTCAGCAACCTTTTACGAAGAAAGATTCAAGGGCTTTTAACCGCTTTTTCTTTTCGGGAGCGATGGAGGTAGAGGCCGATAAGCAAGGCAGGGTTCTTATACCACAGTACCTGAGAGATTATGCCGGTATAGAAAAAGAGGTAATGATTATCGGTGTGGCCGACAGGGTTGAAATATGGGATGAAGCTTCCTTGAAGGAATATTTTGGTAATGCTGATGATAACTTCGAAGAGCTTGCTGAAAAACTGGTTGATTTTGATCTCTAAAGTGGTGAAGCATTATGGTTGAGCTGCACCTGCCGGTAATGGAAAAAGAGGTTTTGCACTACCTGGTCGGCAGCATTGAAGGAACCTATGTCGATGCCACTCTGGGTGATGGCGGACATGCTGAAGCAATTTGCCGCCAACTGAACGGTAAGGGAAGATTAATTGGCCTTGATTGGGATGTAGATGCTCTTCAGCGGGCAAAAGAGAGGCTTGCACCATATAAAGACAGGGTCACTTTTATACATGAAAGCTATACACAGCTTGAGAAAGTGCTTAAGCAGCTGGATTTACCATTAGTAGATGGCATACTGATCGATCTGGGCGCTTCCACATTACAGCTAATGGATCCTGCTCGGGGGTTTTCATTCCATCACCAGGGCGATTTGGATATGCGTATGGATCGTCGTCAGTCCTTGACGGCTAAAGAGATAGTAAATGAATACAGTTACGATCAGCTGTCAGATATATTCTTTCGCTACGGAGAAGAGAGATGGTCGAAGCGTATAGCGGCAAGAATTGTCCGGTTTCGTGAACAGGAAGGGTTATTTACCGATAGCAAAAAGCTGGCAGAGGTAGTTAAAGAAGCCGTTCCCGCCAGATATCGCAGACATGGCGGTCACCCGTCACGTAAAGTATTTCAGGCTTTGCGCCTTGCAGTAAACGGGGAATTAGAAAACATTTCGATAGTTTTGCCCCAAACAGTCAGTTCACTGGCACCTGGTGGAAGAATATGCGTCATAGCTTATCATTCTCTGGAAGATCGACTAATTAAATTGTTTTTTCGCGAAAAGGCAAAACCTTGTGATTGTCCGCCATACAGGCCCTGCATATGTGAAGAAGAGCCTGAATTAAAAATATTAACCGGTAAAGCGGTAAAAGCATCTGATGAAGAGATTAACTGTAACCCCCGGGCTCGCAGTGCCCGGTTGAGAGCGGCGGAACGAAGGGGTACAGCTTATAAGAAAGCAGGTATATGATATGCAGCAGGCGAGACAGCTATCTACAGTCGGCAGGATAATATCTCCGGTGCATCCAGCGAAGAGCCCCCAGACCAGGCCTGAGCCGGGTCGCAGGGTTAAAAAGCTTAAATTGTTAGTTATAATATCTCTCTGTTTTTTACTCAGTCTGGTAGTTGTGGCTCAGTATTCATCACTGGTAATCCTAAATTACAGGGTGAGCTCAGCCAGAGCTGAGTTAGCAGTAATACAGGAGGCTTCAAGGGTGCTTGAACTTGAAATAGCCCAGTTAAGCTCCATCGGTAGAATAGATCAAATTGCCCGGGAAGAACTGGGCATGATTGATCCGGAAATAGACCAGCTAAGGGTGCTTGCGGTTGGCCGAAACGGTAGCAGCCGTTTGGGAGAGTGAAGATAAATGGCTGAATTCTCGGTGAGCCGGGCAATGGTCAGGAAAAGATTAATCTTTGGGTTTATTATAACTCTCATTATTGTCTTTCTCTTGATCAGCAGGTTAGCCTGGATTCAGATAGCGCGTGCAGACGAACTCTACGATCAGGCCTGGGAACAGTGGAACCATGCAATAACTGTCAGCACAGACAGAGGTTCAATCTATGATCGGCACGGTAGGCTGCTGGCAGGCACAAGACAGGCGCAAACAATTGCGGCAATACCGCCCCAGGTAGAAGATCCCCGGGCGGCAGCCGAGGCGCTGGCCCCGGTTCTGAATATGGATATTGAGAATATTATTGAACTGATTACCCTGGAACGCAGCGCAGTATATATCAAGCGAAAGGTTGAGCCTGAAATTACTGAGGCAGTGCGTGAAATGAATATACCGGGAATAGTATTTTTTAACGAAGAAAAACGAGATTACCCCGGAGGGAACCTGGCCTCTCAGTTGCTTGGCTTCGTCGGTATGGATCAGGGCTGGTCCGGTATCGAAGTTTATTACGAAGACTATCTAAGCGGTAGTGAAGGAAGATTGCTTTTCCCCGCTGATGCCTGGGGTCGTCAGGTTCCCCATGATTTTAACCGGTTCGTGGAACCAAAGCAGGGTTTTGATCTTTACCTGGCAATTGACGAGACTATACAGCACATAGTAGAAAAGGAGCTTAACCGTATTATGGAAGAAGCAGCGCCGGTAAAGGCTATGGCAGTTGCAGTAGACCCGAATAGCGGGGCTGTGCTTGCAGTATCGTCCAAGCCCGATTTTGAACCTGCGAATTATGAAAATTATAATCCTGATAGCTGGACCCTGGCCCCTTTTACTTCGTCATTTGAACCGGGTTCGACTTTTAAAATGGTTACACTGGCAGCTGTTTTGGAAGAGGGCATTTTTAACGGTGATGAATATTTCCACTGCCAGGGACATGTAACAATCAGTGGTAGAAGAATTAACTGCTGGACAGTAGATCGTGGTGGACATGGTGATATAACCTTTCGTGAAGCTGTCGGCGGTTCCTGTAACCTGGCCTTTATCGAACTTGGAAGCAGGTTGGGAAAAGAAAAGCTATTTGAATATATTGAAGCCTTTGGTTTTGGAACATTAACAGGTATTGATTATCCTGGTGAAAGCCCCGGTCTGGTTTTTCAACCGGACTCTCAGGGGACCTTGGAACTGGCAACAACTTCTTTTGGACAGGGCATATCGGTTACGCCTATACAGCAGGTAATGGCAGTAGCGGCAATGGCTAATGGAGGTTATTTATATAAACCGTACATTTTAGATAAAATATTGAACTTGGATGGTGAAACAGTATATCAAAAGAAACCGGAAATGGTCCGGCAGGTTATTTCTGCCGAAACATCAAGTGAGCTGGTTGAATTAATGGAGAGCGTTATCCTCGAAGGAACAGGTTCTACTGCAAACCTTGAGGGATACAGGGCCGCCGGTAAGACCGGAACGGCTGAAAAGCTTGACGCGGATGGAACCTATAGCAGCACTGACTTTGTCTACTCTTTTGTGGGTTTTGCCCCGCTAGAAGATCCACGGCTGGTGCTTTATGTTGCCGTTGACAGTGTAAGCAGGGGCCCCAGGTTTGGTTCACATACAAGCGCTCCCTTATTTAAGAGAATTATGGAAGATTCATTAAATTATCTGCTTGTGAGCCCTACCGAGCTTTCGGCTCAGGAAGGTGAATAAAAGGAGAAAAGATTAATGAAGTTAAAAGGCAGCGAAATAATTGAGGCTACCGGAGGTAGTCTGTTACAGGGAGACCCTGAGCAGTATATTTCCGGCTATGCAATAGATTCGCGCCAGGTGAAAAGAGGCGATCTCTTTATACCATTTAGAGGCGAGCAAACCGACGGGCACTTATATCTAGACAAGGCTGCCAAAAAAGGTGCCGTAGCGGCTTTTCATGAGCTGGCAGTTATAAGAAAAGACTCAGTTCCCGACAATATACTTCTAATCGGTGTGGAAAATTCACTGCTGGCCCTGCAGAAACTTGCTTCTGCTTATCGAAAGAGATTTAAACTGCCCGTGATCGGCATTACAGGCAGCAGCGGAAAAACAACAACCAAGGATTTTACCGCCGGAGTGCTTTCGGCAAAGTATAATTTACTGAAAACAACAGGCAATCTGAACAATGAAATTGGGTTGCCGCTCACTATACTGCAGTTAGAAAGTAATCACCAGGCAGCAGTGCTTGAAATGGGTATGAGTGCGCCGGGTGAGATAACAACACTCTGTGAAATTGCCGAACCTTCTATTGGTGTTATCACTAATATAGGCGAAGCGCATATTGAATTGCTGGGCTCAATGGAAGCTATAGCAAATGCGAAAGGAGAACTACTTGATTACCTCGGCTCAGGCGGGGTAGCTGTCTTAAACGGCGATGATCCCCGCCTCCTAAAGATTGGGAGACGCTTCCCGGGAAAAGCGTTCTACTACGGCTTCAACCAGGGCGATATAGAAGGCTTCAGCTTGTCTCAACGGGGAGAAAAATGCTTTTTCCGGGTGCGTTTTCCAGATAAAAGTGAGGGGTTGTTTGAATCACCCCTTCCTGGACGGGAGTCGGCCAGCAATGCCCTGGCGGCTCTTACCGTCGGCTATATCCTGGGTTTAAGTTTGCAGCAGATGAAAGAGGGACTCCAAAAAAGTGAAACTACTGCAGGCAGGCTCCAGGTTTTATATAACAGAGATGAAGTAGGTATAATCGATGACACCTATAATGCCAATCCAGACTCTGTAAAGGCTGCGCTAAAAGTACTTACTGAACTGGGTGGGTCCAATACCGTAGCGGTGCTCGGCGATATGCTCGAGCTCGGTTTCGCCGCCAGCGAAGCACATTGTTCAATCGGCCGCTTCGCGGCCGATTGCTCTATCAGGCACCTTGTTACAGTTGGTGAAATGGCAGCCCTGTCAGCAGAAGAGGCGGCGAAGGCAGGTCTGTCGGTGTCAAAATGCAGGGATCACGATCAAGCTCTGCTCGCTTTGAGTAAACTGCCATTAACTAAAGGCTGGTACGTGCTGGTCAAAGGTTCCCGTGGCATGCAAATGGAAAAGATTGTAAATAAATTAGTAGAAGAAAAGGAGGCTGGTCAATAATGATGCTGATCATTTCTGCATCTTTGCTAGTTGCCTTTATATTGGCTTTTATTGCCTTCCCCCTTTTTATTAATATGATGAAAAAGTTGCAATATGGACAGCAAATACGTGAAGACGGCCCTTTAAAGCATGCTTCCAAAGCAGGCACACCGACTATGGGTGGTGTTTTGATCCTTATTATTGCATCAGTTACTGCAATTATGTTTGCCGGATCTTCACCGCTAACCTATATGGTACTGCTGGTTATGCTTGGATGCGGATTGATCGGTTTTTTTGACGATTATCTGAAGATTGCAAAAAACCGTTCCCTGGGACTTAAAGCGCGTTCCAAGTTAGTCGGTGAAGTTTTAATTGCAGCCCTTTTCACCCTGGCCATATACCTTGCCGGGTACTATATTCCTGCAGTTGAACTGCCTTTCACTGATACGTCAATAAATCTCGGGTTTCTTTATCCCTTTTTTGTATTTTTGGTAGTCACTTCCGCTACCAACACGGTCAATCTTACAGATGGCATTGATGGCCTTGCTGCAGGAACAACAGTTATTGCTCTTTTCGCTTTTATGTATATAGCTCTTCAAGCAGATCTGTCCGCTTTGGCGGTAACATGTGCAGCTTTGATTGGATCCTGTCTCGGATTCCTGGTGTATAATCGTCATCCTGCCCGCTTATTCATGGGTGATGTGGGTTCTCTCGGGCTCGGTGGCGCTTTTGCGGCCATAGCAATACTGACAAAAAGCGAGCTCCTGCTTATTGTAGTTGGAGGCATCTTTGTAATTGAAGCTCTGGCGGTAATTGCCCAGGTAATAAGCTTTCGGCTTACCGGTAAACGGATATTTTTAATGGCTCCGCTGCACCATCACTTTGAGCTGAAAGGCTGGTCAGAATGGCGTGTTGTTGGCACTTTCTGGGCTGTTGCAATTATATTTGCATTTATAGGGATATTATCGTATTGAAAAAATAGAATTCATTGTTATTAGCCTGAAATGTTGATGAGTACCTTAAATCCGGAGGCACTGAAATGATTGATTTAATCAAAGGAAAAGAGATTATTGTCGTTGGCATGGCTCGCAGTGGTGTGGCTGCAGCCGAACTTTTGTCTGTCTTGGGCGCGGCTAAAATTACAGTAACCGATCAGAAAAAGCCTTCGGAGCTGGAAACTGAAATAAGAAAAATAGAACGTTTGAACGGAGTTACTGCAGTAGTCGGAAGTGACCCACTCTATTTGGTTAACGAAAAAATTTCAATGATCGTAAAGAGTCCCGGCGTGCCGCCGGCAAACGAGCTTTTCTTAAAAGCGGATAAACTTAAAATACCGGTTATATCAGAAATTGAGTTGGCCTATGCTTTCCTGAAAACACCGCTAATTGGAATAACCGGCACAAACGGTAAGACTACAACAACCGCAATGATTACGGCGATGATCAAAGAGGCAGGAATCGAGCCGGTTACGTCAGCCGGTAATATCGGTAACCCTCTTTGTGGTTTGGTTGGTAAATTTAGCGCACAAGGGTTTATTGTAGCAGAACTGAGCAGTTTTCAGCTGGATAAGATCGATAAATTTCGCCCTCTCGTTTCAGTTTTTCTTAACTTTGCCGAAGATCATCTCGACTATCATGGCAGTCTGGAAGCATATTTCCAGGCTAAAGCACGAATTGTTGAGAATCAGAGAACCGGTGATTTTGCCATACTTAATGCCGGCGATCCGGCCGTGGTTTCACTTCAGGAAGCATGCCGGGCAAAAGTGCTCTGGTTTGACAGGGCTCCTGTTTCATGCGGAGTTGGTCTTCAGGATCAGTGGGTTACAATCTATAATTCCGGTTGCAGCCCGCAAAAAGTTTGCCTGAGATCTGAGCTGGCCCTGCCGGGAGAACATAATCTTGAGAACTCGCTTGCAGCTGCTGCGGCGGCATGGGCGGCAGGCGTCGATCTTGAATCAATCGGCCGGGTACTGCGCAACTTTCAGGGTATCGAACATCGCCTGGAACATGTCATTAATATCGATGAAGTTGATTATATAAACGACTCGAAAGGAACAAATCCGGGAGCTACTATAAAAGCGCTATCGTCATTTCCCGGCCGTCCCATAGTTCTTATTGCCGGGGGCAAAGATAAAGGAGCCGATTTTACTGCTCTGGCAGAGGTTATTCGTAATAGTGTAAAAGAGCTGGTTTTGTTCGGAGAAACCAGGGATAAACTGGCCAATGCTGTAAAAAAAGCCGGCTTTGAAAGCTACAGAATAGTAGATACCCTTGATGAAGCTGTTGCTGCTGCTAAAAAGTTGTCTGTCCATGGTGATCTGGTTTTGCTTTCTCCGGCTTGTGCCAGTTGGGATATGTTTAAAGATTATGAAGAAAGAGGCAGGTACTTTAAACAGTTGGTAAGTACAGGAAATGGGTTTAATAAACTGGCGGGAGAGCTTAAAGATGGCAGCTAAGAGTACAAAACGTGATTGTGATCGCATTTTGTTACTGACAACAATCCTGTTGCTCGGTATAGGTCTGATTATGGTTTTTAGCGCCAGTTTTGTTATTGCCGGAGAGCAGAGCGGTGATTCCTACTATTTTATTAAACGACAGTCCCTCTGGGTAGCTATCGGTTTGCTGGGACTTTACATTTTTTCCAGGATCCATTATCTGAAGCTGAAAAAAATGTCGTTAATTATACTTGTGTTTAATTTTATCTTGTTAGGACTAATATTTACTGGGCTGGGCACCGATTTGGGCACAGAAGCAAAGCGCTGGCTGGCAGTAGGCCCGGTTGTTGTTCAGCCGTCAGAGTTCAGTAAGTTGGCTTTTGTTATATTTACTTCAGCCTATATGAGCAGCCGGCGTATCGATCTCCGGAATATGTGGACAGCAACTGTATTACCTCTGGGGATAGCCGCTGCCGCTCTCTTTATGATTTCGCTTCAGCCTGATTTTGGCACCTCGCTGATTGTTCTGGCGGGGGCAGTTCTCGTTGTTTTTTTTGCCGGGGTTCCCATCGCGAGGGCGGCGAGCCTTACCCTGATTGGGTTACCACCGTTGGGCTACCTTATGGTTAATGAAGATTACCGTCTCCAGAGAATCTTTACCTATATCGATCCCTGGGCTGATGCAAGTGATTCGGGTTACCAGATTATTCAGTCTTTATATGCGTTCGGGAGCGGGCATCTTTTTGGCAGCGGCCTTGGCCGGGGCAGACAAAAATTATTTTACCTGCCTGAGCCGCAAAACGATTTTATTTTTGCTGTTATCGGTGAAGAACTTGGTTTTATCGGGGCGGTAGCTATTTTATTGCTTTACCTGATATTTATCTGGCGGGGCTTTCAGATTGCCCTCAAAGCACCTGATCTTTTCGGCAGCCTGCTGGCAGCCGGGATAACCTTTCTTTTGGCTCTTCAGGTATTGGTAAATGTAGCGGTGGTCACCGGTATTTTACCGGTTACCGGTATAAACCTGCCTTTGATCAGTGCCGGAGGCAGTTCCGTATTTTTTACCCTGGTATCTATTGGTATACTTTTAAATATATCTAAACATGCGAAGGAAACAAAAACTGCTTAAGGGAGAAGTTAAGATGAAGATATTAATCGGAGGAGGAGGAACAGGAGGTCATATTTATCCGGCCTTGGCTCTGGCACGTTATGCCTGTAATACAGATGAGCAGGGCGACGTTCTGTTTGTCGGCAGCGCTAATGGCCTGGAAAGTAAAATTGTTCCTTCAGCCGGTTTTATACTGCGAACAATTCCTGCGAGCGGTTTCAAACGCAGTTTTAAAGGCCTTGGCCGCACTCTAAAAGATTTGCTGGGCGGAATAAAGGAAGCTCAGAAAATAATAAAAGAATTTAGGCCAAATGTAATTCTGGGTACAGGCGGTTATGTTGCTGCTCCGCTTGTTATCGCGGGGGTTTTAAAGCGTTACCCTGTAGTTATTCATGAGCAAAATGCTTTGCCCGGAATGACAAACCGCTGGATGGCGCCATTTGTAAAGAAAATTTGCCTCTCTTTTGCCGAAACGGCAAAAACAATGCCCGGTGGTAAAACAGTTTTTACCGGCAATCCCCGGGCCAGTGAGGTTACTTATATTGATAGAACAGAGGTTAGCATAAGGTTCAATCTTGATCCAGCCCTGCAAACTATACTGGTATACGGTGGAAGTAGGGGAGCTTTGAAGCTTAACAAAGTAGTGGCAGACTATCTTCACGAAGGGCTGTTACCTGAAAAAATTAACATGATTTATATTACCGGTGATATTTACCATGATGAAGTTAATAAGAAACTGTATAATCTGCCCGACAGGGTTAAATTATATCCATACCTTGAAGATATGCCTTTGGCCCTGGCAATTGCCGATCTGGCCGTAACCCGAAGTGGTGCGACAACTCTTGCTGAAATTACCGCTCTTGGAGTACCGGCAATTCTTGTCCCTTCGCCAAATGTTATAAACAATCACCAGTATTATAATGCAAAAATTTTAGCTGACAGGGGCGCGGCTATTCTGATTGAAGAAAAAGATTTTGATCACATTCGTCTGGCAGCAGAGATTGACAGGTTGACGCTGTCGCAGGGTGAGCTGCAGAAAATGGCGGTAAAAAGCAGAAATATGGGTCTTCCCGATGCAGCTAAAAATGTATACCGGGTTCTTCAGGAGGTGGCTTTATGAGCTTTGAAGAGGAACTAAAAAAGAAGATTAAATCTGAAGTTAAGGCTGATGAACCCATGTCACTTCATACCTCATGGCAGGTGGGCGGGCCTGTGGATTATTATGTTTGCCCAAACGATAAAAAGGAGATCAAAGAAATTGTCAGGCTGTGTAATAAATATGGTATGCCTACCTATGTTATCGGTAACGGCAGCAATCTACTTGTTTTAGATGGCGGTATAAGGGGGCTGGTTATAAATATAGGGCAGCCATTTTGTTACATTAACCGTGTTGACAATGGTCTTGTTGCCGGTGCCGGAACCCCGATGACAATGCTTGCGAAAACTGCAGTTGAGTATGGCCTAACCGGTTTAGAATTTACTGCAGGCATTCCCGGTTCGTTAGGCGGTGCTGTAATCATGAATGCCGGAGCATTTGGCGGATATATAGGAGAATATGTTAGATCAGTAACATTGATAGCGACAGAGGGTGAAGAAAAACAATTAAGTTCTGAAGAAATTGTCTTCGGGTATCGCACGAGCAGTCTGATCGGTAAGGGCATAGTTGTCGAATTAGAACTCAAGCTCTATGAAGGCGATCTGGAACGGTCACGCAGTAAGATAGAACATTTTTTAAGTGAGCGCAGGCGTCGCCACCCTGATTTGCCAAGCTGTGGCAGTGTGTTTCGTAATCTACCGGGAGCTCCTGCCGGCCAGTTGATTGAAAATGCAGGTGGTAAAGGGCTGCGCGTAGGAGGAGCGGAAGTATCAACTCAACATGCTAACTTTATAGTTAATAAAGGTACAGCTACTGCTGCCGATATACTAACAACAATAACCACCGTTCAAAAACTTGTTAAAGAAAAGTATGATGTAGAACTTCAACCCGAAGTAAAGATTGTAGGAGAGGAGGGCTAACCTGTGGCAAAGAAAAATGATCGCTTAAAACTGGTTAGGCATAACAAAAAAATGCCGCGCTGGAAAAAAGCATTTCGTTTTTTGTTCAGACTTATCCTGCTATTAGGTTTAGTTCTGCTCTTAAAACATGGAGAAGCATACTTCAGAGTTAATGAAATTACTGTCGAAGGTGTTGAGAGTATCCAACCCGGGGCAATCCTGTCGTCAGGCAATCTAAAGCCTGGTATGAGCATATTATTTCTGAAAGAGAACAGTATAGCTGACGCCATAATCAGTGATCATCCGCAAATAAAGAGTGTTGAGATAACGAGGAATCTGCCTGACTCGCTTGTCGTTGCCGTCACAGAAAGATCGCTTGCTGCTTATGTGATCACTCCCGATGGCTACTGGCTGATCGATAGCGAAACTTTCTGCTTTGGCTATACAACTGAGCCTGCTGTCGGTTATCCGGTTATATCCGGGATAGACGGATCTTTGGTTACACCGGGTGCTCCGCTTGGTTGTTCTGCAAAGCGGGAAACTCTTCATAGTTTTTTCCAGAAGTGGAGTTTAGAAGATTTGCCGGAAATAGAAACAATTAACTATGCAGACAGTTACAATTTAATTGTCGGATTAGCCGGCGGATGGGAATTATGGCTGGGCGATGCAAAAGAGATGGGCCATAAAATCTTGCTGGTAAAAGAGAGTATGCCATACATTGCAGAAGGGTCGCAGGCCAGATTAGATGTCCGTTCCGGCAAACGTCTTGTAGTTTCAAGCAGTTCAATAATTAATGAAAGGGAGGTGGATCCATAAAAAAGGAAATAGTTGAAATGTGTTGAATAATTTAGTAATAAGTAACAGTTGCACCAGGTTTGGAAGGGTAAGGGGGTAAATAAGTGAGTAAAAAGAACTATATTGTCGGTATAGATGTAGGCACAGCTGAGGTAAGGGTTGGGCTCGGCGAATCCCGTCCCGACGGCACTGTGAACATTATCGGTTTAGGTCTGAGCCCTTCCGATGGTGTAAGAAAAGGTGTTATTGTCGACCTTGAGAAAACTGTTGAATCGATATTAGCAGCCGTAGAAGAAGCGGAGCGAATGGCGGGTTTTAAAATAGATTCTGCTTATGTCGGGTTGAAAGGATTAAATATCGATTTAATAACAAATCGAGGTGTTGTTGCCGTTACTTCGGAGGATCGCGAGATCCGGGAAGAAGACCTTGAAAGGGTTATTCAGGCGGCTAAGGTTGTGGCTCTGCCCATGGATCGCGAAATTGTAGACATCATCCCCCGTGAATACATTGTCGATGGTTTTGACGGGATCAGAGATCCGGTGGGAATGCTGGGAGTACGCCTGGAGGTTGACGCCATGGTTGTTACCAGCTTGATTACTTCCCTGCACAACCTGTTACGCTGCATCAACAAGGCCGGCATCAATATCAAGGGGCTCGTCCTGCAGGCGTTAGCCAATGCCGAGGTGTCACTAACGCCCGACGAGCGCGACCTTGGAGTATTTTTAATTGATATCGGCAGTGGCACAACTGAAATAGCTCTTTTCCATCACGGTAAATTGCAGAAATTGGTCGTAATACCGGTTGGCGGAGATCACATCACCATAGATCTCGCCGCCGGCCTGAGGATTAATTACAATATTGCTGAAGAACTTAAAAAAGAACATGCTTCAGCCTTGCAGGCGCTGGCTGACAGCGAACCAAAAATAGAAATTAAGCCTGTAGGCAGCAATGAGCTCAGGCTGGTGTCGGAAAGAGAGCTCACATCATTTATCGAGCCGAGGATACAGGAAATTTTTCAAATCGCCAAAGAAGAAATAATCAAAATGGGTTGGACACACCTGCCACCTGCAGGTGTAGTTTTACGCGGAGGAGTTTCCTCGATGAAAGGTATTGTTGAAGTGGCCGGCGACTTTTTTGAAAGCGATCAGATCAGGTTGGCTGATTTTGAGGTTTCTGGAATTCAGAGCCCCACTTATTCAACAGTCATCGGGCTGCTGTACTATATTCAACGCTATCAACCCCGCATGTTTGTCAATGAAAGAAGCAAACCGGTAAAAAAACGCGGCCCCGCTTTATGGCAGCGGATTAAAGACTGGATGACAGATATTATAGATTGAAGAGCATACCATTATCAGGAGGTGCTTTTAATGATTGAGTTCGATATTGAGATGGAACAATTTGCATCGATAAAAGTAGTTGGCGTAGGCGGAGGAGGCAGCAATGCCGTGAACCGGATGATTGCTTCCGGTTTACAGGGTGTTGACTTCTGTGCAGTTAATACAGATGGCCAGGCTCTTTACCTGGCTAACGCTCCAAATAAGTTGCAGATCGGTGAACAACTTACCAAGGGACTCGGGGCCGGAGCAGATCCGGAAATCGGGCGCAAAGCTGCTGAAGAAAGCCGTGATGCCATAGAGGTTATGTTAAAAGGAGCCGATATGGTATTTATAACCGCAGGTATGGGTGGCGGAACAGGAACAGGCGCTGCTCCGATTATAGCTGAAGTGGCTCATAAAATGGGTGCCCTTACTGTAGGTGTGGTAACCCGGCCTTTTGCCTTCGAAGGCAGAAAACGTAAACAGCAGTCGGAAGAAGGAATATCGTGCCTGAAAGAAAAAGTTGATACCCTCATCACGATACCTAATGATCGACTGCTTCAGATAGTTGAAAAGAAAACGCCTATCCTTGAAGCTTTCAGAGTTGCCGATGATGTGCTCAGACAGGGAGTTCAGGGGATTTCCGACCTGATTGCCGTGCCTGGCCTGATTAATCTCGATTTTGCCGATGTCCGCACAATTATGTCCGAAACCGGACCTGCCCTGATGGGTGTAGGCCAGGGCAGCGGAGAAAATCGTACGGTGGAGGCAGCAAAAGCGGCTACTAACAGTCCACTACTTGAAACCTCGATCGAAGGGGCAAGGGGAGTTCTTATCAACGTAACCGGTGGCAGCGATTTAGGCCTTTATGAAGTTAATGAAGCAGCTGAAATTGTTTCAAATTATGCTGACCCCGATGCTAATATAATCTTCGGAGCAGTAATCGATGAAAACTGCCAGGATCAGGTAAGAGTCACCGTTATAGCGACAGGATTCAAGGTGGTTCAGGAGGAAAAGAAGCCCCATCTTGCAGCTGTCGGCAGCAGCGCGTACGCCCGGGGAGAGAACCTCGATTCGCCTGCATGGTCCCGCTGGCAGAAGCAAGAAAAAATCGTTAACGAGTAAAGAAAAGAACCTGGTTTTACTTTAAACTTACTAAAATCTACCTGGCGGAAACTGAAAAACCGCCGGGTATTTTTATTTGTGATAAAATGATAAAAAAGCCTTTACACACAATATATTGTGGTTTATAATGAAACAACTGCAATATATTGGGGTGAAGCTGGGTATGAAATGTCCTTATTGTGGTGAGCCTGATACTCGTGTCCTTGATTCAAGAGCCACCCAGGATTCTTCGGCAATCAGAAGAAGACGTCAATGTGTGAGCTGTTCGAATCGTTTTACAACCATGGAAAAGATTGAAGAAGAGCCGCTCGTGGTGATCAAGCGTGATGGCAGGCGTGAGCTGTTTGATTCCGGTAAGATATTAAAGGGACTACTGCTGGCCGGTCAAAAAAGGAATATTCCTCTTTCACGGTGGGAAGAACTGGTAGATGAACTTGAACTTGATCTGCGCAGCAGCTTTGTAAAAGAAGTTCCCGCAGACAGTATCGGAGATATTATCCTTAAGAAGCTCCGTAAAATTGATGAAGTGGCTTATGTTCGCTTCGCCTCGGTATTCCGGCAATTCCCCGATGTAGAAGCCTTTAAAGCAGAACTCGATCAAATCCTGAAAGAAACGGGAGACGAGGGTTAGCAGTCAGGAGAAATTTACAAGATGATCAACGAAAAATATTATTTGGCTGAAGAAACTAGTAGCTTGTCTTAACAACGTGAATTATTAGTGGTACGCTGAACATACGATTCGGGTAATCGAAACGGGAGGAATAACCATGATCAGTAACAATACAACATCGAAAGACCGGAAAGCAGCAAATTACGATAATCCCTTCAGAGAAATCCGCAAACGCGACGGGCGGGTTGTTCCTTTCGATCCTGATAAGATTACCGACGCAATATTTAAAGCTGCCCGGGCAGTTGGAGGAAGCGATCGCGGTATTGCTGAAAACCTGACCCGTCAGGTGATAAAAAGCCTTCAGGAAAAAGCCCATAATGGGATAATTCCTTCCGTTGAAGAAGTGCAGGATGAAGTTGAAATAATGTTAATTGAAAATGGTCATGCCCGCACTGCCAAAGCCTATATTCTTTACCGCGATCGCCGTACGCGTATTCGTGATGGCAAGTCGGAACTTATGGATGTAGTTAAAGATATTCTGGTTGAAACAAGCCGGGAAAATGCGAATGTCAATAACTCTCCATCAGCTAAGATGCTTCAAATCGCCATGGCTGCCAGCAAACAGTATTACCTGAGCAATCTCTTGCCGGAAGAATATGCCCGTGCCCATGAAGAAGGGGCCCTGCATATACATGATCTTGATTATTACAGCAAGACTCTGAACTGCCTGCAGATTGATCTCTCAAAGTTGTTAAAAGAAGGCTTTAACACCGGTTACGGGTATATCCGTCCCCCGAAAAGAATTGCATCAGCAGTTGCCCAGGCAGCGATTATTTTGCAGAGCAATCAGAACGACATGTTCGGAGGGCAAAGTTTTCCTCATTTCGACCGCAGTATGGGAGACTTAATCCGCCGCCTGGAAAAACAGCCTGATTACAATGAAATTTACCAGGCCATGGAAGGCCTGATCTACAACCTAAATAATATGTCAAGTCGGGCTGGGGCTCAGGTGCCCTTCTCTTCTTTGAACTTTGGTACAGATACAACAGATGAAGGACGTCTGGTAACAAAGGCAGTGCTTGAAGCATTCAGGCGCGGGCTGGGTCATGGAGAGACACCGATCTTTCCCAACCTGGTTTTCAGAATTAAGAAAGGCGTCAACTTTAATGCTGAAGATCCGAACTATGATCTCTACAAACTTGCTCTGCAGGTTGCCTCGCGCCGAATGAACCCCACCTTCAGCTTTATGGACAGCTCGTTTAACCGTAAATATGGTGATGAAGTCTCTTACATGGGCTGCCGCACCCGCGTTATCGCCAACCGGCACGGAGCCGAGGTTTCAGCCGGACGCGGTAATATTGCGCCCGTCACTCTGAATCTGCCGCGGCTTGCTCTTGAGAGCAAAGGTCAGCAGGAGCTCTTTTTCGTTCAGCTTGACCGACTGATGCGTCTGGCTTCACGTCAGCTTTTGCATCGTTTTGAAGTGCTTTCCAGGTTAAGGGCAAGGGATTTGCCTTTCCTAATGGGACAGCAGCTCTACCTTGATTCAGAAAAACTTGGGCCCGGTGACACCATTCATGAAGTTATCAAACATGGCACCTTGGCCGTCGGTTTTATCGGCCTTGCTGAAACCCTTAATATGCTAATTGGCAAGCACCACGGGGAAGATTCCGAAGCGCTTGAGCTGGGCCTTAAAATAGTTGAACATATGCGCAGACGCACCGACAGTTATGCCGATGAATATGACCTGAATTTTGTTCTTGTTGCCACCCCGGCCGAGGGATTGGCCGGCCGTTTCGTGGCTATGGATCGGGAGCGTTTCGGAACAATACCCGGTGTAACCGATAAAGAATACTACAGTAACTCTTTCCACATTCCCGTCTATTATGCCATCTCCACCTTTGAAAAAATCAGGACTGAAGGGTATTTTCACAAGTTTTGTAATGCGGGCCATATCAGTTATACTGAGCTTGAGGCACCGCCGGTCCATAATCCTGAAGCGGTTGACAGGATAATCCGGAATATGGCTGAATCCGACTTTGGTTACGGAGGTATAAATTATCCTCTTGATGAATGCCGGGCTTGTTCACAAAGCGGTGTATTCAATCTCGAATGTCCTCACTGCGGCAGCACAGAGATAAGGCGTATACGCCGCATAACAGGATATCTCTCCACAGACGAACGCTTTAACCCGGCCAAGTTGAGTGAACTAAAAGACAGGCGGGTTCATTTCGCACCCGGTGATACCAAGTGATTTTGCGTCTTGCCGGCATTCAATATGACAGTATCGTAGACGGCCCTGGTATTCGTCTTGCTCTTTTCGTTCAGGGCTGCTCACACCGTTGCCCGGGGTGCCATAACCCTGAAACTCATGACCCTCAGGGCGGCAAACCGGTAGAACTCAGTCAGCTAGTGGAAATAATTTATGGTTGTGAAAATATTGACGGAGTGACTATTTCCGGTGGGGAACCTTTTGAGCAAGCCGAGCCCGTCGCTGCCCTTGCTAGCGCAATTACTGAACATGGGCTCGATCTAATTTTATACAGTGGTTACAATTTTGAAAAATTGCAAGAGAAGGCTTTAGCAGATAAAAACATTTACCGTATTCTCTCGCTGGGGAGGCTGCTAATCGATGGTCCTTTTATTCAGAGCGAATGCGATCTTACCCTGCCTTTCCGTGGCTCCCGCAACCAGCGAATTATTGATCTGCCTCTCTCCCTGCGGGCCGGGCGCCCAGTTCAATGGGCAGATCTGTTACGGAGTGAATTATAATCAGGCTTTTTCGTAATGGCAAATTAGCTTATTTCCAATCGCCCTTACTCTCAAACAGCGGTTTGACCGACCATGCTTTTTCAACCCGTATTGGAGGCTGCAGCACAGGTCCTGTCGCATCGTTAAATATGGCTTTCCATACTGAAGACAAAGAAGAAAATGTCCTGGAAAACCGCCGCCGTTTTTTTAAGATTTTCGACCAGAATGTTATGGAGATAATATCTGCAATCCAGATCCACGGAGCTGACCTTGCTGTAATCGGTTACGACAACCTTGGGCAGGGAGCCATACCCGGAAGCGCTGTTTGCCATTGTGATGCCCTGCTTACGACAGAACCCGAACTGGCTCTTACTGCTTACTCAGCCGATTGTCTACTGATCTATTTTGCTGCGATTGATACCCCTTTGATAGCCATTGCCCATGCTGGTCGCCGGGGAACACTGCAGGGGATAGCAGGAAAAGTAATCAAAGCGATAAATAAAGAATACAATCTTTCGCCGGATAGAATTCAAGCAGTTTTAAGCCCGGCGATTTGTAAAAACTGTTATACTATAAACAGTGAAATAGCGGTTGATTTTGAAGCTGCAGGATGGGCAGACCGCAACTATCTTGAACAGTTATCTTCTGGAAAATGGAAGCTTGATTTGGCGGCAATTAATAAAACTCAGCTGCTGGAAGCGGGAGTTAAAGGTGAAAATCTTGAAATCAGCCCTTTGTGCACATCCTGCCGAAACGATCTGTTCTACTCCTATCGTCGGGATCAAGGAAGAACGGGTAGGATGATCGGGTTTATTAGAATAAGAAGTAGCCGGGGGGAAAAGAGGTTTGAAAGATAAAAAAAGGAAAGCCGCCCAAAAAGGGTTTCAGGTTTTGCCGGGAGAAGGAAAAAGATTTAGCTTAAAAAACTTCAAGCAGGCGGCTATTTTTTATGTTTTGCTTCTTTTAGCCCTTGTCGTTATTGTTCAGATCGGTTACCACTGGCTGGGAGAACAGTTTCTTGTCTGGAGGCTTCAGTTAGTTGAAGCAGAAATGGGAGAAATGCGGCAGGAAATCACAGTTGATGGCGTTATTACCCGTCATGAGAAAGTCATTTATGCACCTGCCAACGCTGTTGTTCTCTACCTTGCTCCCGATGGTGAACGAATATCTACAGGTGAAGAACTGGCCAGGCTCGGCCTGGTTTCTGCCGCGGATCTGCAGGCTCTTAACGGATCAGAAGAAAATGAACGCGATGAAGATCTCTGGCGGCAGCTTGAAGAATACTGGGATAACCTCTTCAGCAGTGCCGATGATCAAGTTGAAGAAAGCCTGGATACAGATTATGCAGAAGAGCAAACAGATCAGTCATTAAAGACCGGTTTACATGAAGATATAATGATATTATATAATGAAGAACCCGGACTAATTTCTTATTATACTGATGGTCTGGAGACTCTTAACGGACCTTATTTCCCTGAGATAAGTGCAACGGATAGCGGGAATAAAGATACAGAAGATAAAGATATAGAAGATAAAGAAACTGGTCTCATAAATAGTGGCCGTCAGGTTTCTGAAGGGAATTTGATCGGAGCAGGAGATCCGCTTTTAAAAATTGTTGACAACTGGCAGTGGTATTTCAGTGCAACAGTACCTCTGCATCCCGGGCGAACCCTGGCTGAAATGCAGTCAGTTACTCTTGAATTTAAATTTGCAGAGGGAGAAACTGTTCGGGCGGCTCTTATACACAGTGAGATAGATGAAGCAGCACAAAAAGTGAGGCTTGCCTATAAAATTGAAAAACAACTGCCTGGTTTTGAAAAGGTTCGTCTGGCAGGCGCTTCTTTACTCTATAGACAGCAAAGCGGTATAATTGTTCCTGAAGATTCGGTATTTGAAAAAGATGGCGAAATGGGCCTTTACATTAACCAGGGAGGCAGAGTGGTATTCAGGCCTGTGTCAGTTATAGAAAGACAGAATGAAATGGTTATGATTGAAGGGTTGGAGCCTTTCAGTCTGGTGATAACCCGTCCGGCCCTGGTCGAAGAGGGTCAGCGTTTCAGATGATTCGGCTAAAACCGGATCATCAGTTGACAGCACATCTTTATCTAAAGGGGTGAGAGAAGCAAATGCTGGTCGATAATTATAAAAAGGTGATAAGCGATATAACCTCTGCAGCTCGAAAAGTGGGCCGCAACCCTGATAATGTCAAACTGATAGCAGTAACAAAGACAGTTGGTGCTGTCGAGGTTCAACACGCTATAACCCTTGGTATAAAAGATTTTGGAGAAAACAGGGTTCAGGATGCGGCTGAGAAAGTTGAACAGTTCCCAACAGTAAACTGGCACTTTATCGGCCATCTGCAGTCAAACAAGGTTAAAAATGTTCTTCCCGTTTATTCGCTTATCCATTCACTCGATCGCCTTTCTTTGGCTGATGCCCTGCAGAGCCGCGCCGAAAGCCTTGATCAAGATGTCAATGTCTTTGTCCAGGTAAACGTATCCGGTGAGCTCAGCAAATTTGGACTTCCCCCTGCCAAGCTGCCGGCATTCCTGATGAAATTATACTCATATAACAGGATAAAAGTCAGTGGTTTGATGACTATGGCTCCTTTCGTAGACGATCCGGAAGATGCCAGGCCTTATTTCAGATATTTAAGGCAGTTGAAAGACAAGCATTCGAAACCAGGCATGGAACTGCCTGAGCTGTCAATGGGAATGACTAATGATTTTATGATTGCTGTCGAAGAAGGAGCTACAATGGTCCGTATTGGCAGCGCTTTATTTGGTTGAAAGGAAGGTGGTTGCAATTAATCGTTTTGTAGCTGAAGGATTACTCTTATTTATTCAAATTTATTACATTATAGTATTTGCCAGGATTATCCTTTCATGGTTTATGATGGGTGCAGGAGGAAATGATGCCCTTTCATCGATTTACCAGGTCGTTTATGGCTTAACCGAACCGCTCCTAGCCCCATTGCGCAAGGTTTTACCCATGATCCGGATCGGTATGGGCTATCTTGATCTTGCTCCGCTAGTCCTCTTGATCCTGCTCAGTCTTTTACGTCGGTTGATTTATCAGTATGTAATATTCTAAGGGGAGCGAAAAAAGTGACAAACAGATCACCCCTGTCAGATGCAGAGAAACAGTGGCTGCAGAATTTTGAAAGAAAACTGAAGGAACTGGAACATAGAGACAGAGACACCGATGTTACTTCTTTTTTGGATCCCCGTCAGCTTGAACTGGCTGAAACTGCTTTGCGCACGAATCCGGCCTTTTCGTACCTTGTTTACGGCGGATATCCTGCTGCCGAGCGAAATGTACTCAATATATTTCCTGCCCAGCATCAGGGCACACTCCCGGCGCTTGAAGCCGTGCTTGTAAGATGGCATGAAAAAGATGTAATTGGACATCGCGATTTACTCGGTGCAGTTATGGCTCTGGGTCTGAGACGTGACCAGATCGGTGATATTGTCATGCTGCAGGATAACGAGGCAGCTGTTATAGTCAGTGAAACGAAAGCTGAGTACATTCTTGCTAATCTGACCCAGGCTGGGCGTGTTGCCTTGAGCAGCGAAATTGTTAAGCCGGAAAAACTGCCCCTGCCAAGAGATGATGGCAGAATCATAAAAGGAACAGTCGCCAGTCTTCGTGTTGATGCCCTGTTGTCGCTCGGGTTTGGCATATCCAGATCAAGAGTAGTCTTACTGATTAAAAGTGGTCTGGTCAGGGTCAACTGGAGACCAATTAGTGCACCATCAGACCAGTTAAGCGAAGGCGATCAGGTTTCTCTTAAAGGCAGAGGTCGTATTTTGGTGGAGTCTGTGGAAGGTGAGACCCGCAAAGGAAGAATACGTCTAAAATTGAAGAAATATGGCTAAACAGGCAGGAATAATAGTCGTTTTGTAGAACTTTGCCAATAACCTAAGTGTCTACAGGGAGGTCATATAATGGGTATTACTCCGCTCGATATACAAGATAAGGAATTTGAACGCGCATTTCGTGGTTACGAAATGGAGGATGTTGATGAATTTTTAGACCAGATCGCTAAAGATCTGGAAGAACTACTTAAAGAAAATGCAGAACTGAAAGAAAAGGTTACTTTAATGCAGGATAAAAACAAGGACTACGTGCAGATGGAAGATACCATGCGTAATGCAATTGTAGTTGCCCAAAAAGCAGCGGATGAGGTTAAGCAGACAGCAGTAAAAGAAGCAGAATCGGTAAAAAATGATGCGCTTCGGGAAGCCAGACAAATTACTGAAGATGCTCGCAATCGTTCCGGGAAGATTGTAGTTGAGCATGAATCGTTGGTTAAGCATGCCCAGGATTTCAAACTGCGATTTCGTTCATTTGTAGAAGCTCAGTTGGAAGCAATTGATAATGAAGAGTGGTTGGACGAAAGGTCAAAAACAGAAAGTTTTAAAGAACTAACAAGAGAATTTGAACCGATCCTGAACTCTGAGCCAGAAGAAGCGCAAGCTGCTGAAGGCCCTGAACTGAAGCCTGAAAACGAGGAAGAACCGGAGCCGCCCTTCGAATCAGATCTGGATCTCGACTATGGTCTTGAGCGTGATCTTGATTCCGACCCGGAGTTTTAAAATATAGGGAAGAATCATTAATTATAGATTACCGTAACTTCCCCGTCCATTTGCGGAGGAAGTTTTTCTTTTGCTATTGTTGATTTTAAGTTTTTAACATGCTACAATTTAGCTCAAGTACAATGAACGGGACATGAAAGTGGTAAAACTGCTAATCCAGAGAGTCGGTATAAGGTGAGAGTCCGGCACGGCTGTTTCGCTTAAAATCACCCGGGAGTTTCCGCTCGAACTTTCCAACAGGAAATTGTAGAAGTGGACGGCAGCCGCCGTTACCGGTTTTGATCAGAGTGGCTGTAATATCGGCACAGCTATTAGGGTGGTACCGCGGGAGATAATCTCGCCCCTTACGGGGCGAGATGTTTATGTAAATGAAAAAAGGAGATTGATTATGGACTACAGAGATACACTTAATCTGCCTCAAACAGGGTTTCCAATGCGCGCAAACCTGCCGAACCGGGAGCCGGAAATGCTTGATTTCTGGGCTGAACTCGATATTAATAAAAAGGCGCTTGAAAACCGTCTTGAAGCTCCTCTTTATATTCTTCATGATGGACCGCCTTATGCAAATGGCGATATTCACATGGGAACAGCTTTAAACAAGGTTTTAAAAGATATCATAAACAAATATAAAACGATGAAGGGCTTTAAATGTCCCTACGTTCCCGGCTGGGACACTCACGGTCTGCCGATTGAACATCAAATCATCAAAACAAAGAAGGTTAACCGCAAAGAGATATCCGATCTTCAATTTCGGCAAATGTGCCACGAATATGCTTTGCAGTATGTTGATATTCAAAGAAACCAGTTTAAGCGGCTTGGTGTGCGCGGTGATTGGGATAACCCCTATCTCACCCTTGTCCCTGAATTTGAGGGACGACAGATTAAAGTTTTCGGTAAAATGGCTGAAAAAGGTTATATTTACAAGGGCATGCGCCCAGTGTACTGGTGCGCAAACTGTGAAACTGCCCTGGCCGAAGCAGAGATTGAATATGGAAATAAAGTTTCCGAATCAATATATGTTAAATTTCCTCTGGCAGATGATAAAGGGATCTTAGGCGGGGTGGAGAATACCTACTGTCTCATTTGGACAACAACGGCCTGGACCATCCCAGCCAACCTGGCTATAGCCGTACATGCTGATTTTGACTATGTCCTTGTTGATGCCGGCACCGAAAAATACCTGCTGGCTGAAGAGCTGGTTGAAGAAGTTTCCAAAGCAGCCGGTGCTGAAAAACCCTGGACAGTGCTCAAACATTTCAAGGGCAGTGACCTCGTTGGAATACGCTGCCGTCATCCACTCTACGATCGAGATTCGGTTTTGCTGATCGGTGATCATGTTACTCTTGAGCAGGGCACAGGCTGCGTGCACATTGCGCCCGGTCATGGTCATGAAGACTTTGAAATCGGCCGGGAAAATGGCCTGCCTGTTTTAAGTCCCCTTGACGACAGGGGCTATTACACCGAAGAAGCCGGTCAGTATGCTGGCATGCGCTATGACGAAGGCGGCAAGGCTGTTATAAATGATCTTCGTGAAGAAGGAGCACTGCTTAAGTCAGCCAAATTTGAACATCAGTACCCAAATTGCTGGCGCTGCAAACAGCCCGTTCTTTACCGGGCAACAGAGCAGTGGTTTGCTTCAATTGACGGTTTCCGCAGGGAAGCGCTCGAAGCGATTAAAAAAGTTCACTGGACCCCGTCATGGGGAGAAGAGCGTATTTCAAACATGATTGCCGAACGCCAGGATTGGTGCATTTCACGGCAGAGAGTATGGGGCGTTCCCATTCCCATCTTCTATTGTGATCAGTGCAATGAGCCAATTATAAATGAAGAGACCATTAATATCGTAAGCGATCTTTTTACCCGTGAAGGTTCCGATGCCTGGTATGCCTACGAGGCTTCAGAAATCTTACCCGAAAGCTATACCTGCCCATCCTGCGGAAACGGTGAGTTTCGCAAGGAGAAAGATACAATGGATGTCTGGTTCGATTCCGGTTCCAGTCATGCTGCCGTGCTTGAAACACGTCCTGAACTGCGTTGGCCGGCTGATCTTTATTTGGAAGGCAGCGATCAATACCGTGGTTGGTTCCACTCTTCTCTTTTAACAGCCGTAGCTACCAAAGGAGAACCGCCTTATAAGGCGGTCCTTAGTCATGGCTGGGTCGTTGACGGCGAAGGTAAGAAGATGTCTAAATCGTTGGGCAACGTTATTGCTCCGGAAAAAATAATCAAGCAGTATGGCGCCGATATCCTCAGATTGTGGGTCTCTTCGGCCGATTTCACCAGTGACATCCATCTGTCGCAGGATATTCTGAGCCAACTGATCGAAGTTTACCGCAAAATCCGTAACACGATCCGGTTCATGCTCGGCAGCTGTTCAGATTTTGATCCGGACACCCAGTCTGTAGAATATAGTTCCATGGAAGAACTCGATCGCTGGGCGCTTTACCGTCTGAACCTTTTGGGTGACAGGGTGACCAGGGCTTATGAAAAATATGAATATCACCAGTTTTTCCATGCCTTGCACAATTTCTGTGTGGTTGATATGAGCAACCTTTACCTGGACATCATCAAAGACAGGCTTTATTGCTCACTACCCGGTGATCAAGCTCGCAGATCTGCTCAGACCGCTTTAACGATCATCATGGAACATCTGGTTCTGCTGATGGCGCCCATCCTCACCTTTACAGCAGATGAGATCTGGCAGCATCTGCCCGGCAGACATAAAGAAAGTGTTCAGCTTGCCGACTGGCCTGAGCAGGTACCGGCCTGGGACAACGCTGAACTGAGTAAACAATGGAAAGTGCTGCTGGAAGCCAGGGAAGAAGTAACCTGGGTTCTGGAGCAGGCTCGCAAGGATAAAGTTATCGGCGGTTCACTTGAAGCTGCAGTGACCGTTTGGGCTGATGGTGAGGCTTACGATCTGCTGAAAGACTACAGTGAAATGCTGCCAACCCTGTTCATAGTTTCTACTGCCCGGGTTGTTCAAGGCCGGGCAAATGCGCCTGCCGCTGCCCTGCAGGGGCAGCGCTGGCCTGTTACTATTCTCGTTGAGAAATCAGCGGGTCACAAGTGCCCCCGCTGCTGGATCTTTACCGATTCAGATGATGAACTCTGCCCCCGCTGCAGCGCAGTTGTTACCGCTCTTGATAGCGAAGAGTCAGACATCTAAAACTACTTGGACAGGGGAAAGATGTCTCGCCTCCTGTCCAAACAGTTATTTTTCAATATTTTTTTTAAGCCAGTGTAGTGTATTTATGAAAACAGGGGGAAGAGGAGCCGTGAACTCCATATTATTGCCGGTTCGCGGATGAATAAAAGATATTCTTTGGGCATGCAGAGCCTGAGGTTTTGTATACTGATCTGGCAAATCACCATAACTGCCCGGCCCGTAGGTAGGATCACCAACTACAGGAAAGCCCAGGCTAGCCATGTGTACTCTAATCTGGTGAGTGCGTCCTGTTTCAAGCTTTATTCTTACCAGGCTGTAATGGCCATAATACCTGATTACCCGGTAGCGGGTGACTGCTTCTCTTCCCCCGCTCAACACTGCCATTTTTTTTCTGTGCCTGGGGTGCCGGCCAATCGGGGCTTCAATTTTTCCCTTTACCGGTTTAACCCTGCCGCAAAGAAGGGCCAGATATTCCCGGTGAAGAGACCTCTCTTTAAGTTGAGCTGACAGAGAATTGTGTGCGGCATCGTTTTTTGCGGCTATCAGCAAGCCTGATGTATCTTTATCCAGGCGGTGAACTATTCCCGGCCTGATCACACCGCCGATACCTGATAAGTCATCGCAGTGGCTGAGCAGCGCGTTAACAAGGGTCCCGCCGGAATGGCCGGGTGCCGGGTGAACCACCATCCCGCGTTCCTTATTGATAACCAACAGATCTTTATCTTCATAAATGATGTGAAGCTTTATATCTTCAGGTAGCGCTACCGCTTCTACCGGAAAGGGCAGAACGAAACTAATCCTGTCACCGGCCTGCAGCCTGTAATTTTTATCCCGGCAGGTATCATCGTTTACCTTAACCAGTTCTTCTTCGATCAGTTTTTGGGCTCGGCTGCGCGAAAGTTCATCTACGTTATCAGCCAAAAAAAGATCAATCCTCTTGCCTGCCCACCGGTTATCGGCAGAAAGGCTTTGCACTACAGGAGACATATCTTCAGGCTTCATCTTTTTCTGCGCCTTTTCCCCGGTCTGCCTGTTTTGGCTGCCTCTGGAGTATGAATTTTTTCACTGTCGGGTAAATTATAAAAATAAATTGAAATAACGACCAGGGAAATAAAAACAAGGCTGAGGCTGAAGAGTTGGGCGGTTGTCAGACCGAGCCAAACAGCGTGGCCAAAGCGGAAAAATTCTACAATAAAGCGCAGGGTTCCGTAAAGAGCAAATAAGGCTATCAGCAGAAACCCTACAAATGGTCTGTGCGTCCTGGTGACTTTCAGAATGAAGAATATAATAATGGCGCCAATTGCAGCGTAAAGCTGAACAGGATGTCGAAGCACAGGATCACCTAAATGGATCGGTAATGCCCAGGGCACCGTCGCTTCTTTTCCGTAGCAGCAGCCGTTCAGGAAACAGCCAACCCTTCCGAAAGCATAACCAAGGGCAAGATAGGGAGCAAAGAGATCAGCTAGTTTTAAAAAACCGATATTTCTTTTCAGGCTCCAGAGATACAGGGCGATAACTCCACCGAAAAGTGCACCGTAAAATGTTAAACCTTCAAATTGCGTAAAGAAAGACAAAAAAGGGCGTCCGCTGTAATATTGCCAGTTGAGGATAATGTAGAGAATACGGGAGCCGAGCAGCCCAAAAAAAGCTGCGACTACAATAGCTTCAAGGACGTGGTCTGGATTAATCTTCTCACGGGGCGCTTCACGGTAAAGCATAATTGATGAAACCAATATTGCCAGGGAAATCATCAGACCGTAAGAATGTACTGTCAGGTTGCCAATACGCAGCAGTTCCGGGTACATAATATCAATTCCTTTCGCTTCTAAGGCCGGGATCCTGCCAGAAGGCAATCAGAAAAATTCCAATGCCAATCACAAGTGCCGAATCGGCAAGGTTAAAAACAGGCGGCCATATGGTAAAGTTTATGAAATCTATAACGTAGCCGTTTCGGGCAACCCTGTCGATCAGGTTGCCTGATGCTCCGCCCAACTGTAGGGCCAGGGCAATACGAAGCCACTTGTGATCATCAGTCAGCATGCGGTAATAATAAATAATAAAAAAGATAACTAGAGCGGTTATAACAACAAAAAAAATCGTCTGGTAAGGCAGCATGCCAAAAGCTGCCCCGGGATTTTGAACATAGGTGATATAAAGGAAATTATTGATAATAACAATGGATTGGTTCATCTCCATCATGGTGGTGATCAGGTACTTGGTAAATTGATCAACAGCGACAATTAAAATAGCAATAATAAATAAGCGCAAATCACTACCTCCGATTTATTAATGATCCGGTGTAAGCTATTTTATCACAGAGTGGTGAAATTATCTTGATAAGTTTACCCCTGTAGTTTAAACCGACTAAGCTTTGTTTCATCACGTGGGTTTACCATTATTGTTTCGTAATTTTCATAAAAAACAAAGCCCGGTTTCCCCCCCGGCCTGCGTCGGACATGACGCACCTCGGTATAGTCTACGTCAACTACACTGCTTTCCCGCCCCTTGCTAAAATATGCAGCCAGGAAGGCCGCTTCTTCACAATCTTCAGAGGGTGGTGGGTAAGGAGCTTCTTTAAGCACCACATGACTGCCTGGTATCTGCCGCACATGAAACCAGGTATCGCGACGTACTGCTGCTTTGAAAGTTATATAATCGTTTTGACGGTTATTTCTGCCCACCAAAATAGTCCTGCCCGATGAGGCTTTAAAAATAAGAGGCTGGGGCAAAACGTTTTCCCTGCGTTTACCTTTTTTACGATCGCGCAGGTAGCCGGATTCGATCAGTTCCTGCCTGATTTCCTGAAGAGAATTTTCAGACCCGCTTTCAATTGTATAGAGCAGTCCCCGGCAGTATTCAATCTCTGCTGCAGTTTTAGCAAGCTGTTTTTTTACTTTATCGCGGCCGTTTTTAGCTTTACGGTAGCGGTTAAAATAATATTTGGCATTTGCTGCCGTATTTTTTGAAGGGTTCAGGGGAACAATAACTTTCTCGCCGGGGTTGTATAAGTCCGGCAGAGCTGCACTCTCGGCGCCTTTTTGAACCTGGTTGCCGTAAGTTAAAAGTATTTCTCCGTAAAGTCGGTATTGTGGGGCTTTTTCCGAGGCTTCCAGCTCTTTTTTCTGTTCCCTGCGTTTTCTTTCAAGTCCGATCAGGCGTCGTTCCACTGCACTTATCAATTGTTCACGAAGTAACTTTTCTCTTTCTGCACTGATAATAATGCTGTAAAAGCGGTCCAGCATTTCATTGGCCTTTTTAACCTCAACCTGTTCTTCAGCGGGCAGGTGAGTTAGCGGCATGGCTGCGTAAATCTTGCGTGAAGGCAGCATTACCGGCTGCAGGTCTCCGCTTTCAGCTGCATTGAAAAGTTTAACTACCTCTTCGTAAAGGCGTAAGTTGCTGACCTGAGCTTCGTTTTTAACCCAGCCCGCCCTGTAAAGCAGCTCGCGGGCGGTCAGGGGGCTAATGCCGTTTACAGCTTTGAATAAAGCCTGCTCAGGTTTTTCCCCTTCAGTAATTAACTTATTAAACTTTAAAGTAAATTGATCTAAACTTAAAATTTTAGGATCAAGTTTATTCTGTTGCGGGACAGGTTGGTATTTTTCTCCGGGCAGAATAGCCCGAACAGGATTTTTTTCCCATGAAACCGTCCTTGCTGCACCCAGAATAATATTATTTTCATCAACAAGGATCAAATTACTGCGCCTGCTCATTATTTCAGCGATCAATTTTACCGGCGGCAGCCCCTCGGGCGGATCGAAATTAATCTCCAGGATTCTTTCCAGGGGCGGATTGCTGAAAGATACAGCCCGGCCACCGGTAAGGTATTTTCTGAGCAGCATGCAGAAAGGAGAGGGTGGTGAACTGTTCGGACTTTTTTTCAGTTTTTTTTCAGTACGGTGAACACGGGCATACTTTGATTCAATCGAAAAAAGCAGGTTATGCTGTCTGCCCTGCCAGTAAAAATCAATTACAATCTCACTATGCCCGGGTTCTGATATCCTTTGTGCAGCAGCGCCGGCCAGCTCAGTCTCCAGCTCTGTTGTAATTTTCTTCATAATTAAAGTATCGAATGACATTAAAACAAAACCTCCGTGATCTTTCTTCCGCAATTCAGTATAATTGCTACAAAGCAAGTTGGCAACCTGAGCAAACACAATAGAGTATAATTGTTTCTTGAGATTAAATGGGTTTGATGTTAATATTAACGCAGTACACTAACTAAAAAAGGAATAATAATATGATTAAAAGTATGACCGGTTATGGTCGTGGCAGCAGTTCTCAGGATGGTTTCACATTTTCAGCAGAATTACGTTCAGTTAATCATCGTTATGCTGATTTTTCAATCCGTTTGCCGCGTGAACTCTATTCACTTGAAGATCGTGTGCGCCGCCTTTTGCAAGATCAGATCAACAGGGGCCGTGTTGAGGTTAACCTGGTTTTAGATGATCTTCCGGCAGGCCTGCGCCAGGTTAAAGTAAATTACGACCTGGCTGAAGATTATTACTTGTCGCTGCAGAAACTCGCCACGAGACTAAAACTCACCGAAGAAATTAAGTTGAAGCATATTCTTCAGATGCCTGAGTTATTTAAGCCCGCTGGTATTACTTTGACTGAAGATGAAGTCTGGCCCGCTGCCGGCGGCGCTCTTCAGGAAGCGCTGGAACATTTGCTTGAACAACGTCGGATCGAAGGTGAAAATCTCTGCCGGGATTTAACTGAGCGTTGCGGTAACCTTGACGAACTGATTATGACAGCTGCGGTAAGGGCCGAAGAAGCCAAGGATGATTGCCGGAAAAGAATGGAACAAAAGTTTTCAGAACTCCTGGCCGGTCAGTTTGAAGAGACAAGGTTACTAATGGAGTCTGCCATATTAGTAGATCGTATGGGCGTTGATGAAGAACTGGTCCGCCTGAAAAGCCATTTAGAAGCATTTAACAAAAACTTAAGTGGCAGCGATCCCGCCGGGCGTAAACTCGATTTTATCGCCCAGGAAATGTTCAGGGAAGTTAACACGATCGGTTCAAAGGCAGGAGACTATCGTTTAACCAATATTGTGGTTGACATGAAGGCTGAACTTGAGAAAATTCGCGAACAGATCCAGAACCTGGAGTAAGAGAAAGGGGATTTACCATGAATGCAAAACTTATTAATATCGGATTCGGTAATATCGTATCGGCCAGCCGGATTATCGCTATTGTCAGTCCTGAATCAGCACCGATAAAGAGGGTAATAAGTGAAGCCCGTGATCGCGCCATGCTTATTGATGCTACCTACGGGCGCCGTACCAGGGCAGTAATTTTTGCAGACAGCGGTCATATAATTCTTTCGGCAGTACAACCTGAAACAGTTAAACACCGACTTCAGGCATGTGATCCAGTAACAGAAAACGAGAACCACGAATGATAAAATGGGAGGTTGTTCATGGCTGAAGGAATTCTATTAATTATTTCAGGGCCCTCAGGTGTTGGAAAGGGGACTGTTTGCCGTCGTCTGATCGAAGTCAGAAGTAATCTAAAGCTTTCAGTTTCCACGACAACACGACCACCCCGATCCGGTGAGAAAGAAGACCGGGATTACAACTTTACTGATTTGGACCGCTTTAAAGAAATGATCAAAGAAGGCTCCTTCCTTGAGTGGGCTAAAGTACACAGCCATTATTACGGAACCCGTGTCGCAGCAGTTCGTCAGATATTAAGCAGGGGTGAAGATTTAATCCTTGAAATCGATGTGCAGGGTGCCGCTCAGATTCGCAGAAATACCCCCGGTGCAGTGTCAATATTTCTTGCTCCGCCATCACTCGAGGCGCTTGAAGAGCGCATTAAAGGGCGTGGAACAGAAGACACTCTTCGTATCAGACAGCGTCTTATTGCTGCCCGTGAGGAGATGCAGGCATACAACCTTTACGACTATGTGGTTGTTAATGATACAGTTGAACAGGCGGCCGGTCTGATCGGCGCTATACTAGATGCCGAAAAATGCCGTGTAAGCCGTGGAGCCCGCCCACCGGGCTGGGGAGGTGAAAGATTATGATTTACCCATCAATCGACGTTCTTCTGGAAAAAGTTGATAGCAAGTATACTTTAGTAATTGCAGCTGCAAAAAGAGGACGGCAGCTGCGCAGCGGCAGTAAAAAAACTATCGACCAAAATTACAGTAAAGAGGTGACAACTGCTCTTTACGAAATTGAAAATGGTAATGTAGTGTACGAACGTATTCGTGACGGAATCAAATAGGAGAGTTAACTATGAAGAAAGTTATCCTGGGAGTTACCGGGGGCATCGCTGCCTATAAAGCGGCCGAGTTGGCCAGGATCTTTATTCGCAGCGGCTCAAATGTTCAGGTAGTTATGACAGAGGCGGCGACTGAGTTTATCGCCCCGCTAACCTTTCAAACTCTGACCACAAGGCCTGTTTATATCAAAATGTATGCTGAGCGCAGCGATGCAGAAATCCGTCACATAGATCTTGTTGCGGATGCAGATCTGCTGGTAATCGCTCCTGCAACAGCCAATACTATCGCCAAAATGGCTTGCGGCCTGGCCGATAATCTATTAACAACACTCTATCTTGCCGCTACCTGCCCGGTGGTAGTCGTCCCCTCGATGAATGTTAATATGTTTGAAAACCGCGCTGTCCAGGACAATCTGGAAAAACTTGAGGAGCGGGGTTGTCACATCATGGATCCCGATTCAGGAGAACTTGCCTGTGGAGTATACGGTAGAGGCCGTATGCCCGAGCCTTCTGACATATATGCCTATTGCCGATCAGTTTTTCTACCCGATGATTTTAAGGGTATCAAATCAATCGTTACCGCCGGACCCACCCGGGAGCCGCTTGACCCTGTCCGCTTTTTAAGCAATCCTTCAACAGGTCTAATGGGTTATGCCCTGGCAAGAGCTTTAAGTGAACGCGGCGCTGATGTTATCCTGATTAGCGGGCCAACCCATTTAAACCCTCCGGCAGGTGTGAAAATTATTAATGTGACAACAGCTGAAGAAATGTATGAATCAGTTGTCAGTAATTATTCTAGAGCAAACCTTGTTATAAAGGCGGCTGCTGTATCCGACTTTCGTCCCCTTGAACCTGTGGATCATAAAGTGAAAAAAAATGAAGCCGGCCTCTTGCTTAAACTTACTCATAACCGCGATATTTTGGATGAACTTGGTCGGAGCAAAAACAATAAAATCCTGGTCGGTTTTGCAGCCGAAACCGGGGATACCCTTAAGAATGCCCATAAAAAGCTCTTGAATAAAAATCTTGATTTAATGGTAGCAAACGACATAAGCGATCCCGGAGCAGGTTTTGCGGTAAAAACAAACCGGGTATCGATAATTAGCCGCGATGGTGAAGTTGAACAGCTTCCGCTGATGGATAAAGAAGAGCTTGCCCATGAAATTCTAAATCGGATTGTAAAACTCTTGCAATAATATTTTTTGAAAAATCTCGGTGATTATCTTTAGAGAATCGGATTGATCAAATGAGGGGTTACAAGCATTTCTATGAAGGCCGCCGCCAGAAGAAGGATCACAACCAGGGGAATAACAGAAATAGCCTCTTTCCAGATATAGCGAAAACTCTGCATCCGGTTTCTGCCAGGCAGCGGAGAGGCAATACAGTGATAACCGAATTTCAGGCCGATTGCTCCGCATAAAAAGAAAGCAAAAAGCTCGAATATGCCGTGCGGAAGTATGCCAAGTACTACTATAGGCAAAAGCGGCACACCTTCCTGAACTGAAATTGACAGAATTACTCCAATCAGGGCACCGTTTACTCCAAGAGTAAAGAGCGGTGAAATGCCTGCAATTACTCCCAGAATTAGCATTTGGGCCATGGAAAGAAAGTTATTCATAAATATTAGCAGGGCGCTGACAAGGGAATTAGCCTCCAAAAGCATTGAAAAGATTCCTAACATTTCTTCCAACTGGGGATCTTCAGTTAATTCGACCCCGGCAGGAGAGATAGTTGTGGTCATATAAAAAGCAACTGTAGAGGCCATAAAAATTATAAACGCCATTAATATCCAGCTGAGATTATCTCTGAGCACTTGTTTTACCGGAAAAAATATCATCATAATCCTGCTTTCAGGAAGATTTTTTCAAAAGAATCTTTGACACTAATCATACCAGAAGTAGGTTGAGGGGTAAACAGATGCACCAATATGCAGAAATTATCATAGATCTGGTCAGCAATGCTGTCGATCAGCCATTTCATTACCGTATTCCCCCTGAATTGAGAGCAAAAATTGTTCCCGGTATCAAAGTAAAGGTTCCCCTGGGTAACCGGCAAACAGAAGGTTATGTTTTACGTCTTCTTAAAAAAACTTCAATAGAGCCCCTGCGTGACATAATTGCAATCAGCGACCCCGAGCCGCTTCTTACCGTGGAGCAGTTATCACTTTTAAGCTGGCTTTCAAATCGATACTACTGCCGCAAAATTGATGCTCTTAATGCTATGGTGCCTGCATCGTTCAGGCAGGGCAAAAGACCAAAAAAGCCGCAATTGATCAAAGTATCAGATCTCGGGGCAAAATTTGATTTAAGTCGCGCTCCGGCTCAGAAAGAAGCGATTGATCTTCTGCTTTCAAAAGGCCCTTATTCCCGCAAAAAACTTGAAGAGGCGGGTGTGAGCGCATCAACAATTCGCACTCTTGAGAAGCGGGGATTAATCGAATATATTTCCTCTACCTACACCCAGGTTAATAATAAGGAGCAAAAATCTCAGACACTTCCTCATGAACTCCACGAAGAACAGGCTAATTGCTTTAATCATATTGGTGAGGCTATGAGACAGAAGAGGCCGAGGCGTATTCTTTTACACGGTATCACCGCCAGCGGAAAAACTGAAGTATATATGCAAAGTATTGCTGCCTGCCTGGAAAAAAAAGAAACAGCACTGGTTCTTGTTCCGGAAATAGCTCTCACTCCCCAGATGATTGATCACTTTGAGGGGCGTTTCCCCGGAAAGGTCTCTGTTTTGCACAGCCGTCTTACACCGGCTGAAAAAGCCCGTCACTGGGAGATGATTAAAAGTGGTGAAGCAAAAGTTGTTCTCGGCGCCCGCTCGGCAGTCTTTGCGCCCCTTAAGCATATTGGCCTTATTGTCATTGACGAAGAACATGAAACTACCTACAAGCAGGAAGAGGCGCCCCGCTACCATGCCCGGGATGTAGCCTGGTGGCGGGCAAGGTACCACCGTGCGGTGCTGCTTCTCGGCAGCGCCACACCCTCGCTTGAAAGTTATTACCGGGCGACTGAAAGAGAAGACCTTCTCTTAAGCATGTCGGCGAGAGTAACACCGATTCAACTGCCACCTGTGCAGATTGTTGACATGCGCCGGGAACTGAAAGAAAATCACCGGAAAATTTTTAGCCGTATGCTTTTAGAAGAGCTGGAAGGAGTTATAGAACGCGATGAGCAGGCACTGCTCTTCATAAACCGCCGCGGATTTGCCGGTTTTGTCCTCTGCCGTGAATGTGGTTATGTTGTGCGCTGTCCGTCATGTGATGTATCACTGACCTTGCATCTCGACCGTCAGCTCATGTGCTGTCATTACTGCGGGCACGAATCGGCTGTTCCTCAAACCTGCCCCGATTGCGGTGGTATAAAAATTCGCTATTTTAGCGCCGGCACTCAGCGCGTGGAAGATGAAATAAAAAAACTCTATCCCCAGGTTTCACTGATTCGGATGGACAGTGATACAACCACCAGCAGGCAGGCTCACAGCCGCTACTATCGCCAGTTTAGGGAACGCAAAGCCAGTATTTTGATCGGCACCCAGATGATTGCGAAGGGGTTTGATTTTCCCGATGTAACACTGGTTGGAGTTGTTGCTGCCGATACTGCTCTCAATCTTCCCGATTTCAGAGCTCCTGAGCGCACTTTTCAACTTCTGACCCAGGTAGCGGGGCGCACAGCTCGCGGCGAACAGGGAGGTAAAGTGATTGTGCAGACTTATCATCCATCACATTACAGCATACTTGCTGCAGCCGCGCATGATTATCACTCTTTTTTCGAAGAGGAAATTGAAAAACGCCGGCAGTTGTCTTACCCGCCTTTTACAGATCTTATCCGCTTTCTTTTCAGCGGCAGTGACGAAAAGCTGGTTTTTGAAGCGGCATCATGGATGACTGCAATGCTGGAACCGGCAGTTGGCGCAGCTGAAATGCTGGGTCCTGCTCCTGCCTCATTGTACAGAATCAAAGATATGTACCGCGTGCAAACTGTTTTAAAAGGCGAAGGCCTGACCAGGATCACCCCGAAAGTAAAGAAGGTAATCCGCGAATATCACAGTCACAAGCCGTCGTGGCCTGTTCGCATGACAGTAGATTTTAACCCTTTGGTAGTGTTATAATTTAAGCAAGAGGTGATACTATTGGCTTTGCGAAACATACTGCACGATAACCATCCTGTTTTACGTAAGAAGACAGATAAAGTAAAGAACCTTAGCAGTGGTGTTTTACGCCTGCTTGATGATATGCGCGAAACTATGAAAGATGCCAACGGAGTTGGTCTTGCTGCAAACCAGGTCGGAGTATCGAAGCGTATCCTCATCGCCGCTGACGGTGATGAGGTAATATATGAGTTGATCAACCCACACTGCGAGAAGCGTGAAGGTGAAGGGATGGGCATTGAAGGCTGCCTTAGCGTTCCGCAGACCTATGGGGAGGTACCACGAGCGACAAAAGTAGTAGTAACCGCTATTGACCGCGAAGGCAAACCTTTTCGAATTACCGCCGAGGGGCTGCTGGCCAGGATCCTTCAGCACGAAATGGATCACCTTGAGGGCGTGCTTTTTACCGACAAGGCAGTGCGCTTTATTGATCCCGCTGAAATGCAGGAAGGGGAAGAGTCTTGACAGAACTCAAGCTTGTTTTTATGGGTACCCCAGCTTTTGCTCTGCCCTCCCTGGATCTCCTGCAGTTGTCTGAACACCGTATTGCCGGTCTGGTAACCCAACCGGATCGCCCCCGTGGGCGGGGCCGGCAGCTTAATCAGTCGCCAACTAAAAAGTGGGCTACAAAACAGGGAATTCAAATCTTCCAACCCGAAAATATAACAATGCCTGAATTTATAAAGTGGTTAAATGAAATAAAACCCGATCTTATCGTGACTGTTGCATATGGAAGGCTGCTCTCGAAAACATTACTTGATCTTCCTCCCCTCGGTTGTATTAATCTGCATGCTTCTTATCTGCCGGCCTATCGTGGCGCAGCGCCAATACACAGGGCTGTAATTGACGGCGCTGAGTCAAGTGGAGTTTCTGTCATTCAATTGACACAGGAGTTGGATGGCGGAGATATTATCATGCAGGAAAAAGAAGAAATTTCATTTTATGACACAGCCGGTATGCTTCACGATCGTCTGGCAGTTCGCGGTGCCTCGCTGCTTGTGAATGCTGTCAATGCTCTTGCTGAAGAAATTGTGCAAAAAGTGCCTCAGGATCCTTTTCTGGTTACCTATGCTCCACCCCTGAAACCTTCTGATGAAAAACTAGGCTGGAACAATAGCGCTCTTGAAATTTATAACCGTATTCGTGGCTTAAACCCCTGGCCGGGAGCTTATACTACCCTGAGGGGTAAGAGAATAAAAGTATGGCAGTCTGTTCTGCCCGATATTGCTGAAAATGAAGCGGGCAAATCAGCTCCGGGAACTATCCTTGCCGCTGGTGAAGGCTCTCTTACGGTTTCTACAGGTAAAGGCGCAATAACTTTACTAAACCTTCAACCGGCCGGCAAAAAGGCAATGGATGCCGACGCATTTTGCTGCGGTTACCATATCGAACCGGGCGAACGCCTGGATGGAGAATAAGTCGTGCCGGCGCGAAGCACCAGAACCGGGCAGGCCCGTGAAGCAGCCCTGAAAGCGCTGGTCCGTTTCGAAGAAGACAGGGCTTACTTAAACCTGATCCTGCCTTCAATAATTCGCAGTCTCTCTACTGACGAGAGATCTCTTGCAGTCCAGCTTGCTTCGGGAACTATCCAACGGCTGAACACTCTCGACTGGGTTATTAACCTTTATTCCAACCGAAAAATTGAAACAATGACCCCATGGATTCGTAACCTGCTTCGTCTCGGCGCGTACCAGTTAATTTATCTTGATCGAGTGCCCGCATATGCCGCAATTAACGAATCGGTGCACCTGGCCGGGCGATACGGTCATAAAGGTGTTGCGCGTCTTACTAACGCAGTTCTGCGTAAAATTAGCCGCGAAGCCCGTAGCCTGCCCTGGCCGGATCCCACGCTTGATCAAACCGCATACCTTTCACTTCGCTACAGTATTCCTTTATGGCTTCTAAAAAAAATGCTTCGCCGTTTTGATTATGAAGAAGTCGGCAGATGGTGCCGGGCAGTTAATATCAAACCGGCCCTCTCAATTCGTCCGAACCTGCTTCGCATTAAAGCAGATGAGCTGATCATCAGGTTGGCAAACGAAGGGGTCGGTGCTGTTCACAGCCCTGTCGTGCCGGGTATGCTCAGGCTGCCGGAAGGCAGAATTTCACCGGCGGCAACAGCAGCATTTCGCAACGGTCTTTATACTGTGCAGGGTGAAAGTTCAGCCCTGGTTGCACCACTGCTTGATCCCAACCCTGGTGATATAGTAGTAGATCTGTGCAGCGCTCCGGGAGGTAAAACTACTCACCTGGCTGAATTAATGCATAATGAAGGTCTCGTCTATGCAGTTGAACTGCACCGGGCCCGTCTTGAACTGGTTAAAAAAGCAGCCGACCGTCTCGGAATAACTAATCTAGCGGCTCTAAACCTTGATGGCAGGACTCTTTCCAGCCGGGATATTAAAACTCCCGGGGCGATTCTTGTTGATGCACCCTGTTCAGGCCTGGGAGTAATTGCACGCCTGCCCGAGATAAAGTGGCGCCGTTCGGAGGAAGATATTCTTAAACTCCAAAAGCTGCAGCTTGAACTGCTTGAAGCCGCTGCAGGGATTTTGCCCGCCGGTGGGAAGCTGCTCTACTCTGTTTGTAGCACAGAACCGGAAGAAACAAGCGCAGTTGTTGATACTTTTAATCGAACCTATAGTGGCTTTACAGCTGAACCAGTTGATTCCTTACTTCCGCCGGCCTTGCAGCAGGATCAAGATCAAAGGCTTACAGCCACAACCTGGCCTCACCGGCACAACCTTGACGGCTTTTTTATCGCCCTCTGGAGAAAGGGGCATTAATCTTGCCGTTAAGCATTTGCTTTGCTATACTTAAGTAGATTAATTGCGTCTTACACAAATAGGAGGTTCTATCTTTGCAGGTAGCCGGAATAACCAACCAGGGTCTGGAACGGACCCGCAATGAAGACAGCTGCTTTGCTGTTGCAGAGGCTGACTATGCTTTGCTGGTAGTTGCTGACGGAATGGGTGGCCACAGGGCCGGTAATGTTGCCAGTAAGCTTGCTGTTGAGACAGCAGAACAACTATGGCTTGAACTCGACCGGTCTACCCTGGTCAGCGTCGAAAAAGCCCGTAAGCTGATCGAAACTTTACTGCTTAAAGCAAATAAAAAAATACTTGACGAATCAGAAAGCGTTTCCGACAGGCGGGGTATGGGTACAACCCTCACTGCAGGGCTGCTTTGTGGAAACTGTCTTACTATCGGCCATGTTGGTGATAGCAGGGCTTACATGGTTAATAAAGGCCAGATTTCTGTGCTTACGAAGGATCACTCTCTTCTCGAAAAGTTAATTGAGACAGGACAGGTTAAGCCCGAAGAAGCTGATAATCACCCCCAGCGACATGTGCTCACCCGGGCTCTTGGTGTTTCTTCGGATTTGGAGATAGATATAACTGAACTGGAAATAGAAGCGGGTTCTGTCTTAATTTTTTGCACCGACGGCCTTACAAACATGGTCAGCGACAATGAGATATTGGCATTATACAAAGAAAACCGGGATCCGGAAACACTGGCTCAGGCGCTAATTGAACTGGCAAACTCCAGGGGCGGTATTGATAACATTACGGTGGCAATTGCATCTGATATTGGGGGTCCACAGGATTGATGGTCGGTAAAATATTGGCTGAACGCTACGAAATAATAGAAATAATTGCCGAGGGAGGGATGGCCCGTGTATACCGTGGTCTCGATCTCCTTCTCAAACGTACAGTTGCTGTAAAAGTATTAAAAGATCAAATGACAGGCGACGCTTCCTTTATTCGTCGCTTTGAACGCGAAGCCCAGTCGGCTGCGGCGCTTTCTCACCCGCATATAGTTAACATTTATGATGTTGGCGAAGAAGATGGTACCTATTTTATGGTTATGGAATACGTTGATGGCAAGAATCTGAAGGAGTATATCCGGGAGAAGGAAAAATTATCTGCTTCTGAAGCGATAAAAATTACCCGACAGATTGCTGAAGCGCTTGAACAGGCCCACGCGGCAGGAGTTATTCACCGTGATATAAAGCCCCAAAATATCCTCTTTTCGAGAGAAGGTAAGGTTAAAGTAACCGATTTTGGCATTGCCATAGCCGGCGATGGGGTTACAGTAACTGTCGGAAACTCAATAATCGGTTCGGTTCAGTACATTTCACCGGAACAGGCCAGGGGCGAATTAGCGGGAAAACAGTCCGATCTTTACTCACTGGGTATTGTCTTCTATGAAATGGTTACCGGTAAAGTGCCCTTTGATGCCGAAAGCCCCGTTGCTCTGGCAATGAAGCATATCCAGGAACAAATTGTTCCCCCGCGCAGACACGTTGAAAGCATTCCCGAAGCAGTTGAGCAAATTATTTTAAAGGCTGTTCAAAAGGATTCTGCGGAGAGGTACGGTACTGCAGGTGAAATGCTTGAAGATCTCAGTTTTGCTGAGAATAAAAACAGATCCGGAGTTACCCCTCCGCACTCCAGGTATAAAAAGGACAGCGATAACGATGATGGTGTGATTCTTAAACCGCCTGTGCCTGAACAAGAAAATTCTTCCGGTATCTTTTCTCCGCGGGTAAGAAGAAAATGGCTTAAACCACTCTTGTTTATTCTGCTGCTGGCAGTATTGCTTGGTGTTGCAGCTATGATCATCAGCGATTACCTTTACGTGCCGGAAATCGCCGTGCCCGAAGTGCGCGGTCTAAGCCAGAGCGATGCGGTACAGATGCTGCGTGATTTAGAACTTATCCCAAATGATGAAGTATTTTATATCCATGACAATGAAATTCAGGTTGGCAATGTTGTAAAAACCGATCCTCCGGAAGGACGTATTGTCCGAAAAGACAGGGTCATTGATCTTTATGTCAGTAAAGGACCCGAATTTATCATTACCCCTGATCTTACCGGCCGGACCGAAATGGAGGCCAGGGCTATTTTGGCTGATCTGGGCCTGATTATGGCTCCGGTCAGGGAATACAACGATGATATTCCTGAAGGTGAGATCTACCGACAGGTGCCCGGCGAATCATTCCAGAGTTCACCCGGCGATGAAGTAGTGGTCTATGTCAGCCAGGGGCGCGGTCCTTTTCCAATAGCTAACTTAATCGGTTATTCCGAATCAGGTGCCATTGAGTACTTAAGAGAAAATGATCTGGTTCCTGTAGTGCGTTACCGCTTTTCGGTTGGTTCTGCCGGTCATGTAATGGAGCAGGTGCCTGCGCCGGGCGAAGAGGTTCTGCCGGGACAATTTGTCGACCTGCTTGTTGGTGAATAGGGAGGTTATAATCGCTGGAAGGCAAAGTGGTCAAAGCGGCTGGAGGTTTTTTTACAGTCCGGACCGGTTCGGGAGAAGAATACCACTGCAAAGCCAGGGGATTACTTAAACGCGGCAATTCGGCTCTTATGGTGGGAGACCGGGTTATTTTCAAGCCGGATCAGGGTCCTGCCGGGGCATCCGGCCAGGAAGGTGTTGTAGAAAAGTTAATTCCCCGTAAAAATCGACTCAACCGGCCTCCTGTTTCAAATATTGATCAACTTGTAATCATAATGTCCCTTAAAGATCCTGAATGTGACTGGCAGCTTATCAGCCGTATGCTGGTTCTTGCTGAAAAAGAAAACCTTAAGTCGTTTGTATGTTTAAATAAAGTTGATCTGCTCGATCAAGAAAACCTCAATGCTATTATTGCTAAAGTTAACCCCTATCCGTACCCGTTAATATTTACGAGTGCTAAAACCGGATCAGGTCTCGATAAACTTAATAAAACTCTTAAAGGTAACTGCTCAGTGTTTGCCGGTCCCTCAGGGGTTGGAAAATCTTCGCTCTTAAATGCTATGCAGCCCGGTTTAAAACTTAAGACAGGCATTGTCAGCGATAAAATAAGGCGGGGAAAGCATACTACCCGTCAGGTTGAGCTGCTTGCGCTTGACAATGGGGGTTCAGTTGTTGATACACCGGGTTTTACCCGGCTTGATTTTCAGGATCTGGATCAGGAAGAATTGTCTTCTTACTTTCCGGAATTTGAGCCTTTCTTGGGAAAGTGTGGTTTCCGAAATTGCATGCATCTTACCGAGCCAAAATGTGCAGTTGTAAGTGAAGTAGGAAATTCAATAAATCCAATGCGATATGAACACTACAGGTACTTTACAGATGAATTAAGCAAAGGGGAGGTTTACTGATAATGACAGTTAAAGTAGCGCCTTCACTGCTGTCAGCTGATTTCAGCAGGTTGAGTGATGAACTTAAACGAATTGAAGAGAACGGTGCTGACTGGGCTCACCTTGACATAATGGACGGACACTTTGTCCCTTCTATCACTATTGGCCCCGTTGTTGTTAAATCCTTGCGGCCTCATACTAAACTGTTTATGGATGCCCATCTCATGGTAAGCGAACCTGAAAAACATCTCGAAGAATTTGCAAAAGCCGGTGTAAACCTACTGACCATTCAGGCTGAGGCAACCGAACACCTGGACAGAGCTTTGCGTAAAATAAAAGAGTTGGGTCTTAAAGCCGGGGTTGCCTTAAATCCGGCAACCCCCGCATCTTTTTTGGAGTATGTATGGCCCCTGCTTGATCTTGTTTTAGTGATGAGTGTCAATCCGGGTGCCGGTGGTCAGGCTTTTATCCCCGAAGTTTTACCGAAGATCAGTTATTGCGCCAAAGAGATTCGCTCCCGCAACCTGGACGTTGAAGTTGAGGTTGACGGCGGTGTAAATCGTGAAACCGCTCCTGCAATCATCCGCGCAGGCGCTTCTATATTAGTTGCCGGCTCGGCTATTTTCAATTCTTCGGATGGAATGGAACTAATTCACGATTTTAAGAGGCTCTAATTTATAAAATTACGCGGACGAAAGTTACAAAAAAGATGAAAATGTGCTATAATTCATTTATCCGTTATCTTCAGGGTCTGGTGAGAAGAGTGTGAATGAAAAACTCTTCAATTCCGAACCGGCGGTGATGCTCCCTGACCGGAGCCGAGCCCGCGAGCCAAAGAAGGTTGATCCGGTGAGAATCCGGAGCCGACAGTAAAGTCTGGAAGGAAGAAGAAACGGCGCGGAAGAAATATTTTTTGCTGCAAAAGACCCTGAAGCGCTATCTGCTTGGGGTTTTTATTATTTTAAGACAACGAGGTGAATATGTTGGATGCCGATGATCGATTTATGTGGATGGCACTCGACCTGGCTCGTCAGGGCCGGGGTCGCACCAGCCCCAACCCCATGGTTGGCGCTGTAATCGTCCAGGGTTCTGAAGTAGTAGGCAGCGGTTATCACCAGGCTGCCGGAGGCCCTCACGCAGAAATATTAGCCTTGGAAAAAGCCGGCGAGCAAGCCAAAGGCGCAACACTATATGTTAACTTTGAGCCCTGCAACCACCATGGCAGAACAGGACCCTGCACAGAAGCTATTATCAATGCCGGTATTGGCCGTGTCGTAGCGGCCATGCAGGATCCTAACCCCCTTGTTTCAGGAAAAGGTTTGGCCCGTTTGGCTGAAGCAGGGGTGAAAGTAAAAGAAGGCGTGCTTGAAGATAAAGCCCGCAAGTTAAATGAAGCCTTTATAAAGTATATCTCTACAGGTATGCCTTATGTGAGTGTTAAAGTTGCCATGAGCCTGGATGGTAAAATCGGTACAAAAACAGGAGATTCACATTGGATAACCGGTGAAAAAGCCCGCCAGTTTGTTCACCGTTTAAGAGATCACAGCGATGTGATAGTGGTAGGCATTGAAACAGTATTGAAAGACAATCCACGCCTTACAGCCAGGTTAGAAGGCGGCGGAGGCAGAGATCCTTTAAGAGTAGTTGTTGATAGCACTGCACGTTTGCCGCTTGATGCAAAAGTTATTGAAAGTAGTTCCTCTGCTGAAACTGTTCTGGCTGTAACTGAAAAAGCTTCGAAGGAAAAATGCCGGGCTCTGGAAGCAAGAGGAGTAGAAATACTAATACTGCCGTCGCTAGAAAACCGCGTTGATGTTTCAGCGTTGATGAAAAACCTTGCTGATCGTGAACTTGTTAATATTCTCGTTGAAGGCGGCGGAACCCTTAACTACAGCCTTTTGGAACAATCGCTTGTTGATAAACTCTTTTTATTTATTGCTCCCTTAATAATTGGCGGTAAAGAGAGTCCCACTGCATTTGCCGGTGCTGGAATACACTCTCTCAGCAAGGCCTGGTCCGTTGAAGATGTGGAGCTAAAACAATTTGATCATGATATGCTTGTTATCGGTTACCCCAAAAAGCAGGAGTCAGCAGATAGAAGACAGGAGCAGGGTGAGGGGGTCTAAACATTGTTTACAGGGCTAATCGAAGAAATGGGAACAGTGCGTCGACTCAGCGTTTCATCAGAGGGAGCGTACCTGGCGATTGAAGCATCAAAAGTTCTGGGCGATCTCAAGATCGGCGACAGCGTTGCTGTAAGCGGGCCCTGCCTGACAGTAACCTCTTTTAACCGTGAAAGCTTTACAGTTTTCGCCATGCCCGAAACATTGAAGAAATCAACCCTAAGTATTCTTACCGCAGGTCAGAAAGTAAACCTTGAAAGAGCGATGACTTTAGGCGATCGCCTCGGTGGTCACCTGGTCAGCGGACACATAGATGCAGTGATCAGCCTGATTGCGCGAAAACCAGAGGGAGAGGCAATTTTGCTTTATTTTAATGCCGGCGTAAACCTGCTGAGATACATTGTGCCCAAGGGTTCAGTCGCTCTCGACGGGGTAAGCCTGACCGTTGTTGAAGTAGACGAGAACGGATTTTCAGTCGGTCTAATACCGCATACTTCAGGTGAAACAACCCTGGGTAACAAGGAAGCAGGGTCCAAAGTAAATCTTGAAGTAGATATGATCGGCAAGTATGTAGAAAAAATGCTTCAACCCCGTCTAAACAGTGCTGGCGGGAAAAAAGAGAGTGTCACTATTTCCCTTCTTCAGGAGAAGGGATACTTATAGAAGAACTAAGGAGTGAATACCAATATGTCTTTTAACACAATAGAAGAAGCCCTCGAAGATTTAAAACTGGGCAAAATGGTTGTTGTCGTTGATGATGAAGATCGTGAAAACGAAGGAGATCTTGTCATGGCTGCTTCAAAAGTAACACCGGAGGCAATCAACTTCATGATTCGCCATGCCCGCGGTCTTGTTTGTGCTCCGCTGACATCTGAGCGGGTCAGCGAGCTTGATCTTCCACCCATGGTAATTAACAATACCGACAATCAATGCACTGCATTTACTGTTTCAGTTGATGTCGGTTCTTGCAGCACCGGAATATCAGCTTATGAACGGGCTAAAACGATCAAGGCTTTGCTCGATCCTGAAACAAAACCGGCTGACTTGCGCCGTCCGGGTCATATTTTTCCTCTTGAAGCAATGGAAGGTGGAGTGCTTCGCCGGGCCGGTCATACCGAGGCTTCAGTAGATCTTGCCACGATGGCCGGATTTGAGTCTGCAGGGGTTATTTGTGAAATAATTAATGAAGACGGAAGTATGGCCCGCCTGCCACAGCTGATTATATTTTGTAAAGAACATAATCTTAAACTAATTAGTATTGCCGACCTGATCAACTACCGGATGAAAAAAGAGAAACTTGTCTGGCGCGGTGCCACAGCTGAAATGCCTACAGTTTTTGGCACTTTCAAACTCATTGCCTACGAAAACAATATTGACAGTTTAACCCACCTGGCCCTGGTTATGGGTGACATTGACCCTGATCAACCAACACTTGTCCGGGTTCATTCAGAATGTCTCACCGGTGATGTCTTTGCTTCGCTTCGCTGTGATTGCGGCAATCAGCTTCATACTGCTATGAAACAGATTGCCGAAGAAGGTTCCGGAGCGTTTATCTACATGCGTCAGGAGGGCAGGGGTATCGGTTTGCTAAATAAGATACGCGCTTACGAACTACAGGATTCCGGTAAAGATACGGTTGAAGCCAATGAAGCTTTAGGTTTTGCCGCCGACCTTCGCGACTATGGTGTGGGAGCGCAGATAATGGTTGACCTGGGTCTTAAAAAAATTAGATTACTGACCAATAACCCCCGCAAGATCAAGGGGCTTGAAGGATACGACCTTAATATTGTCGAAAGAGTTCCACTGGAAGTAGAACCCTGTCAGTATAACTGTAATTACCTTTCAACAAAAAAAGAAAAGCTGGGTCATTACCTTAATATGCAGTAAGCTGAGATATATTATTTATTTTAAAATAAGAGATTGGAGAGATCAACTTGAAAACAATTGAAGGAAAACTAATTGCCCGTGAATACAGGTTTGCCATTATTGTCAGCCGCTTTAATGAATTTATATCCGGTCACCTTTTAAGCGGGGCCCTTGATTGTCTTAAAAGGCATGAAGCAGATGAAGATTCAATTGACTTGATCTGGGTGCCGGGAGCATTCGAGATACCCATGGCCGCCAAGAAGGCAGTTCTCAGCAAGCGTTATGATGCAGTAATTTGCTTAGGAGCAGTCATCCGCGGTTCAACTCCTCACTTTGATTATGTTGCTTCAGAAGTAGCGAAAGGTATTGCCCATGTAAGTCTGGAGACAGGCCTTCCTGTTATATTTGGAGTGATCACCAGTGATACCCTTGAACAAGCTATTGAACGTGCAGGCAGTAAGGCCGGCAATAAGGGATGGCAGGCTGCTGCATCAGCAATCGAAATGGCTGATCTAAATAACCAGCTTCAGTTTACCGAATAATAAAGGAGCCGGTCCTTTGACATCTAATTCACGGGAAAAATTTATTGTAATTGACGGAAACAGCCTCTTGTACAGGGCTTTTTATGCACTGCCGCCTTTGCAAAACCGTCGGGGCGAACATACAAATGCAGTTTATGGTTTTACAAACATGCTCTTTAAGCTTCTTGAAGAGGAAAAGCCTGATTACATAGCTGTTGCTTTCGATCCGCCCAAACCTTCTTTCCGGGTACGTATCGATGAATCATACAAGGCTCAGCGTGAAAAAATGCCCCAGGAGCTGGGGGAACAAATTGGGCGAACCAGACAGATCCTTGAAGCAATGCATATTCCCGTATTCGTGGTCGACGATTTTGAAGCAGATGATGTTATCGGTTCTTTGGCTGATAGTTTTGTTGAACACGGGCATTCTGTTACTGTTGTTTCAGGAGATGCCGACCTGCTTCAGCTTATCGGTGATAATATAACCGTTATGCTGACTAAAAAAGGAATCAGCCAAATGCAGCGTTATGACCGCAACCTGTTAAAAGAATCATATGGAATGACCCCCGAACAGTTTATAGACTACAAGGCCCTGAAGGGAGATCCTTCCGACAACATTCCGGGAGTTCCCGGAATTGGTGATAAAACGGCCCGCAACCTGCTTGCTGAATATGGTTCAATTGAGAAGATATATGAAAATATAGGTAAAATAAAAGGCAAACCTGCCCAAAATCTTAAAGATTACCGCGAGCAGCTTTATACCGGCAGAGTTCTGGTTACGCTCAGACGTGATCTACAGCTTGAACCTGATCATGACCAGTGCCGCTTTAGAGAACCTGATCATGATCAGCTATTATCAATTTTCAACGAACTTGAATTTAAAAACCTCGCCAACAGGGTTAAAGCGGCAGCTGGCGGTGAAGAATCCGGCAGTTTCGAAAAACCGGAAGCTGAACAAATTAAAACCCTTGGGGAATTTAATAATTATTTAAGTAAAATTGATGACGGGGCTATTCTCTCTCTGAGGCCGGAGCTGTCAGCCGGTTGGCCATACTGGCGCGGTTCACTGGTATCGCTCGCTTTTGCCACAGATCAGCAAAAGGCCTACTATATAACATTTTTTGAAAACGGACCGGATAGCAGCAAAATAATGGAAGCAGTATCTTCCCTGCGCAAGCGGAATATTAAACTGCTCATTCATGACGCTAAGCAGTGTTGTCACCTTTTTCTCAACTTTGGTTTTAAAGCGCCTGAAATCAAGTTTGATACACACCTTGCTGCTTACCTGGCCGACCCGGCCATAGGCCGTTACCGCCTGCCTGATCTTATGCAGCGCAGCCTTGGCTTTGAAACTGCACAAGTTCCCACCGGCAAAAAAGCGCAAAAAAACACTCTGGATCGCGGGCCCTGGTTGGCCGAAGAAGCAAGGCAGCTATTTCCTCTCTCTGAATGTCTTCTGGAACAGCTCCAGGAGCAATCACTCGAAAAACTACTTTTCGATCTGGAGCTGCCCCTGGCCAATGTTCTGGCCCGTATTGAAAGACGTGGTATTAAAGTTGATGTTTCATACCTGCGTAAACTTTCAGATGATATTTGCAGCCGCCTTTCCAGACTCGAAAAACAAATTTTCAGTATTGCCGGTGAAGAGTTTAATCTTAATTCTCCACAGCAGTTAGCGGGAATTCTTTTTGATAAACTTAATCTGCCGGTAATTCGTAAAACAAAAACCGGCCGTTCCACAGATGCCCGCGTTCTTGAAGAACTGGCAGGTAAACATGAAATAGCGGCGCTGCTGCTTCTTTACCGCCAGCTTGCCAAGTTGGAAGGCACATACCTGTCAGGCATGATCGATCTGATTGATCCCGAAGAAGAAAAAATCTACACGGCCTTAAATCAGGCGGCAACTGCTACCGGAAGACTCAGCAGCAGTGATCCCAACCTGCAGAATATTCCTATCCGCCTCGAAGAAGGTCGCCGGATCAGGAAAGCATTTGTTCCTTCCCAAAAAGGGCGAATCTTTTTTGCGGCCGACTATTCCCAGGTAGAGCTCCGTGTCCTTGCTCATTTATCTAAAGATCCCATCCTTGTTGAAGCTTTCAGAACCGGCCAGGATATTCACCGCCGAACAGCAGCCGAGGTCAATAATGTTAACCTTGAAGAGGTTACGCCGCTGATGCGTGAAAAAGCCAAAGCGGTCAATTTCGGTATTATCTACGGATCAAGCGATTACGGTCTTGCCCAGGGGCTGAAAATACCCCGGGCTGAAGCCAAGGCATACATCGACAGCTATTTTGAGCGCTACAGCGGAGTAAAAGCATACATGGATATGATCACAGAGCAGGCCCGTGAAGAAGGGTATGTAACTACGATGCTTAACCGCAGGCGTTACCTGCCCGAAATAAGTTCCTCAAATCATAACATCCGCAGCTTTGCCGAACGCATGGCCTTAAATACTCCGATACAGGGTTCAGCAGCTGATATTATTAAACTTGCCATGCTTAAGATTGACCGCGTAATAGAAGAGGGTGGTTTCAGCGCATCAATGCTTTTACAGATTCACGATGAACTGCTCTTTGAAATAGAAGAATCAGAACTTGACTTTTTCGCACCGATGATCAAAAAAGAGATGGAAAATGCTTTGGAGCTTTCCGTCCCTCTTCAGGTCGATCTGAAATGGGGAACCAACTGGGAAGAACTGAAGAAGTTATAAAGACAGGAGACTTAACATTGCCCGAACTGCCTGAGGTTGAAACTATTCGCCGTGAACTTGATCCGCTTATAACCGGTAAAACCTTTGCTTTGCCGTTGCTGCATATTCCTTCAACCGTTGAATATCCCTGCCCGGACGAATTTAGCAGGGCCCTCAAGGGGCGCACCATTAAAAACATAGCGCGGAAAGGAAAATACCTGCTCATTAATCTTGACAGGGGCATACTGGTGGTGCATCTGCGCATGACCGGAAATCTAATCTACTCAGATTCGGAAAACAGCCGGCAGCAGCGTTTTTTAAGGGTTACTCTTCCCTTTACCGATGGTACGGTTCTGTTCTATTCCGATATGCGCAGATTCGGCCGACTCTGGTATATTGCAGATGAGGTTGAACTTAATGAAATAGTTTTAAAACGAGTCGGGCCTGACATTTACAACGAACTCGATTGTGAAACTTTTCAACAGCTGCTAGAAAAGAGAGAAAAGAGCCGTCTCAAATCGCTGCTTTTAGACCAAAAATTTGCCGCCGGAATGGGTAATATCTATACCGATGAATGTTTATACCGCTGCGGTTTTCACCCGCTTCGCCGGGTGTCATCACTTAATCCTGATGAAACCAGGCAGCTTTACAGTTCAGTCCGGGCAGTTCTCGAAGAAGGCATCAAGTACGGAGGAACAACATTTCGCGATTATCGCAGCGCAAGCGGCGCTCTGGGCGATTTTCAGAACAAGCTAGCTGTCTACGGACGCAAAGGCGAAAAATGCTTTAAATGTGGCAATCCTATTCAAAAAACAATTGTTGCCGGGCGGGGAACATACTATTGTCCACACTGCCAGGCAAATAATATGGAAGAAACCGGGGGGCAGTAAAGCTCATGCGCATAATCGGTCTGACAGGAGGTATCGCCTCGGGTAAAAGCACCGTGGCAAAAATGCTTGTAGAAAAAGGCGCTTACCTGCTCGATGCCGATCAAATTGCAAAAGATGTGGTTCAACCTGACCTGCCGGCCTGGCGTGAAATTGTAGACTGGCTTGGTGAATCGATCTTATTGCCAGATCGCAGCATTGATCGGGCAATGCTGGCCAGATTGGTTTTTAGTGACGGGCAAATGCGTGAAAAACTGAATAAAATTATTCACCCCCGGGTGGCCGAGAGACTCGCTGCCCAAACTGAAGAGATCAGCAGCAGCAATCCCCATGCTGTAATTGTTTACGATATACCGCTGCTCATTGAAGCCGGAATGCAGAATATGGTAGAACTTGTGATTCTTGTTTATGTTCCTAAAGACGTTCAGCTTGAGCGCCTTCAAGAGCGCGACAACTTGAGCAGAATCGATGCAGAAGGCCGGCTTAAAGCGCAGATGCCTTTGGAAGATAAAAAAGATCAGGCTATGGTAATTATTGATAACACAGGCACAATCAGCGAAACAGCCGCCCAGGTAGAGCAGTTCTGGAATAAATATATAAAAGGAGATAATTCATGCACACAATAACCTTAATTAGGGGAGACGGCATCGGCCCGGAGATAACAGATGCAACCCTTACCGTAATTGAAGCAGCGGGAGTGAAGATCAAATGGGAAGAAGTAAGCGCCGGTGAAGGAGCTATTGCAAAACATGGTACACCCTTGCCTGAAGAAGTGATAGTCTCTCTTAAAAAGAACAAGGTAGGTTTGAAGGGACCCCTGACAACCCCAATCGGCTCGGGTTTCAGAAGTATTAATGTTGCCCTGCGTATGGAACTCGACCTTTATGCCAACCTGCGCCCGTCAAAAACATTCCCCGGAGTGCGCTCACTTTATAAAGATATTGATCTTGTTGTGGTTAGGGAGAATACGGAAGACCTTTACTCCGGGGTTGAGCATATGGTCGGCCATGACGCTGCAGAAAGCATAAAGATTATTACCCGAAAAGCATCGGAGAGAATTGTTAGGTTTGCCTTTGACTATGCACTTAAAAATAATCGTAACAAGGTAACAGCTGTCCACAAAGCTAATATTCTCAAACTAAGCGACGGGCTTTTCCTTGAAACGGCGCGTGCTGTAGCGGAAAAATATCCTCAGATCGAGTTTGAAGACCGTATCGTAGACAACATGGCTATGCAGCTTGTCCAAAAGCCGCAGCTCTATGATGTTCTGGTTATGCCGAATCTTTACGGCGATATTTTATCTGATCTTTGCGCCGGACTTGTCGGTGGTCTCGGTTTGGTTCCGGGAGCCAATATAGGAGACGAAGCTGCCCTTTTTGAACCTGTTCACGGCAGCGCTCCCAAGTATACGGGACAGAACCGGGTCAACCCTTCAGCGATGATCATGGCGGCAGTATTAATGCTTGGCTACCTGGGAGAAACAGAAGCAGCCGCTCGTATCGAAGAGGCTCTTGCCGCTTTAATTAAAGAAGGTAAAGATGTTACTGTCGATCTTGGCGGCGTAGCCGGTACTGCCGAAATGGCCGCTGCCCTGGCCAAACGCATCAGGGGTTAAATGACTTTAGAGATTCCTCTTCCCTTTGGAATAGGGGTGGGGTGAGGGGCGCATCCGTTCGTTTGTTTTAATGGCGCGGTTTGCAATATTTGCAAATTCAAAAGGAGGTTATCCAAATGAGGGTTGCGGCTTTAACTCTGGCCGGACTCGAGATGAACAGTCTGGAAAATTACCGGAAAAGCCTCTTAGCTTTGCTCCAGCAAACTGGCGCCAACCTGGCAGTTTTGCCCGCGTACAGTTCAGTGCTCATCGGATTTTCAACAGGCAACCTTCCCCCCCGGCAGAAATTTAAAGATATAATGCATGATCCGCCTTTTGAATATGGAGAGTGGTTAAAAACTTTTCTTGATCTTAGTGCATCCATAGCCAGAGAACTTAAGATATACCTGGTTCCAGGTTCATATTTCAATAGAGAGAGCGGGTGCTCATTTCACAGCGCCTGCTGTTTTGATCCTGAAGGAAATATGATTTCGAAACAAAAACAGACTCATTTGACCCGTGAAGAAAGGGAGGCAGGCCTGAGCAGGGGGGAAGAGCTAAACCTTTTTACTGTCGGCGACCTTAAAGCAGGACTGATCATCGGTAATGATGCCCGCCATCCTGAAACAGGCCGAATATTGGCCCTCAAGGGAGCTGATCTAGTATTACACTGCGGCGCGCTTGAGGCGGGATTTAACTGTTGGCCCCAGGCTGCCGGTATCTGGGCCCAGGTCCAGCAGAACCAGTTTTGGGCTGTTGAAGCTCAGCTGTCGGGTAAACTGGCGGGTCGCATCTTCAGCGCAGCGCCCATCATTCACGGGCCCTGTGAAATAACCCCCGGGCAGAGCGGTTACATGGCCCGCGGTTACCCTGATAATTCATATGCATCAGCCTGGCTTGACGAACCGGCCCGCCGGAATTTGATAAAAAAGTATCCCCTGCTGCAGTTTCTAAACCCTGAAGCTTATGGGGAACTGAACTGATCATCATGATGCCTGAGAAATCCTGATATAAAGTAGGCTCGGAATATTATGAGTATTACTGACAGGTTGAAAGAAATACTGTATCAGCGCTACCTGGTTTGGCTCTGCCGGCCGGCCCGTCTCAGCCGGCATTTACGTTCGGTTTTACCGGGTCCCATTACTCCTGCGGCGGTGGACAGGAAAAAGATACGGGCAGCTGCACTGCAGATAGAATTAAAGCTATATAAAGATCCCCTTGACTATGCCGACGAGATGCACCGCAGGGTAAAGGAAGCTTATGAGGCGGGGGCACAACTAGTTGCTTTTCCCGAATACAACAACCTGCCCCTTTTCGGCCTGCTGCCCGGAATAGATAAGATGGAAGAGGTATACGGGCAAAATATTGAGGAAGGACCGGGAAATGATGCGGTAAATAGTATCAGTCTGGCTGATATCTTCAGTTTTATGACTCCTGCTGTCAGCCCCTTTATTGAGGTCCTTTATTCAGCCATGGCCAGGGCTTACGGCATCTATATAATGGCCGGCAGTTATCCCCTTGCCGAAAAGGATGGACTGGTAAACAGGTCATTTCTCTATGGTCCGGACGGCAGGCTAATTGGCAGCCAGGATAAAGTGCACCTTCTGCCGGTAGAGGCCGAGTGGCAGCTTAAACGGGGCAGCTCATTTTCACATTTTGACACATCCCTGGGCAGGCTGGCCATACCTGTTTGCATGGATGCTACTTACTACGAAACTTTCAGGATACTCGAATCGCGCCAGGTGGATATTGTAATTCTGCCGATAGCAAACCTTGAAGAATATAACTATTGGCTTGCCCTGCGGGGCATATGGCCCAGGGTTCAGGAAAGCGTTCTTTACGGGATCAAAAGCGCCCTTGTCGGCAGCCTGGCCGGTTTTACGTTTACCGGCAGAGCCGGCATATTTGCCCCCCTGGAGATTACTGCAAAGTGCGATGGGATATTGGCTGAAGTTGAAAGATCTGACAGTGAGGCAATGGCAGTAGCAGATCTTGATCTTGATGCCCTTCACCAGCTGCGCCGTAACCATCCCTGGCGCGATCATAACCCCGCTCTTTTCCGCCGGGACAGGAAAGACTTATCATCTTAGGCCCACTTCGCTATTCCTTTTGCATGTCAACTATCGTTCCGCCTGTTACCTCCTGAAGTTGCTCAAGCGTGATAGGGAGGTATGAATGGCTCGATCCGGCCGCGCTGAAAACCTTTTCGAAACGGGCCATCGAGCTGTCAATGAATATTTTGATTTCCGGGTTAATATCAAAAGGGCAGACCCCGCCAACCTGGTAGCCAGTTTTTTCTTCTACTTCATCGGGTTTGGCAATTCTAACTTTTCCACCATCAAGCAGACCTTTTACCTTTTTGCTGTCAATTTTGATATCGCCTGCGGCAACAAAAAGGCCGTAAGTTTCCCCTGCCCTGAATAGTATTGTTTTGGCGATTTGGCCTACCTCTACTCCCAATGCCTCTGCAGCTTCAACCGATGTTTTGGTGGTTTGCTCATGTTCCCGTGGCTCGAGACCAAGGCTAAATTTATCCAGGTATTTTTTTGCCCTTTCCAGGGCAGAATTCACTGTCATTTAAGCACCTCCGTAAATGAAATGAAGGGAATTTGTCCCATTAATTTATCAGTCCTGCTTGTATGATCGTACTTCTTTTTCCGGGTAACGGTAAAATACTATTACACCGATTAAAATAAAAATTGCCGAAACCGGTCCGGTAAGCTTTATACCCAGTGGATCAGCTGGAGTACTGCCGAAAAGCTGGAGCAGAGCACCGGTGATCAGCGTTGATAAGCCCATCGCCATTTTTAGAATAAAACCCTGGGCGCCGAAATACATCGCTTCCCGTTTCTGGCCGGAAAGCTTACCCTCGAGATCGGACACTGCGGCGAC
>JAABTH010000010.1 GCA_011389985.1 Bacillota bacterium
TGGAATGCTTATCCCATCATTAGCTGCTCCCAATGTGATCATTTCCCCACCTGGAAAATCTCCTGCTGCGGAAACTTTAACCATTTCATATGCAAGAATATCAATGTGCTTCCTTGCCGAAGTGAGAATAACCGATTTGTCCCCATCGTAAATACCATCGGCGTATTGGTCAATATCAACACCAATAATCCATACTTCTTCACCTGCGGCGGCACGGGCTTTTGCTTCATTGATCGCACCGATACCAACGCCTCCGGCAGCTGCAAAAATAGCATCCACCCCTTTGTCAAACATAGTTGCCGCTAATACCTGGCCGGCTGCTACGTCTTCAAAGGTGCCCTGGTAAATGAAGTTTTCTTCCCGCATCACAATATTAGTGCCATAGTTTTCATTGGCATAGAGAATACCCTGCTGAAATCCCCAACTAAACTTTTGAACTGGGGGAATCTCCATCCCACCAATGAAACCAACTTCCCCCTCACCCAGCTGAATCGCAGTGGCAACAGCAGCCATAAAAGCCGATTCGTGTTCAGCAAAGAACACTGATGCTACGTTATCATTGATAACAGGCACAAAATCCCCGGCATGCGGGTAGCCATCAATTAAAACAAAGTTTGTGTCTGGATATCTATCCTGCGCAGCATAAATAGCTGTTTCAAACTTGAACCCGGGGCAGACTATTAACTGAAAACCAGCATCAACCAGGTTGCCAATTTCATTGATATAATCAGCTTCAGTTGTTCCACCGGGCTGCAGATATCTTGTTTCCAGTCCAAGTTCATCTGCTGCGAGCTGAATTCCTTCCCAGGTGCCCTGGTTAAAGGATTTGTCATCAATTGTGCCGGCATCAGTGACCATTCCCACTCTGAGATCTCCAGGCTCAGGTACTGCGCCTTCATCATCACCATCATCAACTACCGGCGGTGTATCTGCTTCGCCGCAGCCAATCACGGCAAAAAGAACAACAAAAGCCAAGAGTAATACTAACCACTTCTTCATTATAAAACCTCCTCTTTTTCTTTAAACCATTTGTACACTATATTAAAGATGCGATTCATGTCAAGCATAAAAAACAGATGAACCCTCGCTTAACATGCCCTCTGTACAACGTAGTAACAATTCTCCATAAAATCTGTAATTCCTTCAATGACATTCTTGCTTGGAAGAAGGATTTGGTCCTGCCTGTTAAGAAGAATATATTTTGGACAGGTTAAGTTTCTGGATAGTATCGGCCCCACAAATTAGGTTGTAATGCTCCGTAATACTATAAATAACGGAGATATTGAGTAATATTTTTCAAATTAATAGATAGGAGATGTTATTAATGAGCAGTATCAGAAATACAGAATTAGCCCCTGAAGGTCATAGAAGAATTGATTGGGTTAGCAGGCACATGCCTGTTTTAAACAAATTGATTGAGCAATACAGCAGAGAGAAACCATTCAATAATCTCAAAATGGCCGTTTGTATCCACCTTGAAGCAAAATCAGCCTATATGGCAAAGTCATTCCGGGAATGTGGCGCCGAGGTAGTAATAACCGGCAGCAACCCACTCTCTACACAGGATGCCATCGCTGCAGCCCTTGTTGAAGACGGTATTGAAGTATACGGCTGGCATGGCGCTACTACCGAGGAATATAACACTCATATTCGGAGCACTATTGATAGTGGGCCGAACTTAATTATCGATGACGGCGGCGACTTAATCACCATGTTGCACCGTGATCGCCCTGACCTTATTGATAATGTCATCGGAGGAGCAGAGGAAACAACTACAGGGCTGATTCGCCTGAGGGCAATGGCTGAAGAGGGTAAACTCTCTTTTCCCGTCATAGCCGTCAACGATTCAATGTGCAAATACCTTTTTGATAACCGCTACGGTACCGGACAATCTGTTTGGGACGGCATAATGCGCACTACCAACCTGCTGATATCAGGAAAAAATGTTGTCGTTTCCGGTTTTGGCTGGTGCGGGCGGGGCGTGGCAATGCGTGCTGCAGGACTTGGCGCAAACGTAATCATCACTGAAGTTGATCCTGTTCACGCCCTGGAGGCTGCAATAGAAGGTTTCAGGGTTATGCCTATGACAGAAGCAGCTCAAATTGGCGATATTTTCGTTACCACTACAGGCTGCCGTGAAGTTATCGCTGCAGAACATATCGCTCTGCTCAAAGACGGTGCCATTCTCAGCAATGCCGGTCACTTTGATGTGGAAATAGATAAAGTAGCACTGGCGGATCTTGGAGAGTATATGGGTCAGCCTCGCCAAAATATAGATGAATACAAACTTAAAGATGGAAAAAGGGTTTATCTGCTCGGTGAAGGACGCCTTGTAAACCTTGCCGCAGGCGACGGACACCCGGCAGAAATCATGGATCTTTCCTTCGCCCTGCAGTTTGAGGCTATGCTTTACCTGCTTCGTGAAGGAAAGAATCTGCCAAAATCAGTTTTAAAACTGCCGGTTGAGTCTGACCGCCGGACAGCGGCGCTGAAACTCGAAGCAATGGGTGTTAAAATCGATACTCTTAGCTGCCGGCAGGAGGAGTATCTGAAAGCCTGGCAATAGTTTTAAATCAATTAATAAATTAGTTTAAGGTAACATCTAAAAAATCTTCTAGCTTTGAGCATATCAGTAAACCGTAATCAGAGCTTCGAGATTTTCAAATGTTTTTTCACCGATACCGTTTACGTCCATCAGCTCTCTGATATCGGAAAAGAAGCCGTGTTTTTCACGATGAGCAACGATCTGGCCGGCGCGAACATCACCTATTCCAGGTAAAGCTGTAAGCTCAGCAGCGCTGGCCGTATTAATATTGATCTTGCCGGAAGCATATCCGGCTGCCAGTTCATTTAATTCAGACGCTTCACCGGCTTCATAGATATAAATTTGTTCTCCGTCCAGAAGCGGACGCGCCTGGTTGATTGTTTTTTGATCAGCTTCGGCGTTAAAGCCGCCGGCTGCTTCCAAAAGCTCATATACTCTTGATCCATCAGGCAAATGATAGATACCGGGGTTATTTACTGCACCGACCAGGTGAACCGTAATCAGGTCCGGTTCTGTCTGCATGATTTCCTGAGGTTCTTCAAAGCCGGCCCTGACAAGCCCGGAATCTTCAGAGTTCTGCTGAAAACCTCGCCAGATACCACCGCTAATCAAAAGCAAAACCAAAAGACCGATCACAATTTTTTCATTGATCCCGCCTTTATCTTTGATCCAGTCAAACATATGGCTGCCCTCCGTATCCGCCTGCTTTTACATTTACTATAAATTAATTTAAAACAGTCTTTTTATTCTATTTAATAATCAATTTTCCTTTTCAAAAATAATAATTATATAAAAAAAGCGCCCATCAACGGACGCTTCTTTTTAACTTAAATCTAAATGTTAATAATTAAGTTATTCTTTTTTCTCTATATTGTCATCTTCTGCTTCTTTTTCTTCTTCCGGTTCTTCCTCTTCCGGGACATTTATCCCGAGAACATTGATATTAATAGCCTTAACTTTTAACCCGGTTGTTTTTTCTACATTATCCCGGATAGACTTTTTAAGTTTATCTGTAGATTCGACTATCGAGCTACCATATTCGGCAATTACGTTCATATCGATTATAACTGTTTCTTCTTCAATTATAACCTTAATTCCTTTAGTCAGATCCCGACGCCCCAGTTTTTCAGCAATACCCCCTACGATACCGCCGCTCATACCAGCTATACCCGGTACTTCACTGGAGACAATCCCGGTGATGATAGCAATAACCTCTGAAGATATCTTGATGCTGTCTCCTTCTTTTTTTGGATCAGGCTTTAATACAGCTTCTTCAATACCAAAAGTTTTTTCTTTTTCAAGCTTGTCATTATCCTGTTTGGCCATTCTATTTCCTCCTTTTTAGATTATAAAAGCCGGAAACTATTTTTTACCGGCCAGATGAAAACCATAAAGATATTTACACCTTAAATTATCTTTTTTTTAAATTTCATTTATAGTATTATTTCGAACTGTCTATTATATTATATAATCTGAATATTTGCCTGTCAAGTAGAAGACACTTATCACTGACAGTAGAGGAAGCCTACCAGATGGAAATCCTCGCATAAAAAAGAACCGGCATCCACCAGTTTCAAGATTAAGATAACAATTACCTGTAAGGCCAAAACCCGCGCTGTTAAAGGCAATGGCGGGGAGTTAAATATTTCTATAAGTTAGAGGGCTGAGCGTTTTTCACCCTTTTACCGGATTACAAAATTAACCAAGCGTCCCGGAACAGCTATAACCTTGACAATATTCCTGTCTCCAATTAGCTCGCCAATTCGCTCATCTTCACGCGCAGCCAGGGTCAGCTCTTCTTCGGGACAATCGGCAGGCACAACAATTCTTCCACGAACCTTCCCATTAATCTGGACAACTATTTCGACCTCATCAACAACCAGCTTAGCAGAATCGAACTCAGGCCATGACTGTTCGTGTACACTACCTTCATTTCCGAGCAGGTGCCATGTCTCTTCAGTCAGATGAGGAGCAAATGGCGCCAGCAACAGGATAGTTTTAATAAGAGTTTCTTTTAACAGATCACTATTCTGATCTTTTTCCTCAATACCGAGGCGGTAAGAGTAGATGGCATTAACCAGTTCCATTATCGCGCTGATTGCCGTATTAAAATTAAATCGTTCCTGGATATCATAAGTTACTTTTTTAATCGTAGCATGCAGAATTCTCTCAAGCTCCGACTCTTTTTCGCCTATTTCCCCACTGCCTTTGACAGAGGCAAACTGTTCGCGGCATTCTTCTATCAAACGCCAGATTCGACGGAGGAACCGGTTGGAGCCTTCTACTCCCTGGTCGTTCCAGTCAAGATCTTTCTCCGGGGGCGCGGCAAAAAGAATAAAAAGGCGACCTGTATCGGCTCCATATTTTTCAACAATTTCATCGGGTGTTACCACATTGCCTTTTGATTTGGACATTTTAGCGCCATCTTTATAAACCATCCCCTGTGCCAAAAGACGACTGAAAGGCTCTTCTGCCTTGATCAATGCGGCATCGAAAAGAACTTTTGTAAAAAAGCGCGCATAGAGCAAATGTAGTACAGCATGTTCGATACCCCCGATATACTGATCAACCGGCATCCAGTAGTCAACTTCGCTCTGTTTAAAGGGGGCATCCTTGGAATGCGGGCTGGTATATCTCAAAAAGTACCAGGATGAACAGATGAAAGTATCCATTGTATCTGTTTCACGACGTGCCGGCCCACCGCAGGTGGGGCAGGATGTTTTAACAAATTCCTCGTAATGAGCGAGTCCGGGAACCCGGTTACCTGAAAGTTCAACATTATGTGGCAGTTCAACTGGCAAGTCAGTATCAGGAACAGGTACTGTTCCGCACTGGTCACAGTAAACAATTGGTATGGGGGCACCCCAGTAACGCTGCCTCGAAATTAACCAGTCCCTTAAGCGGAAAGTAACCCTAAAGTCACCAAGACCTTTCTTTTTGAGGTGCTCGGTAATTTTTTTCATACCTTCTTCATTATGAAGACCATTAAAACTGCCTGAATTAACCATATTACCTTCCCCGGGATATGCTTCGGACATCGTGTTACCATCAAGTTTTCCACCTTCAGGCTGTATAACCACCCTAATCGGAAGCTTATGTTTTCGGGCAAAATCAAAGTCCCGCTGGTCATGGGCGGGAACACCCATTACCGCACCGGTTCCATAGCCCATAAGAACATAATTACCAACCAGAATTGGCACTTCTTCACCATTTATTGGGTTAATAACATGACGTCCGGTAAAAAGGCCAATTTTAGGAGCTTCCTCGGCAGTCCGTTCAATTTCACTCTCTTTTCGAACCCTGGCTACAAAATCGAGCACTTCTTTTTCCCTTTCAGTACCCTCGACCAGTTTTTTAACAAGAGGATGTTCAGGAGCAAGAACCATAGAGGTAACTCCAAAAAGCGTATCAGGCCTGGTAGTAAAGGTTTTTATTTCTTTTCCGGGAAATTCTTTGATTGTAAATGAAATCTCAGCCCCTTCACTGCGGCCGATCCAGTTCTTCTGCATAATTTTAACCCGCTCGGGCCAGTCTTCCAGTATATCCAAGTCATTAAGTAAGCGTTCAGCATATTCAGTTATACGCAAAAACCATTGCTCTAGATCGCGTGTTTCAACCACAGAGGAACAGCGCCAGCATAAACCTTTTTCAACTTGCTCATTGGCCAGTACTGTTTCACAATTTTCGCACCAGTTAACGCTGGCCTGTTTTTTATAGGCCAGACCGCGTTTATACATTAGGAGAAAGAGCCACTGTGACCAGCGATAATAATCAGGAGCAGAAGTATTAACTTCACGGCTCCAGTCATAGCTGACTCCCAGTCGATTCTGCTGTTTTTTCATATGCCCGATATTTTGCTCAGTCCAAATAGCCGGGTTGACCCTGTGCTCTATTGCTGCATTTTCTGCAGGCAGACCAAAAGCATCCCAACCCATCGGATGAATAACATTATAACCACGCATTCGTAAAAAACGGGCCAAAACATCACCTATTGAATAGACGCGCATGTGACCCATGTGCAGCTTACCGGAAGGGTAAGGGAACATTTCCAAAACGTAATACTTAGTTCTGTCATAATCAATTTCCGATCGGAATGAATTATCTTCAGCCCATTGCTTTTGCCATTTTCCTTCAATTTCGGCAGGATTGTAGTTTGTCACCATGTAAACCTCCACCTTCTGTTACTTCAACAAATAAAAAATCCGCCCGGTCAAGGGACGGATTCATACCCGCGGTACCACCCTTATTGGTCAGACAAAATGTGGTGGAGCTGGCGGGAATTGAACCCGCGGCCTCTTCCATGCCAAGGAAGCGCGCTCCCCCTGCGCCACAGCCCCATGCTTTGCTGCCCTCTTTCTACCGTTAACGCCGGTTTACGGCAGCGTTACTAGAGATTACCGCTGCATCTCCGGGACGAGTTCAGCAGTTCCGCCTGCCGGTTTTCACCATACGCCAGCTCTCTGATTAAGCATTCCTGCTTACTGCTTCCCATCATCAAATACTATATAGCACCTCGAGTACACATAACATTATATGCACGGCAATGCCCCTTGTCAATAGCTCTTATCTTTTTAAGGATTAACCTCAACCTGGTATGATTCTCCTGACTGCATATCGATTATTAGCAGCTTATTTGAAGCTATAACTCCTTCAAGACCAGCCAAAACCTTAACAGCTTCATTCGCCTGCCAAGAGGCAAGCATGGCAGGTGTCGCTGCAGGGTTCCCAAGCTGTGTTTCAACACCTTTTTTTGCGCCACTTTCTGCAATATTACCATATATTGCTGAAAGCAAAGGCTGCTGTGGTCTGATCACGGCTATCTGGCCCAGAAATCCTGCAATTGCACCATGAACCATTATAATCCCAAGTTCTCCACACACCTTCTCCAGATCAAACCGTGAGGGAAGGTTGTCCAGGCAATCGAGAACAAGATCGCATCCACTTAGTATTTCCGGCAGGTTCTGTTGATTTCCCAGGCAGTAATGGGTTTTTACTTCTACAGAACTGTTAACTTCAGCAATACGCTCAAAAGCTGCCTTAACTTTTGATTTGCCAAGATTATTTTCAAGTCCTAAAAGCTGACGGTTAAGGTTGCTGTCGGTAAAACTATCACCATCAACAACTACTATGCGGCCCACGCCCATCCTGGCAAGAAGCTCAAGAGTAAATCCGCCCAGGCCACCGGCGCCTATGACACCTACTTTCGCTTCGAGCAGTTTAACCTGACCGTTTATTCCCACTGTACCGATACTGCGTTGGTAGCGTTCGGGAATAATCTCTGCTTTGAGTGCATTAATTTCTACCATGCGCTTGCTAATACTGCGTTCAGCAGCAATTAACCCTGTCTGCTTCAGAGTCAGGCAGCGATAACTTTCTCCTGCGGGGTTAGTTCTTTCAACAGCGCTTTCAAGTATAGCCTTATACAAATAATCGTTTGCAGTCATAATAATCACCTATAACATTATTATTTAATCAGGGAAAACAAATTTTATTCATTAACAGTTTCAAGCATTACCCTCGGAGCTTCACCCCAAAGCCTTTCAAGATCATAAAATGTCCTTGCCTCGGGCTGAAACAGATGAATTACTAGTATCCCGTAATCTAACACCACCCACCAGGCCTCGCTGTAGCCTTCTATTCTTAAGGCCTGAAATCCCTTTTTCTTAAGTTTTTCTGTCAGGTGATCACAAATAGTGCGTACTTGTACTGCCGTTGTGCCGGTCACAAGCAGAAAATAGTCAGCGACAATCGAGACCTGACCAACTTCCAGTAAATAAAGCTCATGCCCTTTTTTTTCCGACACCAGTTCTGCGGCATAGAGGGCCAGTTCCCGGGAGTCACCGGCCGTTACCTGTGCCAAATAACAACACCTCCAGATATGTTAGTTTACCTGCCTGAAATTTCTATCAACAGGCTGTTGCGAAAAGCAACCGAACGTGGATGGAGTAATAATCTCCTGTCCAGAATAGATTTCAAGGTATGATCGACAGCAACAAGCAGAGCCCGATCAAGATCTGTGCAGGCTATTTCCCTGATCTTTTCAACACCTACATAATTGCGACCAACTTCAATATAATCAGCCAGATAAATTATCTTTTCCAATAAACCCATACCGGGCCGCCCGGTTGTATGATAGCTCACTGCTCTAATCATATCTGGATCATTAATACCCAGGTCCCGTTCAACCAGTGCAGCGCCTACAGAAGCATGAAGCAGCTTACTCTCACTTAGTGTAATACTGTCAAGCTCAAGTTTAAATTGGTCAGCCTTTATTAAAAGCTCCTGCGAGCTATAGCGCTTACCATAATCATGGATCATGCCTACCACAAAAGCTTTGTCGGTGTCCACTCCATAACGGCGGGCCAGGGATTCAGCCATTTCCGCCACACCAAGACAGTGCCGGTAGAGTTTGACATCAAGCATTTCCTGCATTAGTATTCGACTCTGTTCAGGTTTCATCTGCCGGCTCCGGACTTTCAATTCAATTATGATACTCTCTAAATTAAAAAATAAGGGCAGTAGAATCATTCATGATCAAATGTTCTTAACTTCCTATTGTTCGCGCGGCTTGGCTTCATTTACAACCAGTTTTCGGCCTTCAAGTTCAGCGCCATTTGTTTTTTCCAGCATATCTTCCATGCAATCATCATTTACTTCTACAAAACCATATCCACGGGAGCGTCCTGTGGCACGCTCTGTAATAATGCGACATTCAAGAATCTCACCGTACTGCGAAAAAAACTGCTCCAAATCGGTTTCCTTAGTGCTCCAGGGAATGTTTCCCACGTATAAAGTTTTTGCCATCTAAACAAACACCTCCGCATATATTATAACCTGAATTCAGGTATGTGAAACCTGCGCTGCTACCTTGTAACCCGGTATAAGCCATGCTTTTTAATATACTGCTCCACAGGCTCAGGAGTTAAATACTTAATAGTTTTACCCAGTGCAACCCGTTCTCTTATAAACGTTGAAGAGACGGCCAGAGCCGGTATTTCCAAGAGGTGCACTTTTTGCTGCATATCCGGGCAGGTTCGATCAAGTGTTTCGTGAAACCGGTCAAGTGAATATCCAGGTCTGGAAACAGCGATAAAAGTACTTAATTTTAACAGTTCTTCGTAGTCCTTCCAGCTAAAAATCTCTAAAATTGCATCAGCGCCTGTTATAAAGAAAACCTCGGGTTCTGGATTTTTCCACGATCCAAAATGTCTTACCGTATCTATGGTAAAGGTAGGCTCTTTTTGCTCGATTTCAATGCGAGAGACAAAAAACGAAGGATTGGACATAACCGCCAGAGAAGTCATCAGAAAACGGTGTTCAGGCAATGAAATCATTTCATTATCCTTGTGAGGAGGAACACCTGCGGGAACGAAGATGACATAATCGAGATCAAACTGCTGCCTTGCTTCTTCTGCGGTGACCAGGTGGCCGACATGAATCGGATCAAAAGTACCACCCATCAACCCTAATTTCAAGTTGCCAGCCTTGTTTCTTGTTGTTTCAAAAAACAAGCTCTTTACTCCCCTTTACCGGTTATTCATAAAAAATAAATTCTTCATCGCCGATGCGAACCGTGTCGCCTTCTTTTATGCCCATCCTACGCAACTCTTTATCAACACCGCTGCGACGAGTATAGTTCTGAAAACGCAACAGGGCTTCATCATTATCAAATTCTGTTCTGGCAGCTGCTTTCTCTATCGCTGTTCCGCTTACAACATAAACTCCATCAACAATACTTACAGTGAGAAGCTGCTCATCACTCTCAGGCACCCTGATTATTTCTTCCTCATCAACTATGGTTTTTCCTTCAGATAGTTCGTTAACTCTTGTTAATAAATATTTTAGCAGCTTACTGATACCAAGGCCGGTTGCAGCTGAAATACTGAAAAAAGCTGTTTTCGCAACATCTGCTTCCCTGATAGAGTTACGCAACTCATTAAACCGCTCTGCGCTGCCCTCAATATCCATCTTATTTCCAACAATTACTTTTGGATAATCGGCAAGCCCGGAACTGTAAGCTGAAAGTTCTTCTATCAATAACCTGTATGCCTCAACCGGTCCGGGGTGAGCATCCGGAGAAAGATCTATTAGAAATAATAAAAGCAGGTTTCTTTCCACATGGCGCAAAAATCGGTGCCCCAAACCTGCTCCATCACTTGCTCCTTCAATTAAACCTGGTAAATCGGCCACTACAAAGCTACCCTCATCGTCAACTCTAACCACGCCGAGGTTGGGAGTAAGGGTCGTAAAAGGATAGGAAGCTATTTTCGGTTTAGCCTCTGTAATTCTGCTTAACAAAGTCGATTTGCCTGCATTGGGAAATCCAACCAAACCTACCTGTGCCATCAGTTTTAACTCAAGGGTAATTTCACGTTCCACACCCGGAAGCCCTTTTTCTGCAAGACGGGGCACACGTCTTCTGGAACTGGCAAAGCGGGCATTTCCTTTTCCCCCCTTACCTCCGGGTGCAACGAGAGCGCGCTGCCCTGCAGTGACCAGATCGGCCAAAACTTTTTTATTCTGATCACGTATAATAGTACCCAGAGGCACAGGTACAAGAAGATCCGCTCCGGAAGCTCCATGGCGGTTTTTGCTTCGTCCGGGGTTTCCATCTGAAGCTTTTAATATACGTTTATAGCGTAGGTCTAGAAAGCTGTGTTTGGAAGGATCAGCCCACAGGAATACACTTCCACCATCTCCACCATCTCCGCCGTCCGGGCCGCCTTTGGGAACATACTTTTCACGACGAAACGATACCACACCGTCGCCACCGCGGCCTCCGCGAACAGATAGCTCTAATTCATCTACGAACATTAGACTGAGATCACCTGCAAAGCTGGTTACTGGGATATAAAGAAAGGTCCGGGTTTAACCCGGACCTTTTCGATCTAATTAGCTGCCACACTTTCTTCTGGATAAACGCTAACCTGTTTCTTTGCACGACCATTAAACTCAAATGCTACACGGCCATTAACCGTAGCAAAAAGTGTATCATCACTGCCTTTTCCTACATTAATGCCGGGATGGAACCGGGTTCCCCTTTGCCGAATAATAATACTGCCGGCTTTAACCAGTTGGCCGCCATAACGCTTGACGCCAAGCCTTTTGGCATTACTGTCACGTCCGTTACGTGAACTACCTACTCCTTTTTTATGAGCCATCCTATGACACCTCTCTTTCCGACTGTCACATGCTTGTAAGGATAATTGTTTAAATGCTGATACTGCTGATCAAAACATCAGTGTAAGGCTGACGATGACCCTGTTTGCGACGGTAATTTTTCTTCGGTTTATACTTAAAAACAATAATCTTCCGCCCACGGCCAACACCAACAACTCTGCCTTCAACTTTACAACTTTCGAGGTAAGGTTTTCCTACCTCAGTTTTTTCGTCGTTCACGCACATTAAAACCTTTTCAAACTGCACTGCTTCGCCTTTTTCAGCTGGCAGCTTTTCGACACGAACAATTTTACCTTCTTCTGCGCGGTACTGCTTACCGCCCGTTTCAATAATTGCGTACATAAACAAACCCCCCGTAAGGACTCGCCGAAGCTGGTAGCCCAATGCTTTTCGGGGCATTTTTGGACCTTCTTCGTGCGGTTGTAATTCTAATCGAGATTTTAACATGCCGGTAATCCTTTGTCAAACAAATTAGCTTTTTAAAATTCAGCTCTTGACGGAGCGAATCACTTGTTATAAAATGCACTTGTGTAAAATAAATGAATATGCACTGCCTTCGATCCATTTTTTCTAAGGCATCTTAAATCGCTATGAAGAATGGACGATAGGGTACGGTTGGAAACGACCGCGCCTCCCGTTGTGGAAAGAAGGTTCGATATTAGCTTTATATTATCGCATTTTCCAACGGGAAAACTGCGATTTTTTATTTTACGGAGATAGACCGGAGGAGGTGAAATGAAGGTGAGTTTTTTAATGTTAAGAAATAAATCTTTATTATACAAGCTTATGATTAGCTTTATGATTTTTTCAGCTATCTTATTTATAACCGCTTGCGCAGAGGATACTGCCCCACTGGAAGAAGTTGAGGAAGAAGAAACGGCACTAGAAGAGGAGATTGAGCTGATTGATGATTTCATAGTTCTGGCTACCACTACCAGCACTTACGACTCAGGCCTGCTTGATTTCCTGAACCCAATCTTCCAGGAAAAAACCGGCTTAGAAGTAAGAGTGGTTTCACAGGGCACAGGCGCTGCGTTGGAAACCGGCCGCAGCGGTGACGCAGACGCTTTGCTTGTTCACGACCGCGTCTCAGAGCTGCAGGGCGTGGATGATGGTTATTATGTTGACCGTTTTGATGTCATGTATAATGACTTCATCTTTGTTGGCCCTGCTGAGGATCCGGCTGGTGTGGGCACAGTAAACCAAACAGTTGAAGCTTTAGCCCTAATCGCCGACAGTGGATCGATCTTTGTATCAAGGGGAGACGATTCCGGAACCAATCGCATGGAACTGCGCCTCTGGGAAGCCGCCGGAATCGACCCGGCAGGCGAGAGCTGGTATGAGTCGATCGGCCAGGGTATGGGTGATGCAATCAATCATGCCAACGAGCGGCTTGGCTATACCATGACTGACCGTGGCACCTATGTTTCAATGAGAGACATTATAGACTTGGTGATTGCCCTTGAAGGCGATCCTGTGCTCTTCAACCAATATGGGGTTATGGCTGTCAACCCGGAACTGCACGAGGGAATTAAATATGACTATGCCATGATGTATATTGAATTCTTAATGTCTGATGAAGGCCAGGCTCTTATTGAATCATATCAGGTAAACAGCGAAACCCTTTTCTTCCCCGGCTACGGCCTGGAATAAAAACGCCATACGAGTCGGGCGCGCTTCCCGGACTTGACTGCTTCTAATAAAAAAAGTAAGATGCTAAGAGTACTTTGCGCGCCTGTTTTTTATCAATACTAATTCTTAGACTTTAAGGGCTGGATTAACATAATTTTAAACTTCAACATTAATAGGTCTTATACGCCGGTCGTATAAAATGATTGGCCCTGGAGGTTACGATTTGTCCCGACTTTATGAAGGATTGATGGAAGCGTTTCGCCTGATTTTATCTTTCGATCCGGATTTGCTGACGATAGTTTTACTGTCCCTGCGTATATCAATAACTGCAATTATTATCTCTACGATTTTTGGGGTACCGCTTGGCGCTTTGCTTGGCTTAAAAGAAGAAAAAAAGACCAGGTTATTTAATAAAATCATTTTTACCTTCATGGGTATGCCGCCAGTGGTAGCCGGTTTAATAATATTTTTAATTCTTTCAAGACAGGGCCCATTCGGAGCCTTAAGCCTGCTATATACCCCATCAGCAATGGTTATCGCCCAGGTATTTCTCTCCTCACCGATTGTAATCGGCCTGACCATGGTCGGGATCAGGGCTAAGGGCGGTGAAATTGAAGAAACAGCACGCTCACTTGGCGCAGGTTCTGCGCTGGCAGCCTGGACTGTGGTTAAAGAATCGCGCTTTGCAATTCTCGGGGCAATCATTACCGGTTTCAGCAGGGTGGTGGCCGAGGTAGGCGCTGTTATGATCGTAGGCGGCAACATTGAGGGGCACACAAGGGTAATGACCACAGCTATTGTCCTCGAAACCAGAAAAGGCAATTTTGAACTGGCTATCGGCCTGGGACTGATCCTATTAATGATTTCTTTTTTGGTCAATTCAATCCTCTACACAATTCAGAGGGGAGGGAATAAAGATTAGCTGCCAAACTGTTCTTTTGGAAATGAGATCGCTCAGTAAAACTTACGATAAGGAAGTTCTCTCAGTTGAGGAGCTTATCCTGACCAAAGGTTGCATTTATGGAGTAATTGGCCCTAGCGGCGCTGGCAAAAGCACTCTTTTGCGTATTATTAATATGCTTACACCCCAAAGTGGCGGTGAAATTTTGTATAAAGGCAGACCAGTACCCTTAAATGGACCGGAAAGACTGGCCCTACAGCGCAATATGGCTCTGGTATTTCAAAAAACTCTTTTATTTAAAGATACAGTTTGGAACAATATCTCTTATGGCCTCAAAGCCCGGGGCTGCAAAAAGCAGGAGATCGAAAAAAAAGTAACATCGCTGCTCGATCAAATCGGTATGTCTGAACTAGCTAACAGAAGGGCGGAAACCCTTTCAGGCGGCGAAGCCCAAAGAGTAGCTATTGCCAGGGCTGTCGCTTTCGAACCGGAACTGCTTTTACTTGATGAACCAACCGCCAATCTCGACCCGGGTAACATCGAACTTATTGAAGAGATGATCACCAAGATGGCCCGGACAAAGGAAATTACCGTGGTAATGGTCACCCATAATGTTTTTCAGGCCAGGCGAATTGCTAACCATGTAATCTTTATCAACCAGGGAAAAATAGTTGAAATGGGTCCGACAGAAAAGATTTTCACCGAACCTGAAAATGAAAGCACCCGAATGTTTGTTGAAGGAAAAATGGTTTACTAAAAATAAAAGCTGACCGGAATGCTGACCGATCGGCTTCTATTTGATTGACCGTATAATTATTTCCACCTCTAGGCGGGACTTATGTCCCGCCCCTTTTTATTTGTCTCTTAATACCGCACGGGCAAATGTGCGGTTTACATCCTTAATTTCTGCTTTTACCGTTTCACCAACCTTTTCGCCGGCACCTTCAATGTTTATAACAAATCCCTGAATACGGGCAATTCCGTGGTTCGGGTTTGAGGAATGGGGCTCTTCTATAATCAGATCATGAATTTCGCCTGCCTTAACTGGAAGAGCCAACGTTTGGATCTCTTTGTGGCTTCCGCGGGCAACTATTCTGTGCCGCTCAAGGTGAATATCTTCAGTTCCGCGGATAAATATATGTCTGCCAAGTTCATCCTCAAGTTTTTTTAAGTTTCCACCACCACTTCCAATGATAATTGCCGCCACTTCATGGTGCATTTCTACCAGAACAGCTTTGCTCTTTTCTTCTTTTAACTCCTCTTTGAGCTGACTTTCAATATGGGTACTGATCACCAGGGGAGTCAGCACTCGACCAGAGCCGCCACAGTACGGGCAGGCTCGCTGCAGGTATTCTGAAAGATCCTGACGTACTTTTTTACGGGTCATTTCGACCAGACCGAGGTTTGTCAGGCCAAGCACGTATGTTTTGGTACGATCACTTTTAATTGAGTTGTTTAGCTTATCAATCACTTTACACCTGTGATCTTCAATACTCATATCTATAAAATCGATAATAATGATTCCGCCTATATCCCGTAGACGTACCTGCCGGGCAATTTCATCTGCTGCTTCCAGGTTGGTTTTTAGGATTGTATCGGCAAGGTTGCGACGACCGATATAACGACCCGTATTAACGTCTATAACTGTAAGAGCTTCAGTTTCATCAAAAACCAGGTAGCCGCCGCTTTTCAGCCATACTTGTCTGGCCAGGGCTTTTTCAATTTCTTTTTCAACCCCGTATCTTTCAAATATTGGTTCAACTTCCTGATAAAGCTTTACCTTGCTCTTAAGGTGAGGAGATATATAATCGACAATCTCACGAACCTTGTCATACTCATGTTCATTATCAATTAAAAAACTACTAAACTCTTCTACAAAAAGGTCACGGGCAATACGGCATGTTAATGATAAATCCTGGTAAAGTATAGAAGGCGCTGTTTTTTGCTGAAAGCGGGTTAAAATTCGGTTCCACAGCTGTACCAGAAACTGAAGATCCTGGGCCATTACTTCGCTTTCAACACCCTCTGCCACGGTTCTTACAATTAAGCCAAGCTGCTCCGGCTTTAAATTTTCTACTTCCCGGCGCAGCCTTTCACGTTCGGCCTGACTTTCAATTCTTCTTGAAACACCAATATAATCAGCGCCCGGAACTAATACCAGGTAGCGCCCCGGTATGGTAATCTGCCCTGTAACTCTTGCCCCTTTACTGCCGTATGGCTCCTTAATTACCTGAACCATAATCTCTTCGCCAACCTTTAGTAGCTTATCAATCGAGCTCCGAGCCATTGGAGGCGTCTCGTCATCCCAATCGGAAGATACATCATCTACATAGAGGAAAGCATTTTTTTCCAGGCCTATGTCGACAAAAGCAGCCTGCATACCCGGCAAAACATTAGCAACAGTGCCCTTATAAAGATTACCGACCACTCTGTACTGTAAAGGTCGTTCAATATCTAATTCAACGAGCTTTCCTTTTTCCAGCAAGGCTACCCGGGTTGCCCTGTTATCACAGTTTACAATAATTTTTTTATCCATAGTAACTAATCACATCCTTTCGGACAAAGGCTTCAGAATATCACCTTTTTTATAATAAAGGCACTCGCGGTGCAAGTTCCAGCAGGCAGCATTTAATGATTCGTCACCGCTTTCAAGCGCAAGCTGTTCAAGAAAGAATACCGGTGAAATGCCTCCACGACTTCCTGCTTTTAATAGAAGTTTCAATACTACCAGTCCGCCGGTTTGGGTGTCCCGCTTTGCCTCAATGATATAAGGGCGAACATTTATATGGCTATCTTTTTTCTTCTTAGCGGATTTTGTAAACACGATTTCATTTTTTTGCATTAGTTTTTCTAAAGATTTTTCAGTAATATCACCCAAATTATCATTCAATGATTCATTTTTTTCAAATGATCTCAATTCAGCCCTGTACATGGCGGCTTCTACCAAAGCGGCAAGCGCAGGCGAATCAGGCTCAGCCTCTATTGCTTTGATTACCTGCAACCCTTCAGGCATTTGGTATAAAAGTTCTGATATAAATTGTTCCGGCGAAACTTCAGCTTCAAAGTAAACTTCACCCGGTTCATTCGAAGCAGTTACACCAAGCGGCAGAGGCAGTGCCAGAGTCAGGCGTGGATGGGGATTAAATCCCTGGCTGAAGGCGAGAGGTAAATCGGTCCGGCGTAAGGCCCGGATAAACAATCGCAACGTGTCAAGATGTGAAATATAGGCAAGAGATCTGGAGCGTGAGAATAGAAACTTTATTCTATACATTATCCGCTCCCCCTTCTTCCCCGTACGAGTGTGCAAGTTTATTTTCCCTGACAAACAGTTCTCTTTCCACTCCGCAATCAAGGTGATCCCAGGGTAAACAGTCTTCAAAAGCAAAACGTCTTTCAGAATACTTTGCTCCGTCGATACCTGTTTTAGCAAAAGCCTGCTGCCAGAGGGCAAATGAAAAGTGCTCAGACCAGCCGTCAAGACGGCAACCAAGTTTCCATGCTTTTTCAAGCAAAGGAGCAAGCAGTCTGTCTCCCCTGGCAAATACTGCTTCAAGAAAACTGGTTTCAGCATCATGCCAACTAAAATCGATCCCCGGAATTTTTCTAAAACCCTCCACCAGAATCTGCTGTCTTCTGATGATTTCCTGCAGAGAAATTTGGGGCTCCCATTGAAAAGGAGTATTTGCTTTTGGTACAAAGGTAGCAACGCTGACTGAAAGCTTAAGGGCTCCCTTTACCCTGCCGCGAAATCGATTGCGTATATCACGACACATAGAAATAATCGCTTCCACATCTTCATCTTTCTCGGTTGGCAATCCTATCATAAAATAAAGTTTGAAACCCTGCCAACCTGCAGTGACAGCATCATTTAGGGCAGAGTATATTTCGTTTTCTGAAATATTTTTTCTAATCACCCTGCGCAATCGTTCTGTAGCTGCCTCCGGTGCAAAAGTCAGACTGCTTCGCCTCCCCTGATGCAAACGATGCGCCAGTTTAACAGAATAGGAATCGAGACGAAGAGAAGGCAGGCTGCACTTAACCCTGTCACCATCTAACTTGTTATCGAGATCTTCAATTAATTGATCAAGATGTGGATAATCACTGCTGCTTAGTGAAGATAGCGATAGTTCATCATAACCGGTGGCAGCAACCAGATTTTTGGCAATGGCCACAATTTTCTCTGCGCTGCGGCGGCGTACAGGCCTGAAAATGTAACCGGCCTGACAAAACCTGCATCCTCTTCCACATCCTCTGAAAAGCTCTACTACTGCCCGGTCGTGCACTGTCTGAATAAATGGTACTACAGGAACGGTTGGATAAGGTGCATCATCAAGATCCATAACAATTCTTTTAACCACCCGGCCAGGTGCAACTGCTTTATTATTGATCTTTAACAGTTTTTCCGCTTCATTATAAATTGGCTCATAAAAATCAGGAACGTAAACTCCTTCTATCTCTGAAAAATGCTTCAGAATTTCTTTTCGGCCGGCATCTTTTTTCTTGAGAACAGCAAGTTCAAGCAGCAGTTCAGGCAAGACTTCCTCTGATTCTCCTAGAACAAAGAGATCAAAAAAAGGCGCAAGCGGTTCAGGATTAAAAGTACAGGGTCCACCACCGATAATTAAGGGATCATCACTACTGCGTTCACTTCTGTAGAGAGATAAACCGGCAAGGTCAAGCATATTCAAAACATTTGTGTAGCTAAGCTCATATTGCAGTGAAAAACCGATAACATCAAAATTTTTGAGGGGCGTAGCGCTTTCTAAGGTGAAGAGAGGCAAATTATTTTTCCTCATCTCCTCCTCCATATCTACCGCCGGGGTAAAAACTCTTTCCATCAATAGATTATTTTGGGTATTAACACTCTCGTATAAAATTTTTAGCCCCTGGTTAGACATACCAACTTCGTAAAGATCAGGAAATGCAAATGCCATTATCACTGCCATTTCTAAGTGATCTTTGTGCACAGAATTCCACTCGTTGCCAAGGTAACGTGCCGGTTTCTGTACTCTTGATAGAACTAATTCAATCTTACTATTATGCACAGTCACTTCTCCCTGAAAAGCCTTTATTTGTTTATCAATATCAATAACATTTTAACAGTTATCTTTTTTTCACTATTCTTAAAGAATGATACCATATAATTCCTCTGCTGATAAGTGCAGGCTATAAAAGGCCTTTTTCCCGAAAACTATAAAAACAACCATCACCAATTATGATATGATCGCGCACGGCTATACCAAGAATATTGCCGGCTTCGACTAACCGCCGTGTAACCTCGAGATCTTCCTGGCTTGGAGAGGGATCACCGCTGGGATGGTTATGAAAAAGAATTACAGAAGAGGCGCTTTTACGCAGAGGAATATTAAAAATTTCCCTTGGGTGCACAATAGATGCGTTAAGGCTTCCTACCGATATTTCTTCCCTCGAAATAATATGGTTTTTTGTATTAAGAAGCAGAATTTTAAAATACTCTTTTTTCTTGTAGCGTAGCTCTTCCATAAACAACTCAGCAGCCTGTCGGGGGTTGGTAATACTACCTGAAGCTTCCCGCGGTGCAGTGGCCAAACGGCAGCCCAACTCCAGGGCAGCTTTTATTGTTACCGCTTTATCCGGCCCTATACCCCTGTTTTCCTGTAGATCTTCAAGTGATAGATCAGGCAGGTTTCTCAAACCGCCACCGCGGGTCAGTATTCTAGTCGCAAGTTGAACAGCCGATTCATTCTTATTGCCGGTACGGATCAGAATAGCCAGGAGCTCGGCGTTGGTAAGCGCTTCTGGACCAAGAGTTTTTAATTTTTCTCTCGGCCTTTCTTCCAAAGGAAGATCTCTAATCATTATTGACTCATTTTGCATAATCGCCATCCTTTCCGCTCAGCCATATTGAAACATTCATGCGCAAAATAAGATCAAAAAGCAAACCAAGTGGCAACCCGACAACGTTCGAATAACAGCCATCTATTTTTTCAATAAACAGGCCCGCCCTGCCCTGTATTCCGTATGCGCCGGCTTTGTCAAAAGGTTCACCTGTATCAATATAAGCTTCTATATATTTTATTTCGAGGTTCTTCATCCAGACTGAGGTTTCCTCCGCGCCAATTTCAATATTACCTGAAGAAACATCAAGAAGCGCCAGGCCGGTAAATACTTCGTGCTTTTCACCACTCAGACGGCAAAGCATCTGCTTTGCCTCTATCCTGTCAGCCGGTTTACCCAAAATCTCATTCTTGTGAATAACGATTGTATCTGCAGCAAGAATATATCCTTCTGCCAGACGTTCTGAAACAGCCAGAGCCTTTTTTTGCGCAAGTTTAAGAACAAGGTCCCTGGGTGATGCACTTTGCTCATTTTCTTCATTTATATTCGGAATTTCCACCCTGAAAGTGATGCCTGCCTGCTGTAATAATTCGGCTCGCCGTGGTGATGCTGAAGCAAGGACCAAGTTCATCCGGTAGCCCCCATACCACTTTGTTTTATCATTCTCCTGGTCACTCCTTCGAGATAGTATGCAGCGAGACCTGTAAACAGCCCGGTGGGCACTGATAAAAGCAGCAGCAGTGGATAGTAGCCCGTAAATAACGCCGCATTTGATATAATAAGACTTGCCAGCGCTATCTGTGTTATGTTATGAGTTGCTGCGCCGATCACGCTTACTGATATAAGACTGACTAAACCTTTTTTTTGCAGCAACAGCACCAGGGCCATTGCCAGACAACTTACTATTCCGGCGCTGAAACTGAGCCAAAAACCAAAACCGAATAACCCCCCAACGAATATACTGCCCAGCACTGAACGTACCATTGAAACCAAAAGGCCGCTTTTCAAACCAAACAGAACAAGTGTTAGAAGTGTTATTATGTTTGCCAAACCGAGCCTGACACCGGGTACCGGCATCGGTAAAGGCAGTGCTGCCTCAACAGTGTGTATAACCACAGCAAAGGTAATCAAAACAGCCAGGTATGTCAGGTAGTTTAGACGGCTGCGCAAAGTAATTCTTGTATTCGACATGCTTATTCCTTTCATTAACAAGCAGATAAGTTGCTTTCAGATAATACTCACAATCATTGACTATGGATCTAGTTCAATCAAATCAAAAAGACCGCTTGAGATAATAATTTCAAGATCCGGGGTAATCAGCACACCCTCAACACCGGGCAACCGTTCAATTAAAGCCAATCCTTCATCAGGTCCGAGGACAAAAACAGTAGTAGAAAGTGCATCTGCAGCAATGGCGGTTTCGGCAACAATCGTAACACTTGCAAGCAGTGCTGCCGGCATACCGCTTTTTGGATCAAGAATGTGATGGTAGCTTTCACCATCAGCTTCAAAGCTGCGCTCGTAATCACCGGAAGTAACCACTGCGCCATCTTTAGATTGCAAAACAGCAATTACTTTATTCTGATCACGTGGGTGGCGTACGCCAATTCGCCAGGGGGTACCATCCGGTCTCGATCCGATCAAACCGATATCACCGCCGGCATTAACAAAAGCTGTTTTGATTCCCGCCTCTTTAAGTATAGCGAGCGCTCTGTCAACAATATATCCTTTTGCAATGCCTCCGAGTTCCAGGGCCATTGATTGATCCGGCAGATACAGCTCATTCCTTTCACTGTCAACAATTAACATTCTGTAGTCAACAAGGGAAATTACCTCTTTAATTTCTTCCTTTTCAGGCAGGCGGTATTCCTGACCGAGGAAACCCCATAAATCAATTAAGGGAGCAATTGTAGGATCAAATGCTCCTCCGCTTATCTCGCCATAATAAACTGCCTGTTCTGCAACAAATAAAACATCCGGGTTAACAGAAACAGGATTCAGGCCGGCCTGAGCATTTAACCTGCTGACATCACTGTCGGGCAGGCTGCGACTGAACAATTTTTCGAGCCTGCCGATTTCAGAGTATACTTTATCTGCTATTTGATCACCCTTTGTGCCCGCGACGGTTTCAAAACGCAATTCGATTGCAGTATCCATCATCACTCGCTGATAAGTTACCAGCTGATCCGTATTTGCACCGCGCAATAGAAGAAACATTAAAAGGATCACAACTGTCGCGAATATAAAAATATACCTGGGCTTAGCAATAATTTTTTTAAATCTGTTTTTATAATTTGCAGAACTTTCCTCTGCCTGTTCCAAAAGTTCCAACGCCCCTTACGATGATCTTCCGAAATAAAAGATAACAATTAATACAATGCCAAGGACAAGAACAAGAAGCAGATTGTCGAAACTTAAATTCTTAGTGGTCCACTTGTCACTCTCATCTTTATCCTGTTTTTTGTTTTTACCGGCCAGGTGTTTTTCAACTTCATCCCTGGTTTTTTTACCGGCCTTGTCGTAAGCAACATTTAACGCTTTATCAAGATCATTTGAGTGCTTTGCTAAATTCTGTGCCGCTTTTCCGGTTTTCTTGTATGCTTTATCAAGAGCTGAATCCATATCAGCGGACTTATCGGCAAGTTTCCTGGCAGCCTTACCGGATCTCTGGTATAATTTGTCAAGCTTTTCGTCCATGTCTTTCGAACTCTCTGCCAGTTTACTACCGATCAAACCCCATTTCTTATAAAAACTATCCAAACCGTGATCAACATTACCGACGAAATCACACACGTTACGGGCTGCATTACCCGATTGATTGTAAACACTATCAACAGTAGAGTCAAGAACCAGCCCTGCTTTACAGGTTAGAATCATGAGACGATTGGTCAGCGGCCTGTATAACAGGGCATAAATGCTGAGCCAGGGGGGCGGCTGCCAGTTAAACCAGTTGCGGTATAATCCCGGAACATAAATAACAAGCGCCAGAATAACAACAATAAGCATTGCTTCAAGCGGATGCCATTCAAAAAAGTTAAAATGATAAAGGTGATCCATAGCATAACCTTCATATTTTAAAACCTCGGAAGGCAGCACCAGAAAACGCTCAAGGATATAATTGGGAAACAGGCCGATAGCAATAATGATTGCTGCAAATGTACTTAATACAATTTTTGTTGACAGCGCAAGTTTGTAAGATCGATCCAGCTTTTCTGGCACTGGACCTAAAAATACTCCCCGGAATAGTTTAATAAAATAACAGATCGTCAGTGCACTGGTCAGCGTAAATATTTTTTCAGCGAGTTCAATACTAAAAAGATCATTATATTTAATAGCAATAAGTAGCGCATCGTGAATCAGGGTTTTGCTGGGATATCCATTGAAACCAGGTATTCCGGCAATACCGCAGGCTGCAATAATAAAGGTTGCACCCACAAACGGCATTTTTTTGAGCATACCACCAAGCCTTGATAGCTCGAGTTCATGAGTATACATATAGATAGTACCAACCATCATAAAGAGGCCGGCTTTGAAAAAAGCATGATTTATTATATGGTACATGGAACCGGCAAATCCCATCGCGCCTTCAGTACCCATGAATACTGCTGCACCAAAACCGGTTGCAATATAACCGATCTGGCTGACACTGCTATAAGCAAGTATTCTTTTCATGTTACCCTGCAAAAGAGCCATAATTGCCCCGGACAGCATGGTAATAATTCCGATCCACATTAAAACAGACCCCAGGTTAAAGAGGTACGCAGTGTCGGCAGTGCTAATTTCACCGGTAGAAGAATACAGGACGAGTGATACTCTCAAAATGCCGTATGCTCCTGCCTTAATCATAATTCCGGAAAGCAGGGCACTGGCTGGTGAAGGTGCAACAGGGTGAGCCTGAGGCAGCCATATATGCAGGGGAACGAGGCCAGCCTTAACGCCAAATCCAATCAGAAACAACACATAAATTGCTGTACGGTTTGGCCCGAGATTTTCCAGGACAGGTGTTATATCCACAGTTCCCGTGGCTGAATAGAGCATCATTATTGCAAAAAGCAGGGCTAAACCTCCGGCTATACCGAGATAGAGATACAGCAGACCTGCTTGCATAGCCTCACGGTTTTGTTCATGAATAACCAGGATAAATGATGAAAGAGTCATCAGTTCAAAAAACAGAAAGAGCGTAAAAAAATCGCCGGCCAGAACAATACCCAGCATAGCGCCGAGAGTAATGATCAACACACTGTAATAACGGCGCCTGTTGTGTTCAAAGTCCATATATACAAATGAAAAAAGCGTGGCCAAAAACCAGATAAAAGCAATCAGAAAAGCAAAGATCCAACCAACCAGATCTACTTCAAAGAAAAGCCCCATCTGCATAAAATCAACCAGATCATACAACACCGTACCTGATAAAACCATAGGTAATAACATTATTACCCCGACAAGTGCGGAAAGTGAGGCAAGCAAAGATATTACTTTACGAAGCGTATCAGCGCCGCTTTTAAAAAAATAGAGGCCTGTACCAACCAGCAGCGGCAGCAGCGTGATCCACAATGGCAGGGAAGAATAGTATACCCGGCTCAGGTCGGGAAGATGTTCCGGAGCGACAGCAAACAACTAGAAGGACCCTCCCCCCAGTAAATACTGGGCCGTAAGGCGAGATAACGAAAAAACAATGTTATTTGGAGTTAACCCGAAGATGATTGTACAAAGGGCCAGAATTGCAATTGCCGATAACATTAGCGGTGTTGCTTCCTTAATTTTAAATTGCACTTCATGCTTTTCGTCATCTCCCTCGTGACTATTTTCCTCGCCCTCGGGATGCTCAAAGAAAGCCGGAATTATAATAGGCAGATAGTACAACGCATTTAGCAAACTACTTATTAAAAGAACCAGAACATAACCCGGCAGGCCAGCATCAAGAGCACCGAGGGCAAGTGTCCATTTACTAAGAAAACCATTCAGTGGCGGTATGCCAATCATAGCCAGGGCAGCAAGTGAAAAGCAACCCATGGTAACCGGCATTAACCTGCCCAGCCCTTTCATTTCATTAACATTACGAATACCGGTTTTCCATATTATTGCCCCTGCTGCCAGGAAAAGTGTACTTTTCATAAAAGCATGGCTGAAAATATGAAAAGTCGCCCCGGTGATAGCATTAAAATTTAATATGCTCAAACCAAGCAGAATATAACCTAACTGGCTGATACTGGAGTAGGCCAGACGACGTTTTATATCCGACTGGGTCAGGGCCACTGCTGAACCAAGCAGTATTGTAATTACGGCTAGTACAGCAAGAATAACATTCCAACCGCTGCTCCTGAGGAGATCAACAGAAAATACATGGAAAAAGACCCGAAAAAGGCCGTACGCACCTGTCTTAAGCATAATTCCGGAGAGCAGGGCGCTTGCCGGTGACGGCGCTACGGGATGAGCATCGGGAAGCCAGACATGCAGGGGAAACATACCGGCCTTCATGCCAAAACCAATCAGAAAACAGATAAAAGCAACAAGACCAAGCATTGAACTCTCACTGACAATAACCCCAACACCCAGGGATACAGTACCGCCAATCTCAAAAATAATGATAACCCCGAAGAAAAGAGCTAAGCCACCGATAATTGTCATAACCAGGTATTTATAACCCGCCTTAAGAGCTTCTTCAGTCTGCTCATGAATAATAAGAATATAGGCAATAATAGACATGAGTTCAAAAAACACGAAAAGACTGAACAGATCCCCGGCAAAGAAAATTCCCTGGCAGGCTCCCAAAGTAAAAATCAGGACCGGATAATATCGGCTGCAGGCGTGCTCTTTGGCCATATAGTCAATAGAATAAATCGCACAGAGAAGCCAAACAAATGATGACAGAGCAGCGAGACTAAAGCTTAAAATATCAAGATGAATTGATATTTCCAGGTCAGGCAAAATCTCGAAAATGCTCTGCTGAATTACACCTCCATCCCTGATAAAAGGATAGAGCATCAATGTGAGAATAAAAGTTGTTGCCGCTGTTAAAACAGCGAGACCGTTACGAAGTCGATCGGAAAAACGGCATACATACATGAGAACAGGTGTCATGATAATCGGCAGTGTAACTATAACTACCATCATAATAATGACTGTTGCTTTATCCAATACCACCACTCCCAGCTTTGCACTTTATAGCTTATTATAGGATTATTACCTGAATATTTCAACTAAACTACGGGAATTTCTTTTTTTTAATATAAAGAAGTTAAGGCCTGTTCAAAAAATATTATAACCTGTCTCGAAAATATACCGCTGATTACAACCAATATCATACCTGCTGCCAGGGTAACCTGCATTGAAAGAGGCACAATTTTTACCTTTTCCTTAAACTCTTCTCCGCTCATGAAAGCATTAATGACAATCGGCATGTAATAGATGGCGTTAAGCAGACTGCTGGCCAGAATAACAAGTAAAAACAAAATCCGTCCTGTTTCAAGGGTCCCTAAGGCCAGATACCATTTGCTGATCAATCCGCCTGTTCCGGGCAACCCGATCATCGAGGCGCTGCCAATTGTAAAGGCGAACAGTGGAAGCGGTAAAACCTTTCCGATCCCTCCAAGATCGCTTATGCGGCGAACTCCGGTAGAATATATGATCGCGCCGGCTGACATAAATAACGTGGATTTTGTAAATGCATGAACCATAATATGGTACAGACCTCCGGTTAAAGCCAGGGGCTGATCGAGGCCAATACCCATAAAAATAAAAGCAATCTGGCTAATACTTGAGTAAGCAAGCATTTTTTTTAGATCAGTTTGCAGCATAGCATATATTGAACCAAACATCACTCCCATTGCCCCAAGCCACAGTATTATTTCATTAAGTGGAATAGTATCCAGCAAAGAGCGGGGGAACACTCTGTAAAAGATCATAAAAAGGGCAAAGGCATAAATTTTAATAACCAAACCCGAAAGCATAGCGCTTGATGGTGAAGGCGCCGCAGCATGAGCATCAGGCAGCCAGACGTGCAAGGGGAATAAAGCGGCTTTTGTCCCAAACGCAACGATGAAAAGGGCTGCTGCAGTAAAAATATTTAAAGGATAGTCCGTTAAAGCAAGAGACAGCTCAGATTGAATAAAACTATAATTAAGGTAACCGGTAACCATATAGATCATAGCCACACCTAACAAAAAACAACCGGTACCCATGGCGCTCATAATCAGGTATTTAAAACCTGCCTCTAAACATTCACGCTGATCTTTAATAGTAATAATTGCACAGGCAGTTATTGCGCATATCTCCATTAAAACAAAAAGATTAAATAAATCGTTGGTCAAAGTAATAGCAGACATGGAAGCAACCAGCACGGCATAGAGTGAATAGTACCATCCAATTACATCATTGTGCAGCTCGTGTTTTAGATCACCCAGTGCGTAAATAAAAATCCATAAACTGACCCCGGTAACAACTAACAGCATATAAACCCGCAGCGGATCTATTATCAGCTCAATCCCCCACGGAGGAGGCCAGTTGCCCAGGTGATATGATAATGATGAAGAAGCGCCGGATTTACTTAACAGTAAAAGCGCAGTAATAAAAGAGCCTGTTAACGCGGCAAGAACAACAGCGCCTGACAAAAACCTCCACCGCCTGTAAAGAAGCGGAGCAATGAAAGCGCTTATCAGGAGTAAAACTATAATTAAAACCGGTTGATGACCGGCAGATTCCACTAATCTTCGCTCCTTAGCTCACAGATTTCATCACAATCTACTGTTTCGTAACTCCTCTGTATTTTGACAATAATACTGAGTGCATATGCTGTAACACTGACAGCAACAACGATACCGGTAACAATAAGCGCTCCGGGAAGGGGATTTGCATAAACAATATCAACCCCCTCACGAATGATCGGAGCCTGGGCGCCATGTCTATATCCTATAGCAACAAAGAGCAGAAAAACAGAACTATCCATAATATTCATCGCTATTACTTTTTTGATCATGTTAGAATGAGTAAGCATTGTATGCATACCGATTACAAATAAAATAACAGCCACAAGATAAAAGTAGTTTTCAGTCAGTCTGCTTATGATTTCCAAGTGGTTCCTCCTTTTCAATAATATTGTAAAAGAGGGTAGTTATTGTACTGGCAACTTTTATACCGACAAAAACAGTGATAACCAAAATTGCTCCCGAGCTGAAAAACTGACCAGCCTCACCCAGGGGGAAACCGGCTGAGCGATTCGCCAGGTAATTACCTCCAAAGGCTATCGCAACCAACCCGGTTAGTGCAAAGCCAAGAGCTCCGCCACTCTCCAGCACTGAAGCAGTCTGGTGAGAAATCTGCTTTATCCCCGCCTCAAGATTAAACGAAAGCGCAATTAAAACCAGGCTGGCTCCGAATATGGCCCCCCCAGAAAAACCGCCTCCCGGTGAAAGATGCCCATGCAGTATAATATAAATACCGTAGAGTTGTATAAAAGGCGCCACTAAGCGACTGGTAATTCTAACGATCTGATCATCCATCATTAATCAGCCCCTTTAATCCCGGTGAGATTTGAGGGTGGCAACAACAGCAGCTATCGCCACAAATAGCACTGTAGCTTCACCGAGAGTGTCAAAAGCCCTGTAATCGGTGATGACACTGCTTATAATATTAATTGCCCCGGTTTCAGAAGGTCCGGCTTCCAGGTAACGTTCGGGGACTTCATTAAAAGCCGGGTTATGCGGATTGCCGAATGTCGGCATCTCCGCTACTGCGAAACTAAAAAAGTATACAATTAATCCAAGAAGATATATAGTCAGGATACTTCTTAATTCAACCCCGACAATAAAGCGCAAAAATAAGGCAAATATAAGTAAAAATAATATGAGGATATAAAACATTGTCCTAACCTCCGTGCTTAAAGCTATTCAGCACGCTTGGTTTTACTTATCGCAGCTATCAGAAGCAGCGCTGCCACTCCAGTTCCAAGCGCAGCTTCAACCATAGCAATATCAGGAGCTCCAAGCTGTTGCCAGATTATAGCCATAATCAACCCGAAAGCTGAAAACAAAATCACCGCACTGAGAAGGTCCCGAATATGAGCTACCGCAACTGCACAAACAATCAAAAATAACAGCAGCAGTATATTTAAAATATCAGTCATCGGGTGACCTCCTTCCAATAATTGGCCTGTTACCTGTTTGATAGGCAGCACGCGCTATAACATGAGCTGCTGTAGGATTTGTGACAATTATAAAAACAACGATTAGGGCCAGTCGTATTCCTACAGCAGGAGCGCTTTGTAGAGCAAGCGATAGAAGAACAAGACCGGCACCAAGTGTATCACACTTGGTTGTTGCATGCAGCCTGGTGAAAACGTCAGGAAGCCTTAACAAACCCACGGTGCCGACAAACAGAAAAAAGAGACCGCCGATCAGGCTGATCAGTGATATAAGATCAACTAACAAATTCACCCAGTGATTAATATCAGTCAAGAGCTCCCTTCTCGAGGTATTTAGCCACGCCAACAGTGGTTATAAAACTCATTAAAGCATAGACCATAGCTACATCCAAAAAATATGTCTGTTCATAAATCCGGGCAATCAGGGTTATTATTACCACTGTTTTTGTACCTATTATGTTTATAGCCGCTACTCTATCAGGGGCGGTAGGCCCTTTTAATGCCCTGACCAATGACAGGAAGATCATTAACATCACAAGAATAGCACCTAGATTGTAGGAAAATTGAAGAATTTGAGCAACACTCACGACCGGGTTTCCTCCATTTCCTTAATCCTATCAATTAAGGGCCACTTTTTTAGTTCTTCGCCTGTTGGAATAGTCAAAGCATGAACAAGAAACTTCTTACCATCGGCAAGCACCGTAAGTGTTCCGGGAGTGAGAGTTATTGAATTTGCCAGCAGTACCCGACTTGCAACTCTGTTAATATCGACCTCAAGCGATACCAGGTTTGGCTCGATAGGCATCTTAGGGTGTAAAACAAGCCAGGCAACATGAAAATTAGCGACAACAATAGCCCAAAGCAACTTAAACATGTAACCAAATAACCAAATTACTGTCCTGAGCCGAATTGGTGGCCGTTCTTCAGCAGTGATCAGTAAATTTCTATTAAAATAGGTTACAAAGATAGCCGCTGCTAAACCTACCATAAGCTGCGGCCACCTGAGGGAGCCGCTCACGGCTACCCAGAAAAGTAATAGAATTACTGTTATACCGATGTAGTTTAACCAATGGTTTTTCATGTATATCCCTACCTCGGCGATTAGATTAAAAAGACAGAAGACAGCAAACAGAATTCAGGAGATGTAATCCTCCAATGCCGCCATTAATGTTTCAGCAGCCTGATGCAAAAGAAATTGATATACTTAAGCAGATTCTGTTGCTTTCTCCGCTGCATAAGCAAGCGCCTGTTCCTCTGTAGGAATAGCATTGCGCCTGAAAATAGTGCCTGGAGGACATTTTTCAACACACTTGCCGCAGTCAGTACATTTTTCAAGATCAATTACGGCCAGGTTGTCTTCCATAACAATAGCCTCTTCCGGGCAAACCTTCACACAGGCTTTACAGGCTATACAACCAACCTCGCATGCCTTCGATACTGTCTTGCCGCGGTCATGCGAGTTGCACAGGACAAGGTGACCATTTTCTCCTTTGGGCAACATCTTGATAATTGTTCTCGGACAGGCTTTGGCGCATAATCCACATCCTGTGCACTTTTCCACATCTACAACGGGTAATCCGTGTTCGCCTATTTTAATCGCGTCAAAAAGGCAGGCTTCAACGCAATTACCTAATCCCAGGCAACCATAACCGCAGACTTTAAAACCACCGATAAAGTTACCAGCCACTTCGCAGTCAGTAACTCCGTCATAAATAAATTTATCTTCTGTTTTAAAACAGTCGCCTATACAAAATACCGTCGCTACCGGCTGAGCAGAACTGCTTACCTCCCGGCCTAATAACTCAGCAATCGCCTTGGCTGTTTCATCTCCGCCGGGGATACAGCCATTGGTTTTCGCTTCACCACTGACAACTGCCTCGGCAAAACTAGAGCATCCGGCATATCCGCAAGCGCCGCAGTTAGCACCGGGTAGTTCATCTTTTACAGCTTCAACCATTGGATCTGTATCAACCGCAAAAAAGCGCGCTGCTAAAGCGAGAAAGATACCAAAAAGAAGACCGAGTAAACCTAGCGCAGCCACAGCATATATTATTAGCACGGTTAAATTCACCTCGCATCAGAATTATTAAAAATAAAACACTTGTGTTTAAAGTGTCAGCATTCCTTTAAAACCCAGGAAAGCCAGCGACAATATACCGGCAGTGATTAGGGTAACTGCGGAGCCCTGTAACACATCCGGCATCTCAGCCAGTTCAAGTCGCTCCCTGATTCCGGCCATTATAATAAGGGCCAGTGAGAAACCTATAGAAGCAGCAATGGCAAATACTACTGATTCCAAAAAGGAAAACTCCTGGCGAACTGCCAACAGTGCAACAGCCATAACAGCACAGTTAGTAGTAATAAGTGGTAAAAATATTCCCAAACCCTGGTACAGTGTAGGACTAATCTTTCTCAAAACAATCTCAACCAACTGAACCAGCGAGGCTATGACCAAAATAAAAGTTACAATCTGCAAATAGGTCAGGTTAAAAGGAACCAGAACAAATGTATAGAGCAACCAGGTAACAAGTGTAGCCATTGTCATTACAAATACAACTGCCATACTCATCCCGATTGCAGTTTCCATTTTGCGGGAAACGCCCAGGAATGGGCAGATCCCGAAAAAGCGCTGCAGAACAAAGTTTTCAACAAATATATAGATAAAAATAATTGAAAGCAGCTTTTCCATAATATCCTCCTGCCCAGGCAGACAAACTTACCAGTAAGCCTGCCTATTTAATGTTAAAGCGCTTGAATAATAAATTTACAATGGCCAGCAACAGACCAAGAGCAATAAATGCCCCTGGCGGCTGAGCAAAAAGGGCCATCGGCTCAAAATTAGCCCCGAAAAGATGAATAGCGCTTTCCGGATCGGGGCCAAGAATGGTACCATGGCCAAGGATCTCACGTACTGCCGATAATATTAAAAGAGCAAGTGTAAAACCAATGCCCATTCCAATACCATCTAAAAGTGAGCGAAGAACCGGTCTTTTACTGGCAAATGCTTCAGCCCTGCCCAGAATAATACAGTTAACGACAATAAGCGGTACGAATACACCAAGGGCTTCGTATAATACAGGCTGAAATGCCTGCAAAACCATTTCGATAATAGTTACAAAAGTAGCTATAATCACTATAAAACATGGTATACGCACTTGCGAAGGTATGTAATTGCGCAACAGCGATATTACCAGGTTTGAGGCAATCAATACTGCTGCTGCCGCAAGCCCCATACCAACTCCATTTACTATAAAGGCAGTAACTCCGAGTGTGGGGCACATGCCAAGCAGGGCTACAAATACAGGGTTTTCTTTTACTATACCCCTGGTGAAGTCCTGTAAATAAGGACTACTGGCTTTCATATCAATTTTCACCTCCGCTGTCACTATCCAGGGCACCGGTCAGGGCATCAAGAACAGCCTGAACTATTCCCTTTGCACTGAAGGTGCCTCCTGTCTGCGTATCGACATCAAGACTCTGTTCTTCAATGATACAATCCGGAATTGCCGGGTTGGCATTCGCGAAATATTCCGGAGTTTCTTCCTGCTGAAGTACGGAGATATTAACTATCTGTCCGTCAGAAACTTCAACTTCAACTACGATTGGACCGTAGAAACCTTCGGCACTGCCTTCGTAGATACCATCCGGGACTTCACTGATATTTACTTCAACCGGTGATTCCTCATCCGGCTCTTCAACTTCAACTTCATGCCCCAGGGCAACGAGAAGAGCATTTTCAACAGCTTCAACTATTGCATTTGCACTGACAGTCGCCCCAGTATTTGTGTCAATATCAAGGCTCTGTTCAGCAATGATTGTATCCGGAATCAGTGGGTATGATTCGACAAAGTAAGTGGGTGTTTCACTATGCTCTGTCACTTCTATACTTACAATCTCCCCGCCTGAAACTTCAACCTCGATAAACAGTTCGCCGCCAAGGCCCGGGGCTGATCCCTGGTAAGTGCCATCCGGCACCTCGGCCAGATCAATTTCAACAGACTCTACGCCCAGGTAGTTTTCAGCAACCACGCCTGCAACCCGCCTGACTGAGTTAATCATTGCAGAGCTACTGACCGTTGCGCCTGTAACAGCATCAACATCGTCGCCGGCAACAATCGGATCTTCATAACTTTTGCCGATAAACTGTTCCTGAAAACCTTCTGTAGTAATTACATCACCAATACCGGGAGTTTCAGAATGAGATACTATCCTGATGCCAACGATTGAACCCGATTCATCCATAGCCAGGTTATATGTTATTGTGCCGTCATAACCCTGTTGCTCAATAGTACCCATAACTCCAATCATATCACCGGATTGATCATAGATGATATCAAAATAATCGTCACCGATTTCTTCGCTTTCATAACTGGCCACTTCCGGAAAATAAAACTCCAGAGCCTGCCTGTATTCCTCTTCCTGCCGTTCGGTAATTATCGGAGCGGTAACATTATGTACACCTGTAAGAAGAGCAGCTGAAATTATACCAACTACGGCAAGAGTAATGGACAACTTAATAATGTTACGCACTCTTCTTCACCCCCCCAAACTGCTGCGGCACGGTAAAGTTATCAATAATCGGGGTAACTGCATTCATCAGTAAAATCGCATAGGTAACGCCTTCAGGCGAAGTACCCCATAACCTGATCATCATTGTTATAATCCCACATCCAATACCGAATATTAACTTGCCTTTTGTTGTAACGGGTGTTGTGACCATGTCAGTAGCCATAAATAGCGCGCCAAGCATGACTCCTCCCGCTAATACATGAAAAAGGCCGGTTGTCAAAGCCCCTCCGTAAAAACCTCCACCGAAGACAGCGCCCATAACAAAAACTACGCCAATGAAACCTCCGGGTATACGAAGATCAATATGTCCCTTGTAAAATAGCCAGGCTGCTCCGAGAAGCAGGGCCAGGGCTGACGTTTCGCCAAGGCATCCGGGGGCACTACCGATAAAAAGATTTGTTAAACTGACAGCTAGAGCTTCTTCCTGACCGCTAAGAGGTGTTGCCGTAGTTACAGCAGATATGTCTGCTGTAAAAGCAAATGGCTGGGGCTGTGACCAGACTCGGCCAACTAGATGGCCGCCCCAGGACATGACAACAACTGCTCTCCCAACCAGGGCCGGGTTAAAAATATTGTAACCGATACCGCCAAAAACCTGTTTGCCGATAATGATTGCCGAAGCTGCACCTACGACAACCAGCCACCACGGGGGCGAAGGCGGTAATACCATTGCAAACAACAATCCGGTGACAGCAGCGCTGCCATCACTGTAAATGTCACGCTTACGTAACCATAGAGCTTCGGCAAGCATAGCTGTTGCAACAGAAATAACCATTGTGATAAGGGCTTGGTATCCAAAAAGTAAAACCGCCATCAGGGCTGCCGGAAACAAGGCAATCAGAACATCAGTCATAACACTCTGTACTGACTCAATACTCCTGATATGCGGAGATGATGAAACTACCATTTTATTATTATCCATTTACTATCACTTCCCTCCCTTGCGAAGCAGGTTACTTTTTATTCGCTTTCGCTATTTCTGCCTTGGCAACTCTGATCCATTGAGTTAAAGGTATTTTTGAAGGACATACATATGAACAGCATCCGCATTCAAAACAATCCATTGCATGCAGCTTTTCAGCTTTTTTAAATAAGTCATGCTCGGCCGCCTGCGCTATTGATGTTGGCAACAGCTGAACCGGACATGCTTCTACACACTTTGCGCACCGAATGCAGGGACTGCTTTCAGCAATATATACATCCTGGTCTGTCAGGGCAAGAATACCAGAGGTTCCTTTAATTACCGGCATATCCGCATTTGGTTGAGCCAGGCCCATCATCGGACCTCCGGTGATCAGTTTCCTGGTATCTTCCTTCAGGCCGCCACAAACTTCAATAACATCTGAAACAAGCGTGCCAACCCTTATCAAAAGATTTGCCGGTTTATTAATTCCCGACCCCGTAATTGTAACAACTCTTTCAATTAAAGGTTTACCCTCACGCACTGCATTAGTTATCGCTACCGCTGTTCCCACGTTGTGGTTTACGACTCCGATGTCAAGAGGAAGGCCTCCAGACGGCACTTTACGACCGGTTGTAACCAGAATCAGCATTTTTTCAGCACCCTGGGGATACTTGGTGTGCAGGGGTGCAACGGTAATATTTTCTTCACCTGCCACGGCCTGCTCCATGACACTGATCGCATCAGCCTTGTTTTCTTCAATTCCGATCACGCCTTTCTCTGCACCGAGAGCCTTGATCATCAGTTTAAGGCCATAAATAATTTCTTCGGGCTTTTCAAGCATGATTCGGTGATCTGCTGTAAGATAAGGCTCACATTCAGCACCGTTGATAACAACACAATCAATTTTTTTCTCAGGTGGTGGAGATAGCTTGACATGAGCCGGGAAAGTTGCTCCGCCTAAACCGACAATACCGGCTTCTCGAATAATCTTGCGAAGATCATCAGGACTGAGGTCATCAATATTCCCTGGTGGTTTGACCTTTTCATCCCATTCTTCCTGCTCATCCGACTCGATTGTAATCGCCTTAACCGGACGTCCAAGGGGATGATTGTATGCACCGATTGTCTTAATCGTACCCGATACACTTGCATGTATGGGTGCGGAAACAAACCCGCTGCTGTCGGCAATTTTTTGTCCCATTTTAACGCGAACGCCTTCTTCGATTCCGTCGAGCGGTTCACAGGGTGCGCCTATATGTTGCTGCAGAGGGATAACTACTGTTGAAGGGGCTTTCATCTTCGACACAGCCATTGATGCTGTTATCTCTTTATGATAGTCCGGATGAATGCCTCCTTTAAAGACCGCGCTACCCATAAACTTTGTTCACCCTTTCCTGTTATATTTAAAATGCTGTTATTATTAAAAAATAAGTACCCAATATTCTTTCGTGATATCTCTCTAAACTCCTGCCTTAAAAGGTTCTTTTCGCAAACTGGCAATAATGACAATAATCTGCCTAATTAACGATAATTCTCTATCCAATATGCACGAATATCGCTAACGGTGTAAAGTGATCCTGTAACCAGGATTGCATCACCTGGATCAGCCATTTCAAGAGCTTTATCCAGTGCTTCACCATAATGCCTGATAACGTAGTATTCTTTTTCAAAGCCCAGTTTTTCAGTGGCAAAAGCGGCAACTAGATCAGGTTCGGCAGCTCTCGGAAGCAGGGGTCGGGTAAAAATTACTCTGTCGGCAAGGGGCAATATGGTTTTCAACATTGATTCCATATCTTTATCAGCAAGCATGCCAAAAACCAGGATGAGCTTTTTGTAATTAAAATAGAGGGGAAAAGCTTCAGCCAGCTTTTCTATTGCAGCAGGATTATGCGCTCCATCCATAATCACAGGAGGTTCCTTTTGCAAAAGCTCCAGTCGTCCCGGCCAGATTGTAGAGGCCAGGCCCTTTCTAACAGCTTCTTCGCTTACTGCAAAACCCTGTCCATTTAATATTTCAACAGCAGCAAGCGCAGTACAGGCATTTTCAACCTGGTATTGCCCCCGTAAAGGGATAAAGAGCTTATCAAAATGCCATTTAAAGCCCCTGTAGGAAAAGTACTGCCCTTCACTCGTAATATCAAGCGGAATCGCTGTCGGTCTTTTTTCCGGTTTATCATCAGCTGCTTCAAAAGGCTTATAAATCCTGTAAAAAGGAGAACCAAGCTGATAACAGCGATCTTCGAATAACTTTAAAACCTCTTGATCTGCTGAAGCAGTTAATAGCGGTTTACCAGCCTTAATGATACCAGCTTTTTCACCGGCAATCTTTCCGATTGTATCACCAAGCACTTCTGTATGCTCGAGGCTTATATTTGTAATTATACTTAATAGCGGGTTAACAACATTAGTAGCATCCAACCTGCCGCCGAGACCTACCTCCAATACAACAAGATCAACTTTTTGACGGGCAAAATAAGTGAGCGCCAGCACAGTTACAACTTCAAATTCAGTAGGCTGTCCCAATTCAGGATTACTTAGCACACGATCAACTAATGGACGCACTTCTTCAACCAATTCAGCAAGTTCACCGTGATCAATATCAGTACCGTTAACTGCCATCCGATTTGTAAATGAAAGCAGGTAAGGCGAAGTATAAAGACCAATATTATAGCCCGCTGTTTTTAAAACTGAAGCGAGCATTGCAGCTGTCGAACCTTTTCCATTGGTTCCACCAACATGGACAAAGGAAATTTGTTGGTGAGGGTTGCCGAGCATTTCAAGAAGCGCATTCATTCTTTCCAGGCCAGGTTTAATTCCAAATCGCCCCAGACCATGAATCCATTTCAGAGCCTCTTCATAACGTTTATCTTGATCCATACCTTTTAACTCAACTCCCGCAAACGTTCTTGAAGCTTAATCAGCTTTGATTCCTGTTCTTCCCTGCGCGCTTTTTCTTTTTCTACCACTTCGGCCGGAGCCTTACTGATGAAACCAGAACTGCTAAGTTTGCCTTCGGTTTTTTTAATTTCGTTTTGCAGCTGAACAAGTTCTTTTTGCAGGCGCTTAATTTCCGCTTCAAAATCGACAACACCCTCCAAGGGCAGAAATACTTCTAGATCATCACCAATTATAGCGGTCAAAGCCTGTTCCGGTTTGTCAGCCCCGGAATCAACAATTAACGGTTCGGCAAAAGCGAGTTTGCTCATCTGGTGGCTCTCTTCTTTCAGACAAGCGGCAGCGCGGCCGGAAGCGCGAACAACTACCGCAGCCTTTTTACCGGGTGGTATTTGAACCTGGCTGCGCAGGTTTCTAATAGCTCTTGCCACCTCCTGGAAAGTATCCATATCCGATGCTTCATCAGGAAAATGATGCGACTTTAAAACTACAGGCCAATCAGCTCTTACCAGGGCTTCGCCATCACGATAGGGAAGCTGCTGCCATATTTCTTCAGAAATAAAGGGCATAAAGGGATGAAGAAGTTTCATGACCCCGTCTAGAAGGTAGGTCAGTAATGAACGGGTCCGATGACGATCTTTATCAGCTTCAGCACTATTGTCACTTCGATATAAATAATACTTGCTTATCTCAACATACCAGTCACAGAAATCGTTCCACAAATATTCATAAATGAGGCGGGCTGCTTCACCAAGTTCATATTTTTCGAGCGAAACAGTTGTTTTTTGCACCGTTTCATTATAACGATGCAAAATCCAGCGTTCAGCCCGGTTTAGATCGGAAGGCAAATCCTCAGGGTTAAATCGCGGGTAGTCAGGCTCAGTTGCCCCCTCATCATAGAGATTCATCAAAACAAAACGTGAAGCGTTCCAAACTTTGTTTGCAAAGTTGCGCCCGGCTTCAACACTTTCCTGGCGAAAACGCTGATCATTACCCGGTGCCTGGCCGGTAATCAGTGTAAAGCGTAATGTATCAGCACCATAATGATCGATTACTTCAAGTGGATCAATACCGTTACCGAGAGACTTGCTCATTTTGCGACCCAAAGCATCGCGCACCAAACCGGTAATGTAAACAGTATTAAAAGGCACTTCGCCCATGAAAGCAAGCCCCATGAAGATCATCCGGGCAACCCAGAAATAAATGATATCATAGGCAGTTACCAGTACAGACGTAGGGTAAAAATGCTTAAGGTCTGGAGTTTCATCAGGCCATCCAAGGGTAGAAAAAGGCCAGAGGGCTGAACTAAACCATGTATCGAGAACATCGGGATCCTGTTCAATGGAACTGCCGCCGCAGGAGGGGCATTTTTTAGGTTCATCATAGTCTACAATTACTTCACCGCACTCACAATACCATGCAGGTATGCGGTGACCCCACCATATCTGACGGGAAATACACCAGTCACGAATATTTTCAACCCAGTTTTTATAAATACGGGTAAATCGCGGCGGAATAAAACGAGTCAGGTCGTTATTAACCGCCTCCAGGGCCGGTTCGGCCAAAGGCTTCATTCTGACAAACCATTGTCTTGAAATTAAGGGTTCTACAACTGTGCTACAACGCTGACAGCGACCTACAGCATGATCATAATCCTCAATTTTTTCAACAGCGCCCAATTTCTGCAGGTCGGCTACTACTTTTTTACGGCATGCAAAACGGTCAAGCCCAGCGTATGGGCCTGCTGCATCAGTCATTTTGGCATCTTCATCGATTATTTTGATCAACTCAAGATTATGACGCTGTCCAATGGCAAAGTCATTGGGATCATGTCCGGGGGTCACTTTTACCGCACCGCTTCCGAACTCTGGATCGACATAATCATCTGCAACAATCGGTATAGGTCGATCAAGAAGAGGCAGTATAACTTTTTTCCCGACAAGACTTTTGTAGCGCACATCTTCAGAATGCACCGCCACCCCTGTATCGCCGAGCATCGTCTCTGGGCGGGTAGTGGCAACAGAGATTGAACCTTCACCATTTTCGAGGGGATAGCAGATATGAGTTAAAGTTGATGATTCATCTTCATGTTCAACTTCAATATCGGAAAGAGCTGTATGACAGCGGGGACACCAGTTAATCATGTAATCGCCCCGGTAAATCAACCCTCGGCGGTAGAGATCAACAAATACTTTGCGTACTGCTTTAGAACAACCTTCGTCCATTGTAAAACGTTCACGTGACCAGTCACAGGAAACACCGAGACGATAAAGCTGTTTTGTGATACGTTCATGATAGGTTTCCTTCCACTGCCAGACCCTTTCAATAAAAGCATCCCGTCCCATCTCACGACTATTGATGCCTTCATCAGCAAGGTGTTTTTCAACTACATTCTGGGTGGCAATACCGGCATGATCGGAACCGGGAAGCCAGAGTGTATCATATCCCTGCATCCGCCGCCATCTGATTAAAATATCCTGTACCGTATTGTTTAGAGCATGGCCCATATGCAATGAGCCTGTTACATTTGGCGGGGGAATAACAATAGTAAAATGCTGCCGCTCAGTATCCCGGTCTGCTTTAAAATATTCACCATCCAACCAGAACTTGTAGAGCTTTTCTTCAACAGCAGCCGGATCATAAACAGGAGGCAATGTTGTTTCAGACATTTATTAAGTCACCTCGTTAGATTAGAAGACAGAAGGTAAGAGACATGAGCAACAATACGAAACTCGCATGAAACCATCGCTTCGTCAACCTTAAAGATTACCAAATTAACTTTTTAAATAGTATTATTAGTGAGGTTGAAAGTCAAGGCAGAAAGCCGAATCGGGGAATGTTTACTTTTTAATCTCCCAATAGAGAGCGTTTATAAACTGCTTGATATTAACTCTTGTTTTAGTAGGAGCTTCCAGTTCCTGCTCCAACTCTTTCATTTTCACCCGAAGTTCGTTAAAATCAAAAAATTTCGAGCCGTAACGTTCGAAGGTCGGGTTATTATAATCTTCCATACCGAGAGCGGCCATATGGTGCATGGCATGCCTGATCGCCCGGCGAACCCTTTGTTCAATGGCACGCACATCTGTCTCTTTTTCTTCTTCGCGCAGATATTTTTCCTGCACTGCTTGATACAAATCCTTTAGGCGTCTGTATTCTCCAAGATACTTCTCTACATCGGGGACAGTATTTAAAAAAAGAACTATTTGAATCAAATCATGGCTGCCCGGTTCACCGATTAAACCAAGATCTGTTAAAACTTCACGGGCTCTTTCCTTAATAAGCTCCTGATCCGGCTCTCTGCTTTCCCTGGAAAAAACACCTCTTCGGAGGCTACCGATGCGATCAAGGGCTTCCAGTGAATCTCTCATCTGCTCAAAGGAGCGTTCCATTCTCAGCCGTTCAGTTACATTCTTTATAACTGAAATAACCTCGATCCTGTTAACCGGCTTGTTAATATAAAACTCAATGCCGGCATCATATGCCTGGGCAACCATCTCTTTCTTTTCCACCTGGGAAATCATAACAATTTTACCGCGGTATTCCCGCTCTCTCAGCTGTTCTACTATTTCGATACCATCTTTTCCCGGCATCAATAAATCGACAAGAAGCACCTCGGGCTGGTGATAAAGTATTGTACCAACTACATTTCCATGCCCGTCAGGCAGTTCGCCAATTACTTCCCCAAGCCCCTCGTCTTCAATAATCTGTGCCAGTATGCGGCGACAGGCGAGATCATCGTCAACTATAAAAAATGTGAAGTCGTCCATGACTTAACCCCCGGAAATATTTTTTACAGGAAGAAAAACAATGAAGCATTTTTCATCTTCAATTTCTTTGAAGAGAACCCGGCCCCGGAAGTTCTCCACTAACCCCTTGACGTAGGCAAGCCCAATACCAGTAGAAGGCACTCCCTCTGTCGAAAATTTGGTTGTGAAACCAGGCGTAAAGATCAGGTTTTTATCGCGGGCTTTAACCGGGTCTCCGTTATCACAGACATAAATTCTTAATATAGACTTCCTGCACCTGATTCTAAATCGGATGTGCCCTTCAGAAGGTATAGCCTCAACGGCGTTCGAAACGAGGTTGTTCAGTATAGACAACAGCGGATAAATCTGCTCAACTTCAAGGTCTTCCTCGATTCTTAAATTATACTGGATTTTTTTATCAAGACTCTGACTGTAGCTGCGGTTGGTTTTTATGACCAGGTCCAGGATCTCGGAGAGGTTCATTACCGGCTTTTCCTTCCTGATTTTTAAAGCTTCACCCAGGCCGGCCAGAATACGCATAGTATCTTTCTTTACTTCATGTACTTCTTCAGCGATTTCAAGAGCTGAATGCTCTACTGATCTGTCCGTTAGTTTTAACTCCTTTAAACGCTTATGAAGATTATAGCTTTTCGCCATGATATTTTCTATATTTTCCATTGATTTCTGCATATAAAAAAGTTCATCATAGAGCTCAGAAGCAATAATTAACATTTTTTCATAGCTAACGCGCTGTTGTTCATCAAGTACCAGGGTTTTCTGGAATTGACTGATATTTACCAGGCTGGTCACAAGAAATACCTGGACTGAAGACATCAGGATTAAAATAATTATATTTCCCGGAGTAAAGATTTCTCCCGGTGAAACCCTAACTAAAGCTTCAGCCAGATTTGCCAGAGTCACCGCACCTCCCAGATAGAGAACCAGGGCAGGTGAAATATTCCGTGCGCCTTCTCTGATTCCACCCAGTTTAAGAATTACAGCAAGCAGCATGAAATAAACCACGCCTGAGTATTGGTGAGCAACCATAAAATTGAAGTATTCACGCGGGAGCCAAAAGAAGTAATCAAAACCCACTCTGAGCAGAAGAGTAAAGAAAGCAACCATTACAGCTGTGGGAATGATTAGGATATGGTTAAGGCTTAGAATAGCATAGACGAAGACGACCGTGCCAATTGAAAAACGAAATGGCCCGATATCGGTAACAATAAAAAGTTCAGTGGCGATAACGGTAACGACAACAACCAGGATGACCCTTTTATTGAGGGGTTTGAGAAGATATTCCGAGATTTTGCCCCATACCCTCATTAAAGAGACGGTAACCCAAGTCAAAGGCCTGTTGATTGAGCTCACCACTTCCCTTGGGTGCTAGTTTAAAGATGCTTTCCCTGAATATTTCACGGTCAACCAGACCGGTAGCAGCATTAATGGCGCCAAGTGCGAGCATATTGGCTACAACTTCGCGTCCCAATTGTTCTCTTGCGGCCTGTGTTATAGGTAAGGCTGTTATTTTATAATCTTCGCGGTAAGATCCGCTGACAAAAGTCGAATCAACAATTATTATACAGCTCTCTTCAACCTTGGGGATATACTTGTTAAATGAAGCCTGGTTCATACAGAGCAACACTGAAGGCTTGGTAACCTTGGGGTATTCAATGGTATCGACATCGATTATCACTCCAGCCATACTGGCCCCGCCACGTGCTTCAGGGCCATAAGACTGGGTCTGCACAACATTTTTATTGTCGTTAACAGCCGCTTCGGCCAGAATAATAGAAGCTAGAATTAAACCCTGTCCACCGGCTCCGGTTAATAATACTTCCTGCCTGTTACTCAAAGAAATACCTCCCGCTTTATGCCTTGCCAATAGATCGATAATATTCTTCAGAAAACTCCGGGGCATCGACTGAATAAATGACACCGCTTAAAGTTTTATCTTTTAATTCATCCACATCCATGGTTGAAGCTTTCTCCACTGAAACAGCTTTATCTTTCATTTCGCGAAGCATCTCAACAGCTCCTCCCAGCTTGTTTCGCCTGCCATATGCTATCGGACATTGTGAGAGCGCCTCAACAACGGAAAAACCTTTATGATTTGCAGCCCTTGATATAAGCTGTTCCAACTGACGTGGCTGTGCAGCATTACCACGGGCTCCAAATGTTGCGCCGGCACCCCTGGCAAGTTCAAGCAGGTCAAATGGCCTTTCAAGAGTTCCGCCGGGGGCAGTTGTCGCTTTCATGCCCGTCGGGGTAAGAGGCGAATGCTGCCCGCCTGTCATACCGTAAATGTGATTATTGATTATTACTGCATTAAGATCAATATTCCTTCTTGCAGCGTGAATAAAGTGATTACCGCCTATTGCGCTGCAATCACCGTCGCCCATGATCACAAAAAGTTTTAGCTCCGGCCTGGCCATTTTCAACCCGGTTGCAAAAGCAAGAGCCCGGCCATGAGTAGTATGCAGAGTGTTAAAGTTAAGGTAACCGGCCGCTCTTGAAGAACAGCCAATACCTGAAACGATTACTACATCTTGCTGATTATAGCCTGCCCTTTCAATAGCCCTGACAAGCGCAGCAGTAACAATACCGTTTCCACAGCCAGGGCACCAAATATGAGGTAATTTCTTTGTGCGTAAAAAGTCTTGGGTCAGCTGTTCCATTACAGCCACCTTCCTAACAGTTCAGATATTTGATCGGGAGAAATCATTTCACCATCATACCGGTTAAGGGGTACAATCTCGGCATTACCGCATGCATATCTTTCAACTTCGCCAACAATTTGTCCCATATTCATTTCAGGAACAATTATAACATCGGCCTGTTTAGCAATAGCGGCAACTTCTTTGTCCGGAAAAGGCCATAAAGTTTGCAGACTAAGCAACCCGACCGGCAAGCGATTCTGCCAGTAGGCTTTTTTAACCACAGCCCGGGCAGATCTGACTGTACAGCCATATGCTATTATTACCACTCGCGGCTCTTTATGGCCGATATAATTGGTTAACACTATTTCATCACGATATTTTTCCAACTTACCATGAATTCGGTCGAGCGCCCTTTCCACCTGGGGCGGATCTCCTGTGGGAAAACCATACTGGTCATGGAACAAACCGGTTACATGGTAATAATGACCGAAACCGAAAGGAACCAGGGGAGTTAAACCTTTTTCATCATAAGGTTTCCAGTCAGCGGGAACATTATCACTTGATTTTTCAACTAAAAGTTTGCCGGCTTCAGGGATAAGCACTTTTTCACGCATATGCCCTATTACCTCATCTAACAGCATGATCACGGGCTGCCTCAACTTCTGGCTGAGATTAACAGCAGCAATAGTCAGGTAAAAAGTTTCATAAACCGAGGCCGGAGAAAAAACTATGATCGGATGATCACCGTGAGTGCCCCAACGGGTTTGCATAACATCGCCCTGAGCTGGCGCCGTCGGCACACCAGTGCTTGGACCCATCCGCTGCACGTTAACAATTACACATGGAATTTCAGCCATAATAGCGTAGCCGATATTCTCCTGTTTCAAAGAAAAGCCCGGACCGCTTGATGCTGTCAGGGTTCGCATTCCACCAATTGAGGCGCCGATCACGGCAGCCATACTGGCAATTTCATCTTCCATCTGGATAAAAACTCCACCGAGTTCAGGCAGCTTGGCCGCCATAAGCTCGGCTACTTCGGTTGAGGGTGTAATCGGGTAACCGGCATAAAATCTTACACCGGCGCTGATCGCACCTTCAGCACAGGCTTCATTGCCTTGCATCAAAACTGGCTTTGTCTCCGCCATCTGCTGAAAGCCTCCTCTTAACTACTGTCAGTGCAAAATCAGGACATAAAGTTTCGCATATTCCACAGTAAGTGCATTTATCAATATTTTTTTCAACTTTTCCTTTGCTATCTAAAAAAAGAGCTTCCTTTGGACAGAAAGCAATACAGATACCGCAACCTTTACACCAATCCTGATTGATTAAAAGGTCGGCAGTTATTTCAGTTTTTCCAGCCCGCACCAATATATCTTCTCCTCTCAAGAAAGAGATTTGAAAACCACTGGTAATGATTCTAAGCTTAAGCCTACAGAAAGTGACAGAAAGATACCAAAATTAACAAATAATTTTAACATATATTCGTATTTATTATTAATATGCCATTTACAGGCGGAGCATAAGACAATCAACTCCGCCCATAAAAGGTAAATATTACTTTTTCGTACTGCTGCGCAGCCACCCGCGGTACTGCATTGCTTCAGCAAGACGCTGAATTGAATACCGGTAGGCACCTGTTCGCATATCAGAACCGATACATTTTTCGCAGTAAAAACTGTATACAAGTTTAAACGCCTCGGTCATTTTTTCTTCCAGGCGGCGGTTAACTGTAGCTAAATCCCAGCGAAAACCGTAGTTATTCTGAACCCACTCGAAATATGAAACAGTAACACCACCACTGTTGGCCAAAATATCAGGAACCACTAAGATATCATTATCTTTGAGAATATGATCGGCTTCCGGGGTAGTCGGGCCATTAGCCCCTTCTATTACTATTTTTGCCTTGACGTTACCGGCGTTATTGCTTTTAATCTGGTTTTCAAGAGCAGCAGGAATCAGTACATCACAGTCGATGGCAAGCAGCTCATCGTTGGTAATGTCCTCACCACCGCTGAAACCTTTAACAAAACCGGTTTTTTCAACATGATTGACAATGTCATAAATATTTAACCCCTTCGGGTTATATATCCCGCCGCTTACATCGCTTACAGCTACTACAGGGCTACCCGATTCGGCAAAGAGAAGTGCGGCATTACCGCCAACGTTACCAAAACCCTGAATTGCTATACGGGCCTGATCAAGGGGCATGCCAGTAGCTTGTGCCGCTTCTCTTGTGATAAAGAAAACTCCCCGGCCGGTAGCCTCTGTCCGACCGACACAACCACCTACAGCCAGCGGTTTGCCTGTGACAACCCCAAAGGAGGGAACTCTCATAATATTGCTGTACTCGTCTGCTATCCAGGCCATAACCTGAGCGTCAGTGGCAACATCAGGAGCAGGAATATCCGTTTCCGGACCCAGAATTGAGCCGAGCACACGGACATAACTGCGGGTCATTTTTTCTTTTTCTTTCATTGACATTGTTAAAGGATCACAGGCAATTGCTCCCTTAGCTCCACCAAAGGGAACTCCAACCAGGGAACATTTTAGGGTCATCCACATTGAAAGAGCCTTAATACTATCTGTTGTTACTGCCGGGTGATAACGAATACCACCTTTGTAAGGCCCAAAAACATTATTGTGCTGGGACCTGTAACCTGTAAAAACCTTGATTGCTCCATCATCCATTTCAACCGGGATGGCCACTTCAACAAATCTCATCGGGGTTTTAAGATGTTCATATACATCATTTGAGAGATCTGAAAGCTCTATTGCTTGTTTGATCATGTTTAAAGTTGCCGTTAAAGTATTATCTTCTTTTTTAGCTTTGTTTACCTCTACAGACATTGTATCGTCCTCCTTGATAATTGATGATTTAAATTTCCTCTGGGGGTTATGCCATTCTCATTCCAGCCTCTGAGCAAATAATAATCTTTAAGCATCAGCTCCAGTTCTTCTAATGTTATCAAATCTTTTTTATTATTAATAGGCTCTTTTATCAGTCGGGAAGGCAGTCTTTCATCGCTTCCTGCAGCACTTTCGTTAAGATTAAAAAGCCTGATTGTTGCAAGATTTCGGGCAGAAACGACGCGAAGGCCAACTGCGCTGTAATGTTCTCCGGTAAGCAGATATATGGCCGTTATTAAATCTTCCCACTGAAGAAGACTGTGGCAGTTACGACAAAAAACGAGACTGTCGATAATATTCATTTTATCTTCATACTCAACAAACAACCGTGTAAGATTATTTCTTTTTTCCAAATTAAACAGACCGTAACTGATACCTGGGAAATACAGGTTTTCCGGATTCGGCTCACCAAATCCGGATACAATATGCGACAAGCCTGCAGCCTTAACAACCCGGGGGTCAAAACCGGCCGGTTCAAGGCCCCTGACATGCACTGCAAAATCAGACATATTTAAAATTGCAGCCGCTTCCCTGATACCATCAGCAAAAAGAACCCCTTCATCTTTACCATAAGCAACCGATTCTAAAAAGCGAGCAATTGAATCTGGTTCACCATAAACGGGAGCTTTGTTTAATTTTCCCTTTAAACCAGCTTCAACTGCAAATGATGCAATATTTCCTGCGCTGACCGGGTCCATACCGAGCCGATCGCAAAATTCCACAAGTCTTATTATGCTATCCAGATCGGTTATACGGCAAAGGCCGCCGATAGCGCTAATATTATTATAATCAAGACTTCTTACACTCTTCTTACTGACTTTCTTTTCTTCAACTGCAGTTTCTTCTTTGCAACCCCTAAAACATTTTTGGCAGCTTAAACCATTCACGTGCCTGCTCTTCAACCGATATGCATCGACAATCTGTTCCCACCCCTCAAGAAAACCTCCAGACCAGTAACCGGAAGTAAAACAGCCTTTTCTGTTGGCGATTGTAACAAGCGAGGGAACATTAAAATATTTTAAAGCGCTATTCTCTCTCCCACTAACAGAACGGTTTATAATCTTTTTATTCCATTGATTATACTCTTCTTCTTTAAAAAGATTTGTCTGGGCGCCGCCCCTGAAAACAATCCCTTTTAAATTTTTTGACCCGAATACAGCGCCAACTCCGGCCCTTCCGAAACTACGGTAGCGGTTACTCTTTAAACAGGCTGAACCAATCATTTTCTCACCGGCAGGTCCAATAGACAACACTTCTGAATCAGCTGCACCGACAGCGTTAAGAATTGAATCTTCAGCAATACCGGTCTCCATTCCCCAAATTTCAGCTGCATCATAAAAGTTAACACCAAGCTCGGAAATTGTTATAAAACTCGGTTTTGAAGCAGCACCTGTTATTGCAATCGCATCATAACCTGTTCTCTTGATCAGCGGTGACAGGTATCCCCTGCAATAAGCCTCCGCAAACAAACCGGTCACAGGCGATTTTGTAAAAATACCATAACCGGAAGCAGAAGCCAGGCCAGCGTCAGTGGCCGGTCCGGCAGCAAAAACGATGACATTATGAGGAGATAGCGGATCTTCTCCCGGAGCCAGCATTTTTGCCAACAGGTAAGCCCCGAGTCCCCTGCCTCCCAGGTATTCATGAATTATTTCCTGCTCCAGTTCTTTTTCGATGATATCCATCTTGCTGAGATCAACGATCAGAAGCTTGCCATAGCTGCCGTACAATTATTTATTTTCCTCCCTGCTCTTCTGCAATAGCATCTTCGAGGATATCAAGACCCCGGTTTAACTGGTCAGCCGTAATATTTACCGGCATCAAAAGACGGATCACGTTACCGAAAATACCGGCAGTGATAATCACCAGGCCGCGTTCATGACAGCGCTTAACGATTGCCTTTGCTGCATCGGCTGCCGGTTCTTTGGTTGTGCGGTCCTTGACCAGTTCGATCGCCCGCATGGCACCCAAGCCCCGGTGCTCACCGATAAGGGCATATTTCTCAGCCATTTCATCTAACCTGGCTGCAGTCAGCTCTGCTGTCTTTTTCGCCTGAGCGGCGATATCTTCCTTTTCCAGTGTCTCTAATACAGCCAGTCCGGCGGCGCAGCCAACCGGGTTGCCGCCGTAGGTGCCGCCGATTTCTCCGGGGCCGGCAGCATCCATCACTTCAGCTCTGCCTGTCAGGGCGCTGATCGGCACTCCACCGGCCAAAGATTTGGCCATAGTGATCAGGTCGGGCGCAATGCCGTAATGTTCACTGGCAAAGGTTCTGCCGGTGCGGTAGAATCCGGACTGAATCTCGTCGATGATTAAGAGCACATCATTCTTTTTGCATATTTCATGGAGCACTTTAAAATAATCCTGCGGGGGCACGATAAAGCCGCCTTCGCCCTGGACCGGTTCGGCGATCACTGCGGCAACGCTGTCGGCGGTGCATTCAACGGCAAAGAATTGTTCTAAGTATCTGGCACAGTGCAGGTCGCAGGATGGGTAGGTCATTCCGAAGCGGCAGCGATAGCAGTAGGGCGAGGGGATCTTGTAGACTTCCGGGGCAAAGGGGCCAAAGCCATATTTATAGGGTCTTACTTTCGAGGTCAGGCTCATGGTCATCAGGGTGCGGCCGTGAAAGGCGCACTCTAAAGAGATCATCGCTGTCTTTTTCGTGTAGCGGCGTGAGAGTTTAACGGCATTTTCAACCGCTTCAGCTCCGCTGTTGAAAAAGGCGCTTTTCTTCTTAAAGTCACCGGGGGTAAGCCGGTTCAGCTTTTCGGCCAGCCTTAGATAAGGCTCGTACATAGTCACCATGAAGCAGGTGTGTAAATACTGGTCGGCCTGCTTTTTAATCGCTTCTACAACAGCGGGGTAGTTGTTGCCAAGGTTGCTGACCCCAATGCCGCTGGTAAAATCAATAAATTCATTGCCGTCTACATCGGTGATGACTGCTCCTTTGGCTTCTTTAACAAACACCGGCATTACATACGAGATGCCGCGGGCAATATGCTGGTCCCGAATCTTCATTAACTCCTGTGAGTTTGGCCCCGGAATGGCAGCCGGTCCTTTTGCTTGATCGGTCATAAAATAAAACCCCTTTCTGCTTGTGAGTTTCTTAACATACTATATAGCAATAGTGGTGCCAGAATAATATTTCAAGTGTTATAACTCCTTAAACGTCAAAAAGACCCGTTTTAAAGGTCTTCTAGCAAAACATTACAGCTATTTTTAAAAGCAATCGGTAATAAATTATTAAATTTGATGCATAAATACATCAAGCTGATGCATTATTACATTAAAATACTAATTATCTATCTCTACTATCGATCAATCTCACGACCTTCGGGCACCAGTTTGTACTTCTTTAGTTTTCTAACCACCGTGGACTGGTCAATCTTAAGAGCCTCGGCTATTTCATATGTTGTCCTGCATATACGAAGTGCTTCGGCAAGCATACCGCGCTCAAGATTTTCCCTTGCCTTTTTTAACGGTTCTAATCTGACAGCAGGTTTCAGAACAGTTTCGGATCGCTCGAGCCCGGTCAGGCGGCGGGGAAGATGGACTGTTTCAATCTCCCTGCTGTCAACCACTATCATCAATCTTTCCACCAGGTTTTCCAGTTCACGAACATTTCCGGGCCAATGGTATTCATCCAGAGCGCTGTATACATCAGATCTGAAATATTTGTTTTTTTGGTAACGTTCATTTAACTTTGCTAAAAACTGTTCAGCCAGAGCCCTGATATCTTCACGCCTTTCCCTGAGCGGAGGTACTACCAGGGGTATTACATCAAGTCTGAAATATAGATCTTCCCGGAATTTGCCCTCTTCAACCAGGCGAGCAATATCGCGGTTTGTAGCGGCAATAAATCGCAGGTTCAGCTTGATCTCCCGCGTTCCACCGATACGACTGATTACCCCTTCCTGGATCACATGAAGCAGTTTTACCTGCAGATTAAGGGGAAGTTCGGTTATTTCATCTAAGAACAGAGTTCCTTCATTTGCCAGTTCAAGCTTACCAATTTTACCTTCACGGCGGGCCCCGGTAAAAGCGCCACCGGCATATCCGAAAAGTTCACTTTCTAGAAGGTTCTCAGGAATAGCGCCACAGTTGACAACGGTAAACGGTTTGCCTGCACGGGGGCTGGTGTTATGGATGTAACGGGCAATCATTCCTTTGCCTACTCCTGATTCACCGGTAAGTAGTACAGTGGAATCTACTGAAGCTATCTTCGTAGCCACTTTAAGCAGCTCAAGCATTGCCGGACTTGAAGCTATAATTTCTCCGCTGTTCAGGTAGCCCTGTCGAAGTTCAACGAGCTCCTGCTGGTAGCGATTCTTCAGCAGCTCCGCTTCTTCAAGCTGCAGTTTCAGGGTGTTAAGCCTGGTAATATCCCTGGTGTTGACAATAACTCTGAATACTGAACCATCTTCATTAAAAGCCGGGGTGCCTGTTGCTAAGAGTTTTCTTCCATCCCGGCGCGACTGAATGACAGTTTGCGTGCTTTTTTTATCGATAACCAGCCTGGTCACAGAAGGAGTAAATATTTTTTTCTTCTCCAGTTCATTAACTTTTTTCCCAAGCACTGAGGCAAGCTTAACCCCAAAATTATCTTCAAACATTGAGTTTACCCTCAGAACCCGACCTTCACCGTCAGCCACAAATATCTCATCTGAAGAAAAATTAATGATTGCATCAATCTCGCGCTCAAGTTCAATTGTCTTGGCTGAAAGTTTTTCCAACATCCCTGAAACAGTTATTACACCATATACAACATTTTTAGAATCGGTAACAGCCAGCAATCCATTACCTTTAAGTTTACCGATAAATTCAGGCCAGCCTATTTCTGAACTAATCAAAGGCAATTTATTAAGAGCTAAATCAGCCGTAGTTAAGCTCTGAGCTTCAGCCGCATTCTTAATGGAGCTTAAAGCCGATTCACAGGTTATAACCTGGCAGATACTGCCATTCTCAGCAAGGCAGATAAAACCATGATCGTTATCAAGCAATAGTTCGAGAGCTTTTTCTATACTTGCCCCCTTTTCGATTACCACCGGTTTAGTTATAATGAAATCAGCTGCTCGCCGCATTTACTGCTCCCCCGTATTATTTTTATAAATGTAATTAAAAAAAAACCTGTTTGTAACATTCCTGTAATGTTAAGCCTTTATAATGAACTTGAGTTGACCCCCTCTTTTTATATATATTGCTGGACGCGGTTATCAAACCGCGTCCTTTTTTTATCTTTTTTCTAAATCTGACAGTAAACAACCCTATCTCTTACTAAATTAATATCAATCCTAATTGTAAACTATTTATATTTTTATAGGTTGACAATTGACTCAACCTCACTTATTATTCTATCAAAAGTTATCTTCCGGGGGTAGTAGTGAATAAAAAGAACAGTAAAACAGAAATTCTCAAAATGCTGAAAGAAAGAAGCGGGCAATTCTTTTCCGGAACCACCCTGAGCAGGAAGCTTGGCGTAAGCCGGGCAGCTGTCTGGAAACAGATCAACAGCTTGCGCAGTGATGGATACACGATCAGCTCTGTTACCAACCGCGGTTATAGGCTGGAAGCAGAACCCGGCACATTGGACAGCAAAATACTTGAAAATAATAATATAATCTATAAACATTCAGTTGATTCAACAAATTATGAAGCACGTCTCCTTGCCGAATCAGGCGCTCGCGGCTTTAGCACAATAGTTGCAGAAGAACAGCTGCAGGGGCGAGGTCGTTTAGGCCGTAGTTGGGTATCACCCCCTGAATGTGGGCTTTGGTTTTCGATTCTGCTTCGTCCTGGCTTTTTAACCCCTGCCGAAGCTACACCGATAACCCTTGTCACGGCAGCAGTCATTGCCGGCTATTTCCGGGAAAAGCATAATCTACCGGTAAAAGTTAAATGGCCCAACGACTTACTAATTAATGGGAAAAAATTCGGGGGCATTCTGACCGAGCTAAAAGGCGAACCCGACCGGATTGAATATTTAATTGTTGGTACGGGATTAAATATTAGCCAAACTGTTGAAAACTTCCCCCCTGACCTCAGGGATAAAGCCACCTCGCTTTATATTGAAAGCGGAATCAGTCATAATCGCACCTCCCTGCTGCTCGAGATTCATAAATCGCTGGTAGATGCTTATGAATTATTTTTCAGAGAAGGATTTGCTCCTTTTTATGAAAATTGGAAGAAGTTAAGTTCTACTATGGGTCAGGAGATTACTATCAAATGGGCCGGAGGAACGCTTTCAGGAAAAGCAGTTGACTTAAACGATAATGGCGCCTTAATTGTAATCGATTCCAGGGGAGATAGACATCAAATACACTTCGGAGAAATAACATAATGCCGCTATCCAAATTAACTGCCTGTGCAATGTTTGTCGCTCTTATTGCAGTTCTAGCCCAAATCGCCATACCTCTGCCCTTTAGTCCGGTACCTTTTACCGGGCAGGTGGTGGGCGTCCTGCTTGCAGGAACTTTACTTGGCCCCAGATCTGGTCTTTTAACTATAACAGCCTACCTTCTACTGGGGGCAGCGGGTGCACCGGTTTTTTCGCTGGCCCGCGGCGGCATATATATGCTTACCGGGCCCACTGGTGGTTATCTCTGGGGGTTTATACCTGCTGTTTTAATAACCGGCCTGCTGATGAAAAAGTTTCAAACCACCCGCTATAGGTACAATGCAGCAGCCCTGTTTCCGGCAATATTTATCATATACCTGTCAGGCGCCCTGCAGCTTGGCTGTTTGATGCAATACAGCATCAAACAGGTTTTGCTTGTCGGGGTGCTGCCTTTTATTCCCTTCGACATTATAAAAATTTTTCTGGCTGCCGCCCTGAGTGTTCAGATCAAAAAAAGCCTTCAACACAACGGCCTGGGACACATCCTTAATTAATATTTAAGATGTAAATTCTTCTTCAGCCAAAAGAGCGGCGCCAAGTGCGCCGGCAATTTGCGGTTCGGACGGTATAATAATTAAAGTATTAAGCTTTTCGTTAAGAGCCCTGACAACCGCGCTGTTGCAAGCCACCCCGCCAGTCATCATCACACGCTCTTCAAGGCCAACCCTTTTAACAAGACCGGCTGTGCGTTCTGCAATTGACTGGTGCAATCCGCGGGCAATATCTTCCCGGGGCAACCCCCGGGCGATTAAAGACACTACTTCCGATTCAGCAAAAACCGTACACATACTGCTGATTGAAACAGCATTTATTGCTTTATCACTCAGCTCAGAAAGGCCCGCCAGTTCAACTTCAAGGGCATGAGCCATTACCTCCAGAAATCGTCCTGTTCCTGCCGCACATTTGTCATTCATAGCAAAATCTACAACCCGCCCTTTATCATTGAGGCGGATCACTTTGCTATCCTGGCCGCCAATATCAATAACTGTGCGAACTTCAGGGTTCCAAAAGTATGCGCCCCGGCCATGACAGGTAATTTCAGTTATTCGCTTGTCAGCAAATTCTATGTTGACCCGCCCATAGCCTGTAGCAACCAGATACTCAATATCTGCTAATACTAAACCCGCTCTCTGCAGGGCCAGTTTCATTACTTTATCGGCTGCTTTTCTGCTGTTTGAACCGGTTGAACAAATCGTGTATTGAATAATTTCACCCTGATCTACAATCACTGCTTCAGCGGTAAGTGAGCCGATATCAATTCCCGCAAACGGCAAATTTATCACCCTTTGGCTTTTTTATTAACATCTTCTGTATCCTTAACTCTTCCTGATAGCAACGTATACTAAATTATTTTTATAATTGCCTTCCACAGCTCTTCCCGCCCCGCGCCGGTACGTGATGAAAAAGGAAGTAAGAGATCATCTTCAAACAAACCCAGGTTTTTGCGGATTACTGTCAGCTGCCTGAGCATAGCACTTCTCGACATCTTATCAGCCTTGGTCGCCACAGTGATAGTGGGGATGGTATGAGCCCGCAGCCATTCTGACATTAAACGGTCATCTTCGGTCGGCTCATGACGGCAATCGATAAGATGCAAACAACCGCGCAGATTGACCCTTAAAGCAAGGTAATCTTCGATAATAGGAGCCCAGCGCTCACGTTCTTTTTTGGATACCTTGGCATAACCATAACCAGGAAGATCAACAAAACATATTTTATCGTTTAGAACATAAAAATAAAGGCCCCTGGTTTTACCAGGGGTTGAGCTGATCCTGGCCAGGTTTTTACGACCAATTAATGTGTTTAAAAGGGATGATTTACCAACATTTGAGCGCCCGATAAAGGAGACTTCGGGCATATCCCAGAGGGGGAAATCTATTGTATTGTAAGCGGAAGCTTTCAGTTCAGCTCTGTTTACTTTCATTTTTCAGCTCCAATAAAAATGATCTAAAATACGAAGGGCTGAGGTAGGAATACCTCTGCCTCTCCTTGTTAGTGTTGAAAGGCCGAATCGCGATCTTCTTTTTCAGGCGGCAGATCAAGATTATCTTCTTTGATTTTTTTACTTCTCGTACCGTTTTTAGTCTTGCATACAGGTTCCACCAGGGCCACATCAAGCACTTCATCCATATGTTCGACCAGCTTTACCTCAACCTTTCGGCGTACATTTGCCGGTATATCGCTTAAGTCTCGCCGGTTCTCGGCGGGTAAAATTATATTCTTTATACCGGCACGATGTGCAGCCAACATTTTTTCCTTAACCCCGCCAATGGGCAAAACTCGGCCACGCAGGGTAATTTCACCGGTCATAGTTACATCTTTCCTGATCGGCACCCTGGTCAAAGCAGAGGCAAGAGCAGTAGCCATGGCAATTCCGGCCGAAGGGCCATCTTTAGGTATCGCTCCTTCCGGAACATGGATATGAATATCAATCTCTTCATAGAAGTTTTCTTCAAGACCAAGGGAATCAGCTCTTGAACGGATATAACTCATTGCAGCCTTGGCTGACTCCTGCATCACATCTCCAAGTTTTCCGGTTAAGGTCATTTTACCTTTACCCTTCATCAGGCTTACCTCTATAGATAAGATATCTCCACCGCTTTCCGTCCAGGCTAACCCTGTAGCAACACCCACTTCGTTTTCTTTTTCGGCTGCCCCAAAGCGGTAACGGGGAACTCCCAGATACTTCTGTAAATTACTTTTAGTGAGTTTTACATGCTTTTTACGATCTTTTACAACTTCACGGGCTACTTTACGGCATATGGCTGAAATATTACGCTCAAGATTACGAACGCCCGCTTCCCGGGTATACTCGCGAATAACCCGCCTCACCGTTCCTTCAGAAATCTCAAGATTATTTTCAAACAAGCCGTGCTCTTTTAACTGCTTCGGGATAAGATATTGCCGGGCGATTTCCACCTTGTCTTCTTCTGTGTACCCGGGAATATGAATTAATTCCATCCGATCGCGCAGCGGTTGGGGAATATTGTAGGTTGTATTTCCGGTTGTAATGAACATTACCTGGGAAAGATCAAAAGGCACTTCCACATAGTGATCGCTAAAAGAATTATTCTGTTCAGGATCTAATACCTCAAGAAGCGCCGAAGAAGGATCTCCCCTGAAATCAGTCGACATTTTATCAATTTCATCCATTAGAAATACAGGATTTTTAGATTTAGCCTGACGCATCCCCTGAATAATCCGCCCGGGCAATGCTCCAATGTAAGTACGGCGGTGACCACGTATTTCTGCCTCGTCGCGGACTCCGCCAAGTGAAATACGCACAAAGTTACGTTCAAGAGCCCTGGCTACAGACTTGGCCAAAGATGTTTTACCCACACCGGGTGGCCCCACCAGGCAAAGGATTGGGCCTTTTAGTTTTTCAGCCAGCTGTCTGACAGCCAGATATTCAACAATACGCTCCTTTACTTTCTCAAGACCATAGTGATCTTCATTAAGGATTTGTTCAGCCATATCGAGGTCAAGACGATCATCGGTCTCCGTAACCCAGGGCAGTTCAAGAAGCCAGTCAAGGTAAGTTCTTATCACTGTGCCTTCCGCAGCTGCCGGAGGCATTTTCTCCAGTCGCTCAACTTCCTTGATAGCCTTATCTTCAACTTCCTCCGGAAGCTTGGCTTCAGCTATCTTTTCCCTGTACTCTTCAGCCTCAGCCATCCTTTCATCCTTTTCACCAAGTTCTTTCTGGATAGCTTTCATCTGCTCCCGCAGATAATATTCTTTCTGAGTCTTTTCCATTTGCTTACGAACTCGCAGGTTAATCTTACGCTCTATCTCAACAATCTCCATTTCACGGCCGAGGATATCATTTAAAACCTCAAGTCGTTTGCGGGGATCAATCGATTCCAGCAGTTCCTGCTTTTGTTGAATTTTCATGCTCAGGTGAGATGCTATTACATCGGTAAAACGCCCCGGCTCTTCAATATCTGAAACAGTAGTAAGTGTTTCAGGCGGAACCTTGCGGCTTATTTTTATATACTGCTCAAACTGGTAAAGAACGGTACGCATTAGCGCCTCAATTTCAGGAGTTTTTTTAGCAGCATCTTCTATAACTTCTACTGACGATTCGAGAAATAGTTCCTCTGTAAACAGCTTGATAATTTTAGCCCGGTTCAGACCTTCAACCAAAACGCGAATTGTCCCGCCCGGCAGTTTAATCATCTGTTTTATACGGGCAACTGAGCCAACATCATGGATATCATCCCTGGCCGGCTCGTCAACCTTGGCGTCCTTCTGGGTGACCAGAAGAATGCGATTATCTTTCATCATTGCCCGTTCTAGCGCAGATATTGAGCGCTCGCGCCCCACGTCGAGATGTAGAACCATATTTGGAAATACCAGCACCCCTCTTAAGGGTAAGACCGGTAAACTTTCTTTTTTTACAGCCATAACTTTAAACCACCTTTCCTTCAAAAGTAAAGCGAGAAGCCCCTTTTATGAAGATATTCGCTTCCCGCTTTTCTATTCCCTTGTTTGTAATTACTCACTTAGCCTTTTTCCAGTAAACTGCCGGCTAGGCAGACTCTTCTTTCTTTTTACGTTTATCTCTGGTTGCTAGCATAGGCGCTTCCTTGTTAACAACTACTTCACGGGTGATCACGCAGCGTTCAATATCTTCCCTTGAAGGAAGATCAAACATAACTTCCAGCAGCGTCTCTTCCAGAATAGCCCGGAGCCCCCTGGCTCCTGTATTTCTTTTCATAGCTTCTTCAGCAATTGCCTGCAAACAGTTATCTTTAAATTCAAGGGTAACTCCGTCAAGTTCAAAGATTTTCTGGTACTGTTTAATCAAAGCGTTGCGCGGTTCTTTCAAAATGCGCACAAATGCATCACTGTCAAGTGGGTCAAGCGTGGCAACAACCGGTATACGTCCGACGAATTCCGGAATAAGACCATATTTGAGCAAGTCCTGGGGCAGAATCTGCTTTAATATGGCTCCAAGGTTACCGTCATCACGGGATACTACCTCTGCGCCAAAACCGATCCCTTTATTGCCAATGCGACTCTGCACTATTTTTTCTAATCCATCAAAAGCGCCACCACAGATAAACAATATGTCAGTTGTATCTATTTGCATAAACTCCTGATGAGGGTGCTTACGCCCACCCTGCGGTGGAACGCTCGCAACTGTGCCTTCAAGAATTTTTAGCAGCGCCTGCTGAACTCCTTCTCCGGATACATCCCGGGTAATGGAGGGGTTATCGGTTTTTCGGGCAATCTTATCGATCTCATCGATATAGATAATGCCTTTTTCAGCTTTTTCCAGATCATAATCAGCGGCCTGGATAAGTTTAAGCAGGATATTCTCGACATCTTCGCCGACATAACCGGCCTCTGTAAGCGAGGTAGCATCGGCTATAGCAAAAGGTACATTAAGGATTCTGGCCAAGGTTTGTGCCAGCAGGGTTTTACCAACCCCTGTCGGCCCAATCAGAACGATGTTACTTTTCTGCAATTCAACATCTTCTACTTTCTGGCCTGCGTTTACCCTCTTGTAGTGATTGTAAACAGCAACAGAAAGGCTCTTCTTTGCACCTTCCTGACCGATCACATACTGATCAAGCACCTCTTTGATATCCTGGGGTTTAGGCAGCTCAACCTTTCCCAGTTCAGTCTCGTCGCCTATCTCTTCTTCAATTATTTCGTTGCACAGCTCTATGCATTCATCGCAGATATAAACCCCCGGACCGGCCACCAATTTACGAACCTGTTCCTGGCTTTTACCGCAAAATGAACATTTCAGCTGTCCTTTTTCTTCGTTAAACTTAAACATTTGGAGAACTCACCTCATCTCCGCTATTTGGGTCTGTCAACCAGAATATCATCAATCAAGCCGTAATTTTTAGCATCCTCTGCCGACATGAAAAAATCACGATCTGTATCATGGGAGATAGTTTCCACTGGCTGGCCGGTATTTTCGGCCAGTATCTGGTTTAATGACTCACGGATTTTTAAAATTTCTCGTGCATGTATTTCAATATCAACAGCCTGGCCCTGGGCGCCACCCATAGGTTGGTGCAGCATTATACGGGAATTCGGAAGGGCAAAACGCTTGCCCTTTTCTCCCGCTGAAAGCAGAACTGCGCCAAAACTTGCAGCGAGTCCAACACATATTGTTGAAATCGATGGCTTAACATAGCGCATTGTATCCAGTATAGCCATTCCGGCATAGACAGAACCACCGGGAGAGTTTATATATATGTTGATATCTTTTTTGGGATCCTCAGATTCAAGAAAAAGCATCTGAGCCACTATTAGGTTGGCCACACTATCATCTACCGCACTGCCGAGAAAAATAATCCTATCCTTTAATAGCCGGGAATATATATCGTAAGCCCTCTCACCACGGCTGGTCTGTTCAACTACCATCGGAACAAGTAAACTCATATTAAAACCTCCCTGCTTTTTTCAATTATTAATAACCATTCTTACTTACAATATTATATCATAGATTAACTATCTTTTTTTTCCTTTTCTTCCTGTTTATTTATATCTTTTTTTACTTTGTTTTTTTTAGGTTTAGCTGAAGTTTTCGCTTCTTTTTCTGCTTCGGCCTCAGGTTTTGTGCCTGCATCTTTGACAGCCTTTTCTTTCTTCTCAGGTTTATTTGGCTTTACCTTCTTTATTTCGGCATTTTCAACCAGAAAATCAATAACTTTACGGATACGAATCTCTTCCACCATGACCGGAATACGACCCTGATTATCCAGAATGCCTCTGATCCTTTCGGGATCATCATTATAGCTTTCAGCTATTTCAGCTATTTTGGCCTCTATTTCGCTATCTTCAACAGTAATTCCTTCTTTTTTGGCAATAGCATCGAGAACCAGATTGGCCTTGGCTCTTTGCTCAGCTTCCTCTCTTCTGTCCTCGCGAATATCTTCCCTGGTTTTACCTGAAAGCTCAATAAACTGGTCCAGCCCCATACCCTGGTAACGCAGGTAACTTTCAAGATCACCAAGCATCCTGTCAATCTGCCTGTCAACCAGTACTTTCGGAGTTTCAACCTCTGATGTGGCTGAAACCTTTTCGATAAGATCCTCTTCAAGCTTGGATTTTGACTGATCTTCAGCGTTTTTCAACATCTTTTCTCTCAGATCGGCTTTCATCTCTGCCAAAGTTTCAAATTCACTTACCTCTTTAACAAATTCATCGTCGAGCTCAGGAAGCTCTTTTTCCTTGATCTGGTTAATTTTAACCTTGAAAACGGCATCTTTACCGGCCAGATCTTCCTTGCCATAATTATCGGGAAACTTCAACTTAACCTCAATTTCTTCTTCGGGAGATGCCCCAATGAGTTTCTCTTCAAACCCGGGGATGAATGAGTTTGAACCAATTTCAAGTGAGTAATTCTCAGCTTCTCCACCTTCAAAAAGTTCATCATCGACATAACCTTTAAAATCGATCATAACTATGTCGCCATCTTTAACAAAACCTTCTTCCCTGGGAATCAGGCGGGCATTCTGTTCTCTCAACATATACAGGTGATGATCGATTTGCATCTCATCGAGTTCAGCCTCTTCCTGTTCTACCTTTAACCCTTTGTGTTCACCGATTTCAACCGGAGGCAGCACTTCAACAACCGCATTGAATATTAAGGGCTTACCCTCCTCAACCTGAATCAGCTCAAAATCAGGATGGTTGATCGGGTCAATCTCCGCTTCCTTCAAAGCCTCATCATAAGCAAAAGGGACAAGCAATTCAAGCGCTTCTTCATGTAATATTTCCGGGCCAAAACGCGATTCCAGTATTTGGCGCGGCACTTTACCCTTTCGAAACCCGGGTAGGTTTACTTTTTTAACAACCTTCCTGTAAGCTTTGGCCAGGGCGGTATCAACATCAGGTGCCGCTACCTCTATCTGAAGTTTTACCCTGCTATTCTCTATATTTTCCTTGCTTTTTAACATTACTTTCCTCTCCTTACGCTTCAATTCTTGTTCGCGTCTTACAGTCCAAAATTTACCTTTAAATCAGGCCGTCTTTTTCAGCCTCAGTGTCAATAATAAAAACGCCTTATACAGAGGCGTTAACGAGCAAATATATATTAACATATAAAAATAAGGTAGACAACAGGGAATGAGCAGAGAATTAAGAAGAAAGAAAAGAGAATTCCAAAACCTTCTGATCATCAATTAAAAATTGCGACACATCTTGATTATTATCTCAAAATAATATACAATAAGTAGCGAATGAGGATTCATTCATTTCGGGATGGAGGGGTTTTGTGGCCAAACGAACCGGTGAGAAATACCAGGTTATTTTAGAAGCGGCCGTAAAGACCTTTGCCCGTACCGGTTTTCATCGCACCCGCATTGCCGATATTGCCGGCGAAGCCGGTGTCGCCGATGGAACCGTCTACATCTACTTCAAAAACAAAGAAGATATACTGATTTCCCTTTTTCAGAATTTAATGAACACCTTTGTTGAAGAACTTAAAAATGAGCTGTTACAATGTCAAAATGCTAATGAAAAGCTCGAAAGGATAATTACTTATCACCTGACCACCCTGGCAAACCGGCCGGATCAGGCCAAGGTAACCCAGATCGAGCTGCGGCAGATTGATCAGGTAATCAACAAGGGCATCTCCAAACCGCTGAAAAGCTATTTCTATCTTATTGAGGAGGTGGTTGAAGAAGGTAAAAAGCAAGGTCTGTACCGGCATAATCTCGATACCAGGATTGCCCGAAAAGTTATATTTGGCGCAATTGATGAAGTGATTACCTGCTGGGTTATGTCAGGCAAAGCGTATGATTTAATTGCTTTAAGAAATCCTGTATTCGAATTGCTGGTTAAAGGACTGCAATAGCTTTAGACATTAATAAATCTGTAATACTCTGGTTTAAACACAAGTTACAAGGAGGTATTTTAATGGCCTTGAAAGAAATTCGAAAGGCTGCTGTTCTCGGTGCCGGGGTCATGGGAGCCACTATTGCCGCTCATCTGGCCAATGTGGGTATTCCGGTTTATCTGCTCGATATAGTTCCCCGTGAGCTAACCCCGGATGAAGAAAAAAAAGGTTTAACTTTGGAAAGTCCGGAAGTTCGTAACCGCCTTTCTGAAATGGGAAAGCAAGCACTACTGAAAAACAAACAAAAACCTCTTTACCGCGATTCAAATATCGATTTAATTACTCCCGGTAACTTCGAAGACGACATGGTAAGGCTAAAAGATGTCGACTGGGTCATAGAAGTTATTGTCGAAAATATGGATATCAAGAAAAAAGTTTTTAAGCAGGTTGAAGAAAACTGGAATCCGGGCACAATAGTTTCTTCAAACACATCGGGACTTTCAATCAACGAAATGGTTGTCGATAACTCGGCGGAATTTCGCCGTTACTTCCTGGGAACACACTTTTTTAACCCACCCCGCTGGATGAAACTGCTTGAAATAATACCCTGCAAAGATACTTCTGATGAAGTCCTTAACTTTATGCATCGTTTCTGTGAAAGAGTTCTCGGTAAAGGGGTTGTATTTGCCAAAGACACCCCCAACTTTATTGCCAACCGCATCGGCACCTATGCTATGGCCTACACAATGAACCTGATGGAAAAAGAAAAAATGACCATAGAAGAAGTTGATACAATTACAGGTCCACCGATGGGACACCCGAAGAGCGCTTCATTTCGCACTCTCGATATGGTCGGGCTCGACACCTTCTGTCATGTGGCCCGCACTGTTTATGAAAAGTCAGAAGACCCCGCTGAAAAAGAAGTCTTTGATCTTCCCGGATTTCTTCAGAAGATGATCGACAATAAAATGCTTGGTGACAAAACCAAGCAGGGCTTTTATAAAAAAATCAAAGGCGAGGGCGGCTCTGAAATTTTGGCTCTCGACTATGAAAAAATGGAATACCGGCCCAAGGAAAAAATCCGTTTTGATATTCTCGGAAAAACCAGGCACGAAGAACTGAAAGTAGGCTTTAAGATGCTCGTCGAGGCTGATCAAAAAGCCGGAAAATTTGCCTGGGAACTAACTAAAAACTTTTTAGTCTACAGCGCTTCCCTGATTCCTGAAATCGCAGATGATATTTACAATGTCGATCGGGCTATGCGCTGGGGCTTTAACTGGAAGCTTGGCCCCTTTGAAAGCTGGGATGTAATCGGGCTCAGGGAAAGTGTTGAACGGATGAAGGAAGAAGGCCTTAAAATCCCGGCTAATGTTGAAGAAATGATCAGTAAGGGATTTGAAAGCTTCTATAAGGAAGATGAAAAAGGAAATCGCTCTTATTATGATTTCGCCTCCAAGGATTATAAACCGGTTCCTGTCAGCACCGAGATAATCAGCCTTCCCTCTCTTAAAAAACAGAACAAGCTGATCAAAGGCAACGATGACGGCAGCCTGATTGATATGGGCGATGGTGTCTGCTGCTTGGAGCAGCACAGTCCTCAGCAGGCGCTTTCGCCGATGTTCTGGGATTTCGTCCACGAAGCGGTTGAAGAAGCTGAGACAAACTATGTCGGGATGGTAGTGGGAAACCACGCCAACAATTTCTGTGTTGGCGCCAACGTTGCCCTGATGCTGATGGGCGCTCAGTCCGGCGAATGGGATATGCTTGAAAAAGCCAACATCAGCCTGCAAAGCGGCCTGATGAAGCTTAAGTATTCAAGAATACCTGTTGTAGCCGCTCCTTTCCAGATGACTCTGGGCGGCGGAATGGAGCTTATTTCTCACTGTGACCGCGTCCAGGCTGCTGCTGATACATTCCTCGGCCAGGTTGAAATGGGAATGGGCTTAATACCCGGCGCCGGAGGCAACAAGGAGCTCCTGATTCGAATGACCGAAGGGTTGCGCGATGATACAAAAGTAGACCGTCTACCCTACGTGCAGAAAGCGTTCGAAGCAATCGCCATGGCTACCGTCTCATCCAGCGCCCAACATGCCCAGGAACTGGGTTTCTTGAGAAAAACAGATAATATAACTGTTAACCAGGATTACCTGCTTCATGATGCTAAGCAGACTGTTCTGGCTATGGTTATGGAAGGATATAAACCACCCAAACCAAAAATGATCAGGGTACTGGGCGAATATGGAATAGCCACATTCAAAGTAGGCGTGCAGAATATGCTCTGGGGCGGCTATATTACCGAATATGAACAAAAAATTGCCGAAGCAATTGCTTATGTGCTCTGCGGGGGCAATATCAAACCCGATTCGCTTGTAACTGAACAATACCTGCTTGATATTGAAAGAGAAAAATTCAAAAGCCTTCTTGGTGAAGAAAAGACACAGGAAAGAATCACTCATTTCCTCACCACAGGCAAGCCTTTGAGGAATTAATGAAGGAGGTTAGGAGAATGAAAGAAGCTGTTATAGTTTCCAGTGTACGAACAGCAATCGGCAGGGCGCCGCGAGGCAAATTGCGTTATACACGCCCCGAATATATGGGTTCTGTTGCCGTAACTGAAGCAATTGCCCGTGCCAAAGGTTTAGATCCTGCTGAGATTGAAGATGTTATCCTCGGTTGTTCTTTCCCGGAGGCAGAACAGGGCATGAACTTAGGTAGAATTGTCGCCTTGCAGGCCGGTTTGCCCGACAGTGTGCCGGGTCAGACAGTAAACCGATTTTGTTCATCAGGCCTTCAATCTATTGCAATGGCTGCTGAAAGAATCATGTGCGGCTTTGCTGATATTATTGTAGCCGGGGGCGTAGAAAGCATGAGCATGGTACCTATGGGCGGCAATAAACTTGCTCCCAGTCCTGTTCTGGCTGAAAAACATATTGAAACTTATACCCCAATGGGTATCACTGCAGAAAACGTAGCCCAACGTTTCAATATATCCCGTGAGGATCAGGACAAGTTTGGCCTGGCCAGCCAGCAGAAGGCTGCTGCTGCCACAAAAGAGGGCCGCTTTAAAGACGAAATAGTTCCGATGAAAATCGTGAACCGTTCAGTAGGGCCGGACAATAAAATAGTAGAAGAAGAATTTACTTTCGATGTCGATGAGGGTATTCGTGATACAACCTTTGAAGCACTGGCCAAATTGCGCCCTGCCTTTAATGTAAAAGGCTCAGTTACAGCAGGCAACTCTTCGCAGACCAGTGACGGCGCTGCAGCAGCAGTGGTTATGTCTGCTGAAAAAGCGGCTGCACTTGGTCTTGAGCCGCTAGCAGTATTTCGCGGTTTTGCCGTTGCCGGCTGCCCGCCTGAAATCATGGGCGTTGGCCCAGCTTATGCAATTCCGAAACTGATGCAGTTAACCGGCAAAAAGATCTCAGACATTGACCTTTTTGAATTAAATGAAGCTTTTGCATCGCAGGCACTTTACTGTGTGCGTGAGCTTGATCTTAATCCCGATATTGTCAATGTCAACGGCGGAGCAATTGCTTTAGGGCATCCGCTTGGCTGCACAGGAGCAAAACTTACCGCAACCCTGCTGCATGAAATGGGCCGCCGCGAATCGCGCTACGGTGTCGTTTCAATGTGCATCGGCGGCGGTATGGGCGCTGCCGGATTATTCGAACGCGCCTAAGCGTAAAATTGAACAAACTAAAAACCAAATAAGGAGCACGAAGCTTAATTTGCCCGAAGCGTTGTGGTATGATTAAGTGGAGTGCTCCACTTTTATTTAGATGTAATCATAAAATATTCGCTCTTAAAAAACTTTTGAAAAACATACCGGTTCATCAACAACACCATAATATTTAAGCCGGTAGGAAAGGAATAATAATGATCCCTCGGGAAGAGTTGTATGGTCGAATTAAGAAACTGCAGAATGCAATGCAGAAAGACGATCTGGCCGGAGCGCTGCTTGTGCAGAGAGCTGATCTTTTTTATTTCAGCGGCACAGGACAAAATGCCCACCTTTTTGTTCCTGCGGAAGGGGAACCTGTATTAATCGTCAAAAAATCTTTAATCAGAGCTGAAAGGGAAAGTACAATAGATAAAATTATTCCCTTTCAGGGTTGGAGTGAACTTGCCCGCCTAATCGCTGACTATGCACCGAATAATTCAAAAATTGGCCTTGAAAATGATGTACTTCCGGTTAACCTCTACAATCGCTACCGAAAGTTACTCGACAATTACAATATTGTAGACATTTCAAACCAGGTTCGGACTATACGTGCAGTAAAATCCAACTATGAATTAAATATCATGCGCAAATCGGCCATGATTAGTGCAGCTGTATTCACCCATGCCCGCGAAGTAATACGGGAAGGCTTAAGTGAAGTTGAGCTGGCCGGTGAACTTGAACTTTTAGCACGCACTATGGGACACCAGGGCGCCGTTCGTATGCGTGGTTTTAACCAGGAATTATATTTTGGACATATAATGGCAGGGGATAACGCCGCAACAGTCAGCTTTTTTGATGGCCCCACCGGAGGCTCAGGCCTTAATCCATCATACCCGCAGGGGGCGGGAAAAGCTGTTATCAAAAGGAATGAACCGGTGCTTGTCGATTTTGTCAGCGTCCTTGACGGCTACATGGTCGATCAAACCCGTTCATTTTGTATCGGCGAACTCAAACCTCACCTTCAGGCAGCCTATAACCAGGCAGTTTTTATCAGGAACGTGCTGGCAAAAAAAGGCAAACCGGGTGTTTTGGGAAGCGCTCTCTACTGCCGGGCTGAAGAGCTTGCTGCCGAAGCAGGGCTAGCTAATCATTTTATGGGTTACACAGAAAAAGTAAGTTTTGTCGGACATGGTGTTGGAATTGAGCTTGATGAACTTCCGGTTATTGCCCGCGGACTTGATACCCCACTTGAAGAAGGAATGGTTTTTGCCCTTGAGCCAAAGTTTATATTTCCCGGAGAAGGAACTGTCGGAATTGAAGATACCTTTGTAGTCGGTTGCGACAGGTTGGAACTGCTAACCCCTTTCAGCGACAAACTGCAGACACTTTAAATGAGCGGCGCCTGTCTGAACATAACCAGGCAAGCACTCAATAAAAAATCAGCTGAAAGAGCCGAACTGGCTCTCAATTGTTGGCTTATCAGCCACTGCCGCCTCCACACCCGGCCAAAAAAATCAGCGAAGCTAACGTAAGGGCTACAAAAAGCAGGTAATTCCGGCTCATTCAAGCACCCCCTCCCTCTTATTAACACTATTAATAGCATAGAATGCATTAAATGACAATCACTAACATCTTGGATCTGCAATTATTATGTGGCGCAACTAAGTCCAACACAGATGCATTTTTGTTAATTAAGGCTATAATTTTATGTTAACTAATATTTTCCGAAAAAAAATACTTTGCTTTAAAATCTACCCTTCTGTAAAAGCAAATACCTGTTCTGCCCACAATATGCACAGGGTTATCCACAGGCAAATGCCCGTTATACTGCCCACAATGACTTTTTCCACATTTTAAGCAGCTAGTCACCATAATATATACCTAATTTCGACATAAAATGATGGCATAAAAATTGATTATTGATGACATTTCAACCGCAATATTCATTTTTAGTCAAGAAAAGATTTTCAAAAAAGAGGTATAATGAAATCCTTAGCGAATTAATGATTTATTGAAAATATCTATATCCATTTAAGGAGGCATCAGCATGGAGGTTAAAGTAAACGAAGATTGCAGCGCCTGCGGTATCTGTGAAGATATCTGCCCGGAAGTATTCGTATTGGGTGATGAATTCGCCGAAGTAAAAGTTAGCCCTGTTCCTGCAGAACACGAAGAGAAGGTGCGTGAAGCAGCCGAAGAGTGTCCGACAGAAGCAATTGAAGTAAGCGAGTAATTTGCTAAATCAAAAAAACTTCAACGGGAGCCCGTCAATTGACGGGCTTCCTTACGTTTCGGACAGCAGGAGTTAGCAATACATTCGGCGAATAACTGCATAGCTTAAAGCGCAGACGGAGGCATCTCGATGAACCTGACAGATTTAATACAAGCAATAGAAATTATCGACAGTGAACCGGTAAAACCTTTATTAATAACCGGTCTGGCTTACCATTCAGGAAAGGTTAAACAGGGAAACCTTTTTGTCTGTATCAGGGGCTACAAAACAGATGGGCATTTGTATATCAAAGAAGCCGAAGAGAAAGGCGCTGCCGCTTCCGTTGTTGAGAAATATGTAAAAGGCGTAAAAATACCTCAATATAAAGTGAAAAACAGCCGCCTGGCCCTGGCAGCCCTGGCAGATCGCTTTTACGACCATCCATCTGAAAAATTTAAACTTATCGGTATAACCGCCACAAATGGAAAAACTACCACCACATATATGACAAATGCAATTTTCGAAGAAAATAGCTTGAAAACTGGTATGATTGGTACGGTTGTTGTAAAAACCGGCAACATAATAAAACCGGCCGAGCTGACTACGCCCGAGTCACTCGACCTGCACCGTTATTTTCACCAGATGGTCGAGCAGGGCGTTACCCATGCGGTTATGGAAGTATCATCTTCAGGCCTTGAATTAAACAGGGTAGGCTGCGCCGATTTTAACACTGTTGTGGTTAACAATATCAGCCGTGAACATATTGATTTGCACGGCTCCTTCGAAGCATATTTTAACGCCAAAGCAAGCCTTGTGCGGAACGCCGGGGAAAACCAGTGGGCCATATTTAATCTAGATTGCCCCTATACTAAATCGCTCGTTCACGAAACTAAGGCAAAAACATTTACTTACGGATTAAAAAACAGAATGGCTGACTGCCTGGTTGATAAACTTGATCTAAGCACAGGCAGGGCAAATTTCGATGTAATCATCAGCAGAAAAGAACCTGCAGAAATCTTTGAAAAGCAGCCTCATCAGTTTCGGATAGAGCTCTCTGTATTGGGGTTGCATTCAGTATATAATGCGATGGCGGCTATACTGGTTGCTCTTATTCACTCTATTCCCGTAAATATTATTCAAAAAGCGCTTAGAGCGTTCAGGGGTGTTGAGCGGCGCTTTGAACTTATCTTTGAGGATGATTACAAGGTTATAGACGACCACTTCGCCAACAGCGGTAATATCCATGTTACACTGGAGACCCTGAAGATGATGGAATATAACAAAGTTCACATGGTCTATGCCATCAGGGGAAGTCGAGGCGTCACTGTCAACCGTGAAAATGCCGAGGCCATAGCTCACTGGGTTCCTCTACTCGGGTTAAAAAAGGTCATAGCGACCAGAAGTATCAGCCATGCAGGCGAAAAAGACTTCGTTACAGATGAAGAAGTAAAAGTTTTCCAGTCTGTTATGGATCAAGCCGGAATTAAGGCAGACATACATGAAGAACTACCCGACGCGATCGCCCGGGGACTGGCTGAAACAGAGTCCGGTGACATTCTGCTCCTGGCCGGCTGCCAGGGTATGGATTACGGGGCTTCTGTCTGCCTCGGACAAATTCATGCGTTGAAACCGGATTTACCGAAAGAAAAAGTATTTTTCGCTCTTAAAAACCGTGTGGCAGGGGTTTAAGCCTCTTTAATTTCCACCCCACCCATGATAGCCCGGGCCTGAATGCGAAGAATGCTTTTTGATTCAGGCGTTAAGTTCTGTTCAATGCGGCGCCCACCAACAATACCACCATCATCCTGATCCCTGAAAGTCACGCCGCCTAATACGGCAGAGCCTTCATAGATTACAGCGAGATCACGCGGTATTTTAACTTCTATCCCGCCCATTACAGCAGTCAGATCAAGAAATGTTTCCCCTTCATCCATTTCTGCCGCAGTCAAATCCATCTCAATACCGCCCATAAACGCAAAATAACTGCCGCTTTCTAGCTTCCAGGGCTGAGCGCCGCCAACATTGGTGCCGCCCATGAAAGTAAAGCGTCCGCCCCTGCCTTCTTTATGTGAACGTCCCCGCAGCAGGTTTATCCCGATTAAAATAAGTATTGCCGGCCAGAATAAGTTAAAAAAGAGGCCCACATCTACTTTGAACAAACCAAGATTGCGACCAAGGAATATAATACCAATCGCTATGAGAATAAGCGCTGAAATGAACTGCCCCCAGGAAAAGTAAACCTTTCTACCCTCTTCAGAACCTGAAGAACCAAAAGAAAGTATTAACCAGTTAAGCCCAAGAATCAATGGAATGACCGGCCATAACCTCAGAATCTGCCGCATTTCAATTTCAAACCCCAAATCAAGGTTGTTTAATAGCAGTAAAACACCAATTATCAGAACCGCCAGGCCAATCAGAAGCCGACCGCTTAGATTACGCATCTATAATTCCTCCTTAGCATTAATGCAGTGCAAGTATCTTATTTCTTCCTTTAAATAAACTTTCCTGCAGCAACAGAAAAAACAGTTTTTATAAAACTAAGATAAAACTAAGATCGTTGACTTTTCAGGCCTGGCGTGCTAAAATGAACAGCGCAAATATAACATGGTGGGTGTAGCTCAGTTGGTTAGAGCGCCAGGTTGTGGCCCTGGAGGCCGTGGGTTCAAATCCCATCACTCACCCCATTATAATGTTTAAATCGCTGGGGCGTCGCCAAGCGGCAAGGCACGGGTCTTTGGAATCCGCATTCGCAGGTTCGAATCCTGCCGCCCCAGCCATTTTTATGCCTAAAATCAAATAAGGGGACAGGGCTTGTCCGATAAACAAGATCGGGCAAATTCCTGTCCCCTTGCATGATCTACTGCTTTTTAATATTCCGAGAGAAACTGATTGATCTCCCAGGGATGAATTTCACTGCAGTACGATGACCATTCGGCAGCTTTCTGCGCAAGAAACTGGTCATATACATGATTACCCAAAACATCGTGCATAAAATCGCTCTTTTCAAGCTGATGAAGCGCTTCACCAAGATCACGGGGCAATTTTTTGGCATCACCTGTTGTTTTAATCTTGTCATCTTCGAGCGCATAGTTATTGCCATTTAACGGTTTCGGAGGCATCGTTTTCTTGTCAATTCCCTCGAGACCGGCTTTTAATATCACAGCCAGGGCCAGGTATGGATTACAGGTAGGATCGGGGCTGCGCAGCTCTACCCGTGTCCCCACTTTGCTGTGAGCTGCTGGAATACGGATTAATGAAGTCCTGTTTTGTTTTGACCAGGCTACAAACAGCGGCGCTTCAAAGCCACTTCCCAGGCGCTTGTACGAATTTACAATCGGATTCGTTATAGCGCTGAATTCCCGTGCATGCTCTAACTGTCCCCCGATAAAATGCAGGGCTGCATCGCTTAAATGATTCTCCTTATTATCATTATTATCATTGTAAAAAGCATTTTGACCATCTTTAAAAAGCGACTGGTGTATATGCATGCAGGAGCCGGCATGATCTGAGAATGGTTTCGGCATAAAAGTAGCATGCAGCTTATACTGATGAGCAATCGCCCGGACCACCGTTTTAAAGGTAATAATCTTATCTGCCGTTGTAAGAGCATCATCATATTTAAAAACTATTTCATACTGCCCGGGAGCATTTTCCTGGTGTAAAGCCTCAATCTCAAAATCCAATAGTTTCAGATTCTCGGCAATACCGCGAAGCACTTTTTCTTCCTGGTTAATAATCTCATCGCAGTAGCCGTCTTCATTCGAGGCAAGAGTTGTTGCCTGTCCCCCTTCATTATTCCGGAAGAGGAAAAATTCAGGTTCGGGCCCCACATTATAACTGTAACCTCTCTCTTCTGCTTCCTTAAGTGTTTTCTTTAATATACTGCGGGGGCAACCTTCAAAAAAGCTACCGTCCGATTTCTTGACGTCGCAAATCATACGGGCTACGGAATCGTCCTTCCAGGGTAGAATAGTTAACGTATCCGGGTCGGGCGCCAATTTCATATCACTCTCTTCAACCGTTACAAATCCTTCAACAGAAGAACCGTCAAACATTATCTCTTCGCGCAGCGCTCTTCCCAACTGCTCCACCGGAATTTCCACGTCTTTCAGCCTGCCCAGAATATCTACAAACTGCAGGCGCACATAGCGGATATCATTATCCGCCGCTTCTCTGAGTACATCTTCTTCAGTCTTCATAAATTAAAACTACTTCACTCCCAAATCTTGTATTGGTTAAAATTGAAACATAAAACAAACCATAGCACACCTCATGGTTAATGTAAAGTTACGCAATATTTTAACTATTGTGGGATTAATTATGAATGCTTCAGTAAGTAAAATAGTATGAGAGATGACAGGCAATTTCGGGTTTTTTTACTCAGCCATTTCAAGCAGCTGTTCAAAAGGCAATTCGATCACTTCTCCCTGCTCAAGCCCCAGCTCGGAAGCCATACCACCCCGCAGTTCAACAGCAAACTGGGCCGGCTCATTGCTTGAATACCTGATAAGATCGTTATCGGGAGTTCCCGGCGCAGGGGGCTCCATCTCATGTATTGCAGTAATCATTCCCTCTGCCGTTAAGAAGATTACATCTATCGGAACCAGGCAGTCTTTCATCCAAAAGGTTAATTCGGCCGGAAAAGGTTCAACCGGCGGCATTACAAAAAGCATTCCGCCATCTTCGGCAATTTCATCTCTTTTCATTAGTCCTTTAGCTCGCTGCCTGTCATTTAAAGCAAGTTCAAGGGTAAAGGGGCGTTCTTTTAACTCTATTTTAATGTAATCGTCACCAACTGCCGTTGCAGTAGGCTCTGCGCTCCCTGCGCCGGATTGAGAACCGCAACCGGCAGAAATTGTAATTAAGGCAATTAACATAAAGAGAATAATGCTACTTATGAATAGTCGCTTTTTAATCAAATGTTTAATCTCCCTGTCGCTGCAGTTTTAAACAGTTTTTCGCATTTAAAGCTATTTTACTGGAAATATTATATAATACTGATAATATTAAGCCAATCTCATTTCCCTCAAGCCGGAAGCTTCTGCCTGAAGAGGTCGATCAATCCTGCCCCGAAAAACGGTAAACATCAGTTTCCGCCCATTTAAAAGATCTTTTTACTGCCTCATCCCAGCCTGAACAGAGGATCTTCCGGGCCTTATCATTCATCTGCGGCTCAAAAGCGGCACTCTGTTTCCACCTGCCAGCCAGATCATCAATATTCTCCCAAAACCCTGTGGCCAGCCCGGCCAGGTAAGCAGCGCCAAGGGCGGTTGTGTCAAATGTGGCCGCCCTGCGAACAGTGGTGCCTGTTATATCAGCCTGAAACTGCAACAACAGGTCCATTACACTTGCTCCCCCGTCAACCCTTAACTCTGTAATTGGAAGACCGGCCTCCCGATACATCAGGTCAAGTACATCCCTGGTCTGGTAAGCCATCGCTTCAACTACAGCCCTGGCCAGATGCGCCTTCGAAGTTCCACCGGTAATGCCAATTATTAAACCACGGGCATAAGGATCCCAGTGGGGTGCTCCAAGCCCGGCAAATGCCGGTACCAGGTATACTCCGCCGTTATCTTCAACCTGCGAAGCCAATTTTTCCAAATCAGATGATTTTTCAATCAGCCCGAGACCGTCGCGAAGCCACTGGACCGCAGCGCCTGTAATAAAGATGCTGCCTTCAAGAGCATACTTAACTTTATTATCCAGACCCCAGGCTATCGTTGTCAACAAGCCTTGTTTTGATGACACGGCTTTCTCGCCGGTATTCATGAGAATAAACGACCCGGTTCCATAAGTATTCTTTGTCATGCCGGGGTTATAGCAGGCCTGACCGAACAAGGCAGATTGCTGATCGCCGGCAATGCCGCCAATCGGCACAGAACTCCCAAAAAAAATCTCCGGATCAGTCTCGCCGAAGATTGTACTGCTTGCTTTAACTTCAGGCAGCACATTTAGAGGCACTTTGAAAAGCTCAAGCAGTTCAGAATCCCACTTAAGGGTACTGATATTATATAAAAGAGTACGCGAAGCATTGGAATAGTCGGTGACAAAAACCCTGCCGCCGGTAAGCCTGAAGAGCAGGTAACTGTCTACAGTACCACAGGCAAGGCTGCCATCATCTGCTGCGCGGGCTACTTCCGGCAAGTTCTCAAGCGCCCACCTGAGCTTTGTCCCTGAAAAATAAGGATCAAGCAGCAGACCCGTTTTAGTGCGCACTGTCTCTTCATATCCTTCTTCTTTAAGCCGGGTACACATCTCGGCTGTTCGCCGGCACTGCCAGACAATAGCCCTGCTTAAGGGCTTGCCGTTGTTGCGATCCCAGAAAACAATTGTTTCACGCTGATTGGTTATACCTACAGCCGCCAGATCGGCAGCGCTAATTGATGCTTCCTTAAGAACCTCTTCTACAGCAAAAAGCACGTTATCCCATATTTCAACAGCATCATGCTCAACCCAGCCGGGCTGGGGATAATACTGTTTGTGCTCTTTATTGATCCGGGCGACTGAACGGCTTTCTTTATCCCAGATAATAGCGGTTGTTCCCGTTGTGCCCTGGTCGATTGATAAAATATACTTACTCATATTAACCGCCTTTCACTGCTAAAGATAAAAGACCATCATCTGGCCGTCCATTTCACGTTTAACAAGCCCCTGGCTTTCAAGGTAGCAAATATGAGCTAAGGCTTCACCAGTAGCAAACCACTTCTGCATCAGGGGAAAGTCATCCCAGCTGTCGGCAACCAAATCCCAGGTCATTTCGGCAGCCACATTAAAGGCATTTGTACTGTTCTTCCTGGAAATAATTTCCTTAACCTCAACAAGTCTCTTAGCATGGTGATCTTTTAGCTGATCAATCCTGCCCCGGCAATCATAAATGAAACTACGGTGACCTGGCAGCACCAATTCAATATCCATCTTATAAACCCTGTCGAGACTCTTAAAATATTCACCGAGGGGGTTACCTTCATCCAGCCAGGTCGAAATATTGGGGGTGATGTCACCAAGAATATGATCACCGGAAAACAGCATTTTATGCTGCCCTTCATAGAGGCAAGTATGACCACCAGTATGACCCGGCGTTTGGACGCACCGTAGTTCGTAACCACCGTAATTAATGATATCGCCGTCTTCAACCATGGTAAATTCAACTAAGTTTTCAGGGCTGTAACGCTGACCGGGATGAGAATCAATAGCACTGCTGACGAGATCAGCTGGAAACCCGTGCTTGCCGGCAAGGGAATAAATCAGCTGCCACAGGTTTGGATTATTTAATATTTCAGCATCAGGCCGGTTAAAATAGATAATGGCATCATCTTCAGACAGAACCTCAACCAGACCAATGTGGTCTGCATGCAGGTGTGTGACAAAAAAATCAGTAATTTTAAGATCAAGATTTAGCTGATCAAAAGCATCCAGTAAAGCGCTTTTACATTCTTCCCGGTTCATCCCCGTATCGATAACCAGGTTGCGGTCTTTACCCTTGATGATATAAGAGTTTGTCGCTTTAAGCGGATTACGCGGCAGAGGCACTACTGCACGGTACAAATTTTTCCTGATCTCTTCTACAGCCGACTGCGGCATCCATACACATCCTTTAAAAATTTCACTTAAGATTTTTCTTTGTGGCCGCTGAAAATTCCTCGATAATCTTTTTCTGCAGGTTCTTATCTTTCAATATTTTAAGGCCTGTTAACGCCATAGCCTCGCCAACAGAAAGCATTACATCATAAGATTCAGCAGTGTTGCACAGAGCAGTAAATTCATGTGTATGTCCGGGCACCCACTGGTCTGTAATAGCAACAACAGGATGAATAGAAGGCGTAACCCGGCTCACATTACCCATATCGATAGAACCGCGTCCCTCCTCGTAGGAAGAATCAATGTTGTAACCCGATTCCTTCAGGCTTTCTTCAAAGAGATCGGCCATAACCCTGTTGCTTACCATGGCATCATAGGGATAACCCGACTCTTTTATTTCAAGAATTGTTCCCGTTGCTATCGCCGCCCCCCTGGCACAGGCGATGACCTTCTCTACAACTTCAGCCAGGTAATTACTGTCGCGCGCCCTGATAATAAAATCGGCTGCCGCCCTATCAGGAACGACATTCGGGGCCAGACCACCCTCTGTGATGATACCATGAACCCGTACATCATCTTTCAGGTATTGACGCAGGGCATTAATGCCATTAAAGGTTTGAATAACCCCGTCAAGAGCATTCTGACCTTCCCAGGGTTCAGTGGAAGCATGAACGCTGCGTCCGTGAAATATAAACCGGTAGTCCCGGCAGGCTAAGGAATCAACATTTATGCTGGTTGAACAACCGGGGTGAAACATCATGGCGGCGTCAACATCGTCAAAAACTCCGGTCCTGACAAGATCAACCTTTCCGCCTTCATTTTCTTCGTTAGGAGTGCCGATTACCGATATCCTTCCCGGCAGGTTACCAAGGCTTGATGCCAGAGCCACCCCTGCCGCCACACCGGCTATACCGATCAGATTGTGTCCGCAGCCGTGACCAATTTCGGGCAGGGCATCATATTCTGAGCAAAAGCCCACATGGAAGCCTTCATCGCCATAACTGGCCATAAAGGCTGTTTTAAGGCCACCGACTCCCCGCCAGACTTTAAAACCTTTCTCCTCGAGGTAGCCGGTCATCAGGTCAGAAGCAAATATTTCCTGCCCACCCACTTCGGGATTGCTGTGTATTGCCTGGGCCATCTCAAAGAGTTTGCTTTTTTCCTCTGCAATTTTCTGATGAATAGCTGCAAATTCATCCATTATTTAAATCACCAACTTTCAAATAATAATCTCTTTTAATATGTTACCACAGGGATTATTAACAGCAACCCTTGCCCGGAAATTTTTTAAATCAAAAATTACTGAAAAGATTGTTGCGCTGTTATCACTCTGTTCACCAACATGCCGGCAGATAGAATAAGGCCGGTTTTCATGATCGCATAAAACCTGCCTGAGCGCAGCAGGTTTATCGCTTGCATCAATTATGCCATTTTCTAATTCCTTCAGCCGCCTGTAGCGGGTTAACGAATGTTCTGAAGCTTTCTTTGCCAGAGGTTTAAGCCGTTTACTGATATAGTGATTGGTATGAAAAATTATTTTTTCCGCAGGCATGTAGTCAGCATCAGCAGCAGTAGTTTCAAAGTTGCCCAGCTCACCCCCTGCATGAACCAGGAGATGATTGTAACCTCCCGCCCTGCCGCAAGGTGCAGCTAAACTGCAGGCTTCTTTGATTGATGTGGCTTCAAGCACCGCCCGCGCTGAAAACATCCTCGGTATACCTTCCTGGTTATCAGTAGAATCAACGCTGTTAACACCCTGGGCCAAACCTGCTTCATTCATCCCTACCGCCGCCAGAAAAGGCGCCGCCGTTATACTGATAAAGGCAGGCTTATTTACAGGCTGCGCCCAAATAGCTATAACCGCTTCTGAATCGGAGGCATACCAGTCTTCATTATGACCAAGCCAAACCCCACTGGCATCCGCCAGGCCGATAGCTGTACAGGCAGAAAAAGATTTAAGATCCAACGCCTCTTCAAGAGCATTAAGGAAAAATAAATCGCTGAATTTTATTCCGGATCCATCTGCCATTCCCTGCAGCTCTTCAACCAGGTGCGGGAATTTTTCGCGGGTTGCCTCGAGATAATACGCGGGCAATTCCCAAGGTTCTTTCCAGCCATCTGCAGGAAGGTCTTTACGGTAGCCGGCAAGGGCACGTTCGATCAGCGGTCCCGCCGCCCTGCCTACCTTATATCCGATATCATAATTTGATCCTGCCGCTTTAATCACCATTAAATCAGACAATATCAGCGCTCCTATTCTTCCCTGATTAAAACATAATCGCGGTTTAGCTCCTCCTGTGGATCCAGTTTATAGCCTTTATTATTATTTGTATCTTCCACAGAGCTGTAACCTTCTTCTTCGATCGTGATCCGAAAACGATCCTGGAAGCTTACAAGGCACTCGTAAGTACCATCCCTCCTCACAGGAACCTTTGAGAGAGAGACTCCACCCTCAACTTTGGGGTAACGTTTTATTGCAACCGCAGGCGGATCAGGCGGACAGTAGCCCTGGAATGTAACCCTGCCTTTAATTACAGCAGCCTGATTAAGAGCAAATAAATGGTAACAGTCTTCACCCGCTTTAATCTCTAGAGGCCATTCAATCGATTTATAGCGAAGCCCATCAGGCGCTGCAACTGCGTAAAGCAGGTATTTGCCCGCCGGCAGCTCTATAGAAAAGGAACCGTCGGGCTTTGTATAAGTTTCTCCGGCGAGAGCTTCAATCAGGGGGTCGCCTACTGGGTCTAATTCCCCGCGAAACAGGCGGATTAAACCTCCCGCAATTCTCTCACCAGAAGACTTATCGAGCAGAGATCCATTGAGTGTAACCATATCAGGCTTTTCCAGTTTGTATCTTAAGAAATGATCGGGTATAGTCTCAACAACTTCGCGTTTAAAAACCTGGTAATTGTCGGGCAGCTCGTAAAGCGGAAACTGTTCCTGGATTAATAGTTTACTTTTCCCGGCAGACAATATATTAAAACTGCCATCCGCCTCAGTGAGCGCAAACAAAACGCCGGTAAGCTGCGGATCTTTATTTTTCCCATCTGCCGTCTTATTTCCCTCAAAACCAGATAGAACAAGATAACTTCCCTTGCTCTTTTCCCCTAAAACCTGGCCTTCATAATGGACACCCGGAACCGTTTCAACTTCAAAGGCCATCTTTTTAAGGCGTACTGCCGATCGGCATTTTTCATCGATCAGAAGCACAGGCGCCAGCCAGTGCAGCCGGTAACGATCACTTTTTATTTCCGCGCTGAAAGCCCAGCCTTCACGCATATCGAGCTCAATTGGCGGCTGTAACAAGTATGGCAGCCTGAACCTGGAAGCAGCTTCAAGCAGATTTTCAACCGGTGCAGACTGGTTTTCGCAGAGCAGGCAAAGCGGTTCATCTGCCTCGACCTCAATAAGCCGTAAGCTCTTTGGAACCTGTCCCGGCAGCAGATCGGCTGTCAGATGGATTAACCCCGACATTACCGCTTTTTCGCTAATATTCTCAGCATCCGGAGCAACCCGATAATAATCGCCCCAGCTGATAATGTTTTCTCCATAAGGGGTGTTAACCTCAATATTGCGGCAGCGGTAATAATGCTTCGAAGCCTCTTTCGGGTTAACAGCCGTTGAAGCTTTCCGCCACCTATTCTGCGGTATACTTACCGTTATTTTTATCTTTTCATCTGAAACCTGATCTTCATTGCCGGGTAACCGGCAATCGATGTTTGCCTCTTGTTGACAGGGGATAAAAGCGGGATCTCCCAGTAAAACCTGCTGATGGATTGCATTTGCTGTCCCCCAGCGGTATTTTCGATAGGCACCGGGATTTTTCTGCAGCAGGGTAGCGGCGTAGAGACTGACAAAGTTGCGGGTAGCCTTAACCGCTTCCCCCACACTTACACCTTTCACCAGAAGCGCTTCCATAAATATGGCATAGATTGAAGTGCTGTACTGCAAATCTTCTATAGTGGCACCACCGACAAAGCAGAGCGCCCCTTTTTCAACAAATGAAAGCCCGATAACCTGATGTGAATCTACAGCAATCCCTTCCCAATCAAGCCCTTCATTAACAGACAGCCAGTGAGGCACCATCGCTACCGTTGAACAGGCTGAAGTATAGGCAACAAGCGGAGCCATGTGCGGCAGATGATCGGCCCGGTTAAGAGTGTGACCGTGAGTATGCAGTCCTTCAGGGCCTCCATGACCGGTATAGAGAAAAAAGTCGGACCGGCTCAGTTCACTGCCAACCCTGCTGTATTTAGATTCTTTTCCCCGCAGTACTTTTAACCTATACTTATTCTCTTCAAGAAGGGGCAGCAGCTGCGCCTCCATTAATGCATCATCGCTGGCAAAAATAATCCCACTTTCAATATGGGGAGTGCTGACCACAAGAACATCTTTGCCATCCCTTCCGCTGTGATCAAGGATCTTCCGGTAATGCTTCGTGCTGATCAACTGGGTAGAGAGCCCACCGGTTGTATGCTGCATAAGACGTCCTTCACAGAGATCAAAAAAGAGATCGCTGTTAAGCCTGACATGAATATCGCGGACCATTTCTTCAGTCCACGCCGTAATACCCTTCTTCTCTTCGTAAAAGAAGGGTATTGATGCAGGAGAAGCTAACACAGCCAGAAACCTGGGCTTTAAGTTGTTTTCCCTGACCATTTCGTTAAGATTCTCTTCAATTACAGCGGCATCGGGTTGGGCGGCATCAGCATCATAGGGGATTACATTCCTGTAGGTAGAAAGCGTAGTTAAAAGCAAACTTAAGCCTCTTACCCACAGCTTTCCAAGCGAGTCTCCCCCATTCGAATCAGTGCTTAAATCTGCCGAATTGTATAAAACAAGGTAATCAGATTCAAGGCCGGCATCGTTGAACTCGGCTATAATGTCTTTATAGTTTTCCATAATCTTAAACAGGTTTGCCGTCTCTTTGCCTGCGCCTGTTTCCAGCGTTGATTTTTGACCAAACCATAACAGCGGCAGGTTGCCTGTTAGTGAAATTCCACAGCAGCTTAAATCAGCATCCGTTATAAAATAATAGCCGAGCCGCACAGCCATTGAAGCTGCTTTCAGACAGTCAGATGGAGATGCGGCTGAGGCTGCGCATATACCACGGGGTTCACCGGCCATGTTTATTATTTCCGGCCAGAAATTACTTTCTGTTACAGAACATGGTCTGGGGCCTAAGCCTGCTTTATTTAGCGCTTCTGCGACTTTATCTGTACCGGTGGCATTGATCAGCGTAAAAGGGAGCCTCTCCTTTAAAATCAGCAGTGGCTCAAGTTCTTTTTCAATGTGCAGCGGATCAATGAAAAAAAGTTCACCCTTTTTACCGCTCAGTATAGCAGCTGCCAGACTTAAGCTTTTTACGTAATCACGATTTGAAAGCAGGTATATTTCGGTCATAACTGTTCATCTCATTCCTAAATAAAGTGACAGGCGCCGAAGTGTTTTGGGGTTATTTCCCTGTAGGCAGGCTCTTCTTCGCTGCATCGCGGCTGCGCTTCCGGGCAGCGAGGGTGGAACCGGCATCCCAAAGGAATATTAACCGGGTCCGGCGTTTCGCCTTTCAACAACGTTTTACCTGCCAGCGATACCCTTTTAGGGACAGGTATAACTGAAACAAGCGCTTTTGTATAAGGGTGCAGCGGCGATTTAATCACATCATCTGCAGAGCCGAGCTCAACAATTTTACCAAGATACATAATAGCAATACGGTCAGAAATCAACCAGGCCAGTGAAAGGTCATGAGTAATAAACAGATAGCTGATTCCCTTGTTATCCCGCAGTTCAACCATAAGCTTAAGAATACCGGCCCGGATTGAAAGATCAAGCATAGAAACCGGTTCGTCGGCAACGATAAAGTCTGGATGCAGAACAAGAGCGCCGGCTATTGCCAACCGCTGCCTCTGCCCTCCGCTTAATTCATGGGGATAACGCATAAAAAGTTCCCGGGGATTACTCAAACCTGCATCACTTAGCGCCTTCGCCACCCGCTCTTCCTTTTCCCGGCGATCGCGGGTCAGGCGGTTAACCTCAAGCGGTTCAGCAACAGTTGAAAACACAGTCTGGCGCGGATTAAGTGATTCAAAAGGATCCTGAAAAATAATCTGCGCTTCCTGGCGAAAGTGACGCAGGCGGGATTTGCTGAATGCATTCATCTCTTCGCCTTTAAATAAAACCTCGCCGCCTGTAGGCTCAAGCAGGCGCAGAACCGCTTTACCGGCAGTTGTTTTCCCACTGCCCGATTCACCGGCCAAACAGAGTATTTCACCTTTTTTAAGCTCAAAATCAAGACCGTCAACCGCCCTGACCAAAGAAATTTTACGGCTTACAAGAGATGAAAAAAAGCCTGATCTTACGGCAAAATGAACTTCAAGACCCCGCACGCTCAGCAAGTTATTAGCTTCATTAAAATCTTTGTTCATTATACCTTCACCCTCCTTTGCAGCAGGTGGCAAAAAGCGCTGTGTCCAGGCGAAATATTGGTAAGGGCAGGTACTTCATTACTGCAAAGCCCGTATGCTTCACTGCAGCGTTCATGGAAACGGCATCCGCCCGGAGGGGCGAGCAGGTTTGGCGGATTACCCGGAATTGACGCAGCAAGAAAACGCTCTCCTTCTATGTTGGGAAAAGCAGCAATAAGGGCCCGGGTATAAGGGTGGGCAGGATCAGAAAACACTTTTTCAGTAGGACCATTTTCTACAATCTGCCCTGCATACATTACCGCAACCCGGTCACAGGTTTCCCCTACGACAGAAAGGTCGTGAGTGATTAGTAACATACCCATTTCTCGCTCCCGCCGCAAAGTTTCAAGCAGTTGAAGCACCTGCGCCTGCACCATAACATCGAGCGCCGTTGTCGGTTCATCACCAATAATTATTTTCGGATTGCAGGCGATAGCCATGGCAATCATCACCCGCTGCCTCATGCCGCCACTAAATTCATGGGGATACTCTCTGACCCGGTCGGGGTCAATTTCAACCTGATCAAAAAGCTCTGCTGTTCTCTTGCAGGCTTCCTTTTCAGACAACTTATCATGGATACGCACTGCTTCAACAATCTGGGCCCCAACTCTTCGCACCGGATTTAATGCGTTCATCGCCCCCTGAAAGATAATGGCAATGTCTTTCCAGCGGATATGGCGTAGTTCTTCTTCCGTTGCCCCGGAAATATCTCTTCCTTCAATCTTTATACTGCCGGCCATAACATGGGCATTTTCGGGTAAAAGTTTAATCAAAGAAAGAGCAGCTGTAGTTTTACCCGAGGCCGATTCGCCAACCAGGCCAATAGCCTCTCCCCGCTCAAGATGCAAAGAAATATTCTCACAGGCGCGCACATAACCTTCCTTAAGCTTATAGTAAGTGGTAAGATTTTCGACTTCAAGTAATCTCACTGGTCACGCCTCCTCAATTTAGGATTTAACACTTCGTCCAAGGCATAACCAATAAATGTAAAGCTCAGCACTACCAAGACAACGCAAATACCCGGAGGCAAGAGCCACCACCAGGCTCCGAAAGATACCGCCCCCATCGAAAAGGCAAAGTGGAGCATCATTCCCCAGGTAACCTGGGTCGGATCGCCCATACCGAGAAAACTGAGCGTTGTTTCCGATAAAATTGCCACCGCCGCTACAAGGACGGTATTGGCAAAAATCAAGGGGAACACGTTAGGCAAAATATGATAAAACATGATATGCGTATCGCCGCTGCCGATAGCGCGCGCCCTTTCAACATAGGGACGCTCCTTAACGCTTAAAGTCTGTGACCGAATTATCCTCGCCGTTCCGGCCCAACTGGTAATTCCGATCACAAAAATAATATTGCCGAGGCTGGGTCCCAGCAGAGCGGCCATGACCAGCATCAGAGGCAGCCAGGGTATTACAAGAAACACATCTGTAAAACGCATCAGTAAGGCATCCACCACACGTCCGTAAAAACCGGAAACAATTCCTACTACCGTCCCTATCACCATTGAAATTGCGGTCGCGGCCAGACCAACCATCAGCGAAACCCTTGAGCCAACTATTACTCCGGCCAGGATGTCTTTACCAAGGTCATCAGTGCCGAGCCAATATTCGGATGTAGGCGGATGAATAACCTGGGTGACCCCGTCTACTGTCATAATAGTAATATCAACCAGGTAAGGGCCCAAGATAGCCATGAGGGCAAAAATCAGTAAAATAACCATACCGATTAAACCCATGCTGTTCTGCCGGTAAATCGACCAGAACGATGAGAGATTCTTTTTCCAGAGAGCGAAAGTATCTTTTTTAACAAGCGCTGAGTTCATTTTCTACGCCCCCTTAGGATTTTACCCTGGGATCAAGGTAACGATAGAGTATGTCGGCGCAAAAGTTTGCCCCGATTACAGCAATAGTTATGAGCAAAAAGAGTCCCTGCAGAACAGGGTAATCGCGGTTTGTGAGAGCTGTATACATTAATCGGCCCAAGCCGGGCCAGGAAAAAACAGTCTCAATTTGAATTGTGCCGCCTACAATGAAACCAAGATTGATAGCAATCAAAGTTACAACCGGCAGCATTGCATTTGGCAATGCATGCTTTAAAAGCAGGTTGCGGTTGTTTACACCCTTGGCTCTTGCTGTGAGCATGTAATCTTCCCGCATTACTTCAAGCAGTGAACTGCGCATAATCAGAACATACTCCCCGATCAGAATCAGGGTAAAAGTTATCGTTGGCAAAAACATATAGCGCAGCTGCGATGTTAGTTCGGCCCAGGCCGAAGCGTAAAAGGTTCCGGGCATACCCATTCCCCCCAGGGGAAAGATCTGCCAGTAAACCGCAAAAATCATCACCATAATAATAGCCACCCAGAATGTTGGCATAGAATAGAGAACAAGCGAAACACTTAAACCCACAATGTCAACTCTCGTGCCTCTTTTCCAGGCGAAAATTACACCGAGTAAAACTCCTATGATAATGGAAAGCACTGTAGCAGTGCCGATCAGGAGAACAGTCGCCGGTACTCTTTCCATAACAATATCCCAAACAGGCTGGCGGTAGTTAAAAGAAGTGCCCAAATCTCCGGAAAAAAGATCTCGCAGATAAATCCAGAACTGAACCAGCCGGCTTTCATTAAGACCAAACTGTTCGCGCACCCTTTCCAGTGCATCAGCAGAAATTTTCGGATTACGGATTAACACCCGGATCGGGTCTCCGGGCATAATGCGGAACAGGAAAAAATTCATAAAAACAACAATAAATATAGTTATACTCGCCTGAATAAACTTGCGTAAAAGGTAACCACGCATATTCAAAGCCTTTCCCTCCCGGAAAATGATCATATTATTTTCCGGCTTCTTAAGTGTGTCAGTAAGTGCCGGAGAGGGATCATAAAAGACCCGGCCCCTTATGGAGCCGGGCACATATTTTTTATTTACTCACCGATAGGTCTCAGTTCTTCATAGGTGTCAATAATATTGGTGAACAGAACCGGGCCTGTCCGCGGATTACGAACCCAACCTTCATACTTATCTGTCCTGTAAGCCATCAGCTCAGGATCATAAGAAAGCATAATATAGGGAGAATCATTGTAGAAGATGCGCTGCATTTCCAGAATAAGCTCCCGTCTTTGATCCCTGTCCAGAGTTCGCTGTTGGACCAGGTGCAACTCATCGTAAACCGGGTTCGAGTAGAAGCAGTCACTCCAGGACATAATTTCATCGGTAGTTGCAACCTTTAAAATCGAAGAAGGATCTACATCAACATACCAACCCCAGATAAACATGTCGAAATCACCGTCATAAATACGGTCGGTCAAAGTTCCCTCGTCAATAACCGACACGGTGATCTCTATTCCTACTTCGGCCAGCATATCTTTAATCATTGATGCCATTTTCTGGTTATCCGGCGATTCATTACGAATAAGCAGTGTAAACGAAAGCGGGTCGCCCTCAGGGCTTACCCTGATGCCATCTGCGCCAAGGGTATAGCCGGCAGCCTCAAGAATATCAACTGCCATCTGTGGGTCGTAAGCACGAAAATCTTCGCCAAGATCAAGGTGCCAGAATTCAAACAGCGGCGGTACCAGTGTAGAACCGACTTCGCCATAACCCATTAAAGCTACATCAATCATCTCCTGGCGATCCAGGGCATACTCGATTGCAATACGTACTTCACGGTCTAGCAGAATCGGGTTACCCTTGGACGCTTCATCTTCCCAAACGTTAAAAGATAGCTCCGTAAAGGAAGGGGAATCGGCATCAAGAGCAACTATATCGGGGTCGCCAACCTCCTGGAGAGCCTTAAACTGAGCTCCGGGAACATCGCCAATAACATCAAGTTCACCTTGTTTCAGCGCTTCAACCATCATATCAGTATTGGCATAGATGATAATTATAACCTCATCAATTGCCGGTCTGCCTTTAAAATAGTTTTCGTTGACAGCCATCCTGGTAAATTCACCCTTACGGTGTTCAATTACCTGGAAAGGTCCGGTGCCGACAGGGTTTTCATTGGTGAATTCGCCCTCAGCATCGGCAGGGTCAATTTCCGACCAGATATGCTTGGGGAAAATTGGGACAAGAATCTGCGGCATCCAGGCGATCGGCTCGTCGGTCTTGATTGTTACCGTATTTTCATCTACCACTTCTATTTCTTCCATCGAAGCTACATAATCATAGAAATAGCCAAGTTCATTGTCACGAATGTATTCAAAAGTAAACTTCACATCTTCTGCGGTAAAAGGTTCACCGTCATGCCAGGTAACCCCTTCTTCCAGGTAGAATGTCCAAAGCATTCCACTTTCATCAACATCCCACGACTTGGCCAGTTTGGGGGTAACAACAAGATCTTCGTCCCAGCCCATCAGGTAGTTGTAATTAAGGTTCATCACTTCATAAGCCTGAACCGACCATATAACCATGGGATTAAGACTTTCAATCTCTCGCATATAACCAATTCTTAAGACATTACGCTCATCCTGGGCCTCCTCGCCTCCACAACCGGCGATAAGCAGGCTGAAAGCCAATAAAATTACCAACATAAGAGCCAGCTTATTAACTTTACGCAAAACGGAAACCTCCTTTAATAGTTTAATCCCCTCTGGGTAAAACAAAATGATGCGTTCTGCACCTCCTTCTTTTTAATTCCGCTTTTCTTCCTCTGCTTCTTTGAGTATTGACATAATCTCCCTGCTGACAGGATCACTTACAACGGTGCCGGGATGCTCAGCCAAAATCTGGTCAACCTTAGCTTTGGCCTCTTCGCGAACCGTGGGACGACCCGAGCTGCGCCATTCTTCAAAGGGAGATTCATTACCCAGTTTACCTGAATATAGCTCACCCCGGCGCATAAAATCTCTCGTATGCACCTGGGCCAGGTAATTGCCGCCATCCATGACCGCTCTGACGACATCAGCGCCTATAGATTCTTCGCTTACATCAATGCCCTGTTGCCTGTGAAATACCATACTGTAAATTTCATCATCAATTACCAACTGTTCTGCACTTGCCAGCAGTCCCGCATTTAACGACCCCATCCCTGAAACAAAAGTTGCCCGCGCCATCGATGGATAAAGGGCATTCAAAGAGCGTTCGTACCCGGATTGAATATCAGGCACCGCCGCCCCGGTATCCATACCGTAAACACCTGAAGGCAAACCGTAGTTTCGGGCTATCTGGGCTACGCAGGCGCCGGAAAATCCTAAATCAGGGTCTCTGCCGCTAACACAACCACTGCGCATATTTGCTGCTGCCAGCCTGCAGGTATAGACCAACGGTGTGCGGCGGTTAACCAGGCGAGCCAGGGTAATGAAAGCCAGCTGCTCTGCATTCTGCTGCACCAAACCACCGGCAAGCGTAACAGGCGCTGTCAGGCCGCGAGTTGGGCAGGGCAGCATGGTTATAGGAAGTCCTGTCCGGGCGCTTTCGATTATGGCATCTGTAATATCGGCCGGAAAGTTTAAGGGGCTTAAAGGTGATATCGATAAGGTCCCCATCGGTTTTGCCACCAGCTTTTCAAGACTACCGCGAACTGCTGCAGCAATACGAATCAGGTAACGTATCTCCCAGGTATCGGAAGCCGTACCTATATCAACCGGTTTTTGTGTATTTTGAAGAGCATAAGCGGTCATTGCCAGGGAGGCAACCTCTTCGGGCAAATCAGTTGGCCGCAGGCTTGGCACAACCATGTGCAGGTTCGTCAATTTATCGCTAATTCTGATATAATCTATGAGATCAGCTACAAGAGCTTCGCGGATTATATCATCTTTGTGATCTAAAAGCATAGAAACTGAACCAAAATTGTGGGCATAAGTGCGGGGAGCTTCCGTAAGGGGAAGAACAATGCTCTCATCAACACCATAGAGAGTAACCGGTTCGGGGTCAGTCAAACATTCTTCAACCAATTTTGAAGGAAACCGCAATCTTTTGCCGTCTTCCAGGCAGCCTGCAGAAAGCAGTATTTCACGTGCCTCTTTTCCTTCGATAACGGCTCCTGTATCTGCCAGTATTTTTAAAGTCTGATCATGAATTAACTGTAAATCGGCCACCGATAAAGGTTCAAATATCAATTAGACTTCTCTCCTTTCGCTACAACAGTTATTTATGACAGATTGAGCATAGCCCTTACTTTCTTCACTCCGGCAATAGCATCGGCAGCATAGGCATCAGCACCAATCTTGATTGCCCATTCTTCCGACAGAGGAGCTCCGCCAACGATAACCTTAACCTTATCTCGCAAGCCTTTTTCGGCTAACATATCAATTATTTTTTTCTGTTCCTGTATCGTTGTTGTCATCAGGGCTGAAATACCGAGCACCTGGGCATTATTATCCTCGACAGAACGGACAAATTCTGCAGAAGGCACATCTACGCCAAGATCGTAGATCTCCATACCAGCCGCTTTCATCATCATAATTACAATATCTTTGCCAATAGAATGTAGATCACCTTTAACCGTACCAATTACGCATTTAACGATATTTTCCTGTTTACCATCCTTGTCTTTAGCCATATGTGGTTCAAGGTAATCAATAGCGCCGCTCATCGCTTCAGCAGCAAGCATCATATCGGGCAAAAAGTATTCACCCTCCTCAAATTTTTGCCCAACCTGATCAAGTCCAACAGTAAGACCGTCCGTAATAAGCTCAAGTGGGGCAATCCCTGAATCAAGTCCTTCCTTAACAAGCGATAATGTTTCGTCCCTTTTTCCTTCGAGCACCGCATAGGCTATATTCTGCAGTATTGTCGGCAAATTAATTCCTCCTTATTTATCTCTTCACCGGTGCTATACCGATTAACCCAAGCTATTTTAAGCATAAAAAAACAGCCGGCTATTTTACCGAATCGAAACAAAAGTACTTTTATCCTAAACGGCACCCACTGAATATAACGAGAATGATTCTCAGAATAAATCATATAAGTTCATTAAATATTTTTGCTAATTATACCATATTTTTTTATTATTATATCTATTGTTTAAAATAATTTTTTCCAAACCGTCCGGTTGGCAAACCGGCTGCTGTCTTAAAAATTACAATAGCATAGTGTAAAGTTATTGTCAGAATCAGCAGGTGAATAACTTAAAGATGTAGAAAGAATATTTTAGAAATAAAACTCAATTTTTGTGGTATAATAAGTTTGAAAAACTTGAGTTGATTCAAAGGGAGATGAGATAAGTGCCTGATATTAAACGTGCATTACTGGTAACGTTAATAATCACCCTTACCCTGTTTATGTTTGGTTGTCTTGAAAAAGCTTCAAATGAGGGTAACTTAACGGATAATGATCAAGTAATCGAGGAAGCTGCAGCTACCCAGCCCCTTCAGGTAGAAGTACCTGACGGTAAAACAGACCGCCTGCCAGGAAGTCTTAAATGGGACAGCATCACCATTTATGCAGAAGGCATTGATTTTATCAGTGATCAGCCCGAAGGTCTGCTTACACAGGTGTCCTCAACCCAAACAATTACAGTTGACTCAACAACCACAACCGAGACTACTGAAACTGCAGTTGTCACTGAAGAGAGTGAAACGGCAAATCAGGGTTCAGGTGGCTCAACCACTTCAATTCACAGTTCCAGCGGCGGCATAACAACTGATATTACTGTTGATGGATCAATAAAAGTAACTGAAAGCACCACCAGCACCAGCGGCAGCCAGAGCACCACGAACTGGTGGGAAGTGGACGCAACAAATTAAAGTTTTTAATAATAATGCAGGCAAAGATATTTGGAGTAATTTACTGGCAGGAGGTGAAGCGATTGTTGACTAATAAACGCTTCATGTTAATCCTGATTATGATCTGTTTTAGCCTTATCTTAATCGGCTGCGCCGATGCTGAACCGGAAGAGAGCGCTGTGAGCGAACAGAAAGAAGAACCGAAACCCATATCGGCAGAACATCAGGCAATGCTTGATGCCCTGCATAGAGATCTTGAAGCAATGTCGGAAGAAGATACTGAAGAAGATACTGAAGATAGCAGCGGTCAGGATCAGGAATCAGAAAAAAACACAACAGTTGTTGATGGATTCAAGCATGAAGTTGAAATGGATATTGATGGTGTAATAGAAGAAGGCCATGATGAGGAATGGTGGGTCGTCGACTGACTCAACCAGTCGCATATTTAAATTATAAACCAGGGCATGGTGAAAACCATGCCCCTTTTTATTTGTTCATACTGCCGGAACGAAAACCATTTAGATCTATTGTAATAAAATCAAATCCTGCATCTCTTAATTTGCGGTCAATTTCTTTCTTCTTTTTAATAATGAGTTCAAACTCGGTAGGATCAACTTCAATTCTGACCAGTTTTCCGCCGTGTACACGCACCCTTAAATTACCCCTGACACCCAAGCTCCTGATATATGCTTCTGCTTCGGCCACCCTGGCCAGGGCAAGGGCAGTTATCTCTTCACCATGGGGGAAACGTGTAGCCAGGCATGCCGCAGAAGGCTTATCTCCTGTTGACAGTTCACCTCTTAATGAAAGGGCCCTGATCTCTTTCTTGGTCAAACCGGCCTCGAGCAGAGGGCTTCTAATTTTAAGCTCTTTCAGGGCGCGAAGCCCGGGGCGCTCATCATTGGGGTCATCTGCGTTAGTGCCATCAATTATAGTAGCAAACCCCCTTGACGCTGCTAAACTCTGTAATTTGCCAAAAATGCGTTTTTTGCAGATATAACATCTTTCATATGAATTACTTTTAATTAAAGGATCGGCCAGAAGATCTATAGTTAAAACCAGGTGTGGCACACCCAGGTTGCGGGCTAACCTTTCTGCTTCATCTGCCTCTGCAGCAGGATGCAGTTCAGAGTGCACAGTTACTGC
>JAABTH010000011.1 GCA_011389985.1 Bacillota bacterium
TGCGTCATTAGATAGTATTGTCCACAACCGATGGTATGGCGCCCCGGGGTAGGGTCGGCGCTGAAGTGCAAACCGAGAAGAGGGTCAAAGCGAGGATCATGCATGCCCGGTTCCTGTCCTCCTGCATGCATGGCAAATTGCGCGCTTTTAGCGCCTATCTTTTCTGAGGCCGCTTTAACACCATCGGCCAGCAGGTCGCCGATGCCTTCGCGAGCGATCATTTTTTTAACAAGCTCAATTATTGCTTCTGCGTTACCCCATTCAAGTTCAAGTCCTCCGGTTTCTTCCCTGCCGATCAATCCTTTTTCGTAGCACTCAAGGGCAAAGGCTGCAGTATTGCCGGCGGAGATACTGTCCATTCCGGCACGGTTAAGCAGTTCATTGATATAGAAGATTGATTCAAGGTTTTTATTGAGCAGAAGTGCGCCGAAGACAGCACAGGTTTCATATTCGGGTTTGTGGGTTTTACTGAATTCACCTGCGGCAAGGTCATCTATGCTGCAGATTCCGCCGCAGCCGATCACGCAGGAGTAGCAGCTGTATTTTTTAATTTCGCGCTTGATGATCAGGTCTGGGTTAAGATTTTTATAATGCGATTTATTGAAATCAAGCACCGAACCACCCCAGTTTTTTACAGGCAGGTCGCCTGAGGTTATCCCTAAACTGTTACTCATCGGGGTACCCCATTTCTTCAGGGTCGACACAAGGGCTGTCATCCCGTCAAGGGCCATTGCGGTTTTCAGTTTACTGATCAGTTTGCCGGCCCAGGGGAGCATACTTCCCTTTAAGATACCGGGCAGTTTTACTTTTTTAACCTTGGCAGCATATTCTTTGCTCAGTTCGCGCATTTTGTTCCTGTCTGCTGCCTCAATTTTCTGGCTGCCGACAAGGACAACTGCTTTAAGTTTTTTTGAACCCATTACTGCGCCGCAGCCTGAGCGTGCAGCAATGCGGCCGCGGTCGTTGCAAATTCCTGAAATGAGAGAAAGCTTTTCGGCGGCAGGGCCGATTACAGCAATTGCAGGTTTCTTTTTGCCGTCACGGTGTTTTTCTTCCAGGATGTTTTCAGTTTCAACAGCGTCTTTACCCCAGAGATCGGCAGCATCTTTAAGTCGGGCGCCTTGATCGTCAATGCATAAGTAAACTGGTTTTTCTGATATTCCCTTAAAAAAAATACCATCGTAGCCGCATTGTTTGATTGCCGGGGATAGTGTTCCACCGCAGTTGGCGTCACCCCAGCCACCCGTTAAAGGAGATTTGCATACTGCCATCCAGCGTCCGGTAAGAAGACTGCCTGTGCCGGTCAGCAAACCGCTTAGGATGCCCAGAATATTTTCTGGCCCCAGCGGGTCAACATTAACAGGGATATTGCGATAGAGATACCAGGCCCCCAGGCCTGTTCCTGAGAGATACTGCTCATATACCGTATCGGGTATATGTTCTGTTTCGATAGCTTTATTGCTTAGATCCACCACTAGTATTTTACCGGTATATGCTTTACTCAATGATCAGCCTCATTTCTGATTTTAGTTACCCGCCGGAAATAAATGAAAAAAAACTTACAATGTCGCCATCTTTCAAAAAATCACTTAGACTGGCTTTTTCGTAATTAACACGGCAGAGATGTACCGTGCCCATGGGAAAGGGGATCCTTAGTTTATGAAAAAGATCGCGCAGTTTTGCCCCTTCATTGAGTTTAATATAGCCATTGTCATCAAGAAGACTGCAATCAAGGTACGGTGGTAGGTATACTTTTATTCGCATGGTCATATCATTATCTCCCGGGTAGCTGCCTCAGCAGCACAGCAGACAAGGCAGAGACTGAATGAACAATTACTAAAGGATTAGACGCTTTCAGTTCTTCCAGCGAACCGTAACCATAACTAACGGCGATAGAGTCGAGGTTGTGGGCACGTGCCCCGATTATATCATGTTTCCGGTCACCAACCATGACAGTAAGGTTTCTATCTATTTTTTTCGCTTCATCGAAGAGGCTTTGAATTACTTCTGCCTTTTCAATTCTGCTGCCGTCAAGGTTGCTGCCAATAATCAGGTCAAAATAGCTTTCAACCTTATAATTGTTAAGTATCTTCCTTGCAAATACTGATGGTTTTGAAGTGGCGACAAAAAGCCGTGATCCGTTTTCAGATAAACTGGCAAGCATTTCTTTTATTCCCGGATAAAGCCTATTTTCGAAAATTCCCTTTTCCCTGTAATAGTCACGGTAATATTCAACTGCTTCCTGCGCTTCGTCTTCGCTAAAACCGTATACCTGTTGAAAAGAAAGCTGAAGAGGCGGGCCAATAAAAGATTTTAATTCATCTGGATCAGTTTTAATGCCGTATTTCTCCAAAGCGTAGCGTACTGATTTGGTTATTCCCACAGCGGAGTCAGTCAGGGTTCCGTCTAGATCAAAAAAAATATATCTGTAAATGCTGCTCAAAACTTTACCTCCGGTAACTATAAAATGTAATAGGTCTGATATTTTTGCTTCCAATGAATGTTAACTAACATTGCAAGCCTGGCTTTTGAAATATGCTGTAAAACTATTCTGGCTTGCCCGCGCCGGATAATAGGCGTAAAATACATCTATATTCTATTATATTATGCAGACTTCGGAAAGGAAAATCTTTAAATGGCCGGTAATTCCGCCCTGATGGGTGAAGAGAGCATCACGAAATTATTGATCCGTTTTTCATTTCCCGCTACAGTTTCGATGCTGGTTACGGCCACTTATAATATTGTTGACACTATTTTCGTCGGCAGGCTAGGTATTGAAGCAATTGCCGCTTTATCAATCGCTTTTCCCTTCCAGATGCTTTTGGGGGCGCTTGGAATCGGGACCGGGGTTGGTGCCGCCTCGCTGATATCACGTTCCCTGGGGGCAAATCAAAAAGATGTGGCCACAAAAGCAGTAGGCCAGGTTATAACCCTATCAGTGATTTACGGTATTATCATTGCCGGGGTTGGCTGGTTGTATTTGGACCAGATCCTGGTACTCTTTGGTGCCACCCCGGAAATTATTGGCTTTGCCGGGGATTACATGAGCGTAATAACAAGCGGTTCGGTAATGTTTTTCCTGATCATGAGCCTTAACAATGTTGTTCGGGGGGAAGGGAACCCTCGCTTTTCCATGAATGTGATGATTGCGACCGCGGTAATCAATGTTATTCTCGATCCTATCTTTATATTTGTTCTTGGCCTGGGAGTCAGAGGTGCAGCAGTGGCAACAGTTCTCGCCAAGGTAATTGGGGTGATTTTAATCTTTCATTATTTTATTACCGGCCGGGGTGAAATAAAAATAGATGCTGCCTGCCTCAAATTAAGTTTAAGTAACATACGAAAAATATATGTGATCGGTTTTCCGGCGATTCTCATGCAGGCTTCAATCAACCTGTCGCTGATAATTGCCAATAACATTTTAGGAGTATATGGGCACATGCCAATAGCCACACTCGGCCTGATCTTTCGCTTGATCATGTTCGCTCTGATGCCTGTTATCGGCATATCCCAGGGTTTGCTGCCTATTATCGGCTATAATTTCGGAGCAGGAAAGATGCTTCGTATCCGCGAAGCCCTGCTCAAGGGACTTCTGCTAAGTGTCGGAGTGGTTACGTTTTTTGGAATTATATATTTTAGCTGGCCTACGCTTTTTCTCAGCATTTTTACAGATGACAGGGAGTTGTTAACTCTTGGAACCGGTGCTATGAGGATAATGGTATTCATGTTTCCGTTAATTGGCGCCCAGATAGTCTTTACAACATATTTTCAGGCGGCTGGAAGGGGTTTGCCTTCACTGCTGCTTTCACTTCTACGTGAAGTCCTTTTATTCATACCCCTGCTGTTTATTTTATCAAGCTTATTCGGGTTGGATGGCGTCTGGTATTCCCGGCCTTTAAGCGATTTGTTTGCTTTTCTAATTACATACATACTTATTTACCGTGAATTAAAACGCCTAAAAATATTTCCGGGTGAAAGCAAACTTTTTGCTGAAAAAAATTGAACCTGATCCTGCAGGAATTTATATTACTTTTGGAGAAAGCAAACACATGACTATAACAATACTATAACTTAATATTTGGCCTTACAGTCTTCAGTGCACAGTTTAGGGTTGATTGGAGGAGATGTAAAATGACCGATGATATACTTATTGAAAAGGTTTTTACCGCCGGCAGCAGGGTCATTTTGGAATATGTAGATTCTAAAGGTGTTGTAAAAAACTGCGGAACCCGTATTGAAGATTTGGAAGGCATTTACCTGGTACTGCAAACACCAACTGTTGGTAATGTTCCGGTTGTGTTCAGGGAAAGCCAGGAGCTGACTCTGAGGCGTCTCGTTGATCAGAAAAAAGAAGCATATGTAACAAATGTTTTCGTAATAGATATCAGGCAGGGTAAAATCCCCCTGCTCGTTTGCAGTAAGCCTAAAAAAGTTGGACGCACCTCGATGCGGCGATTTTCCCGTTTTGATGTTGAACTGCCATTAAAATACTCACCTTCGGAAGGAAAAGGCAGCGGATTTATCCGTGATATCTCCCTTAGTGGATGCTACGCTCTGCTATCTCCTGATCCCGCGATTGAGGTGGGAGCGGATTTAATCTTTACAATAACTATTCCGGGGGAAGCCGAATTTACTTTGTCCTGTAAGGTTACCAGAACTGACTTTTCCGGAGACAATCAAACCACCGGTGTGGCTGTTGAATTTCACAATGTTTCAGATACGATCCAGGAGATTTTGTATAATTATATATTTCAGCTGCAGCTTACTTCTGACACCATCCTGGGGACCACGCACAGGGAAGAGTAAAACTGGCAAATATTGATAAAAAATTCAGATCTATCTTTGATAGAGGTCTGCGCAGGGAATGCATACTATTTCACCGTTCTTAATTCTTGCCCGTGGTTCCATCACTTTTTCTCCGCAAGAAGTACATATAACAGAGTTAAAAATACGGGCTTTTTCCGGCAACTTAATATCTACTTCCTTGAGATCAACCAGATCATCAATAGGCGCAGAAAGATATTCTTTCAGGGCAGCTTCGCTTAATTGCGCAAACCTTATTTTTTCTTCTTCCTTAGCTTCACCGGATAAGACCCTGCTTCGTAGTTTGTTAAGCTCTGGATAGCGGTTGTGATCCAAACCCCTGACTGAAATACGAATCGCTTTATTACTGTTACGCAGGGCAAATGTGTAGACCTGTTTCCCATAGTCATGAAAGAATAAATTACCCTTACCAAAGGTGCATCCCGTTAGAAACTGGACAGCATCTACCGCACAGCTGTCATTTTCAACTATTGCAACTATTTCTTCATCCCGGTCACGTGAACTTTCCAGCGCATTTAAAGCTGCTTCTGATGCACGATACCCGAGAGCAAGACCCATACAGCTGTGTCCGTGAAACCTGACTACTTCATCCCATGTGGCAATTGTTGAGCTCATAGTAACCTCCGTCATAGTGTTACGAAAATATATAATAGTGCTAATTCTATTATACGCTAGCAGCGCCAGGCTTCCTCTAAAATATGCAGATGCGCTGGGCTAAGTACCTTTAGCGCTTCAACCGGGCTGGTTTTACTATAACCGGCCTGTTTACTGTAATCAACTGCCTTTGTTTCGAGAAAGGCTTTTAACTGCGTCATCTTTTCCGGTGGGAACTGGCTTTTATGACAGCTGATCGCTTGCAATTTGAGGTCCCAGGTTTCATCGGAATCGATAAATGTATTAGGATAAGCAGTATAGTAGAAAGCGAGCATCTCAACAGCATGAGGTTTTAATCCTTCCTGCAAATCAGCCGGACAGAAGTTAGGCATGTTGGCAAGATATGCGGCCTCTGCTGCAGCCATACCAGTGCGGATATGGTCTGTATGAACCTCATAAGGCAGCCATGGATCGCAAACCATAACTGCACCTGGTTTAACCTGGCGGATAACCCTGGTTATTTCGGATCTTACCTGCTCATAAGGGAGGTCTCCTCCGTCTGCAAAATCGAGCCACAGCAGATCGTTGACCCCTAGAATAGCTGCGCTGTTTTCAGTTTCTGCCCGCCTGATTTTACACAATGCGTTCGGATTTATACCCGGGTCATAAGTTCCGGCCGATCCATCTGTAACGGTCAGGCAGATTACGGGAATATTTTTACGGGTCAGATTGGCTATGGTTGCGCCGGCGCCTATTTCCATATCATCGGGGTGCGGCTGGATGCACAGCAGGCTTTTTGTTTTCATTAAATCGGGGATGGGGTAAAAATCACAGATATGCGGTCTCATTTGATCAACTCCGGGTCTGTTTTTGCCTATAATATCACTTCTCTTTGACAGAAGCCAGTCAAAAGGCATTCTATAAGTTTTTATAGCGCTTAACTATTCGCAATCCCACGCAATATCTTTTATAATATAATTTGTCCGAAGCTTAACTTACATAGGATGATTTTTATAGTACAGAGCTAAAGCAGGAAGAAAAGGAGAATAACCAAAATGAAGAAGAGTTTATTAATATTGATTATTTTTATCCTGGTAGGGTCGGTTATGATGGGCGGATGCGTAAGTCAAACAGGTGATGAGCCTGGCGTAGAAGAATTAAATCCAGAGCAGGTTGTGATGCAATTCATAAATGCCCTGAAAAATCTTGATCTTGAAGGGGCCAAGAGTTATATTTCAAGCGGTTACTCCGAAGAGTTTGAGAGAGATTTTCAGGAATTAGCCGCGGCTATCGCTGAAGAAGGCCCCGAAGCAGAAGCAATTCGAGGAATGTTCAACGCAATATTTGCCAACTCCGATTTTAACGTTACCGGTCATACCGTAAATGGTGATACGGCTGTTGTCAGTATGGAAAATACTATCCCTGATATGGAGCAGCTTGGAGAGCTGCTTATAGGCAGGTTATTTGAAGTTATGTTCAGTGGTGAGATTGATTCTGAAAACTTAACCGAAGAAGAAGAGATGCAGCTTTTTGTTGATATCTTTACCGAAGTAATCGGTGAAGCAGAAAAGGTTGTTAACACGGCAGAAGTCCCAATGGTAAAAGAAGCTGGTCAGTGGAAAATTGATGGATCAGTTATTGATGAAGTGATGGCCGATTTCGAATTTTAAGGTTTTATGACGGCGGTAAATATTTTTCAGGTAGGTCCAAGCTAGATCTAAAACTGAACCTGGAAAGCTTTTCGGGGAGGGACAGTATTGATCGATAGAATACGGTCAGCGGTTGATAATAACCGTGATTACCTGGTTGAATTGATCCGGGATATGGTCAGATTCGGCAGCTATTCCGGTCAATCTGAGGAAATACAATTATTTCTGCAGCAAAAAATGAATGAATTGGAGCTGGAAGCCCGACTAATTAAGGTAATGCCGGAAAAACTGGAAAAATACAAGGGTTTCAGTTATGACGGTTTTGACTATGAACAGCGCTATTCGCTCATTGGCGTTAGAAGGGGAACCGGCGCTACAAAAGGTAAAAATCAGGACAGGTTCAGATCACTGATCTTAAATGGCCATGTAGATATTGTTCCACCCGGTGATCTTTCCCGCTGGGACGATCATCCATTAAGCGGCAGATATGAAGGCGGCAGAATATTTGGTCGCGGTTCACTTGATATGAAAGGCGGCCTGGCAGCAGGGATTACAGCAGTTAAGGTTTTACACGATCTCGGTATTAATACTATCGGCGATATCACCATAGCTTCAGTTTGCGGCGAAGAAACCGGTGGCTGTGGTGCATTTGCCCTGGTTGAAGATGGCATCAGTGCTGACGGATGTATTATTCTTGAACCGACAAGGCTAAAAATATGCCACATCCAATCGGGTTGCCACACCTTTAAAATTATGCTTAAAGGAAGGTCTATCCATGCCTGCATGGCCTATAAGGGGATCAATGTAATTGATAAGTTTAACTTGATCTATGAAGCACTGAAGTTGATGGATAAACACCGGCATGAACGTTTTGCTTCTGAATCAGCCGAAAAAGTTATTTACTATGAAAATCCGGCCAATGTAGCCCCCCTGAATGTGGGGACTTTAAAAGCGGGAGAATGGCCTTCGAGTGTACCCGATTATCTCGAAGCCCATGGACGTATCGGTATTTTCCCGGATGAAACTGTTGAAGAGATGCATAAAGAGTTTGAAGATACGGTTAAAGCTGCTGCAGCTTCAGATCCCTGGCTTGCTGATAATATGCCTGACATTGAATGGTACGAAGGGCTTTTTGAACCTTCAGCTATTGACACAGAGAGCGAACTGATCCAATACCTGGCGGAAAGCCACAGGGAAGCGCTGGGCAGCATAGCAGAATTTGAAGCGGTAACGTACGGTTCGGATATGCGTATTTTCAATATCTATGGCGGTATCCCCACGGTTCTCTACGGGCCTGGTGATGTAAGCTTAGCTCATACTGTGAATGAGTGTGCTGATGTTGATGAGATTGCAGAATCAGTGTGTGCAGTAGCGCTTATGCTGATCAAGTGGTGTGGAATAAGTGGCTGATTGGTTTGGATAGCCTTAAGCGGGAGAGATCACGGTGAAAATGCACGGTGTGGCCAAGATTCTTGAGGATATCGGGGTACTGCTGGAGCTTAAGGGTGAGAATCCTTTTAAAAGCAGGGCATATTACAGCGCGGCCCGCATAATTGAGATGATCGGTGAGGATGAGCTCGAAAAACTTGTCCGTGAAGATAAACTTAAAGAAGTAAAAGGTATAGGGACGGCTCTTAATGAAAAATTAAAAGAACTTGTGCTTACGGGTAACCTCTCTTACTATGATCAGCTTAAAGCTAATGTTCCGGAAGGTCTATTTGAAATACTGAAGGTACCGGGTTTGGGCCCGCGTAAAGTCAGCGCTCTCTACGACACCCTGGGGATAACAACTCTGGCTGAACTTGAATATGCCTGCCGTGAGAATCGCCTTGTTAACCTGAAAGGCTTCGGCCCGAAAACTCAACAGAATATTCTTGAAGGGATCGAATTTTTACGCCGCCACCAGGGCAGGTATTTTTACAGCGAAGCGCGCCGGATTGCCCAGGATCTGCTGGAAAAGTTAATGGAATTTCCTGCTATCGGAGAAGCCAGCCTGGCCGGCAGCATCAGAAGATGCCGTGAGATAGTTAAAGATATTGACCTGGTTGCTTCTACACCTGAACCGGAAAAACTGACCCATTATTTTGCCGGACTGGCATCAATTGAAGAGGTGATTGCTCTTGGCGATACAAAGGTTTCAGTTCAGCTTAAAGAAGGGATCAATGCCGATCTTCGTGTAGTCGGACTTGATCAATACCCTTACGCACTGCATCACTTTACCGGCAGCAAGGAGCACAATACAGCCTTGCGTTCAAGGACAAAAAAGATAGGTTTGAAAATAAATGAGTATGGCTTATTCAGGGGAGATGAACTGATAGAATGCAGGGATGAAACCGGATTTTTTGCCGCCCTTGGATTAGCCTATATAGAGCCCGAGTTACGTGAAAATAGCGGAGAGATTGAAGCTGCTGAAGAGGGAAATTTGCCCAAACTCGTTCAGAAAAATGATATTCGGGGCATATTTCATGTACACACCACTTACAGCGATGGTGCCGACTCTTTAGAAGAGATGGTCTGCAGCTGCCTGGATTCCGGTTTCGAGTATATTGGTATCAGTGATCACAGTCAGTCGGCTTTTTATGCCGGTGGTCTTAAAGCGGATGATTTGGCGCGCCAGCGGGAAGAGATTCTGATTCTGCGCGAGAAATATCCTGAAATAGCAATACTAGGTGGTGTTGAATCAGACATTCGGATTGACGGTTCACTGGATTACCCGGATGATGTACTGGAAAAACTGGATTTTGTGATTGCTTCAGTTCATTCAGGCCTGAAATTGGAACGATCAAGAATGACAGAGAGGTTAATACGGGCTGTTTTGAACCCGCATGTAACCATCCTTGGGCATCCGACCAACAGGCTGCTCCTTGGTCGAGACAGCTCGCCCCTTGACATTGAACAGGTATTTAAAGCTGCTCTTGAAAATGATGTAATCCTTGAACTTAACGCCAACCCGGCCCGGCTTGATTTGGACTGGAGGCATTTAAAGATGGTTCGCGAAATGGGTCTGCAGGTTTCAATTAATCCGGATGCCCATCAGGTTGAAGGCTTGGCCGACACTGCCTTCGGCGTTGCTATCGCCCGCAAGGGTTGGCTTGAAGCTAAAGATGTCTTTAATACTCGTTCTCGGGGGGATGTTGAGGCATACCTGGAAAAGAGGCGAAAATATTAAACAGGGAAAAGCTTAAAAGTTTTTATCATTGATTTGCCCGGCGATTCAGCCCGGCAAATTCTTTCGAGGAGAGAAGGATTCTGACCAGGTCAGGATCAAAATGGTTGCCGGCGCATCTGCTGAATTCAGCGGCAATCTCCTTAACCGTCATCGCTTCCTTGTAAGGACGGCCGTTTGTCATAACCTCGAAGGCATCGGCGATTGCTGCAATGCGGGCCAGAAGCGGTATTTCCCTGCCCTTCAGACCACGAGGGTAGCCTGTACCATCCCAATGCTCATGGTGTGCAAGGATGTCATCTGCAACATGAGCGAACTCCTCAGTAGCCCGGGCGATCCTGAAACCAACCTCCGGGTGTTTCTTTATCTCTTGCCATTCTTCTTCTGTCAAGGGATCCTTTTTAACCAGAATATATTCTGGAATATTTATTTTTCCTATATCGTGAAGGGTGATCAACAGGTTCAGCCGGTTCATTTCGGCATCTGGTAAGTAGAGCTCTTCTCCAATTCTCCGGGCAACATCCTGCATATGCCTGGTGTGGGCTTCAGTTTCATAGCTTTTTGCCCCCAGGGTTTTGAGAAGAGCCTGTAATACTGTATTTTTAGTGCTTCTGCTTTCGGTTAGTTTTTGCTTGTACATATTATTTTCAGCCAACCTGAGAATCTCAACAAGGTTTTTGGAGAAGTCAGTTTTGGCGGCAACTCCCAGGGCCATGGATATAGGGATGTCTTCCACATAAACTTTGTTACAGATCTCAGATATCCTATGGCAGATCAAACTGGCATCATCAGCGGATGTGCCGGGTAGTATTATTACAAATTCGTCCCCGCCCCAGCGGGCGGTCACATCTTCCTGCCGACAGGTATTTTTCATAATGGTTGCCGCAGATTTTAGCATTTCATCTCCGACGGAATGTCCATAGGTATCATTAACCAGTTTCAGCCCGTTTAAATCAGCCATGATAATACTTATGGGAAGCCGCCGGCCTGAATCAAGGCGGTTTATTTCTTCGTCAAGATAGTTGCGGTTGTAAAGACCTGTCAGGCTGTCATGAAGGCTGATGAATTTAATCTGTTCTTCATTAATTTTTCGTTCGGTAATTTCGCTGTGTGTTCCGAACATCATAAGCGGGCTTCCGTCGGGTGTTCGTGTTACTACTTTTCCGCGGTCATGAACCCAAATCCAGTGTCCTTCTTTATGTTTCATCCGGCATTCGCAATCGTAAAATGGAATTTGATTATGGAAATGTTTTTTAAGCAAATTATCTGAAATTTTCAGGTCTTCAGGGTGAGTTAGTGTTTCAAAAATACGACCTTTCATTTGCAACAATTCATCTAAAGTGTAACCGACTATTCTTGCCCAGGTTTCATCGTAAACAGCTTCGCCGGTCTGAAGATTCCATTCCCATGTACCTACATTGGAACCTTCAATTATACTTTCCAGTCGCCACCTTTGTGCCTGAAACTCTCTTTCAGATTTTCTCCGTTCAGTAATGTTGGCATAGATGCCGTAAGCGCCAATCATGTTTCCGTTTATAATAACCGGAATCCCTTTGATAAGCACTTCTATCGGATTCCCGTATTTGTCGTAACGAGTGCCCTCTTCCTCGGTCTGTTCGCCTGACTGCACCCTGGAGGTAATATTTCGGTCTGCAGAGCCTTTTTTGCCCATGTCCATCACATCATCGAGAAATTTGCCCCTGATTTCTTCCAGTTGGTAACCAAATAGATCGACGAACGCCTGATTTATATCAACGATGTTATAGTCGGCATCCATCTGGACAATGGCATCAAGCGAGTTATTAAAAAGAGCTTCCAGGAACAGGTTACGGTTAAATCCATCTTCACAGGCCATGCTGCTACCCCCGGTATTCTACCTTTAGAAAATAATACCATGTAAGTAAGTGATAGAGAAGGTTTTTAATTGGTTATGCAGAAATATTTTTATAATATACGTATTCCGTCAAAACAGGTAAGGATAGCAGTTAAAGTTAAAAATCCTGAGATGAGAAAGGAGGGCTATCAATGAGCAGGGAAGAATTGACCTATCCGGATGGCAGTCGATACAGGGGAGAAGTAAAGAATGGTAAGCGAGAAGGACAGGGGGCGCTGTTAAGGCCGGATGGCTCTAAATATGTTGGCGAATGGCAGGGAAACAGACCTCACGGGCAGGGAACTATTACCTGGCCTGATGGCAGAAAGTATGTGGGTGAGTGGAAAAATGGAAAGAAGCACGGTTATGGTTCTGAGATTCACAGCGATGGTACTATGGTTGAGGGCGAGTGGGAGGAGGGAACATTTATCCGCGAAATAACCTCAGATCCTGAGCCACAATTCGACAGGCATAAACCCAAAGACGCCGAACCGGTTCGCGAAAGGGGTGTAAATATGCAGGCAGAGGGAAGAAGCTTTTTTTCATCCCTTTTTGATATCACTATGAAGGAAATGATTACCCCTAAAATTATCAGGATTATATATGTTATCGGAATCATTCTGATCGGTATCGGGGCGCTCGGGGCCATACTGACTTCAATCTTTACCGTGGGATACTCCGGAGCGGGAGCTTTGCTGGCGACAATTATTGCTGCCCCCATTGGCGCTGTTCTTGGTATTGTTTTCTTAAGGATTTATCTGGAGATTATTATTTTACTTTTTAATATATACGATCAATTAAAAGAGATTAAAAGCAGCCTGCGCTAATGTTATGAGATCACAAAACCGGAAGTGGAGGAATTATTACAAATGCCTGAGATAATAAGTCCGCGGGAGAGGGTTTTGGCCGCTTTGAATCATCAGGAATCTGATCGTGTGCCGATAGATTTTTGTGGCACACATGACAGCGGTATAAACGTCCTTGCTTATAATCGTCTCAAAAAACAGATTGGAGTTGATACTCCTACTTACATGCGCGACCCTATCCCCATGCTCGCCTCTCCTGACCTGGAAGAAGGCATGGAAGTGATCAAAATGATGGGCGGAGACCTGCTTCCCCTCTCCCGGCATTTAAATTTTGGTGTGCCCGCTGAAAACTGGCAAACCTGGCATCTTAGTGATGGATCTAAATGTCTTGTGCCGGGAGGTTTTAAACCGGTTGTTAAAAGTGACGGCACGCAGGAGATGAGCCTGCTGGGAGGCCTGGCCTTACTAAGTATGCCGAAGCGGGGACATCATTTTAACCTGGTCAGTCGGCCGCTTGGCACAATTGAAAATTTGGCCCAGTTGGAAAAGCTACTTCCCTTTCTCAGACAGAGCGGCGCATTTTCCATAAGCGATGAGGAGCTGCAGGTGCTTAAACTGAACGCACAGAAATTGCATGCTGAAACCGACTATGCCCTTGTCGCAACGGGAGGGCCCTTGTTTTTTTCTCTGTACCAGGTAGGTCAGGAGCTTTTCGGTTATGAGAAGTTCTTTACCTTTATGGTTTCCGAACCTGAACTTATTCACTGCTGGCTTGAGTTCCTTGCATCTACCTGTATAGAAAGGCTTGGAAAATATCTTTCTGTTCTTGCTCCCTACCTTGATGTAATTTTCATGGGTGACGATTATGGTTTCCAGAATGCACCACAGATGTCACCTAAAATGTTCCGTGAACTTTTCAAACCGTACCTGGTTCGGGTTTGCCGGGCAGTCAAAGAATTTGCTCCCGATCTAAAAATTCTATTGCATTCATGTGGCAGCGTAGCTCCCTTTATTCCCGATTTCATTGATGCCGGTATTGATGCCTTGAATCCTGTTCAGATCACTGCCGCGGGAATGGATCCGAACTGGTTAAAAAAAGAATTTGGCCGGGAAATCACTTTCTGGGGTGGAGGTGTACGAACCCAGAGTACCCTTGTAAATGGAACGGAAGCGGATGTTGCAGCTGAAGTGCGCGAGTTGATCGAAATATTTAAACCCGGTGGTGGTTATATCTTTTGCCCCATTCACGACATTCAGGAAGAGGTGCCGCCAGGAAAAATACGGGCTATCTATGAAACAGCCCAAAAATATTCACATTACTAGTCTGTTTTAAATTTAGAACGCAACCAGAGTTTTAATCTTTCCTCCGGAATGATCGTGGAAGGCCCCAGCTATTTTATCTAGTGATATCAATCCGGTTATAAGGGGAGAGAGATCAACCAGGCCTGAAGCAATCATATCCGCTGCCTTTTTGAACTCTTCATTTGTTTTTCCAAAAGCAGTAATGATTTTAACTTCTTTTGTTACCAGGCTCAAAAAGTTCAATTCAACCGGCTGGTAACAAATGCTTAAGACTACTACTGTTGCTCCCGCAGATCCCTGACTGCATGCTTCCTGAATTGTTTCTGGCAATCCGGCGCACTCAAATATAACATTCATGCCCTTGTTATCAGTAAGCTTGTTAATTTCGCTGTCCAGGCTGTTTATTAAAGGATCGATCGTTTTGGTTGCCCCAATAACTTCGGCAATATTTCTTCTGGCAGGATCCGGTTCGACGACAGTCACAGACTTTGCTCCAAAATGTTTTAGCAGGGTCAGAATAACAAGACCTATAGTTCCTGCTCCAAAAATTAAAATATGATCATTTCGGTTTGTTTTTACTTTGTTGATTGCATGAAGTCCCACACTAAGTGGTTCAGAGAGTGCGGCCATTTCGAGAGAAGCGTCTTTCGGCAGTTTAACCAGATCTTTTGCCGGAACTAAGACGTATTCGGCCATAGCGCCCTGATCTGTTATACCAAGCCTGCGCATATCGCTGCAGAGGTTTTCCTGGCCATTTTTGCATGAGCTGCATTTATTGCACCCGATAATGTTGTTACCTGTAACATAATCACCGGGTTTCCAGCCATGACAATCTCTACCAACAGACTCGATGATTCCGGAAAACTCATGACCGATTGTCAAATCGGGTGGCAGAAAGCCGCTAGTGAAGGCATGAAGATCTGAGCCGCAGATGCCACAGTACTTAATTTTTACCAGGGTTTCTCCCCTGCCCGGTACAGGCAGGGGTTTTTCCAGGATCTCTAAATTGCCGGGACTGCTTATAACTACTGCTTTCAATTCTTAACCGCCTTTATCAGCCGGGGTTAAAACTTGCGCGGGCCGATAAATTTAAATACTTTTAATAAAATAAAGGAGAAGAGCATTGCGCCTGCATAGATCATGACAACCAATTCAACACTCCAGTTCCACCAGAGTGGAGCATGCATAAGAAGCATGTAGCTTAAGACAAAAGGTGCCGCAAAAAGGGCTTGTATACCAAGTTCAAGGCCAACCGGTGTTTCAAACTCCGGATCGGCAATTCTCAGCAGAAGTAAACCCACTGAAGCAGTTCCGGTGGTAATACCATATACACCCATTGTTCTTTCGAAGCTATAAGCCCAGGTTCTCCTGCCCAGGTAAAAGACAACTATCGTTGTCAGAATTCCGGTGACCAGGCCGATAACAAAGATGGGAACAATATACTCCCAGACGATAACAACCTGAATAGCCATAATTGTTGATATTATCAAGAAGTCTACAGACCATCCGGTTATTCTGCGTTGAATTCCCGGATCCAGCAGGTGCCCCAGGCCAATTTTGTTAATGATAAATTTAAGTAAGAGAGCAATTACTATTCCGAAAAAGAAGAAAAAGGCCCAGAGGCTTTTTGCCACATCTTCAGATATAAATTTTCCGATTGCCAACATTAAAAGATAGGTGAGAACATAGACCAGCCCGACCAGGGCAGCGTGAAAAGCCAGCGTATCAATATTACCTGAATGGGTGGTCAGTTCACCGGCTGTTTCCTTAATGCTGTCTTTCTGCATAATGCCTTTCTGGAATTCCGGGGAAAGGCTTTTTGCTGTTTGAGATGAAAAGCCTTTTCGGATGCCCCAGTTAACCAGGGGGACTCCGACAAAGAAGGCAAAGGCAAAGCCTAAAACCGCAAATGAAAGGCCCAGGGTTGCGGCATTTTCAAAACCAAACTCTTCCCAGACTCTACCGACGGACAAAGCTTGTCCCGGTCCCTGGGTAAAGCCGAGTGGAGCGAGGAAGCCGAATATAGGATTAAGGTTATAACCTGCCGAGTTAAAAAGAAAAACGAAAAGAGCTCCGATAATACCCTGCATGGCCATAACAACCCCGCTGACCAACCCTATCCACAGAGATCCTCTCATGGATTTTTTTGCGGCCAGAACTTTATTCTTACTAATATTGGTGGTCAGGCCAAGGGAGATAAAAGAGATTATAAAAAGGTGGTAGGCAAAAGTTTCGAGTAAAGAAGTTGATACGTTTATAACGCCGACGCTTAGCAGGACCAGTCCTAATGTGCCGCCGATAAAGCAGCTGGGGAGCAGAAAGCTTTGAAAGAACTTAACTGAAGCCCTGAGCAGCATGCCGAACAGAAGCATTACAGCCATTATGCCAAAAACGAGAACCGGCTCAAAGGGAAAAGGTGTATCCATATAATTCTCTCCTCTGCCATAAAATGTGGGTACAATGAAAACGCCTAATTGTCTGGCAATCAATACTATTCATATTTGACAATTATTTATAAATACCTTCTTATCAATAGCCGGGTTTAACCGTAGCGTTGCCCAGACCATGCCCCCCGGTTATATTTAATACTTCGCCGGTGAGATAATCGGAATCGGGTGATGCTAAGAAAACTACAGCAGCCGCTACATCTTCAGGTCTGCCGAGCCGACCCAGGGGAGTTGCCGAGGCGATTTCCTCTTTCAGTTTTTCCACTGTTGTTCCCTTAACTCCGGCTTCCATCTCGAGGCCCCATTGTTTAAGATCGGTTTCAATATCGCCCGGGCAGAGCGCATTAACGCATATATTAAAAGGCGCCAGCTCCAGAGCCATCGAATAAGTAAGACCCAGCACCCCTGCTTTGGCTGCGCTGTAAGCATGCATCCAGACGGCGCCGCGCCGCGCAGCCCGTGAAGAAATATTTACAATCTTGCCTCCACCGTTACCAATCATCAGTGGGGCTATTTCACGACAGCAAAGAAAAGTGCCTGTTAAATTTATAGCAAGTGTTTTTTCCCAGGCAGCCAGGGTAAACTGGGTTAACGGAGCCGGACCGGGAGACCCTCCGGCATTGTTAACAAGAATATCAATCCGGCCAAACTTATCTTTTGCCTCAGCAACCATTTTTTGTACAGATTCTTCATCTGCAATATCAGCGTAAAGGGGTAAGGCCTGAACGCCAAGTTTTTCAATGCCCGCTGCTACTTCGGCCAGTCCTTCTCCCGCCCCGACTTTGTAGTTGGGAAATTCGGCAAAAGGGCCGGCAATATCGGTAACAACAACTGATGCTCCCTCAATGGCCAGACGGCGGGCACAAACAGCACCTATGCCTTTTTCCCTTCCAGCCCCTGTAACTAAAGCGATTTTTCCTTCAAGTTTGCTCATATTAATAATCCTTTCCCGGGGTTAGTTAATTTTCCAGGGCAAATCCATTCCGGAAAAACCTGCATCAGGGTCTGTTTTCACATTAATGCAGGCCGGTTTTCCACTGGCTATCGCTGCTTCAATTGCCGGTTCTAAATCGGCCAGTTTTTCCACATGAGCGCCAAAGCCGCCCATGGTCACGGCAATACGGTCATAGCGCATAGGCTGCAGCTCTACACCGACAGTTCTGCCAAAATCGCGTCGCTGACCCCGGCGTATCTGTCCCCAACCGCTGTCATTTGAAATAATGCATACTACCGGGATATTGTGCCTTACTGCGGTATCAAATTCCATGGCGCTAAAGCCAAATGAACCGTCACCGGTGAGCACAAAAACAGGTCTTTCCGGCTGAGCCAGTTTGCCGGCAATAGCAAAAGGCAGGCCTACGCCGAGGTGCCCGAAAGCGCCGATCCAGATCAGAGATGAAGGGGCTAGTGCCTTCATGGTCAGAACGGCAAACCCGGCGATATCTCCACCGTCTACGGCTACTGAAGCGTTCGCAGGCAGAAGTTTATCGAGTTCCCGGCAAAGTCTTGCCGGGTGAATAAGCTCGGCTTCGGGGTCGGTTCCCTGTAATGCCGATTCCCGGGCTGCCTCTTTCATGGCCTGGATAGTTACCGGCCAGGAGTCTTCAACATTCACTGCAGTTCCTTCAAACTTGTCATAAAGCTGAGTAAGAATTGATTTGATGTCGCCAACCAGCCCGATATCAACCGGTCTGTTCTGACCGATTTCCGATGGTTCAATATCCACCTGTATTGTTTTAGTTGACATTTTTAAGAGCGGCGGCCGACCATAGCCAACTGTCCAATCGAGACGTGTGCCCAGGATAAGGACAACGTCGGCCTGCATAAGTCCTATCGGAAAAAACCCTCCGGCAAGAGGGTGATCTTCAGGAAAACATCCGCGTCCCATGTTGCGAGTATAGACGGGAATTCCGGTCAGTTCAGCAAAACGGGTCAGCTCGGCTGAAGCTCCCGACCAGAAAGTTCCGCTGCCGGCCAGTATAACCGGCCGCTCTGCTTTGGCAAGCATTTCTGCAGCTCTGCTGATATCTGTTTCAGCAGCGCATGATCGGGAGTTGCAGTAATAAGAGGATGGATAACGGACCTGTTTTTCTGTTATTTTTCCACTGATAAGATCAACTGGTATTTCCAGGAATACCGGTCCTGGTCGCCCGCTTACTGCCTGACGGAAGGCAGTAGCCAGGTATTCCGGTATACGTTCAATCTGGTAAACCTGGCGGGACCATTTTGTCAGAGGCCGCATCAGCTCTACCTGGTCAATATCCTGCATAGCTCCGATGTCGCGCCGGGCAAGAGAACTGCGGCCGCCAATTAAAACTAGTGGAACTCCGCTTTGTTTCGCAACAGCCATTCCCGGCAGGGCGTTTACTACACCTGGGCCGGCTGTTACCACGGCCACACCTGGTTGTCCGGTATAACGCGCCCACCCTTCTGCCATGTGAACGGCTGACTGCTCATGATGCGTATCAATAATGCGTATACCCTCTGTAAGGCAGCCGTTATAAATCGGATTGATATGGCCGCCACTCAGACTGAAGATTAACTCTACCCCTTCCTGTTTCAGGGTTTTGGCTACCAGGTCGCCGCCCAGCAGTTTCTGCAGTTCCTCCATCGTTTAATCTCCCCCTTTGATTGGGATTACTTAATTTTATTGATAACCTATGCTGGTCTACCTATCTTCTACCAGACCAGCGGTGCGAAGACAAGAAAAGCAATGGTTATGCAGAATGGAATAACCAGGGTTAAAAAGATGCCTGCTTTGGCAAAATCTCTTATTGTAAAATAACCCGATGCATAGGGAATTACATTGGTCGGGCTTGATGTTACAAGGATAAAGGCCATTGAAGTGGCGATGGCTACAGGACCTGCCAGGTACCAGGGATTGATCCCCAGTGAAATAGAAAAGGCGATCATCATGGGGATCAGAATTACACCGGTGACAGTGTTGCTGGAGAAGAATACTTTAAGCAGCTCTACGATTAAAACTGCGAAGAAAATGCGGGGGGCAAGGCCCAGGTTGCCAATCGGGGAGAACGAAATCATTGCCAGCCAGCGGGCTGCACCGGTTTCAAAAACAATCATACCAAGCGAAAGACCGGCAGCAATTAAAACAATACCGCCCCAGTCGATATCGGCCTGGGCCTCTTTCCATGAAAGGATATTGATACCCGGCAGAAAGAACGCTACCGCTGCGGCGACTGCGACTATTTCAATCGGTACGGACAAGCCTGTCAGATGTTTAAGCAGCGGATCGCCTAACCAGAACAACACGGCCAGGCCAAAGATAATCAGAGCTTTTAGTTCGCCTGCGGTAAGCTTGGCAGAAGAACTGGATAATTCAAGGTCATTATGAATATCAAGATTGTCAATTTTTTCCGGTGGGAAAACCCTGACCAGGATCATGTAAGCCAGGGGCAAAATAAGAAGCGCAGCCGGAAGACCGACGATCATCCAGGTCAGGAAGTTAATCGGTATGCCGGCCAGCTCGCGCAGGTAACCAAGAGCTACAATGTTGGCGCCGTTACCTACGGGAGTCGATATGCCGCCAATTGCCGAACCCCAGGCTACAGCAATAAGCAGAGCTCGCCCAAAGTTGCTTGCTCCTGGTTTATGCCCCGCTTTTTTCAGAATTGTTACAGCCATTGGCAGTAAAATTGCGGCTACCGACATGTTAACGATCCACATCGATAAAAAAGCGCCCAGGGCCATAAAAGCGAAAATGATTTTGTGAGGATCTAAGCCTATTTTACTGAGGATGAGCTGGGTAAAACGATCTGCTAGGCCTGATCGGGTCAGGCCGGAAGAAAGGGTGAGCACCCCAATAAAAAAAATGGTTACAGTACTGCCGAACCCATAAGCTACTATATCATCGAAGACAGCCAACCTGAAAAAGTAAGCCAGCAGAAGTCCGAACAGGGCGGTTACCGGAAAGGGTATGGCTTCAGTCAGCCAGAGCACTATTACGAAACCAAGCACCGATAAGGCAGCTTTTCCTTCCACAGTCAGTTCTACAAGACCGTCAGGCGATTGAAGCGGTTCAGGTAATGGAAGCATATTTATTAAAATCATCAGGGCAACAGCGGCTAATAAATAAAAATACTTTTTATTGTCTGCCGGCTGCTTTTCAGTTATTTTGTAGGGTTCCTGGGGCACAGCTGCATCGCTCCTCACCGGTTTAGATAGCAATTATATATTTTTATAGAAATTGTTGAAATAATTTCTATCCGTAAACCTACTATCCCTGCCTTCATGCCGCATTATTAATTTTGGCCGGATCAGGTGCGGCGGGGCGGCCGGGGGCCGAAATACTGGTAGAAATGCACTTTTATATTTCCGTGATATAATTTTCGCCGTTTAGAAGCCTTTTTCCCGAAAAGGGTTTCGAAATTTTCGCTGGCCGTAAGGATATAATAAGACCATGTATCTAATTTTTTCAGAGCCTTGCCCATAATTTTATAGAGTTTATCAATATCATCCCGGCTGCCCAGTCTTTCACCATAAGGTGGGTTGCATATAACTTTACCGTACTTCTTCTTCGTGCTCAGTTCGGCAAAAGGTCTGGCCTGGAAATGAATGGCATCTTCAACGCCTGCCTCCACGGCGTTATTGCGGGCTGTTTTGATCATTTCATCACTGATATCGGTACCGGTTATATCAAGTTCACGCCCGAAGTCAGCCCGGTCGTGGGTTTCCCTCCGCGCTTCATGCCAGAGCTCTTTCGGTATTAACGGCCAATCTTCAGCAGCAAAGTTGCGGTTCATGCCCGGGGCGATGTTCAGGCCAATCATCGCGGCTTCAATGGGTATGGTGCCTGAACCGCAGAAAGGGTCAATCAGGCTGGTTTCGGGCTGCCAGCGGGAAATCAGGACCAGGGCAGCAGCCAGGTTTTCTCTCAGGGGAGCCCTGCTTCCGGAAACGCGGTAGCCTCTTTTATGAAGGCCGGCGCCGCTGGTATCTATTGTCAGGGTGGCTGCATCTTTCAAAATAGAAACTTCAACCCGGTAAAGCGGCCCTTCCTCTTTGAACCAGTTGGTTTTATAGCGGGTTTTAAGGCTTTCAACGATCGCTTTTTTAACAATGGCCTGGCAGTCGGAAATGCTGAAAAGAGTTGACTGCACCGACTTGCCGTCTACGGGAAAGACAGCGCCAGAAGGGATGATATCAGCCCAGGGCAGCGCCTTTGTTTTTTCAAAAAGTTCATCAAAAGTAGTTGCCTGAAATTCCCCGACCTTGAGGCGCACCCGGTCGGCACTCCGCAGCCAGAGGTTGCTGCGGCAGATTGCCATTTCATCAGCTTTAAACTGAACCCGGCCGTTCTCTACCGTTACCCGGTCATAGCCGAGCTCTTTCAGTTCACTGGCGACGATCGCTTCCAGTCCGAATGTAGCGGTGGCAATAAGATCTATTCCTGGCATATAACTATCCTCTCTACCAGCGGGCGTGGTGATCTTCAGCCCAGCCGATCAGATTGTCAAATTCGTATACTTTGCCACCGGAATCTGTTACAGCGCCTTTAAAATGACCGATCATCTGGTGAACTTCTGAACCGAGAAAAAGCGCGTTAGTTTTCGCCACTCTTTCAAAGAAGGGGGTAAACTGAAGATCAACTAATTTTGATAAGGTAGTTTTAATCTTCCAGGGTTTCATGTAATCAGCCTGGTTATAATCGAAGGTGATATCTTCGCTGATCTTGCTTAAAACCCCGTCTATGCAGATGCCGTTTTCATTCATACCGGTGCCATCGGTCCAGCCAGCTCCAAAATTAAGACCAATTGTATGACCGTTACTAATTCCCGATGAGCCGGCCCAGTTCCAGAAACTTGAAAATGGCCACTTGCCCCGGCCAAAATCGAGACAGGCAAAGCCTTTGTCAGCGGAATACTTTTTCTCACCGATTGTTATAGAACCTTTAGTCGGCATTGTATTTTGCTTTGATGTAAACTGAAAACGTTTGTCACTCCACGGTATTACAACATTCAGGGTTTCATGGTTGGTGTTCGAAGTGGCCAGTAAATTGGCTGTAAGGGTTTGTCCCCCAAAATCAGGGCATTTTACTTTTATTTCGGTATACTCTTTACCGTTTATGAAGCTGAGCATAAGTTTGGCATCTTCAAAATAAACATTATTCGTAACAAAGTTGCCCAGGTTACAACCCTTGCCCAATAATCGATCTACTGTCAGTTCATGAAATTGTTTTGTTTTAAAATCGAGGAAGTATATAAAGGCCAGTCCCAGGTAATCAATGTCGGAGAGAGTTGCTGAGAATAAAAAGTTATCTGTTGTAACACACCAGTAATTCCAGCGCTTTTTACGCAGTGGGCTGCCTGATAGGTTACAGTTATGCAGCGGTCTGCGCGACCAGCCTACCGCTTTCCGGTTTAAGCTACCGTCAGGAAGGCATAAATCTGTCGCTTCGGTTAGTTCTGGTTCAGAATATGCTTTTACTTCTGCCAAATCTATCCCTCCTGTATAATTTAATTTAAAGTAAAATATATAAGATTCATACTACACGATGCCCGAAAGGAGTAAGGGCCAGCATGGCAAGTTTTACGTGCTGTCTGGCAAAGGGAATACCGATAATGGTCAAGGCCAGAATAATTGCCAGCAAAAAGTGGGTCAGGGCTATCGTCAGTCCAAAAGTGATAATCCAGAGGATATTGAAAATGACTGAAACTGTTCCGGTGGCTGAAGGTCCGTCGATGATTACCTTGCCGAAGGGAACCAACCCAAGCAGGGATAGTTTGAAACACTGAATCCCAAAGGGAATGCCGATAATAGTGATGCAGAGCGCCAGTCCGCCAAGGATGTAAAGCAGAAAGATAACCCAACCGCCTAAAATGATCCACAATAGATTACCAAGAATACTCAATCTGTTCGGCCACCACCTGTTAAATAAATTACTACATTCTCATGATAGTTGCTGCAGGTCTGAAAAGCAAGTCTCTTTGCATCCAGTTTTCACTAACGCTGGGAAAATGCCATAATATCTATAGCTGCCGGACTAAAGGTAGTTTATCAGTTTTCCAATTGCTTTTTCAGTGTCAATTTTAAAATGAAAGTGGATAACTTTGCGGCCTGCATCCAGTAGGGCCTGCCTGTCGCCCAAAGCCTGGGCGCTTTTAAGCACGCCAAAAGTAATTGATGAGCTGCTGCTGCCTGGTTGATCAGGTATGGCAATATCTTCAGGCATTTTTCCGGTTAACTGGATAAAAAGGCCGTTACCTGCATCTCCCTTATGCAGCTGGCCGGTGGAATGTAAAAACCTCGGACCGTAACCGACAGTTACAGCTACACGGTAATCTTCCTGGAGTTTGTCTCTTAAAGCCTGCAGAGCATAATCTGTTTCGGGTTTTGGGTTCAGATATGCCTGAACAGAGATATAACTGCGTCCTTTAATTTCTTTATCGCCGGGTTCTAAGCTCTTCAGAAACTCCTGCCATGTTTCATGCAGATCACTTTTTTTAAATCCGCTGAACACTTCTATTCCCTCAACATTCAGATCTTTGGGGATTTTGGGCAGGGCGCCCTTTTCACTGTATTCATCGACCATTTTTCTGGCCTGTACTTTTGCCGATTCAACATTAGGCTGATCAAAGGGATTGATTTTCATTGACCAGCCTGCAACAGCCGTGGCCAGCATCCAGCGGAATATTTCCCCACCAAGGTCGTAATGATTTTCAAGTTCAAGCTCTATAAGAGGATGTCCGCTTTCGGCCAGTGCCCGGGCTTTATGGTGGGTTGTTTTGTCGCCGTTCATTTTGTAGTGAATAAAGAGGCGATCGTTAGCATATGTTTCCGGCGGTGCAAGCGTTTCGCCGACAACCGGCAAAATACCTTTACCTTCCTTACCGGTGCTTTCAGCAATTAACTGTTCGAGCCATGCTCCGAAGGGCTGCAGGGTTGGGGGAAATATAAAGGTAAGTTTGTCGCGTCCGGCGTTTGTTAAGGCTCCTGCCACCACTCCGAGCCAGGCCGGGCTCTTTTTGTCTGTTGCCGTTGCTTCGCTCATTCCTTTGGCGGCCATTTTGCCGGCATTTTCCAGCAGCAGTTCCAAATCAGCTCCGATTAAACCAGCCGGGACAAGCCCAAAATATGATAAAGCCGAATAGCGCCCGCCGATTTCAGGATCGTTAAGAAATATCTTTCTGAATTCCAGCTCACGAGCAGTTTTTTCCATGCCGCTTCCCGGGTCGGTAATGGCAATAAAGTGTTTCCCTGCATTGTTTTTGCCCAAAGTTTCAATCGCCTTGTTATAAAAATATTTCATCAGTGAAATAGTTTCTATTGTTCCGCCGGACTTGGTTGAAACAATAAAGAGTGTTTTGTTATAATCTATGTTTTTCTCTTTTCCCAGGATAGCGCCCGGATCGGTGCTGTCTAAAACATCAAGATCAAGATAACCGGGCTTTACCCCAAAAACTTTTCGGAAGACTTCCGGCGCCATGCTTGAACCGCCCATCCCCAGCAAAAGGGCCTGCGTATAGCCGTCATGTTGAACCTGATTTGTTAAATTAACTATCTCGCTCAGTGCCGTGGTCATTGTCGCATGGTTCTCAAGCCAGCCGAGCCGGTTAACGATCTCTTCAGGGTTGTCTTTCCACACAGTGTGATCGTGCTCCCGGATCCTCCGGATAACAGACTCTTTTTCAAACCTTTTCAATTCTTCATTAATAAGTTCTTCCGGAAAGTTAAAGTATTCAATATTATTCATTATCATTACCTCCTGATAAGATATTGGTCAGGCCTGAAGCCCGTTCGACTGAATGTTGCAATCCTGTTTTAAGCACCTCTTCAGAGCCTATGATTGAAACTGATTTTTTAGCCCGTGTAACTGCAGTATAAAGCAATTCACGCGTTAATGGACGCACGTATTTACCGGGCAGCAGAAGGGCGATATGATCATATTCAGAACCCTGGGCTTTATGGACAGTGCTTGCCCAGGCCAGTTCAAGTCTGCCGCGCAGCGCTTCCAGCGGGTATGCTGTGTATTTTCCGCTGCGGGGAAAAACTGCCATCGGTTCAGCCGGCAGCCTTCTTGAGCCCGAAACAGGGGAAACATCAAGGACCAGGCCTGAATCTCCGTTATACAGCTGAAGATTGTAATCATTTCTTGTAACCATCACCGGTTCACCAACCATGTAGCGTGGACTGTGGTAATAAGGGTAATCTCTTTTGTGGCTCTCTGACCAACGCTTATGAAAGTAAGCATTTATTTCTTCCGAACCTGTCCCTCCTACTGTAACCCTGGTTACACAGAGTATCCGGAATTTATCAAAGTGAGAGTGAATAATTCTCAGCATTTCAGTTGTTTCTTTGTCAAAACCGGCCGGTCCGGAAATATAGCTGTGTTGAATGCGATCTTCAAGATCCGGCAGCCCCTCTGAAAAAAGTGAATGCCAGCGCTCAAAAAACTGAAGATTTTGGTGTGCACTACCCGGCAACAGTAACTCTGGACCCTGAAAAGAGAGATCTGATACCTGCCTGCGTATATTTAAATACGGGTTGCTTTTATCCGGCAACTTTAAAATGCCGTCCCTGAAAGATGCGGCCAGGTTGAGGATACTTTTTCCTGCCGAATCTTCTTCACGGGCCCTATAGCTTTTACTGAGGACAGTAACCCTGTTTAATTCTTCAGCTTTTTTCGATCTGCAGATGTCGCGCAGCACGGCTCCCGCTTCAATTGATGGAAGCTGGTCGGCATCACCAAGCAATATAAGCCTTGCTTCAGGTTGTAAAGCTCTGAGCAGTCTGTCCATCATGGCCAGATCGATCATCGAACTTTCATCGACAATAACCAGCAGTTCTGCCAGAGGGTTGTTCTCATTATGCAGAAAAAGATCGCGACCTGGTGAATAGCCGAGGAGCCGGTGCAGGGTATAAGAAGGAGGACATTGAGCGAATAGCTTTTGGTCTGCCTCGGATAGTGAAGGAATCCCGGCAAGATGCTCGCTAATCGATTGCCGCATTCTATCGGCGGCTTTTCCTGTAGGCGCGGCCAGGGCGACAGATGCCAGTGCAGGATAGCCAACCCTGGTAACAGCTCTAAGAATTCCTGCCACTATTGATGTTTTACCGCTTCCCGGTCTTCCACTGATTACTGATATATTCCCGTATAATGCATTGCGGACAGCTTCTTTCTGTTCCGGGTCAAGCTCTATCATTCCGTGAGGTCCTTTAGACGGAGAGTTAAAAAGATCTTTTATGGCGGTTTCAACGGCATAATCTTCGATAGGCGACACCGGTATTTCAATTCTTTCAAGCAGGTATTTGCCAACCCTTGATTCCAACACGTGCAGCTTTTGAAAATAGAGACAGTTTTGGTCAATAATAAGAGGCTTGTATTCACCCGGGGTTCCCATAATTGAGGTCAGGGCAGAATCTGAATCACCTCTGCTGATATTCTGCGCTGTTGTGACAAGTTCCATCACAGCATTCTGTTCTTCGACATTGGCAGATAAATCTTCAAGGGTGCGTTCGAGCAGGCTGCCTCTTTCCAGGGGCAGCCTGCTGCTGCCTTCCAATGAAGAAAGCCTGACTGTCAGAATAAGGGTAAGCAAAGCCCGGTGCTGTCTGCCATTTAGATTCTTACCGGCCAGCCGGGCGATTTCCCAGGCCAGGAAAAGATCTTCGATACTTAAACCGATATCTTTTACCCTTTCAACAAGGTCGCATGGAAACTCCGAAAGGCTGCTGGTTGTATTCGCAGAGCTATCCAAAAAATCAGCCCCGCAACCCAATGGTGTCCAGTTGTTTTTAATTGCCATTATCACACCTGCTTTATTGAACTCAGTCCGGAAATACCTTTTTCGGAAATAAATGTTGTTTTTATTTATATCTTTGCTTCGCCTGCTGTATGCTTGCTCCTGCTTCCCGGCTCCCGAATGATCACTTCTCCGCCCCACTCATTGCGTTCAACAAATTCCTGTTCCCAGGCAGCAACCTCTTCAAAGGGCGGGCGGGAAAACCAGACACCTTTATTTGCCTGCTCACTGTTATCCCTGCAGGCAGGTGCCTCGAATCCCCGTAAAAAGAGATAAAGCACCCCGCCGAAGCGAGCGTCGTAATCATGGCAGTTATTTATCCCGAGTAGCCGGATAATGGCCAGGGAGTATACTTTAGCCTGGAGGCTGTAGTTGCTCTCAACATGTATATTCAGGCTTGCTCTGTCATAGGCGGTCAGTTGGTCGCTTTTCCAGTCAAGCAGGTAGATTTTCCGATCATATTCGAAAACAAGATCGATTAGCCCCTGCAGATAACCGCGTAATACCCTGAACGGAAGAGGTGGTTTTTCAACGCTTTCATTCTGATCGGCAGCTAAAAGCTTGTGATAACGCTCCGGTATGGGGTAAATGAAAGACATCTCTCTGCGCTGGTGTTTCCCCGAGGCGATGCCACCCGGTATTACAAGGCGACAGTTGTTTTCTAGATTAGTAGTTTCCACCGGAATGCTCAGAGCATTATAGACCATTTGCAGGGCAAGGGGCAGATACTCGTTGTTATAGTTAAGATGTCTGGCAGAGGAAGCTGTCCTTTTTTGGACAGGTTCAAGTGAAACCCATTCTTCAAAATCATATTGCATAACTTCTTCAGCCGGAGTTTCTTCCAGAAGCGCATGCAGAAATATACCTGTTTCCTTTCCGCCTGGCAGTTTTTCATGATCCGCCGATTCTGTTTCTTTTGCTTCACCGGTTATTTTTGCTTCCGGTTCAGTGGTTTGGTATTCAGCGCTGATTTCTTCACTGCGCATTTCTTCCCGGGTTTCTTCATCGGCGGCAAGTGGTTTCCAGCTGTCTCCCTGTTTGATTCTGGTGTAGCTTGTCAACAGCACTCCCCTGCTGCCCGGCCTGATCTGCATTGCTTCGTCAGCGCTTAAAGGCGGCATCTCGATTAAGCCTTCCTGAGGCCAGATATTTGTTACCGAGGCAGAAGTCGTTTTTTTAAAAGTTCGTTTTACGCATGATGCCTCTCTCAGTGTGTATAAACCTTTGTCGTCAAAACTGCTCTTTTCTCGAAGCAGATCAAGCCGCTTTTGGATAGGCCGGTAAAAGGAGCCGAGGTGATTGTAACCATAGCTTCGTTCTTCCCCGACGGGGGCTAAGCCTTTCCCGAAATAAGGCAGGTAGAGTCTTGATTTTGCCCGGGTTAGGGCAACATAAAAGAGCCGCTCTTCTTCTTCCCGGTTTTCAAGTTCTATTGCCTCTGCTATCTTTCCGGTTGCTCTTCCGATGTGCAGGTGTCTCTGGTTATCACTATGATAAATGCTGGTTTTAATGCCTTTGCCGCCGCTGTAACTTCCAAAGCCTCCACCAATGAAAACAACTTCAGCTTCAAGACCTTTGGCTTTATGCATGGTTAAAATCTGCACTGCTTCCCTGTCTGTCTCGAGCCGCTGGATATCGCCATCGCGTCCTTCCGGCAGTTTTCTGCCGTCAATTCGGGCTTTAAGACCGCGGGTCAGGGCAGCCAGGGTGATCGGACGTAAATGAGTATCGGCCAGCAGCAGTTCAGAGAGGTGAAGATAGTTGGTGAGCGCCCGTTCAGAACCGGTAAAGATCAGACGTCTGATCAAACCTGATTCGGCCATAATTGCATCAAAAAAATGTGACCAGGCAAGTGATTCGGCAAGGCGTCTCCATTCAAAAAGCTGCGCTACGAGGGGATGGCTTTCACCGGCTTCCCGCCAGGCCTGAAGTTCAGCCAGGGGCAGACCAAAAAATGGGGTCAGCCATGCTGACATTCTAATGCCCGGTTCTCCGGGGTTATCAATTGCACAAAGCAGTTTGTACAAATTATTTGCTTCATCGGTTTGAAAGAGGCCTTCCTGTTTGTAAAAGGCGTGGGGTATGCCGTAACTGCGCAGCACCTCGCCGATTTGCCTGCCTTCATTACCGGTTCGGGTTAAAATATATATATCGCTCAGTTTTACCGGTTTTGGTGCATTATCTTTGTCTCCAGTGTAGAGGCCGCCGTCCGGGTTAACCAGACGGCAAATTTCATCGGCAAAAAAGCTGGCTAAACCATATGTTATTGATTTGGCATTGAGTTTTTCATCGCCACCGTAAAGCTGGACAAGGTGAACGGGGGGTGCTTTCAGAGTATTACTTTCGAACGCAACCCGGGAAGGATCACCGCACTCAACTAAATTATTATAGCGGTTAAGACCGCTGAAAAAGGTGGAACCCTCTTTATCTTTTACGGTGAGTATCTCATTAACAGCTTCGATCATTGCTGCGGTCGACCGGAAATTTTTTGTAAGCGGCAGCAGGGCAGAGTTGTGCTCATTTATTAAGTATTTTTTTGCCAGATCGTAAGTATGTACATCTGCGCCCCGGAAGCCGTAGATGGCTTGTTTGGGATCTCCGATTACATATAATCGTTCTTCACTGCTGCCATCAACGAATATTCGCCTGAATATTTCCCACTGCACCGGATCCGTATCCTGAAATTCATCTACCAGGGCATATTTCCAGCGACGTCGTAAAGCCTGCAGTAGCACATCTGCTTTGGGACTGGTCAGGGCATCGAGTACCCCCAGCAGCATATCGTCATAATCGATCAGACCCAGAGATTTTTTCTTTGCGGCAAGTTTTTGCTGAATTCGCTTTAAAAATTGATGGACAAAAAAACTTTCTATTCCGGCATGCTTTAGCTCGAGATCATTAAGTCCTGCTGTTAATACTTTTATTACTGCAGGTGCGTCAGCTGTGCCTGCTGCCCTGAAAAGATGGCCGATCTGGGTATCTTTAACCTTGTTCAGCGAGCGTTCTTTCTTGGCCCAGTTTGTATAAGCGGCAATCGTCTCCGCTGAGCTGCCTGTGCTATTAATTTCTTCAAGTATATTATACAGGTCATCAATAATTGCCTTATAAGAGTTTTTGGCCATGCCTGAATACATTATTTCACCGGCAGCTTTAAGTGTTTCAATAGATGGCAATTTGGCTATTGCTGTTTTGAGTCCCTGTGGATCCCATACCGGAGTGACCGGACAGCGCTCAGGGCTGCCTTCACGATGACAATTATAGAGGAATTCCTGAAGCTCCTGCAATGGCCTGCCATTCTCGACCCAGAGTCTTAGCATTTCACCTACCTGGTTTTTCTCCGCCAGGGCTGAACGTACTTCTTCACGGTAGGCCATGCCGAATGTTTCGGCCCCGTCTGTATGTTCCTGTTCAAAAAGCCTGCCGCCCAGAAAAGCCTGTTCTGAGAGAACACGTTGGCAAAAACCATGAATCGTCGAAATAGCCGCTCCGTCAAATCGGAAAAGCGCTTCACGCAGGCGGGTCCTGGTAGTATCGTCAATTTCCCAGTAATCAAGTGGGTCGGCGCCAGGCGGCAGGGGAGCATTTTCATCAGAGACTTTTCTAATCAGTGCCCGCAGACGTTCGCGCAGTTCGCGGGTTGCCGCTTCGGTAAAAGTGACAACCAAAATTTCTTCAATCTTGATCTCTCTGCCGTTCCTGGTATTGATCAGCAGTTCCAGCACAAGGTGCTCAAGGGTAAAGGTTTTACCTGTACCGGCGGAGGCTTCAATTACGGCATGGCTCCGTGCTAACTCCGGGTTGGTTAATATAGCTGGTTTCTTGTAATAGGCGGTCTTCATCAGAAGCCCTCCATGGTAATAATATCTTCAAATAAAGGGCTGAAGCGCTTAGATACCATTTCGGCAGCTTTATCAGCAGATGGTGGACTATATTGTCGCGGTAAAGGCACAGGACCCCAGAGGCTGGAAAATCTTGCCCAACTGTTTTCGGCCAGCTCATTAATATAGTAGGTAAGCAATTTCCCGTCAGGCTGTCCTTTCCGCCTTTTGTAGTACTCAAAGAAAACTGCTTCGCAGGGCAGCAGGTAGTCGTGAGCACTCCCGATTAATGCGGTTAATATATCTGCAAACCAGGAACGTGCTTTTTGAGGATCCATTGCTTTTAACTGTAAACCTCTTAACCCTGTTTCTGCAGGGTTCAAGGCGTAGAGCGATAATATTCGACGTTCAGCATTTTTGGTTTGTTCTGCTGCCGCCAGTGCGGCATGATCGATTATGCCCCGCAGCAGGTAACGGAAAGTCCGGCCCAGGGTTGCCTGGTCTTTTCCCTGGGGTAATTTTTTCGGCTGAAAATTAATCGAGGTTAACAGATCTTCAGTAAGTCCATCCGTCAAACCGGTTATTTTAACTTTTAAATGACGCGGTAATTTGTCCGGGCCTTCTACTGTAATCTTGAATTCAAGCGGTTCAAGGACCTTTTCGCAGGCCCCCTGTTCATAGGAGCTCCCAAAGCGGATCCGGTGCAGGCGTATTGGTTCTGCTGCATTGCCTGTGCTCGGGTTTTTCATACCGAATGCGTCCGCAAGGCCAGTCTCCCACCCCGCAATAATATCAAAGTGGCGTTTCTCGATTACCTGGCCCAGGGCTCCGACAGGAATTTTACCCTGCAAGCGCAGTTTTGTTGCGTGCTGCCGGTAAAGATCGGCAGGAATAAGATCGAGGGCTGAAGCTTCAAAGAACAGATCACGCAGTAATCTGGTTTCAACCATTGGGTTTATTTCAAAATCTTCTTCTTCTATGTCAGCCGGGTCATCTTCACTTTCAGCCAAGCCTAACATTACCGCCGCCCAGCCCTGCATAGGGCATTCAAGAAATCGCCTGAGAGCAGAGAGAGAAAGGGTGATGACATCTTCTTCAGGAGTAACCATGGTGCCGGAGTTTAGCATTCCGGCAGCTTTCACAGAAGCTGCAAGAGGAGGTTCACCGGGCAGAGCCAGTATTTTTGAAAGTTTGTTCCAGGTTTCAGGCGGGACAGCTTCCCTGATGTCACCAAGAATATTGCCGGGATTGGAATTGCTTTTAATTTCTTGTTGAAAAGAGTCTGGATGTGACGGGTAGGTCATTTTTTGCCAATCCAGGGCAATTTCCTGCACCCGGGCTTCAATCCGGGCTTCATCTATAAAAGAATCGCTCAGAGCATCTTTTTCATTATAGCGGCGTAATTGCGGTTCGATGCGCAGATCATTTATGCCAACTTCGCCCAGGTAGCCATGTTTTAAGATGTGCAGCAGTTCCTGAATGACTGCTGAAGGCTGCAGAGGGTCACCGGTTTGTTCATCCCGGCGAACATAGCTGATATATAGTTTTTCGCGCGCGCAGAGCAGCGTTTCAAGAAACATGTAACGATCGCGTTCTGAGGGGTCGACATCACCTGACCGGCGCCGGGCAGCCCGCAGGTCAAGAGCATCTCTGCGGCCGGATGCCGGGAAAAGACCTTCACCCAGCCCGAGTAAAAATACGATTTTAAATGGTATGGCGCGCATGGGCAGAAAGGAAGAGACAACTACTCCTTCAGCCAGGTACTGTCCGTGACCGGCGCCTAATTTATCGAGTGACCGCAGGGCCAATTCTGTGGCCGTTCGGCCGCTTACCCTGCATTTAAAGTCCATTTTTTCAAGACCGGCAAGAGAGCGGGTTAGACGTAAAAGATCTCTTTCATCAGAGCTTTCTTCTGTGTCAAGGTAAGTTTCAGCTTCCTTGATGAAAAAGGCAGCCCAATCAGTAATAGTCATATATTTTTCACGGACAAAGCGGGCATCGGCCAATAAAGAGCGGGCCAGCAGGCCAAATCGGGCCGCTGCAGTGATTTTTTCTCCATGAATTTCTTCTACCAACCATCGTCCTCCGGCGGTTTTGAAAATCCTGTCATCACCGCTTTTATCTCCGGTCATGCAAGCACCCAGGGCCAGTCGTTTTATTCCCTGGTCCCAGTTTAGGACATCTTCATCTATATAGGTACCGGCATGGTCGCCATGATCGGCTCCGTAAATGATATTCAGTTTATCGGCAATGTCAGCCAAATCGTGAGGGAAAAGATCCTTAAAATGTCCGGTAATGGCAGAGTGACTCATTACATTAAGCATTTCTGCCCTTGAAAACCGACCAAAGGGTAATTTTAGCAGCAGGCTCATAGCTTCGATAATCCGGCTGCCTGAAACTCCAGACAGATCTGAAACGGAATTCGGAAGATTATGGCAGGCAGCAAATACAGATTCAATTTGGGGCAGGTAGGTTTCTTTTTCTGCGCTGTTCACAATAACAGCCACATCACTGAACCTAAGAGGGGTTTCGCCGGGCTGTTGTTTATCTTCCCGCATTAGTTTCCAGATTTCATCGGCTACCCATTCAACCTCCCGGCGAACTGAAGGTGCGGCTACCAGTTTGATTGTTTGATCAGGTCTAAGCGGTTTAATTGCCTCTGCAGTTGAATTATTTGCACGGTTACCATCGCTGCTTACAGTTGGTTGCCCCAGACTCAGATTTCTTTCCGGCTCGCGCATGAGTATGTCTTGCTGCAGCAAGTTCAGCAGGCCTCCGCCATATTTTAAGGGATCATCAAAAGTGCTTTCAAAATTGCAGTCGGTCAATTCATCCAACAAGCGCATATGTTCGCGCCCGGGTCGGCCCCAGTAACGAAGGGCAGGCGTATCTGCTTCCAAAAGGCCGAAAGGATCTTCCGCTTCTGTTTCAACAGCGTCATCTTTTTTGTGATGCGCTGGCTTATCGAGGTTAAGACGGTAAAATAGCTCACGGTGAGTTTCCACATCTTCCCAGAATTCGGCACAGGGGTTTAGTGTGTATATCCGCAGGGTGGCAGTTTCACCAAGCCTGGCAAAAAGCAGCTGGAATATTCTGGCCATATACGAAACACCAAAAATATGAACCGGCGGTAGTTGTGTCTTACTGATCAAGTCAAAAAGTTTGTCGTCGAAGGTTACCAGGTCAAGTGTAGACCAGCGTCCGCCTTCTGACGGTGGAAATTTTTCAAGAATACCACCACTGCCAAAGACAGACTGCCAAAGTGCGCGCTGCCATGTAACACCAGAAGCAAGAGAGGGCTCTATTGCGGCGGGATCAGCATAAACAGAGCCTGCCAGGCTGTAGCGATCAGCTGTTTTAGATCCAGGTATGCTTTTATTTTCACGCCATGCGGCGATCATTTCAGGCCTGGAGAAGGTGTATTCCTGAAAGAGATAAGCCATTCTTGAAGCAAGCTGAACGCGCCGCAGGTCGGCGCCGTCGGCAGCGAGGAGTTCCTGATCTGACGTCTTATTAGCTTCTGGATTATCTGAACTGGAGATGAAAGGTAAGTTTACCCAGGGGTCGGAGCTTTGAAGATACCGGCACACAGGCTGCAGTTCAGGTTTTTCGAGCAGGTTGTCATCTGATAATACTGCCAGTAAGGCCCCTTCGATGGTATCAAGATCAACAAGTTGTATTTCCCCGGGAACAACTTCAGAAAGGATATCATTGATAAAACGTTCAATTCTTCTGAAATGCAGGTTGGCTGCCACACCGGTAATTTGAGCAAGATTAAAACGCACCCAGGTTTCCATATTACGGTTGGGTGTTACCATTTCAATCGGCTCTAGCGGGTGTGCTTCTCCGATACGCTTTCTATTCAGGTTCAGGTCTTCCGCCAGTTTATCCAGCAGGCGTTCAGTCCGGTTTGAATATACCAACTCTATCACAGATGGTTTCTCCTGACATTAAAGATTCAGCAGTCTAAATTATATTATTTCCTTTGAAGCGGCAAACTCCTGCATGGCGAAACATATCTTCAGCATTTGCAATTTAGCGGTAAACCTTCTTTAGACAATGCCGCTAAAAGGAGGGGCTCAGATAACTGGCAGGCAGGATTTTTCATAAAAATAGTGAAATAATATAAATAATTGCTGATAAATACCGGAGGTGTGATAAATGTTTAAAAACCGCGAAATGATCATGGCCAAAGTAGCCGAGATGCCAACCGGAGAAAAATCACAATCGAACCGTTACTGGTGTCTCACCTGTAAAATGATGTTTTCGATGGAAGACCCCGTCTGCCCCTATATGCCAAAAGTATGTATTAACAGCCCCATACCAATAGAACTGGTTGGCCCTGAATCTACAATTTGTCTTGAAAAAATTGGTCTATTCTACCCAAAGATTCCTCAGAAAATGTTGGCTTATTTAGCCAAAGGCAACCCGAAAGAAATTGCCGAAAAGTGGGTTGAAGTTTATTTCAAATTCCTTGAAGACTGGAATTTTGAATATAAACACGAGCCTCTGCAGGTTCTTAAAAGCTTTATTATCAGCATATCGGGAAGTGAGACAGGTCAGCGAATCCGTTCTGGTGCGATCACACTTGTTGTAACTGACATAGAGAAAGTATGGGATGCTAATAGGTTTTTTGCCATACTGAAACCTGCCCTGGAATTACTTAAAGCAAAACTCAATCTAAAAGAAGTAATAACAGTTGACAGCCTTGATATACTTGGTGATATGGATACGGGCAAATATTATTGCCCCATGTGCAGCAAGTTTTTTGAGTTCTCAACACAGAAGGATTCAATCACCTGCCCGCTGATGGCCCAGAAATGCATGGCTGTGCCTACCGATATAAATAAAATCAAATATAACCTGGACCACCTGATCAGGGTTTATGATTGTACTCCTGATCTTTATAAGCGTTTTGCTCTTGCACTGGACAGTCAGCCAGGGGCGGTTGAACAACTTCGCACCATACTGACTGAAGAATGGCAATTTGAGATTGAAGATAAAGCGCTGGAAGAGTTAAGTAACCTGTTCGGTATCAGGGGGTAAACCCCGTAGATCAGGGACATAACGACCAGGTGATAAAAAATTGTCATAGCTGCTCATCTTAAGCAAGAAATAAGCCGGATTAGAAAAATATATACAGGAGCATACAAATGAAAAAAATTTCAGATGAACTGCAAATCAATAATTTAAAACTCAGGAACAGGCTTGTGCTGCCGGCTTTAACAACGAATGCTGCCAATAATGAAGGTGAAGCAACAAGTGCGGTTATTAATTTTTACAAGAAGAGAGCCGGCTCTGTCGGTCTTGTTATTGTTGAGGCAACCGCAATACGTCCTGATGGCCGTCTTGTGCCGGATAGCCTGGGGCTGTGGAAAGACAGCCAGGTGGCAGGGATGGCGCAACTGGTGAAAATAATTAAGGCTGCAGGTGCCAGAGTAGTTGTTCAGCTTAATCATGCCGGTGCGCGGTGTATCCCTGACCAGGGGGCACTGGCCGGAGCTTCACCTTCCGGTTTCCAATTTCGACCTGATCTGAATACTATTATTCTTAAAGAGAAACAGATAGAGCTGCTGGTTAATGATTTTGCAGATGCAGCAGGCCGGGCCGTCATGGCTGGATTTGACGGAGTTGAGATCCACGGTGCTCATTTTTATCTGCTCAGTCAGTTTATTTCCCCATTTACAAACCAGCGGCAGGATCAATTCGGAGGCGATGAAAAAGGGCGGGCTAAATTTCCTCTTGAAGTTATAAAGGCTGTCCGTAAAAAAATTGGTGAAGATCACAGTATACTATTTCGCTTAAATGCTGTTGAAGGAGTGGACAGAGGACTTACTCTTGACGAAAGTACATCTTTTAGCCAACTTCTTGCCGGTGCCGGGGTGGACATGCTTGATATTTCTTTTGCCGGTAAAGGTGCCTGGCAGGAGATTAATGGAAACCGTTATTTTGTATTCGCTTCCGCTCTTTCAAAAAGCGATCCGCCAGGAGTAAATATTAATCATGCAGCACATATAAATAAAGCGACAGGCCTTCCGGTTATTTCTGTGGGCAAGCTGTGGGACAAGGCTGTTGTTGAAGAGGCGCTAAAAACTGACCATATTGACCTTGTGGCGATTGGAAGACAGATGATTGCTGATCCTGATGCAGCAGAAAAGATTTTGTGTGATCACTGTGAAGAAACATTTGTCTGCACGGAATGTTCGAATTGCTTTACGACAATCAGAAGTGGGTTACCGGTAGACTGCCCCCTGTGGTAAAGAGGTATAGGAAAACAGTTTGAATATGCGGTATTGTCAGATCTGATCCTGATCGTGGGAAACTACAGCAGATATTAATAGAAATTAATCAGCGAGGATAACAATATGCATAACCAGGGAAGAATAACCTGTAAATCCGGTTTGGGAACTGTTACGTTCTTAGTTACCGTTATCTTAATTTTTATCATCTCATTTTCTGCTGCTTGCGCGCCGATGAGCAGTCCCGGTGATATTAATGAAGACGGTAAGGTTGATGTAAGGGATGTTGTAATGGTTATGAAATATGTTCTGGATCTGCGTACTCTGACTGATGATCAGCTGAAAACAGCTGATTTAAACAATGATGGCGTTATTGATGTGAAGGATGCAACTAAAATGATGCAGCTTTCGCTTGGTTTAAATGATCATGTTGACGAAGAGTTTAAACTGGGCAGTGAGGTATTATTTGATAAAATGTTCTACCTGATTCAGGATAAAAAAGTTGGCCTGGTCACTAACCAGAGTGGAGTAAACGGCAGTGGAAAAAGTACTATTGATTTGCTGTTTGAATCCACAGGGGTGGAACTTATTGCTCTCTATGGCCCTGAACACGGGATAGATGGCAAGGCTGGCGCCGGCGATTATGTGGAATCTTACACTCACCCCGAATTGGGAATACCGGTCTACAGTTTGTATGGACAAACAAGGATGCCCACTGAGGAGATGCTTGATGATATTGAGGTGCTCATTTATGATATTCAGGACATTGGTGCGCGTTCATACACCTATATTTCCACCCTAAACTATTGTATGATTGCCGCTGAAAAGTATAATCTTCCCCTTATTGTGCTTGATCGCCCGAATCCGCTGGGTGGATTGATCGTTGATGGTCCGATGATGGAGGAAAAGTTTAAATCATTTGTAGGAGTTGATATTCTGCCCATGGCTCACGGTATGACTGTTGGGGAGCTGGCCCGATATTTTAATCGTGAAATTAATGCAGAAGTGGTCATAGTTCCCATGGAAGGCTACGATCGGACAATGATTTTCCAGGATACCGGACTCTCCTGGATTCAAACATCACCAAACATTCCTGATATTGATTCTGTCTTTGGCTATATGGCAACAGGTTTGGGTGAGAATACAGGGGTGTTTCAGGCAGATCAGTTTAAGTGGATTGGCGGAAAGGGACTTGATGAAAGTGAATATGCCGATCTACTGAACAGCGCCGGTTTGAAGGGGATAGAATTTATTCCTGAAAGAAGAGGGGAGGCCGGTGGTGTCAGGTTAAAGATAACCGATTACCATCTTTTCAACCCGGCCCGTAGTGGCATTTATGCCCTGACCTATGCATTTGCCCTGGGTGATTTTAATGTGCCAAAAAGTAATGAAACAAACGTTATGTTTGATAAGATCATGGGGACTGCAAAGATGGGAGAATATCTGGAAGCAGGTCTTAGCCCGCAGGAAATAGAGACGCTATTTGCCCCAAATATTGAAAGCTTTAAAGCAATAAGAAAAGAATATCTTCTGCCGCAGTATGATCCGGAATAGGGATATCAATATAAAGAAAAAGGGCCAGCATTAGTAAAACAACTGCCGCGTTCCCCTTTTCAGGGAAGGCGGCAGTGGGTTAATCGCTTAGCTAATATTATTTAATTAATTTTTTATGTAATGTTAATGCAAATGTATATTAATCTACAATATCCATCATTTTACCACAGCAAAGGGGGATGACATCTCCTGCTTTTAAGGATAGGACTTTATTGCAGGTTTTACAGTATACCTGGGTGTCGTGTTCAACCCTTTCCTCTGTAAAAGTTGAATTTTCAGATTCGAGCCCTTCAATGTAGAAGGAAGCGCCTTTATCGTTTTTAGCCGGAACATATTCACCGATAGGAACAAGCTTCCTCGTATCCCTGACACAGTCAATTATGATTTTTCTATAAGTAAAGATTACGGCGGCTGAAAATAATAACCCCTGCCCCATAAAGGGCAAGGAATATGGCAGCTGAAACGAGGCAGAGGGTTATAATAGATTGTTCCCCGGTGACAATTGCATTTGCGTCTAAGAGAGAGTAAAGTGTAAAATATTTAAGCCACTGATTGCTGTCACCGATATTTCGCAGCATATTTATTACAAAGAAGAGAATGGGGATACCGCCACCTAGTGCGAGTGAATATTTTGCTTCATTGAAAATACAGGAAGAGAAGAAGCAGATAGAGCTGATAGCCAGGGTTAGGAAGATCGTTCCCAGGTTAAGTTTCAGAAAGGCTGAAATATCCATTTCTCCCGGGAACATTGCTTCACTTAGAGCTAGCCCGGATCCTGTATTAATAATTAACAGTAAGGTAACGCTCGCTGCCATATAAAAAGCCTGAGTAGTAATAATTTTAACCCTCGTATTAGGGCTAGCAAGCAGGTAGGCCATGGAACCACGATCAACATGGGCAGCTACAAGGCGGTTGGCCAGAATGATGCAGTAGATGAGTGGAAAAATAATTATAATAAAACCATAGTAGTACAGGGCGATAAAGGTTACCAGGCTGGTGGCAGTATCACTATAACCAAAAGCTTCCATCATTCCCTGCGGCATTGAATCAATAAACTGGTTCATTGCTTCAACACTATCCGGATCATACATTCCAATCATGACACTCATATACATCAGCAGAATGGCAAAAAAAATCAAGAAGATGATCCAGCTTGATTTTGCGGTAGCTTTTAAAAGAGAAAAATTCATTATAATACCGCCTCCTGCCCATAATATTTTAAAAAGACCTGTTCCAGACTCTGTGAAGCAACCTCAATGCCAAGGACGTTACACCTGGCCAGGGTTGCGATAAAATGATCGTAATTACCGGAAACATATATCTCAACAGTATTTTTACTGATCTGACCAATCTCAAGGCCGGCTGAACGCAAGTGGTTTAAGTCTTCCTTCCTGCCCAGGGTAACAAGGTAGGCCTTACGCTGTGATGATTTAAGCGAATGAACATCTTCTACCGCCACTAAACGCCCTTCCCGGATAATTCCGGCCCGGTCGCAGGTGCGGTAGGTCTCTTCAAAATTGTGCGAGGACATGAGAATAGTTTTGCCCCGCTCTTTTTCTTCAAGGATCAGCTCCACAAAGATATTTTGCATCAGGGGATCAAGTCCGCTGGTCGGTTCATCGAGAATATAGACAGCAGGGTCGTGCATAAAAGCAGTTACAATGCCCAGTTTCTGCTTCATACCCTTTGACATCCGGCGAATCTTTCCTGTAGGATCGAACTCAAATCTTTTGGTCAGATCTCTGCGGCGTGAATTGCCCCTTTTGCCTCTTAAATCGCCAATCAGGTTTAAAAATTGTGTGCCGCTCATTTCGTCGAAAAAGGCCATTTCTCCGGGAAGGTAACCAAGCTCACTTTGTATCTTAGCAGCATCATCCCAGCAATCGAATCCGTTAATGGTGCAGCTACCGCTTTTTGGTTTTGTAAAGCCGAGCAGGTTGCGGATTGCTGTTGTTTTACCGGCGCCGTTGGGTCCGAGAAAACCGAATACCTCACCATGATCAACATTAAAATTAATGTCGAATATGCCCTTACCGTTGCTATAGGTAAAAGTTAGGGTACTGATGCAGATAGCTTCTTTTTTCCCTGTTTTATTTGGTACGGCAGCGCCTTTCTGCAGTTCATCAATAGAGTGTAAGAATTTGCCCTGATCCCATCTGCCTTTTATTGTTTTCCCTTTTGGCTGAGCATATTTGCCGTAGCCATGTTTCTTGCCTTCATAGAATTCGCCTTTATATGCAGCTCCATTTGCATAGATTATGATTCCCCTGCCGTGCGGTTTACCTTCTTGCCATTCACCATCATATTTTGTGCCATCCGGCATAAGCAGTTTGCCCCGGCCGTGAGGGACGTTGTTTTTAAGCTGCCCAGAGTATTTTCCACCTACCCAGGGTATTCTGACTGTTTCAGGCCCCTGCCCGTATTGGCTCATTATAGGTCACCTTTCTTTTGGGAAAATTTAAATTAAGATCCCATTTTTTATGCTAGTCAGATTAGTTTCCGCTGCTTAAATTAATTCTCCAAATTGCGAATAACCCCTGCAAAGAGGGGCTATTCTTATGATTGTGAACAATTTACTTAAAAAACGGATTTAGTCTATAATCATGGAGTCGTTGCTTTCATCCCAACTGATGCTTCTGCTGATTTTAAATTCCTGTGGATCCTGGAGTAAAGGATATATAGTGAGTGTTCCATCAGCTAAATCTAATTTGTATCTTGAGATTTTATCTGCGAGTTTGTTTTTATCACTCACGGTTTCTTTGTACAAAGTAATCATACACATAACTATTCAGCCCTCCCCGAAGATTATTTATTCGCCGGATAAAGCTTCATGCTCTATCGCCAAGGCTTACTATTATTATAGATCTATTTTTAAAAAGGTGAAAGTTTGATTATAAATTAATGGATACTGACGGGTATAATGGTAATATTGTATTTGCTGTTATTCTGCTGACTAATAATGTGAAAACTGCAATACCTTAATACTGCAGGTAAATTAATCATATGCCGAGAATTATTTGTATAATAATTTGTTTATTATAAAAATCTTGTTTGTATCGCACGGTAGATCTACAAAAATGGGGCAGATGGTTTTGTTTTTAATGCTCAAGACGTTGCAGGAGATGCTGATTACAAAGCGCTTATATTTACAGAAGAGGGGATGCAATAATTATGAAATTTCGCGGCAAATGGAAAATAGAAATAGGGTACCTGCAGGTCTTTTCAGCTGCTCTGATTTGGGGTACTTATGGACTATTCGTCAGGGCTCTTGATTATTCACCTGAATATATACTATTTTATCGTTTCTTTTTTGGTTTTATAGGTTTGCTTATATTCACATCCTTTAAAGAGGGTTTGGCCTGGATGAAACCCTCTCTGGTTATTTGGAAGTGGATGCTCATACCGGCTCTTTTAACCGGTCTTTCATGGCTTGCCTATACATACTCTATTAATTACACGAGTGTTTCTAATGCCGCTTTTTTGATATATACTGCGCCTGTTTTTACTGTTATATTAGCTCCGCTGGTTATAAAAGAGAATCTTGAGGTCAGGACGATAGTAGCGCTTGTCTTTTCCCTCCTTGGGACAATGGCTATCATGGGTTACAGTAGTTTGTTCAGCTCGGGTACAAGTCTGTTGGGTGACATGATTGCTCTTTTTGGTGGAATGACCTATGGCCTTTTGGCTCTTTTCCTGAAAAAAGTACCTGCAGGAATGCTCGGCTTAAAGTCTAATATATTTTTATCTGGTTATATCGCCCTGGCCCTGCTACCTTTTGTTGTAACTTCTCTGAGCCGGCTCAGCTTGAACGCTTTTCTGCTGTTGCTGCTGTTGGGTCTGTTTCAGCAGACCTTTGCCGCTACCCTTTTTCATCTGGGGTTAAGGTCAATTAAGGCCCAGCATGCCGGGATACTCACTTATATCGAGCCGCTGGCGGCTACTGTAATGGCAGCGCTATTTCTATATGAAGGAATTACCGCCGGTTCTCTTTTAGGCGGGTTTTTAATTATTGTTGCCGGTTTAATTATTGTTTTAAAAAGCGATACAGTCCCGGTTCCCAAAAGAGTGCAATGACAATAAGGTAGGATATTTGCTGTCATTAAATGAACATTAACTATGAAATAAATAAAGGGGGTTTTTATATGGAAATCAAAAAGATTATGGTTCTCGGGGCGGGACAGATGGGCGCTGGTATAGCCCAAGTATGCGCCCAGAGTGGTTATCCGGTTGTCCTCAGGGATATCGATCAGAAATTTGTGGATAGTGGGATAAAAGTAATAGAAAAAAACCTGCTGAGAAGTGTTGATAAAGGCAGAATTTCTGAGGAAGATAAAGTGGCAGCGCTATCGCGCATCAAAGGTACTGTTGACTTACAAGAAGGTGTCGATGCAGATCTGGTGATTGAAGCGGTTGTAGAAAAAATGGAGATCAAGAAAGAATTGTTTCGCAATCTCGATGAACTTTGTTCTGCGCAGACTATCTTTGCCAGTAACACTTCTTCCCTACCCATTACCAGTATTGCCGCGGTTACTTCGCGTCCGGAAAAAGTGATCGGAATGCATTTCATGAACCCTGTGCCGGTAATGCAGCTGGTTGAGGTTATCAGGGGTCTGTCTACTTCAGATGAAACCTACAATGTGGTTAAAGAGCTAACGGAAAAACTGAAAAAAACACCGGTTGAAGTTAATGATTTTCCCGGGTTTGTATCAAACAGGATTTTACTGCCAATGATCAATGAAGCTGTTTATTGTCTGATGGAAGGGGTGGCTAAGCCTGAAGCAATTGATAATGTAATGAAGCTGGGCATGAATCATCCGATGGGTCCGCTGGCCCTGGCCGACTTGATCGGCCTTGATACATGTTTGTCGATCATGGAAGTTTTACACGAAGGGTTGGGTGATTCCAAGTATCGCCCCTGCCCTTTGCTTAAAAAATATGTTTCTGCCGGATGGCTGGGTCGTAAAAGTGGACGTGGTTTTTATGAATACAACAGCGAGAATTAAAATATTATCGTGCAGGATGTAATTTAATTTAACCTAAAAGTTTAATCAGGGGAAGGACCAAAAAGTAATAGATTACCGGAATAAAAATTGCCGGTAAAAGATTAACTGTTTTGATTTTTTTGATCTCCATCATGCTCAGGCCGATCCCCAGAATCAATATTCCCCCGATGATTGATATTTCACGAATGACGTTAACTGTTAACAAAGGTTCCAGAAAACCGGCGAAAAGAATGATCGCTCCCTGGTAAAGAAAAACTATACCTGCCGAGAATATTACGCCGATACCAAGAGTGGAGGCCAGAATCATCGATGTGATTCCGTCCAGGACTGATTTGGCAAAGAGCATGTCATAATTACCTCTGAGGCCGCTCTCGAGGGAGCCGATGATGGCCATGGTGCCGACACAGAAAATCAGGCTTGCGGTTACAAAGCCTTTTGCTACATTGTGTTCTCCCTGATCATTATCTGAACCTACCATGCGCTGCAACATCATACCAAGCTTTTCAAGGCTTCTTTCCAACCCAACCAGTTCGCCGATTATGCCACCGATAACAAGGCTGATAATAAATAAAATCGGTTCGCTATCGGGATCCAGAAGACCGCCGATCGCTGTCGTTGCTCCGATAAATAAAACTGATAACCCAATGCCCTGCATTACAATAATCTTGTATTCTTCTTTTAGCCCTTTATGAACCAGCAGACCAAGCAGGCTGCCAATGATAATAGTTATAGTATTGACATAATTACCTAGCATTTAACACCTCGAAAGTATTGTTCAAAAATAGAAAAGTCATTAATCTGACAAAGCAATAAACGCAAAATATAAATTTTCCCTTATTTAGCATGGACCATTATAACATGCTTTAGTCAGAGTGGCACTACCTGGTTTCATTTTATGTGGTTTCATTTTATTAAATAAGATGGCATCTGGATTGAACTTGAAAAGGGTTTTTGAAAAAGAGGAAGAAAAGGTTAAATATTCAACAGGTTAAAAATTTACGATCTTATCGGATTGAATAAATACAGGAGGTGCCCAAGTGAAGAAAAGTTACATTGTCCTCGGTGTAGTTTTTCTGCTAATTGCTCTCGCTGTTATTCAGTACCCGGTCATATTTCAGGAAGGCAATCCTATTCCGGTCTTTTTTGGTATTATGGCGATTGAGTTAACCGGTCGGGATATTGTTCCTATCCCGGAGCTTAAAATGATCCAAAAGGCGGGAGAGGAAGACCACCTAAGCAGTTATCTCGCACAGCGGGAATGGCTTTTTGCTGATCGACTTGGCTCAGGGATTATTTATAAAAGAAATGGCGAACAACTTAATGTAATTTCCCGCATGTATACAGAGCGTTATATGATTTACGAATTTGACAGACCACTACGATAGAAAATGTTTGATACCTGAGATTTTAACGATTGTTTTAAACATGTTATAATTAAAAAAAGAATTATAAATTAAAGCCGGATTTAAAATTGTCCCTGCTTAGAAGAGGTGAAAATCGTGAAACGCTTACTTAGGATAGTTACGGTTATGATTGCTTTCATTGCAATTAGCGTTTTTATACCCCTGGCGATTAATCAGGGAAGCATAACGTATGGTAATGCATGTTACGGCAATAATTTTATAATAGAGATGGAAACCGATAATTCAACAGGGACTACAAAACGTCTTCTAGATATCAGCAGTCCCTTTTCAGGGGCTTACTTATACGAGAATGTTACGGTGGTTGGCAGGTCTGAAATTACTGATTCATTTCAAATGAACAATTTCAAGCCCGGCACGGATGTCACGGCAGATTTTGAGATTGATGATATATTTGGCTCCGGTTCTTTAGATATGGATGCTTTTAGCGATGATAACCCCGGTTTTAAAAATGATATTTACCCCAGTGCAGGCCCTGAAAATTCTGCAGATCCGTTAACTGTGATTAGCCCAGAATCGGCAATAAACAGCAGCACAGACGGTAGAACTGAAGACTTTTTCAGGATGGTTTCACATTATGCCTTCACCTGGTTAGAGTTATTTTAAAGTTACTCTAGAATTATTTCTTACGCTTAATCCTTCCGGATAATACAACTGGATCATAAACCGGTTAGCTAAAGCCATGCCGGAAATTTTTTTTCGCAATTTCTGGAAAGGTCCTCACACTGGTGAATCATAGCAAATAAATTGGGAGATATTGATCATGACCCCTGAAATCACTCTGACATTTGCAATTTTGCTATTTGCGATTATTCTTTTTGTAACGGAAATCCTGAGGGCTGATCTTGTGGCGCTGCTGGTTCTTGTTTTGCTGGTTTTGGCCGGTCTTGTATCGCCCGAAGAGAGTATATCCGGTTTTTCAAACCCCGCTGTAGTTACAATCTGGGCCGTATTTATTTTATCGGCTGGATTGGCACGCACCGGTGTGGCTGTTAGGCTGGCAGATCAAGTGCTGCGCCTGGGGGGAAAAGGAGAAAGCAGGCTGCTTGCCGTATTAATGAGCAGCACTGCCGTGGTTTCGGCATTTGTTATCAACGTAGGTGTGGCGGCGATGTTTTTGCCGGTTACTCTGGATATTGCCCGTAGGACAGGCCGTTCGGCATCCCGATTACTGTTGCCAATGATTTATGGAACAACTGTAGGCGGGATGATCGTGTTGATCGGAACTTCATCTAATTTGGTAGTCGTTGATTTTTTGCGAGAAGCGGGTATGCGTCCCCCCGGTTTGTTTGATTTTACTCCGGTGGGAATTGTCATCCTGGTGGTTTCAATAATTTACATGCTGTTAATTGGACGGAGGATTCTTCCCGAAAGAACAACTCCTTCAGTGGATAATATCCAACCGGGTCGAGATTTCAGATTTCATTATGATATTGAAGAACGCCTTGCTCTGATTACTATCCCCGGCGACAGCCCTTTAGCCGGCAAGACCCTGGCGGAAAGCCGTTTTGGCAGAGCCCTCGGTTTAAATATTTTAAGTGTAATGCGTGATGCAGGAACTCACCACATCCCTAAACCTGATTTAAAGCTGGAAACCGGTGACCGTTTACTGGTATTGGGTCGTCTGGATGTAATAGATCAACTTTCCGGCAAACCGGTGGTGATGATTGAAGACGATGCCCCGAAGGCATCTTGCCTGTTTTCAGAGCGTGTCGGCATGATTGAGCTTGAAGTCGATGAAGATTCTGTTTTTAATGGCAAAACTCTGGTTGAACTTGATGCCCGGCATAAGCTGGGAGTAAATTTGCTGGCATTGCGGCGTGGTGATTTGGTTCGTCGGACAAATTTGCAGGATGTCAAATTTGAGTCGGGTGATCATCTTCTCTTCAGAGGCTCGTTTGAACACCTGCAGTCTTTACAGGGTCATGACGGGTTTTGCCAGATTAACGATTGTGATCCTGAAGAATATAGCCTTGATGAACGCTTATTATATTTGCGCATACCAGAAAAATCGCCTTTGGACGGCAGCACTCTTGAAGATATGCGACTTGCTCCGGCTTATGGTATATCGATAATGAATATAATTCGTGGGGATCAGGAGTTCCTGATACCAGAGCCTGATATGCGCCTGCAAGAAAATGATTTGCTGGTTGTCGAAGGTCGACCTGTTGACATCGATATTTTGCGGGGCCATCAGACTCTAAAGATTGAACGCAATCCCGAAGTAGATTTAAAAGATCTTGAGACGGATTCACTTAGTGTAGTTGAAGTTATGCTGTCACCGCACACAACGCTTACCGGAAAGACTTTGCGTCAGTTGAATTTTCGGGAAAAATTCGGTGTTTCCGTTTTAGCGATCTGGCGGGGCGACAGTGCTTACAGGACTGGTCTTAATGATATGTCCCTGCAATTTGGAGACGCCTTGCTCTGTTATGGCACGAGAGAAAAGTTTGAATTACTGGCACGGGACAGTGATTTTGTAATTTTAACCCTTGATTACCGGGAAAAGCTGCTTGTTAAAAAGGCGCCATTAGCGGGGCTGATTATGGCTGGAGTATTGGCAGTGGTGGTATTAAATTGGCTGCCGATTTATGTGGCTGCCATAGCCGGGGCGCTTTTAATGATCATAACCCGTTGTCTTTCTGTTGAAGAGGCTTACCGGGCGATAGAGTGGAAGGCTGTGTTTTTAATTGCAGCGATGCTGCCCCTGGGGATGGCTATGCAGCAGACAGGCGCAGCCGTACTGGTTGCCGGCGCCGTAATGGATCTAGTCGGATCATATGGTCCGACGGCAATTTTAGCCGGTATAATGACGTTGACCCTTATTCTAAACCAGTTTATTCCCAGTCCTGTCAATGCCGTTGTAATGACTCCGATTGCCATTGCATCAGCAACCGGTTTGGGTTTATCTCCCTACCCTTTTGTAATGGGTATTGCTTATGCTGTAGCTTCCAGCTTCATGACTCCTGTTTCACATCCGATCAATATAATGGTGATGAGCCCTGGCGGATACCGGTTCAGTGATTACTTTAAAAATGGGTTACCTTTAACCCTGATAGTTCTTATAGTCAGCGTTCTGCTTTTGCCGGTAGTATTTCCTTACTAAATGCAGGATATTAGTAATATTTGTTGAAAGGATGTCTAACTATAAACAGAACCGGGGGGAGATGATCCTTATGATTATATTTAAACATATTAATGGTGCATTAAATGGTGCATTAATATGAAAGATATATTTGGAATTAAAAGGTCGATCAAAGATGATACAGTTAAAACAGAAGAGCAAAGTTTTTCCTATGCAAAAATCTGGTGGATTGGCTTCGGTTTTCTCGGTGTTCAGTTGGTTTTTACAACCTATAATGCTTTCCTCCCGCTTATGTATCGGGAGTTTTTTGAATCAAGGGCAATAATCGGTCTATTAATGGGAACTGACAATTTAATCGGACTTTTGCTCATACCGATTATCGGCGCCTGGTCCGACAGGGTTAACTCACCGCTGGGGCGCCGGTTACCTTTTATGATTGTAGCAGTACCCGTGGCGGCGCTCACTTTCTTTGCCATACCTTTTGCTTCTGCCATACTCTGGACCCTAATCATAACCGAAATTATATTTACTGCAGCGATGCACTCTTACAGGGGGCCGGTTATTACACTGATGCCCGATCATACTCCGCCTGAAAAGCGCTCTGCCGCCAATGGTATTATTAACCTGATGGGAGGCTTAGGGACGCTGATAGCTTTCGGTGGTCTTTCGCTTCTTTATGATATCGATCCACGCCTTACTTTTGGCATTGGTGCTTTTGTGCTTATAATTACTCTCTTCATTGTCTGGAAAAAAGCTGACAGACATCCCCCCTATGTAGACAATACCCTGGTTGCATCAAGAAATCCGATCAGGGAAGCAATCGATGGTATAAAAGTGTTGCTGAAGCCTGAAAATTTTGGGCAGTTTCTGATATTGGCGGCCATGCTCACCTATTTTATCGGTTTTGCCGGGCTTGATGCCATGTTTCCCATATACGGTGTTGAAACCCTGGGGCTTACTGAGGGCCGCGCGGCATTTATTTTGACTACCTTTGCCGGCTCATTTCTTGTATTTGCCCTGCTTGCAGGTTTTATAGGTACACGTATAGGTAAGATACCGACGATGCTGCTGGGTCTGGCAATTGTGCCTGCCATGTTTTTATTGGCCATTCCGGTTCGTAACCCCAATGTTATAGCTGTGATATTTGTATTTGCCGGTTTTGCCTGGGCGCTGGTCAATGTTCAGGCCATGCCTTTAATAGCAGATCTGGGCGGTCGCGACAGAATCGGTTTTTATATAGGCCTTTATTATGTTTTTACAATGACCGGACAAATGATTGGACCAAGCGTTCTCGGACTATCAATGGATTTAATAGGCAATCACGGGATGTTTATTGCAGGCGCAGTTGTTTATGCCATCGGTTTTCTTCTGTTGCGTGCAGGTCAGAAAAGGCTTGGTAAGGATCCTGAAGAAATTGCCCGCGAAGTTAAAGAAAAAGCCGGCATAAAAAGTTGAATTGCCCTTGCCAACAAGAGTTTTTGATTGTTTTCACCAAGTATAAAGTTACTGTAATGAGCCGCAAAGATTGCTGCAGATGTTGCAATATTTGTGTAATTATGTATAATAGTATAAATATAGACAGAAAATAATCCAGGGAGAATATCGTCGCGGACAGTACCCAAGCCGGGTCGGTAAATTACTGAGTTTATGAAGAACACTATCAGGGTTGCGATAATTTTAATTGCTGTTTTACTTCAATTGAGTTCCTCCGTATCTTCGTTTGAGGGTTATACGCCGCTTACCAGGGAAGAGTTTGATCGTTGGCCTTACCTTCCGGAATATACTGTTCTCAATTTTTTCCCATATAAGGGCAATAACTGCACCTGGTATGCACATGGCCGGATGATGCAGCTTGGTTATTGTAAATATACTTTGGACAGCATGCGCTATAATGCAAATACCTGGGCAGATAATGCCTCCAGGGGCGCAACTATAACAGATACTCCTGTGGCAGGCTCAATTGCTTTTTGGGATAGTGGCGTTTATTATGGCAGCAGTTTGGGACATGTCGGGGTAGTCGAAGCTGTTAGGGAAGATGGCGCCATCCTTGTTTCCGACTCAAGCAGCAGTAGCAGTGCATACAACATAAAGCAGATTAATCCGGGCAGCAGTATCTGGCCGACCGCTTTTATATCAGTTCCACTGAGCCGGGAAAAATCAGGGCTTTTTTCTCATGGCGAGCATGTCAGGACAACTGTCAACAACCTGAATTTTCGCCTTGAAGGGGCAAATCAGCATCCCGTTTTGCTTTCAAGAGACACAATTGCTGAGATCAGGGAGCATGTTAGCAATGGAATTTATGCTTCCCAACCGGGCAGCATGTCATCATATCATTACTGGTGGTACGCGGCGGTTGAGCTTGAAGAGGGGATTAAATACGGCTGGCTGGCTGAAACTTTTTTGGAAACTACCGGTTTGATTGACTCTTCATCACCACCTTTTTCTGATGTTTCTACTGAAAAGGAACCACCGGTTGAACCTGATCAGGACTATCTGCCGGAGCAGGAACAATTGCCAGATCTAAAATATGGCGATGTCATAGGCAATGGCCTGGTAGATGTGAGGGATGTTACCCTGGTTATGCAGCATGTACTGAAAGTGAAGGAGCTTGATCTGGGTCAGTTGGTGTCTGCAGATGTTAATCGTGACGGTGTAATCGACGTTTTGGATGTAACGTTAATTATGCGTTACATTTTAGGTTTCATCACTTCACTGGAACAATAATTAACCTGCCTGCTCTGCCCTGCGGCGTTAGAAGCCCCGGGTTTGACCCTGCCAGGGTGGTTCTTTTCTCTCTTTAAATTCTTCAACTCCAGGCCCATTTAGGCTGCGAAGCCTCCAGATGCCATATATGTAGGTAATAATCAAGACAATAATGATTACAGGCCACCCAAGGAGTGTATTTGCCCAGGCCAGCGCCGCTGCATCTCCTCCCCGGTATAACAGGTACTGGATCATGAGACGCATGGCAAAAAAAGCAGACCAGAACAAGGTTACTTCACGGTAAGCAGGTTTTATGTCGCTGCGCCAGAACCACTCGAGAGGCCATCCCCGAGTAATGTGACTTGCCCACGCAGCCAAAGGTTTCCCGGCGATCAGGCTTGCCAGGGCCAGCAGCAAAAGAAGGGCGCTGCTTAAAATGGCCGGGATAAAGTAACTTGCTGCGCTGCGGGTTAATACAGCCAAACCGGAAGCCAGGGCCACACCAAGAAGGCCCCCCAGTGCATAAAACCAGTTTTGCCCGCTTATGAGACGTATTATACCAAGGCCTGCAGCCAGGCTCAGGGCAACTATAGCGGCAGTATCAAGCCCTAAAAATCCATTGGTAATAACAAATACCAGCGGCGGTAACAAGGCATCCAAGGTTTTTCCTGAAACTACAGATTTTAATTCTTCACCAATTTCATTAATACTGGGCATGTAAAATAGTCCTTCCGGGTATCAATCTGAATTACCTGTTTAAATTGTAGCGGGCGCCCATAAAAAAAACCGCCCAGTCATCACCGCTGCGGTAAAGAGCTATCAAAGTATAAAGACTTCCGGCGAAAAAACCGAAAACCATCATCAGTATTACCCATATTGCGGCCGAAAATACGTTTTTTTCACGGAATACAATCCAGATAGAAAAGAGGGCGAATCCGACATAAAGATCAACCAGGGAAACAATTCCCCAGGGATTTGCGAGAAGCGCGGCTCCGTCAATACTGAAGCTCCCATTAACAAAACCATTAATCAGAACAGCTGTCATGGCAATTAGGCCCAGCCAGGCAATTATTTTTGCTGCTTTCAATTTAATCACTCCTAAAGAAAAATTTGATACTGCGTACCTGTCAGCAAATTATGATAAATAAGACTTGAACTTAATAAGGTTAATGGTAGTATATAATTACCGGTACCCGGCAGTCAATAGCGGCGAACAACGCGGCTGGAAAATTGGGAAGTGCGACTCAGAGAACAGATATCACAGATCTTTTATGAAGGAGGGTTATGATGAATAAACAGAATTATACGTATCCTGACGGAGCAATTTACAACGGTGAATGGAAGAATAACATGCGCCATGGCCAGGGAATCTGGACAAGGCCTGACGGAACAAGGTATGCCGGTGAGTGGCAAAATGACAAACCGGGTGGAATGGGCACGCTGGTGAAACCGGATGGCAGTATTTATACCGGAGAGTGGCAATCCGGTAGACGCCATGGCCAGGGCATTTATACCAGACCGGATGGTACTAAGTCAAGTGGTGAATGGAGAGAGGGTTCCCTGGTTGATGAAAAGCCTCTTGCGCCGGATAAGGCAGAAAGATGCAGAGAACTGGAGAGATCCTATCATCAGCTGAAACGAAAGGTCGCAGAACTGGAGGGAAGTAAAAAGCAGAAAAAAACAAGACAAATAAGTTTCGCCTATTTAAAAAGATTTAATCTGACCATGGGGATATTACACTTTTTACAGGGGGTGGCAATGCTCGTTATCGCACTTACAGTCGATCAGGTAAAAGCATTTAAAACCCCGGTCTGGTCATATTTTCTTGAGTTTAACACTGACATTATGCGCCTGGTTACCAGGCCGGAGCAGATTGCTGAAGTGCCCTTTGGCCTCTTTGTGTCATTTTTCCTGCTGCTATCGGCGCTGGCTCATTTTATCATTGTAATGCCTAAGGCCAATGAAATTTATAACCGTGATCTTAAAAAAGGTATAAATGTTTTCCGCTGGTATGAGTACTCCTTAAGTTCATCCCTGATGATTATTCTGATTGCAATGCTTTTTGGGGTTTATGATATTGGCGCGTTAATTGCCATCTTCGTTCTGAATGCAACAATGAATTGGTTTGGCCTGTTGATGGAGAAATTAAACCAGTATACAGAGAAAACAGTGTGGTCGCCTTTTGTATTTGGCTCAATAGCTGGAATAGGCCCCTGGGTTATTATTATTATGCATGCCCTTGGCAATGCTGACCCGGGTGAGGTGCCCTGGTTTGTATACGCTATAATCGGCTCATATTTTATCTTCTTTAACCTTTTTCCGATTAATATGGTTTTACAGTACAAAAAAGTTGGCAGATGGGCTGATTATCTTTATGGTGAGAGAGGCTATATCATTTTAAGCTTGGTAGCCAAAAGTGTCTTGGCCTGGCTGGTTTTCTTTGGTGTAATGCAACCCACCTGATATTATTATCATCACTGAAGTAATGGCTTACCCGGGCCGGGATCTTATCTGTTGAAAAGATTCCGGCCTTCTTCCTGGCTTGCTTATTATTTTAAATTTGATATGCTCTCATTATTGACCAATAACAACTATGAACCAGCGGACATTTGTCAATATCTGTTCAGGGCTGTATTATTTTCAGTTTGACTCTGATCAATCCTTCTCAGGCGACACATCCGGTTCTACCTGGTAAGCGTCGGCAAGGCGGTTTGTGCCGCAGAAAACATCTACGACTGCCACAATTTCCGAGAGAGCTTCATTATCCAGACCGAGCCGCTTCACGGCGGCACTGTGTGAGTGAATTCAGTAAACACAATTATTGGTTATTGAAACAGCAAGGGCAATGATTTCTTTTGTACGTTTGTCGAGCTTCCCCGGCTGCATGACAACTTTTAATTTATTCCACGTTGCTTCCAGGTGGTCGGGATTAATGGCAAGGGCCTGCCAGAAGTTCGGTATGAAATCAATTTCTTTTGTTGCCTTGATATCATTGAAAACTTCTCTAACCTTACCGGTTGCTTCCTGCTCAGATACCGTTTTTAACAGGGCCAATTTTTTAAACCTCCAATCTCTTATTTTGAAACATATTCTTCAGCTGTCTCTGTTAATCATAGAATCAGGGAATATTACAGTTTATTTTAATCAGCAGAATCTATCCAGAAACTTACCCTGTCATGAATAACTTGATGTTATAAAGGGTTCTCAAGTGCACTGACCGGGAAATAGCAAATTCCTGTTGTGCCGGGGCCTGAGTGCACTCCAAGGGCAGGGGATAATTCAGCTACTAATGATTCTACGCATTTAACACGTTTTTCCAGCATAGATCTGATTATTTCGATCTGATCAGGAGCTGCTGCATGAAGGTAGGCAACTTTAATCTTGCTACCGCTGCCAACAGTTTCTTCGACCATGTTAACCATAGCTTTATAAACTTTTTTTCGACTGTGTTCCCGGCCAAGGGGTACTATAACACCATCACGCATGCCGATGAGCGGTTTTATATTTAAGACGCTACCCATCAGGTGGGCTGCACTGCCAATACGTCCACCCATATGTAGATATTTGAGTGTATCTGCAGTCTGAATCATATTTGCGGTCGGCACTATACGATTAAGTAAGCATATGATTTCATCCACACTGGTGCCCCTGTGTGCGGCACGGGCTGCTTCAATGACCATCCAACCATGACACATAGCCACATTAAGTGTATCAAATGCTTCCACCCTAAGGCCGCCCAATTTTTCTTCGGCCATTTCTCCTGCCAGTTTGGCTGCCTGGTAAGTACCGCTGCTTTTTGAAGTTATATGTATGCTGATGATGTTTTTGTAACCTTCAGCCGCTAATAGCTCATAGGTTTTCAAAAAATCATCCGGTCCCGGGTAAGCTGTACTTGGCAGTTTTTCTAAGGTTGGTAGCCATTGATAGAATTCATCCTGCCTGATGTCAATAAGATCGCGCCAGACTTTATCCCCGTGGTGGATATAGATGGGAACTAGATGAATATTTAATTCTGCCCTTATTGCTTCCGGAATACTTGCAGAGCTGTCACAGACTATTGCAATATCATTCATAAAGGAACCTCCTCTGAATGAAAATGTTTAAGGTTACACTGTAAAGATATTATCACACATATAACATCAAGCCAAAGGCATTTTAACCGATGATGTTTGAGTGAATATATCTGTGACGGAACGGGTAACAAAAAAAATACCTGCCAGGTATTGACTCAGTGTAATTCACAGGTCCGTTTCCTGGAACTGCGCTATAAGGTATAATTAAACTATGGAACTTTTATCACCTGCCGGTAACCTGGAAAAACTTAAAACAGCGGTTCGTTTTGGTGCAGATGCAGTCTACTGCGGGGCTGGCTCATTTTCTCTGCGCGCTCCTGAAACTTCTTTTTCCCTGGATGAACTAGCCGAAGGGGTCAAATTTGCCCATGAACAATGGTGCAAAGTGTACCTTGCCATGAATATATTTCCATATGATCAAGATTTGGATGCGATGAAAGCCTATTTAGCTAAAGCTGTAAAAATTGGTGTCGATGCCGTTATTGTATCCGATCCGGGAGTAGTTTCATTAGCCCAGTCACTTAATGCAGGAGTTAAAATTCACCTCAGCACTCAGGCCAATACTACAAACAGCGAATCGGTCAGATTCTGGCATAATCAGGGAGTAGCCAGAATTGTTTTGGCCCGTGAGTTGAACCTGGATCAAGTTGGCGCAATCAAGCAAAGTGTTCCGGAAATGGAACTTGAAGTATTTGTTCACGGCGCAATGTGTATTGCCTATTCTGGCCGTTGTCTGTTGTCCAGTTTGATGAGCAGCCGTTCGGCCAATCAGGGTTTGTGCACGCAGCCCTGCCGCTGGGAATACCGGATACACGAGGTTGGCCGAAATGAGGATCTGACTATTACTGAAGATGAGCGAGGGACTTATTTGCTAAACTCGAGGGACTTATGTATGATTGAGCACATTCCCGCACTGGCGTCTGCAGGAGTTGACAGTCTGAAAATAGAAGGCCGGATGAAAACAACGTATTATGTTGCAGCAACAACTAGAGCTTACAGGTTGGCCCTTGATAATTTCGCTGCGCCAGGTAAATCTTATAAATTTAACCCTGAGCTATTAGCTGAGCTGACCAAGGTATCGCACCGTCCGTACAGCACAGGATTTTATCTTCCTGATCTCGTTGATAAAACTGAGCACACTGAAAACTCTTCGTACATCAGGGGTTATGATTTTGTTGGAATCGTAGACAGTGATAATCTGGAAGCTGGACATTTAACAATTAAAGCCCGGAACAGGTTTGCCGTGGGAGATGAGCTGGAGATTTTAGATCCGCGCTCTGATGATGTTACCGTGATCAGAGTTGAGCACATAAGTGATTGTAAAACCGGGGCAGAGATAAATGCTGCCCATAATGGTTATATTGTAGATGTTGCCGGGCCCCGTGAAAACCGAAATAGAGTAAGTTCCGAAGCGATCGTCAGGAGAAAAGCTGATTTCTGAGAGAAAAATTATTTATGTACAATAAAACCATATAAGATCATTATTCATAGTCCCGTAAATTTACTGCTTGTAATTATTGTCTAGCTTCATAGCGGGGCTCTCCATATAACACTTGTTTTCCTTATGGTTTACCTTCCTTATATCTTAACTATCTTTTTAGTCCCCAATATTGATAGCTTCGGGTATAATAGAGGTTGTGGTTTTAGGAGGTGTCTTTATTGTTCTGGGAAATTACTTTCAGTTCATTGGGCGGCTTAGGCCTTTTTCTTTTTGGCATTCAAATCATGGCCTCTGGAATGCAAAAAGCAGCCGGGGATCGTTTTCGGCGCATTCTTGAGGTGCTGACTAATAAGCCCATACTTGGAGCGCTAACTGGTGTGGTGGTTACCTTACTGGTCCAAAGCAGCAGTACCGTTACTGTAATGGTAGTTGGATTTGCCAATGCCGGTTTAATGAACCTTTCCCAGGCAATAAGTGTTATTATCGGCGCCAATATTGGAACAACAATAACTGCTCAAATTGTATCATTTAAAATCGGGGTTGTAATTTTTCCCGCTATCGGCATCGGTTCGCTGCTTAATTTTTTTGGCCGCCGGCGCATCCATCGGTACCTTGGTCAGACGCTTCTCGGTTTTGGTTTGCTTTTTCTAGGCATGACGACTATGTCTGAAGGGATGAGTCCGCTGAGAGACCTGGATGCTTTTCATAACTTGCTGATGCAGTTTAGTGTTTATCCTTTGTTGGGAATTCTTTGCGGAGCGGTCTTTACCGCTTTAATTCAGAGCAGCAGCGCTGCAACAGGCGTTATTATTGCGCTCACAATGCAGGATCTCATACCCTTTCATTCAGCAGTACCGTTGATTCTCGGAACAAATATCGGAACATGTGTAACCGCCATATTGGCCGGAATAGGCGCTAATGTAGCTGCAAGAAGAGCTGCTGTTGCTCATGTGCTGTTTAATACTTTTGGTGTTATCTTAGCACTAATATTTCTGGATCCATTTACTGATTTGATGATGCAGACAGCCAGTACGATTCCCCGCCAGGTGGCAAATACCCATACAGCATTCAATCTCTTTGGGACAATTATTTTCATAATATTTATCAGGCAGTTTACTGCCCTGGTATGTAAAATAATACCAGGGGATGATACAAAATTGGATTTCGGACCCAAATTTCTTGATCCTCGCATTTTGAAAACACCTGCTGCAGCCATAGGCGGGGTTAAGCAGGAGCTATTGCGCATGGCTATTATTGCCCGGGAAATGCTTGAAGAGGCAATGCAGGTATTTATAAAAAGCGATTTGAAAAAGGTTCAACATATTGAACAGATGGAAGAGTTGATCAATGATTTGGAAAAAGAAATAAATATCTACCTGGCTGATGTTTCCCAGCATTCCATGACACGCGAACAGTCTGTAATGATCGGCAGCCTGATGTCTGCGGCTAATGATCTGGAACGGATTGGCGATCATGCAGAAAATATCTTAAGGCTTTCCGAGGAAGCAGTTGAAAACAGGCTGCCTGTTTCAAATGCCGCCCTAGAAGAATTAACCGATTATTATAAAAAAGTTGATTCTATGCTTGAGAGGGCGACAATTGCTTTTGAAAAAGATGACGGGGAGATGGCTGCTCAGGTTATAAAAGATGATGACGAGGTTGATGATCAGGAGAAAATACTCCGCCACGAACATATAGATCGCATCAATACTAAGAAGTGTTATCCAGCCGTGGGGGTAATTTACCTGGATCTGTTAAGTAACCTGGAACGAGTTGCAGACCATGCTACGAAAATTGCTCATATGGTTTTAGAAAATTAAGCAGAAAATTATTTGAAATTAATTTATGTGCATGGACATCAACAAATGTTTATAATATAGTGTCAGTAGCATTATATGGGGAGCGATGTTTAATTTGGCCATACATGTTGATCGTAAGGATATCAGGTTCTATCCTGACTCAAAAAGGGTAATTGCCCGTTATTTCTTTCCCGGTGGAGAAGAAAGGGCTTTAAGTATTATAAAAAAAATACTATCCATGTCTGAAGAGGATATTAGGTTCACTTTAAACCAGGTCCTCACTAACTTCTCGCAACGGCACCGCAATATTTCCAAGATCTACCGTAAGAACTTTAATAATGTTAAGGATATAATCAAGAAGGTGGAAGTTGAACCTGAAAAATTGTCAAAATCAGCCAAACTGTTGATTGGTTCTTACTTCACTATGGAGTATTCAATTGAATCGGCAGCTTTTTTTAACCCCAGTATCATGGAGGATCCCGACCAAACATCTCTCTGCGAGGGGGAAAAAAGGGTAATTGTCAGCTTTAGGGCCACAGGGGAAGGCCACATATCATCAATTGTATTCAGAAGCGGAATAATCGATCAGGATAACAATCTTCTGTTTAAAGACCCCGGGGAGTTAGTTGATATACCTGAAGCGATTAAAAGACATGTATACAATAAGAAGGAATTTGTAGACAAACTATCGGAAATGCATATTCAGGAGAACCTGGTTGGTATGGTTATGGAACACCTAAAGGATCATTTTACTTACGGGGATCTGCAGGCTAGTATCGTTCAGGCGATAGAGAGCAATAATCTTGATGCGGTTCAGAGAAAAGTGGTCCAAGATGTTAACTGGCTGGCGAATTCACATTACGAGATAAGTTTTTCTCTTGATACAGCCCTGTCTGAAAGGGTTATATTTCCTATCTCATATACAGAAAGCAATGGAATCGAAGATGCCCGCTTCGTAAAATTTACTGAAAACGATGGCTCTGTAATTTATTATGCTACATATACAGCTTTCAACGGATTTACAATTCTTCCCAAGCTGATTGAGACAACAGATTTTTACACCTTTAAGGTTTTACCTATCCACGGAGAGTATGCTCAGAACAAGGGCATGGCCCTGTTTCCAAGAAAAATCAACGATAAATATTGTATGGTTTCCAGGGTTGACGGTGTCAACAATTATATAATGTTTTCAGAAGACATTCATTTTTGGCGTGATGCCCAAAAAATTCAGGAACCGCAGTTTCCCTGGCAGTATATCCAGGTTGGCAATTGTGGCTCTCCAATAGAAACTGAAAAAGGCTGGCTTTTGCTTACTCATGGAGTCGGCTCGATGCGGCGGTATTGCCTGGGGATCACTTTGCTTGACAGGGATGATCCGACCAGAGTTATTGGCCAGACGCGTGAACCGCTTTTAGCGCCGAATGATGAAGAGCGCGAAGGTTACGTGCCGAATGTGGTTTATTCCTGCGGAGCAATCATTCACAATGGTGAGTTGGTTATTCCATATGCCATGGCTGACTATGCTTCCACCTTTGCGACAGTATCACTGGATGAACTTTTTGGGGAAATAGAATATTACTAAGTTTAATAAAAGCAGTGTTAAGGTATGAGGGATCCGATAATGGCAGATATAAATAAAGATGCTCAAAGAGTGTTAAATGCCATAGAATGCCTGACCCTTTATAGGGTTCTTTTTAATGATCCTGTGCTTGGTTGTTTCAAACGGCTGTTACAGCTTCTAGTTAAAAGAGATCCCACAGCAGCCGGTTTGTATTATGAGTTGATCGGCAGGTTGCTTGAGCTGAATCAAGTTCGAAATTCAGGCAGTATAAATATCTTCAGAAACTACATGTTAGATCTAATCGCCTCTACAGAAAATATATTCAGCCGCACGAGTGAAAAATATACTTATAGTGAAATTGATCATTTAATAATCAGGGCAGTTAAGAATGATCTTCGTCTGCTTAAAGTAATCTATGATTTTAATCTAACCGGATACGGAGAGCATTTAACTGACATCCTTGATATAAGTGATTTTGCCCCCGATTTAGATAGCTTAGTTATAGGGCAGAGTAATGGTGATAGTTATCCTGACTATTATTTCCAAAAAAGAGTCCGGTTTAAAGAGATAATGATATCCTCAACCGACTGGAGCGATAATATTATTGGCCTCTATAATTTTTATCACGAAACTGGCAGTGGCAGTTTCGGACGGTTCTGGGCTTTTAAGTGGGAGAGCAGTGGATCATTCCCGCAGTTAAGAGGTGTTGCCCGCCCGGATTCGATTCGCATTGATGATCTTGTCGGCTATGAAGACCAGAAGGAAGAGATCCTCAGAAACACAAAGCAGTTTGTCAGAGGGTTAAGTGCAAACAATATGCTGCTTTACGGGGACCGCGGTACGGGGAAATCGTCTACAGTTAAGAGTCTAATTCATATTTTTGGGGCAGAAGGTTTACGGATAATTGAAGTATCAAAGCATGATCTGCAAAGTTTACACCTTATTGTGTCCGCAATTGAAGGACGCGCGCAAAAATTTATTATATTTATTGACGATCTTTCTTTTGAAGAAGATGAAACAGAGTATAAAGCTTTAAAGGCTTTACTTGAGGGTAGTATTAACCGGCCTCCGGATAATGTTTTGGTATATGCAACTTCAAATCGCCGGAACATAGTCAGAGAATATTTTAGTGATCGGGAGTCAGATGAGGTAGGCACACAGGATACGTATCAGGAAAAGCTTTCCCTCGCCGATCGATTCGGGATTAAGCTTGTTTATTCTGCTCCGGACAAGAAAGAGTTTCTTCATACTGTCGATGAGTTGGCCGCCAAAAGTGGAATTATGATCAATCAACATGAACTGCACGAACTTGCCCTGCGCTGGGTGCTGTGGCATAATGCCCGCTCGGGCCGCACAGCAAAACAGTTTATAGACGATTTAAAAGGAAGGCTTGGATTAAGCGCGGATAATTCGGCGGGAAAATGAGATATATTTCTTGATTGGTACTACAGCGAAAGATTTTATATTTAAAAAATTTTTAGTGGCCAAAGCAGTAATTTGTAGCGAAATAATTGCCAGAATAGAAGTTTTCCGCTCAAAAATACCGCAGTTTTTACAAAGAGTTAATGAACCTTCGCTGTAGTACTAATTATTTTTAGCACCGGTATTGCGCAGATTAATTAGCAAGTAATCAAATATTCAGGAGGAAAGTAAACGTTATGGATATGGAATAACTTAAAAATAAGCCAATTGCAATTTTAGGCGCCGGTGCAGTTGGGAAAGCACAGGCTGCTGATTGTGCCCTGGCCGGAGCAGAAGTACATCTCTGTGATTTGCCGCCCTTTTCGAAAAAAACTCTTTTTGGGATTATGGAAAGTGGCATAATTTTTTTCGCACACAATTAAACCTTTACGGGTTTGAACGTTCAGGAGTTGCTCGAATGAAAATGGTAACTGAGGAAGTTGCCGAAGCGGTTAAAGGAGCAGGGTTAGTCATTGTTACCACGCCGGCATTTGGTCATCAGGTTTTTTTGAGAAGCTGATTCCATGTTTTGAAGACGGAATGTTTATTCATATCTTTCCCGACAAATTCGGTCCGCTGCTATTACGTAGAATGATGCGTGAAGCAGGTTGTAACAAAAAAGTAATAATTGGCGGTTGGTCAAGCTCACCTTATGGAAGCAGAGTTGATATCAGGGGTGGAGTGGTTCTTCCTCGTATCCGTGCTTATTACCGGGCAATTACCTTAAGAGGCGCTGCGATGCCAATGACAGATCAGGAAGCTTTTCTTGAAAGCGCCAAGTATCTTGGACCAATGGATTGCATTACGAAGAACGACGGAATTGATCCAGGGGATACAGCTCTTGATATTGGTTTCAGTAATGTAAACCCTGTCTTACACTGTTCGGGAACTATACTTGGAGTTGGTGTAATGGAAAACTGGGGAGTAATATATGGCACAGACAAATACGATTATTCTATATACTCGCATGCATACTGCCCCTCTATAGCAAAAGTACAATACTCCTTTTATTTAGAACAATGTGCTATTGCCGATGCAATAGGCGTCGGTATCCAACAATTTGAAAAAAGCAGTTTTTCCATAGGGAGAGTATCTTAGGGGCCGAATATATGGGGCCAGATTAAGAAATTCCTTTTGAACAACAAGACTACATTCAGTATGGCACAGGCCCTCATGATATTAATAATAGATATATCACTGAGGATATACCGGTTGGTTGTCATATTTACCATGAACTAGGTCGCATATTCGGTGTTCATACTCCGGTTATTGATTCTATGATTAATTTGGCCAATGTCATGATGGAAACCGACTACTTCCCAGACTTAATTCTACCCAAAATATTTACCAGACTAAATGCTACACCGTCGTCCACTGTAGAACTTACTTTGGGAATTTACTATAATTAAAAGTACTCGAGAGAAGTTGACAAAAATAATCAAAAGCTTTATACTTGAGGTCATAAATTACTAGTGACGAGAGAAAAGTAATTTCTTCATAGGAATGCGCTTTTCTCTTTTTTGTTAGCTGGATTCCTCTAAAAAAATGTTAAAAAAGGAGGTTTTACTTTTTTGTAGAATATTGTCAGAAGATAAAGGAAATCAAAAAATTATTGGAGGGGAAAAAATGAAAAAATTATTGTTTTTAGCAATGTGCTTTCTGATTGTGACCACTCTTATTCTCAGCGGTTGCACAACAGAAGAAGAAACCGGAGAAGAAACCGGAGAAGAAACCGGAGAAGAAATGGTTATAAGGGTGGCAGAGCAGGTTCCGAACCTGATCACACCCGGAGCATGGGACGGACAGGCTTTCAGCCTCAACTCCTCAATCTATGACTACCTTATTGAAATGGATGCAAACACCGGCGAATTGGTTCCGGCACTTGCTACCGAATGGGATAGTCCCGAGGGAAAAGTGTGGACTTTTAAACTGCGCGAGGGGGTTACTTTCCACGACGGGTCCGACTTTACCGCGGAAGATGTGAAGTTTACCCTTGAACGAACCCAGGATCCCGAGATCGGGCATCTGAAAGCAGAGGATTTGCAGGTTGTCGAGAAAATTGAGACCCCCGATGACCATACGGTGGTTATTACCCTGGCAGAGGCTTTTCCTACTTTTTACTATCTTTTTACCGACTATAATCTTGCCATTCTCTCTTCTGATTACGATTACGGAATGCTGGGTGAATCTGCCCCTATGGGCACTGGAGCTTTCAAACTTGAGGAGATGGTACCTAAAGAGTCGGCCATGCTGGTGAAAAACGAAAACTACTGGGATCCGGGCCTTCCCAAGGCAGATGCACTGATGATCTATTTTGTTCCCGATATCGACTCCAGCATATCCCTACTTGAAGCGGGTCAGGTAGACATTGTTCCCCAAATTTCTCCAATTATAAGAGACAGACTTCAAGGTCTGGAAGGGTTTACCATTGTCTCCCCGTATCAGGAATCAAGGTTTATTGCCATGGCCGCCGACCGGGAGCCTTTTAACGATAATAATGTTCGGCTTGCTTTTAAATATGCCATGGATCCTGAGTTCCTTGCACAAGCGTGTCAGGGAGTCCTGGGTGAGAGCATCTTCTACAACGAGACTCCTATCGTAAATTCCCTTGCCCAGTACAAGGAAATCCCTTTCCGGGGCCGCGACATTGAACGTTCAAAAGAGCTTCTTGCCGAGGCGGGTTATCCAGACGGGCTTACAGTAGAACTATACTACGCCTCTGACCACCCATACGGAACCGACATTTCCCAGGCCTTGAAAGAGATCGCTGCTCCTGCAGGGTTCGACCTTGATCTCCAGGGCTACCCCAGAGATATTTATCTTGCACAGCACTGGATGGATGCACCCATGTCAATTACCGGCTGGGGAGTACGTGTTGACCCCTCGATGCTGCTAATGCTGGCTTACCACTCCGAAGGTCCCTGGAATGAATCACATATGTCGGATCCTGAAGTGGACGATTTGATCGACAAAATCCGGAATGAAGTGGATCCATCGGTTCGCCAGAGCCACTACGACCGACTTCAGGAAATTTTTGTTGAACGCGGTACGGTTATCAATCTCCAGGTGCCCTATCTGGTTGCAACCAGCACCAGTGTGAAGGATTACCGGCAGCCGGTAACCATGCTTGTTCAACTTAAATACGCTACAATAGAGTAAGAGTAATTCTTATAAGTAGGAGTAATTCAAAATGGATTTCCTGGAACGTTTTCTAAAGCGTCTTGGGTTTATGGTTCTTACCATGGTTGCCATGTCTATGCTGATCTTTTTTCTCGTGGAGATTATGCCGGGAGATGTTGCTCAAACGATTCTGGGTCAAGCTGCCACCGAAGAGTCGGTGGCAGCCCTCAGAGAATCCATGGGGCTTGATGATCCGATACATGTGCGTTATTTGCGTTGGGCAGGAGGGTTTGTCCAGGGCGATCTTGGGCAGTCCATCTACATGCGGGGAGTTGAGATCAGCTCCATTTTCTGGAGAAGAGTAGGCCACTCAATGCTACTCGCTTTTACCGCTTTCATTTTTTATGTTCCTGTTTCAATTCTGATGGGAATCCTTGCGGGAGTAAAGGCAGGAAAGACTGCTGATTCGGTCATCTCATTTGTTGGCCTTGCAACTATGGCACTTCCGGAATTCGTTTCAGGAATCATTCTCATAACGATTTTTTCAGTCTATCTTGAAATATTTCCCATTGCGAGCCTCATCCCCATAGGTCAGACTATTTGGGGAAACCTGAACATTCTGGTGTTACCAGCTCTTTCAATTACCATTGTCATGTTCGGATATGTTTCCCGAATGCAAAGATCTTCCATGATCGGAGTTATGAGCTCCGATTATATAAGAGCGGCAACCCTAAAAGGGATGCCCAGGCGTTATGTAATTTTCCGCCACGCCCTCAAAAACGCACTTCTTCCAACCATTACAATCATCGGAATGAACATGGGATGGCTTTTCGGCGGTCTTATTGTGGTGGAAACTCTTTTCGGTTTTCCGGGATTGGGTTCCCTTACCTTGTCGGCTATAAAGACGAGGGATATACCACTTATTGAAGCGTGTGTTCTTTTTATCACCTTTATTTTTGTTTTTTCGACCTTTATAACCGATATGGCCTATGCTTTTTTAAATCCGAAAATCAGATTTAAGCAGGGGGAAGTATGAACATATTTCTGCTACAGCTTAAAAAAAGCCCTCGCGCCATTATAGGCTTAAGCGTTCTCCTATTGTGGGTTTTCATCGCTTTTGCGGGGCCTTCTATGACCACCCGGAGCTATACTCATATGGATATGGAATATCAGATGGCAGCACCCGGAGAGGGGGGGCATACACTGGGTACTGATGCCCTCGGCCGCGATGTTCTTTCACGAATCGTTTACGGAAGCAGATCGATCTTAACCATTGCACTAATGACAAGTCTTTTCTCTTCTATTGCAGGCATTATTATCGGTTTTACAGCAGGTTACTTCGGTGGCCTTGTCGATACCATTTTTCTGAGGATAATGGATATCCTTATGGCAATTCCACCCCTTGTGCTTGCTATGGTTATTCTGGGAATTCTGGGAAACTCAACTATTCTCAGTCTTACCATTATCGTCTCCATTGCTTATACCCCTGCGACCGCACGAGTTGCCAGAGGGGCACTTTTGACCTGTGCAAGCAACGAATATGTGGATGCCGCGAGAATACGGGGAGAATCACACTTTTATATTATGTTTATTGAAATACTTCCCAATACCATCGGTCCTGTACTGGTGGAGATCACCGCAAGGTTTGCCTACTCAATAATGATGATTGCAAGTCTCGGCTTTTTAGGTGTTGGTCTTCAGCCGCCTACTCCCGACTGGGGAATGATGGTTATCGAAAACAAATCAATCATTCGCACAGCTCCATGGACGGTTCTTTATCCATCTCTGTCAATTGCATCCCTTGTTATAGCAATTTCTCTTTTCTCAGACTTTATAAGCAAGGTGATGATCCATGAAGAATAAACAAAAAACTATGCCAGTTTTGGAAATAAATAATCTTAATGTGGAATATAAAACTTTGACTGACCGGATTGTAGCGGTAAAAGATATTTCTCTCAAGGTAGGGCGTAAAGAGGCGCTGGGTATTATCGGCGAATCGGGATGTGGTAAGAGTACGCTTACTTATGCGATTGTGGATTACCTGCCGAAAAATGGCAGCCGTTCCGGGGAAGTAATTTTTATGGGAGAAAACCTTCTGGAAAAGAGCCCAAAGGAGATGGAATCTTACCGGGGAAACCGCATTGCAATGGTTTACCAGAACCCCTACTCCAGCCTCAACCCTTCCCTGACCATTGGCTTTCAGCTGGAAGAGGTGACCATGTTTCACCAGAAGTTTTCAAGGTCCAAAGCACGGGAAGCTGCTATCGAGACGCTTACAGATCTCTACATGGGAGATGCTGCTGGAATTATTGAACGCTACCCTCATCAGATCAGTGGAGGGATGCAGCAGCGGGTATGCATTGCCATGGCCCTTTTATGTAAACCTGATCTGATGATCCTTGATGAACCGACAACCGCTCTCGATGTAACAACTGAAGCGGTTATTCTTGATATTATCGGAGAGCTAAAAGAGAAATATAATATGTCTCTTATTTACATCTCTCATGATATCGGGGTAGTAAACAAGGTCGCAGATCGGATAGCCGTAATGTACCGCGGAGAGGTGGTGGAAACATCATCCCAGGAGGCGATTTTTAACGATCCCCTGCATCCCTATACCAGGGCCCTCATTAGCTGTATGCCCCGGGCGGGAGTTGTGAAGGAAACGGTTCGCCTTAACACCATTCCGGGCTATGTAACTCGAAGAAGTGCCGCCGAAACCGGATGCCCCTTTGTTCCCCGCTGCGATAAGAAGCGGCCTGGATGTGAAGACAGATACGGTTTTACCGAACGTAAAAGTGGCCACTTTACGGCTTGTGACCGTGCCTATGCAGAGGATGTCCCGGAGAGACCAGTACAGATAAAGAAAAAAGAAGTGAAGCTTCCTGACAATGGGCCGGCACCGGAACACCGTACGATTCTTCAGTTAGACAAGATTTACCGCTACTTCGGTCCCCCGGGAAAACGTATCAGAGCAGTGGACGGCGTAGACCTAACACTTGATCGCAACTCCGTTCTCGGAGTTGTAGGAGAATCGGGCTGCGGCAAGAGTACCATTGGCAACACTGTAGGCGGGTTGCTCCGTCCTACCAGTGGAAAGATTATTTTTGACGGTACTGATATTTCAGTCTCATGGAGAAAAAGGAGCCCTGAAACACTGCGGGAGATTCAGCTTATTTTCCAGAATCCCGGACGTAGTCTTAACCCTTCATTTACCCTGGAGGCAATAATCGGCAGACCGATGAAGAAGCTTCTGGGGATCAACAGCGGGGAAGAACGTAAAAAGCGGATTGTAGATATTCTCAAAAAGGTAGATCTGGGTGAGGAGTACCTCTATCGGCGGCCACGCCAGCTAAGCGGTGGAGAGATGCAGCGGGCAGCGGTAGCACGCGCTTTTTCCATCTCCCCCAACCTTCTGATCTGTGACGAGCCTACCAGTGCCCTGGATGCGTCTGTTCAGGCTTCGGTTCTCAACCTGCTGGTGGATCTGCAGAAAGAGTCCGGCGCATCTTATATCTTTATCTCCCACGATCTGAATGTGATCAATTATCTGAGCGACATGATTATGGTGATGTATCTTGGACGGATCTGCGAATATGGCGAGAAGCATGAGGTGGTGGGTTCCCCCTGTCACCCCTACACCGAAGCATTGCTGTCGGCGGTCCCCGATGTGGATCCATCGATAAAAAAAGAAGCCATCCGTCTGGAAGGGTCACCACCCGATCCTACAATAAAAATCAAGGGTTGCCCTTTTGCCGGAAGATGTCACCGCAAGGTGGGGACCGTCTGTGATACAACCCCGCCACCCAAAGTTGACTTTTCCGAGACTCATTTCTCATATTGCCATATTAAACCGGCCAAGATAGAAAAGAAGGTTATGCAGGCAGGTGAGGTTATGAGAACTCAAGAGATTTAAACTTCCATTACGTTTACAACTTTTCTCCTGTTGTTTGTGGGGAAGTCCTGGAAGCAGCGCCACATATTACTGATATTTTTAACGCAATTGCTTTTACGGTCAGTGATGAAAACTTTGGTTTTAAGGGAATTGTTCTGTTTAGATCCTGCAACGGCTTTGAGGCTGGGGATAACAGCTAATAAACTGTTAATGAGGGCGTGGCAGTGAGTGAATACATGATTAAGTATGTGGATGCTCATGTGGGTGGGGAATCACTGCGCCTGATCCTAAGGGGTCCGCAGCTGAAAGCAAGCACTCTCCTTGAAAAAAGAGAATACATGATGAACCATTATAATCATATCCGGACTGCAGTGGTTTTAGAGCCGCGCGGACACGACGATATGTACGGTGCTGTTTTAGTAGATCCATGCCATCCAGATGCGGATTTGGGAGTAATACGCTTAGGAGAAGCTTAGTGAACACCTGCTTCCTTCAATTACTCTTTACGATCAATTTACACAGTTCTTCAATAATGACTTTGTAATCGTCAATGATGACAAGATCCGCAGCTTTAACCAATGGGGCTTCTTTATCTGTATTGACAGCGATAATAAGTTTACTATTTTCGATCCCATAATAGAAAGGCGGGGAGCCGGATACAGCTAATGCCAGACAAATATCCGGGGCGATAACATTTCCTGATGCACCGATCAAGCGGTTAAGCGGGGCCCAGGCGTTCATCACTACCGGACGGCTAACGCCCAGTTCAGCTCCCAGTTGCCGAGAGATTCTTTCCAGGTGAGCCACTGCTTCACGATTACCCGCACCTCTGCCAACAGCGATAACAAATTGTGCTTTATCGAAACATTGCTCCTCTGTTTTTGATATTTCTCTACACTGAACAGGGACCCTTTCGTCATTGTATGTACTATAATCGAAGTAATTGATATTCTTTTTTTGCCTGGGCAGGGATGTTTCTATTCTGTTCATGCCCCTGGCTAATGATAAGCAATAAGGTTTTTTAATAAAGTGAAAAGAGCCAAGCAGGTTGCCGCTGTAGACTTTTTTGCTGCCGATCATATTTCCCTGCTGCCGGTCAAGCTTTTCCACTGCAACAAGCGATGAGCTTTTCATCCGTGAGGCAAACCTGACAGCCAGTTCATTGCCGGCAAGATCACCTGTAAAGATATATAGATCTGCAGGATTTTGACCTTCAAGCTCTTCCAGCGCATATAAAATTGGTTCAGGTTGATAATGTTTTAGTTTAATGAGTTTGATCTTCCGAAAAGGAAGTTTCTCTGCCAATTGTTCTTCAACATCTTCTTGTGAATAAAACACCAGCGCTTCAGCATCCGTATAATGATTAACTCTAAAAAGTGTTTTATGAGCGTCTATAAATGCACAGACTTCTTCTACTCTTCTTAAAAAGACGGGTGAGCATGCATTAATGATCACTTTGAATCTCAAAGGCTGCTCAACCTCCCTTTAAGGTACTTGTCATAAAGAAGGCTTACTTTTTCTTCTGCTGAAGGTCCTTCAATTAATAGGCTTTTACGGCTGTTATCGACAGCCACAAGATCGATTAGATCTGGATCAACTTTGGTATTTAGTTGATCAGGAGTAATATTGAATGTTTCCAGGTTAATAATCTTTATTTCTTTTTCTGCGGCAGTTTTAATTGCTTTTAGGGTAGGAATACGCAGATATGCATTAGGGGCGTTGCCAACAACCAGGATGTAAGGAGGATGAATAGTTTGTTCTATTGTTCCCTGATCGTTTACACTGAAGACTCTAATGGAACCTGTTTCGCATCCGTTAAAACCTGTAATCCCTGATATGCAAGGCCAGCCTGTTTCCTCGGCAGTCAGATAGGGGGTTTTGGCGTTATCTTCATCACTGCTCTGCATGCCCATAATGATTAAGTCAAATGGGCCGAATTTTTCAAGATATGCAGCAATAAGCGCTGCTTTGGCCGACGGGTTGAATTGTAAATCTACGGCGCAGTCAAAGCGGCTCGCCAGATTATAGCCTGTTGCGATCAGTTTTTTGAGAAACAGGTCGGCCTGTTTTTTATCTATAGTCAGGGCATGCAGCTCTGTCTCCAGGCCGTGCTTGTTACAGTTATCTGCCAGCTTCAGAGCCAGCTCCAGGGCACTTTCATCATAAGGGTTGATAATCTTTTTGACAAAAGCGGGATCTTCAGGTCGATTATTGGTGATTGTCCATTTTTTACCCCGGAGCAAGTCAAGGTCGGCTACTATTTTAAAGGGAACGAGAACGCGCATCACTGTTTCCCCCTGTTTGATTTATAAATCATTTTATTTCGGGAATATAGTTCCCCGATTCATTATTCCCTTGGGATCAAATGATTTCTTCAGTGTTTCAAGGATATAATAGGATGTATCGTATTCATCTTTGATCCATGCTGTCCTGTGTTTGCCTACACCATGATGATGGCACATTGAACCTCCGGCCTTAATTGTTTCTTCAACAATAATTTTTTTGATCGGCCGGTGATACTTGGTTATCTCTTCTTCAGGTTTACAATCAACAACATTGTAGTAATGGACAAAATATAAATTTGTGCCGTTTATATAACTATGAGAAGAGTGGCCGCCAACCAGGGTTAAATCTGGTATTTCGTTGCGGAGACGTTCTACACAGGTTTCATAAATATTGTTTATGATATCCCAGTTAGCTGATATTTCGGTGGTGTTGCCAATATTTTTTGTTTCTATAATTTCTGTTCTCTCTTCGGCAAGATTAGAAGCATCCCAGTTGAGATTCTCAAACCAGGTTTGAATATATCTGGTGTCGACTTTTTGGCATTCGTTATATTTTGCCACAATGGTTTCAATTGCCTCAGCAGTTGCTGCTGAAATTTTATCTGGGCCTTCCGCCATAAATATTATTACGCATTTTCCATCTGCGAAATGTGAAAAATGATAGGCTCCGTCTTCAGGATCGTAAAGACGGGCAACCGATGGTTTGTATCCGTTTACCATAACTTCTCTGAGAATTTCAAAGCCTGTTTTCATATTATCGAGAGTGTAACCTAAAAGGATATTGTTTTCTGGCAAGTACTTG
>JAABTH010000012.1 GCA_011389985.1 Bacillota bacterium
ATCAGGACCGGCTGCCCTGCGGGGAACATTCTTAATTCTGGTAATTTTGCCATTGGGGAAAACTGCCTCGAGTCCGACTACCATATCTTCAATTCCACCGTAGAGGGTTGAGAATTGTCCGATGCTGCGGGTTGCGACCAGGCCTCCCATCTGGGCGAGTGGTTTTGATTGGGGAGAATGCCCGGTAGTAAAACCCTTTTCACGAAGCTGTTCTTCCAATGTCTGCAGGGGAGTTCCACACTGGCAGGTGGCCTGCATGTTATACGTGTCGATATTTATAATTCTATTCATAGCAGAACCATCGAGGACGATGGAGTTTTCTACTATTGTTTCCAGCCCGCCCTCAGTAGCGGTATGCCCTGTGCGGGGAACAACGTTTATCATATTATCATTGGCAAATTTAAGAACAGCTGCTGCTTCTTCTGTGGTTTGAACATATACAACAGCGGCAGGAATCGGTTGTGTAAATACTCCATGCAGCTCTTCAAAACGCCTGAACCGATCGACACTGCTTTCCCTGAGAATTGCTTCATCAGTTATAACCTGCTCTTTTTCAAGTATTTCTTTTAAGTTCTCTACAATTTTTTCTCTTGTTAATGTCATATATAACCCTCCTTTGTCTATTTGAAGATGGAGAATGATTTTTTTAATATTTCGTCAGTATATGTTTTAATATGTTTGTACACTTCTTCGTTCATCTGGGTGTAAAGAGCGGCATCATCGCGATTCGGTTTAAAAGTGTCCCTGATTCTGACCATATTTTCAATTGCGCTGATATAGTCAGGGTAAATCCCGGTTGCGAGAGCAGCGCAGATAGCTGAACCGAGACCGGCTGCGCCATTGACTACATTTCGACACGCCGGAAGGTTATAAACATTAGCAAATATTTTCATAAACAGATCACTGTTGGAACCGCCTCCGGAGACAATAATATTATCAAGGTCGAGATCGAGTTCCTTGCACATAGCGTCAGTGTGGTTTTTCATGGTCAGGGCGATGCCCTCTAAGATTGAACGATAAATATGCGCGCCGCCATGGCGACCATCGAAACCGATTAAGATACCTTTCCGGTAAGGGATATCCGGCCAGGCCAGCCAGTCGTGCACTGCCATCAGCCCGTCAGAACCGGCAGAAACTTTTTCACCTTCATTATTGAGATAAGTTTCAGTAGAAACTCCCTTGATTTTTGCTTTTAAGGCAGCTTCGTCCCCCAGCAGTTCTTTAACCCAACTGACTGTCCACATCCCTCTGCGGATACCGCCGCTTTCATAAAGATAGTGGTATGGTACAGAAGCTAAATTTGAAAAAAAATATTTTGCATCTTTGATATTTTCATACCCGTGCACCATTGAAGCAATGTAAGTTCCGAGAGAGACAAGAGCTGTGCGTCCTGGCAGCAGCCCGGCGCCAAGTGCTTCAACAGATTTATCGTTGGCAGTATTGACTACTGGCAGCCCTTCAGGTATTCCGGTGGCATCAGCTACTTCTTTAGTGATATATCCGGCTATAGTGCCTGGCAGTTGCAGGTTAAAAAGCATATTCCGGGGTATATTAAACTGCCTGAAAACCTTAGGATCTTCACTCCATTGCCAAGTGTCTTTGTCAATTGGCCATTGCCCTTCGTAGTTTGCGATAGTGTCGTTAAATTCACCGGTGAGGCGATGGGTGATGTAACCTGTGGTAGTAGTAACATAGCTAACTTCCGGATTATCATGTTCATATGGCCGGGCCAGCCGGGCATCCATCCAGCTGATTACTGGTGAAGCAAGTTTGCCGTCATCTTTAAGTAAAGCACGGCAGCAGCGGATTGTACATAGCCCAAGACCGATTATTTCATCCTTATTCCCTGGAAAAGCTTCCATTGCTTTTCTTGCAGCAATAACCAGTGAATTCCATAGATCGTCATCAGGATGTTCTACTACACCAGGTTCGGGCAGGCTCATTGGGTGCAGCTCTTCTTTGCCTTCGCATATTACACTACCCTTGAGATCAAATATTAATACTTTGGTGCTTTGCGTTCCGCCATCGACACCAATCAGGTATTTATTGTTTATAATTTGTTCTCACTTCCTTTCCTGCTAACAGAGTTTATCGAACAAGGTAACCTCCATCTACTACAAGAATATGTCCATTGACATAATCTGAGGCTCTACTGGCAAGAAAGACAGTGGCTCCCATCAGATCAAGCGGTTCACCCCAGCGGTCGGCTGGAATGTGGTCTATAACCCTCTTGTTGCTTTCATAATCATTTCTTGTATCAAGAGTAAGATCTGTGGCAAAGTATCCGGGAGCAATTCCGTTTACCTGAATATTGTATTGTGCCAGTTCATCGCAATAAGCTTTGGTAAAACCGACTAAACCATGTTTTGTTGAAGCATAAGCAGGAGACCACTGCCCGCCGAGGAATGAATACATGGAGCAGATATTTATAATCTTACCCCTACGTTGGGGGATCATTACTTTTGCAGTTTCATAACTCAATTCAAATGGCGCTGTAAGGTTTACATTTAACATTGCATCCCACTCACATCTTCCAAATGCCAGGACATCCCGAATATTTTTACTGAGGCCAGCGCTGTTAACCAAAATGTCTAAAGAGCCGAAGGTATCGACGCAGCTTTCAACTACTCGCTTGGCTGCTCCGGGCTCGGTTATATCCTGAAGCATAAATTCCATTTTGACCCCTTCAGTTTCTATCATTTTCCTGGTAGTTCCATCATCTTCCCTGATACTTGGAATGAATAAATTAGCGCCAGCTGCAGCAAGCGCAAGAGCAAAAGTTCTTCCCAAACCCGTGTTTCCACCTGTTACGACAGCATTTTTCCCTTCGAGAGAGAAAAAATCGATAGCGAAATCTTTTATGCCCATCATTTTCCTCCATTCATAAAGATACTTTATATAATGTTAAAATATTGTAATCCACAATAACAGAAAACAATAAAAAAAGAAAAGTAACTTCCTCCCGGAAATTACTTTTCTCTCATCACTAGTAATTATCAGCCTAAGTATAAGGTTTTTACTGCCTGCTGTCAACAAGCCGTGGCCCAAATAGAGGCCTAAAGAGTCCATACTTCTGGGTTAGTGGAACAGATTGCTGTGGCACCTGCTTTGAGTGCGGCGACAACATCTTCTTTGCAGCAGATTAAGCCCCCGGATATAATTGGTATATCAGATTTTTCCATAACCCAGGTAATTAACCTTGGCCACCCCGGCAGAATTTCCAGATAATCTGGTTTTGATATCTCAATTTGGCGGTCAATACTCTTAAAAGAGAAAGAATCAATAATAAAGAGTCGATGAATAGTATGAAAACCAAGATCCCTCGCCGCTTTGATCATTGAAGCTTTTGAACTGAGTATTCCTTCTGCTTTTGTATTCTTTTGTAAGTATTTAAGTACAATTTCTTTACTGGCAAACCCTTCGAGGAGGTCGATATTAATAAATACAATTTTACCACTTTCTTTTATTTTATTAGTTATCTCGACTATATTTAGGACATCTCCGTAAAGTATAAATACTATTTCACAATCTGTTTTTAAAACTGCCTGAAGACCTGCTTCATCTTTGACCGCAGGTATAACAGGATAATCTTCAAGTAAGTGCAAAAGATTTTTTTTCATATTGCCCTCCGAAAATATCTGCTAATTCATACTATATCTTATTTTATGCGATCCTGATCATTTTGAAAAGTTTTTGGCCTTTTTTGTATTCAGCTATATTTGTTATGCTTGTTTTAGTTCAAATAGGATATAATGGAAAGCGTAATAATTTAGCTATTTGAGCCGGAGGTTGGCATGAAAAAGATATTTCTCATACTAACGGTTATGCACCTTTTTGTAGGGATCGGGGCTTTATTTGGCGGCATGGCTGCAATACTTGATCCATGGGAACCTGCCGGCGTGCCGGCAGAAATGCTTGAAGGGTCTCCCTTTACCAACTATTTCATACCCGGGTTAATTCTTTTCACGGTTATAGGTCTGGGCCATGTTTTCAGCGCTGCCACAGCAATCCGGAAGTCTGAATACCAGGGTTACATCAGTTCTGTTTTTTCCTGGGGGCTGATGATCTGGATTGTAGTCCAGTGTATTATGATCAATGCAGTTGCCCTGCTTCATGTAATATTTTTCCTGATAGGGTTGGTTGGTGCTGTGCTGGCTTGGATTATTCTATATAAACAAAATGTCTTTCCGGCAAACTTATTAAGGAGGAAGTAAAATGACACATGAATATGTAAATACAGAAAATGCCCCCCGGGCTGTGGGGCCTTACAGCCAGGCTGTTAAAGTGGGCAGCATGGTGTTTGTTTCCGGACAGCTGCCATTGGATCCTGGTTCCGGGGAAATGATTGGGGATGATGCTGCAACTCAGGCAGCGCAATGCCTGAAAAACATTCTTGCTATCCTGGAAACAGAATGGTTAAGTGCTTCCGATATAGTGAAAGCAACTATTTATTTAAAGGATATGAATGATTTTGCTTCAGTTAATGAGGTTTACGCCACTTTTTTCAATAGTAATTATCCGGCAAGAGTTTGTATTGAAGTGGCCAGGTTGCCTAAAGATGCCCTGGTCGAAATCGATGCGATTGCTTCGAGTTAGAAAGTTTATTTTCCTTTTTTGAGGCGTCGGGCCTGGAAGATTACTTCAGAGCCATATTTTTTATGCAGCTTATCGCGGGCTTCTGTTAGTTTCTTTTCTTTTTCTTCAGTTTCAGATGGTGAAAGCAGCGATAGTTGGCCACCCTCTTCAAGGCCTGATGCCTGAACCCCGATTAATCGCCAGGGTGGTTTACCTCTGTGTTTACCAAATAAAGCACGGGTAATTTTGTAGATTTCACTATCGCTGTCGACAGGTTCAGGAAGAGTTTTACCTCTTGTAATCGTTTTGAAATCAGAGAAGCGCAGTTTAATTGTAATTGTTCTGCTTGTTAAATTCGCGAAGCGAAGGCGATAGCCCACACCTGCCGATAACTCAAGCAGTATTGCGTAAATGGTATTTATATCATAGAGATCATCAGAAAAAGTGGTTTCCTCTGATATTGATTTAACATCGCGTTCAAATTCAAGGCTTCGTTCATCAATTCCATGGGCATAACCATGAATGATACTCGCATTATTGCCAAGAACTCGGCTTAATGATTCCAATGGGTAGGCAGCTAAGTCTTTGACAGTTTTTATGCCGAACCTGTTTAGTTTTTCCGCAGTTACCGGTCCGATACCCGGGAGGACTCTAATAGAAAGTGGCCAAAGCTTTGAATTTACACTTTCTTTCCAGAGTGTTTTAACTCTGTCCGGTTTTGCCAGTTCACAGGCAATTTTTGCGAGCAGTTTGTTCGTAGAAACACCCACGCTAATCGGAAGCGTTAGCTCTTTTTTGATATGATCGTGGATCACCTGTCCCGCATTTAAACCTTCGCCTGCCGGAAAGGCAAGATATGCTTCGTCAATTGAAACGACTTCAATATCCGGGGTAAAGCATTCGAAAATCTGCCGAACCTGACCGGCAATTTCTTTATAGCGGGACATCCGGCCCCTGACGACTATCGCAGACGGACATAGAGACAGAGCTTTTTTCATTGGCATTGCTGAATGTACGCCGAACTTCCTGGCCTCATAAGAGCAGGTAGAAACCACACCACGGCCTTCCGGACTTCCTCCTACGATTACAGGTTTACCCCGCAGTTCCGGTCTGTCATGCTGTTCAACCGAGGCGAAAAAGGCGTCAAGATCACAAAGTAAAATATCTCTTTCTTTTTTCATATTCTAATCGTAGTTTTTTTAAACGCCGGTGTCAAATAGCTATGAATTACCTACTGAGTCAATGACTAGCGGGTAATTTTTTTGTTACCCGCTAGTCATTGACTCAGTACAACATTTGTCTTTAATGAATGAATATGCTATAAACTAAAAGTGTCTGAGTATATATTTGATAGTCAAGGCGTTTTAACTGGGTTAAGTTTAGGTGCATTTTCATTTTGCAATTTTCGCCTCCACTGGTGATCACTGAAGAAGAAATTGATATAATGGTATCGATAATTGGTCCGGCTGTGGATGCGGTATATAAGGAAGCTTGTAGATAGATAAAAGATTGCCGTTGGGCTGCATCCGGGTCGTTATAAAATAAAGGGACTGAGAAAGGAGTTTGTGATTATGGCAGATTATGAAGCTTTAGCAGGAGCGATTATTGAATGCAACGCTGCGAAAGCGGGTGAGCTGACCCAGAAGCTGGTTGATGAGGGCGTAAAACCTTCAGAAATTATCAACCAGGGATTAATCAGCGGAATGAACGTAGTAGGAGACCGTTTTAAAAAAGGTGACATGTATGTTCCCGAAGTAATGATGGCGGCGAAAGCGATGCACGCCGGCATGAACATCGTTAAGCCCC